>JANLTO010000179.1:0-74830 GCA_031362985.1 Lysobacterales bacterium | reverse complement strand
GCGTCCTGTTCTGGGGCATCATAGGCGCAGTAGTTTTGCGTGGTCTGATGATCGGGCTGGGCGTTGCCTTGATCAATACCTTTGACTGGGTCGTGTACGTCTTTGGTGCACTGTTGATCTACACGGCAGTAAAAATGCTCATCCTGAGGCAGGAAACGGTCGAACCGGGAGAAAACGCGCTGGTGAAACTCGCGCGCACTTGGCTGCCGTTCACCAACCAATACCACGGCACCCATTTTTTCGTGAAATCTCACGGCAGGACCGTGGGCACTCCACTATTTCTTGCCTTGCTCATGGTGGAAACCAGCGATGTCATGTTCGCGGTGGATTCCATTCCTGCGGTATTTGCGGTGACGCGCGATCCCTTTATCATCTTCACGTCGAATCTGTTTGCCATTCTCGGCTTGCGTTCACTGTATTTTGTGCTGGCTGGTTACATGGCAAAATTCCGCTACCTGAAGCACTCGTTGGTGTTCATTCTCGCTTTCGTAGGCGTGAAGATGATGCTTAGCAACCACTACCACATCCCGACCGGAGTATCGATGGGCCTCATCATCGGCATCATGACAGTGGGTGTTATTGCGTCAATCAAAGGATCGGACCGCGATCCGTTTCCGTTGAAGTCCCCATTGGATAAAGAGGATCCGTAGGTACTATGAACAATGCACAGTGGCAAGAGCGAAAAAACAAGGTTTTTGCCCGTGGCATGGGAAACATGCTGCCGGTTTTCATTCAGAAGGCGCGCAATGCCGAAGTATGGGATATCGAAGGCAAGCGCTACATTGATTTCGCCGCAGGCATTGCGGTAGTCAATACCGGCCACAGCCACCCGGATATCGTCAAGGCCATTAGCGAGCAGGTAGCTGCGTTCAGCCACACCTGCATCATGATCACCCCGTACACCAACGCCGTTGAGTTGGCGGAAAAACTAACGGGCATTGCGCCTTTCGAGGATGCCCGTGCGGTACTGGTTTCAACCGGCGCCGAGGCGATTGAGAACGCAGTCAAGATCGCACGCGCCCGCACGGGCCGGCCTGGA
The DNA here is from genome assembly GCA_031362985.1 of Lysobacterales bacterium. Classification (GTDB taxonomy): domain Bacteria; phylum Pseudomonadota; class Gammaproteobacteria; order Xanthomonadales; family SZUA-36; genus SHZL01. Next base: position 73,791 of record JANLTO010000179.1, on the reverse strand, counting down.
ATCATTGCGTTTAGCGGGGGCTTCCATGGACGTACCAACCTGTGCATGGGCCTGACCGGCAAGGTCGTGCCATACAAAAAAGGTTTTGGGCCATTCACCCCGGAAATTTACCATGCGCCGTTTCCGGCCGAATACCTGGGTGTCAGCGCCGCGGACTCCCTGCATGCGCTGGAGCAGTTGTTCAAGAATGACATTGAGCCGGCACGCGTGGCCGCCATCGTTATCGAACCGGTGCAGGGCGAGGGCGGTTTCTACCCGGTGCCGGATGGATTCCTGGGAAGTTTGCGGGAAGTATGCGACCGGCATGGAATCATTTTCATTTGCGATGAAATCCAGACCGGGTTTGGTCGCACCGGCAAGATGTTTGCCTGCGAACATGAAGATGTACAGCCCGATATCATCACACTGGCCAAAGGTATTGCAGGGGGTTTTCCCATTGCCGCCGTCATTGGCAAACGCGATGTCATGGACGGGCCGGACCCCGGTGGACTGGGCGGTACCTATGCCGGTTCCCCGCTGGGCTGCGCCGCCGGCCTGGCTGCGTTCGAAGTGATCCAGCGGGAGAAACTGTGCGACAGGGCGCTGGAAGTTGGCCTACGCATGAAGAAAGGCTTGCACGCCTTGCAGGTAAAGTTTCCGGACCGTATCGGGGACGTTCGCGGCAAAGGCGCCATGGTGGCCATGGAACTGGTGCGCAACGGTGATGTAAACCAGCCGGACGCCGACCTGACGAAGGCGCTGGTTGCGGCAGCAGGCAAGAATGGTTTGCTGATACTTTCGTGCGGCGTGCGCAGCAATGTAATCCGCCTGCTGGCTCCGCTCACAATCCCGTTTGAGCACCTCGAAGAGGGCATGGGCATACTGGCGGATCAGTTCGCCTTGTGTGTCGGCAAATAAGCTTCAGGTTTTAAACGGAATATCCTTGCCGAGCTGACGCCTGATCGCAATGGCCTGGTTCGAACCTGCCAGGATTCGCCACTGGTACAGCGTTTCGCGCGCGAGTGCGGCACCTTCACTGCCGGTCCAACTCTTCCGGTACAGGCGCTTGACTGCCGCCACAGCATCCGGCGAACGTTGTGACAACAGGCGCGCAAGCTGATGGGCCGATGCACACGGGTCCGTGCTCACTTCAGTGACCAATCCCAGTGCCAGCGCTGTGCTGGCATTGAGTGTTTCTGCGGTCATGGCAATGTGCATGGCATGGTCGCGCTGCATCAGTTCACGCAATGCAAGGGTTCCACCCATATCAGGAATCAGCCCCCATTTGCCTTCCATTACAGAAAAACTGGCGTCCGGGTGGGCGATGCGAAAATCTGCGCCGAGGGCAATCTGCATACCGCCACCCCAACAACGCCCCTGAATCGCGGCAATTACGGGAACCGGCAATCGGCGCCACCCGACACTGACCTGTTGTGCGAGGTTGGCCTGCCAGGGCAGCCATTTCCAGAGCAGGTGGAGCATTGCCTTGCGGTTGGACATCATCGAGCTCACATCCAGCCCGGTACAGAAATCCTCGCCGTCGCCTTGCAGGATGATCGCCCTGATACCTCTTTGCCTGCGCACCTGTTGTTGTGCTTGCGCCAGGGACTTGAACATATCCAGGTCCAGGGCATTGCGCTTGTCCGCGCGGTTCAGGCGCACGCAGGCAATGCCCGATTCGACCGTTGTCTCGACCCGTGAGGTCATGACAGGCGGCTCAACAGCTCGGCAACCTGCACCTCCAGTGCGCTTATCCGCTCTTCCAGTTCATGGTGTTTGCCCGCCGATGGGGATGTGGCTGCAAAGTACATTTCCGTAATCACGGGTTCGCCACAGAGCAGGTGGGCATAGCGTTCTTCCTTCTGTCCCGGTTGGCGTGGGAGGCATACCACCAGGGACGGTTCCTGCTCAGCAAGCCGGCTCAGCATGTGCGCAACATCATCCACATCCTCGAAAACGAACAAGCGTTGCGCGTTGGCCTTGAGCTCACCTGCTGTTTGCGGGCCGCGCAGTATCAAGGGACACAGCAGGGCCAGCGCTTTGCCCTGCACGCCTAGGGCCTTGGCGGCTTCGTGTTCATACTTGGCCACGCGCGCGCCCCATGCCTCGCGGGCGAAACCCATGGTGATGAGTTCACGCACGGCATGCCCAACCTCGCCTTCGGTATAGGTGCTCACCGGGTTCCTGGCCGTTTTCTGGTTGCAGGCCAGTCGCAGTGAATTGATGGTCAAGGGGTATTGTTCGGGCGTGGTTTCTTTTTTCTCAATCAGGCAGCCCAAAACACGGGCCTGCAACTCACTTAGCAACTGCACGTTAGGGTCTCCTGCCGCCAAGGCAAAATAAATAGGTAATCTCTGGTACATTTGATGTCATGTTGGAATTGAAAAGCAAGCTACCTGGCGCGGGCACCACGATATTTACCGTGATGTCGCGCATGGCACTGGAGCATGGCGCGATCAACCTGGCGCAGGGCTTTCCGGATTTCGACGGGCCACCGCTTCTGCGTGAGCGCGTTGCCTGGCACATGCAGCACGGGCATAACCAGTATGCACCATTGGCTGGCGTCCCCGAACTGTGTGATCAGATTGCTTGCAAAGTCCAGGATCTATATGGCCGGGTGATTGATCCGCACAGTGAAATCACGATAACACCGGGCGCCACGGAGGCCATCTACTGTGCGGTGTCTGCCGTGGTGCACCCGGGGGATGAGGTCATACTGTTCGACCCCTCCTACGATACCTATGCCCCTGCAGTGATTCTCAACGGCGGCATTGTGCGCCGCCTTCCCACGTTCTACCCGGACTTTCGAATTGACTGGGAGCGGGTGCGCAGTATGGTCAATGCGCGCACCCGCCTGATCATGCTGAACACACCGCACAACCCGTCTGCAACCACCTGGTCGCAGGAGGATATCGATTGCCTGCACGAGATCACCGCCGGCAGTCGCGTCTGCCTGGTATCAGACGAGGTCTATGAGCATATCGTGTTCGACGGGCAAGCTCATCTGAGCCTGTTGCGTTACCCAGAACTCGCCAGCAGGACCTTCGCGGTGTTTTCGTTTGGCAAGACCTACCATGCCACAGGCTGGCGCGTTGGCTACTGCGTGGCGCCAAAAGCGCTGATGCAGGAATTCCTGCGCATCCACCAGTTCATCAACTTCAGCACCAACGCACCCCTGCAGTACGCGCTCGCTGATTTCCTGCGCGAATGCCCGGAATATCACCTCGGGCTGGCCGCCTTTTACCAGCAAAAGCGCGACCTGTTTCGCAGCTTGCTGGCGCCTTCAGCTTTCCATCTGCCGAACAGCGCCGGCACATTTTTCCAACTGGCCGAATACAGTTCCGTCAGCGACGAAAATGATATCGAATTTACCGCCCGCCTGACCCGGGACTACAAGGTCGCGGCCATACCGGTATCGGTGTTCTATGAACGTGCTCAGGAGCAGCGCGTGGTCCGCTTTTGCTTTGCCAAGGGTGATGACACCCTGCGCGAAGCCGCCGCGCGCCTGCTTGCGGTGTAGAGCAATCCGCGCTTACCAGATGCGGCAGATGTCCGCCGCCGGTTTAACCATCGGTGCATCCGCAGGACAATTAAAAGCTGTGCCGAACACCGGCATATTCACGACAACACCATTGATCCGGTACATGGGTGGCGAATGCGGATCGGTTGCTGCATGCACGCGCAAGGACTCCGGTCGCTCATCGGCACAGGCCCACTGGGCAAAGCCCACAAAAAAGCGCTGGTCCGGCGTCAAGCCATCAACCACCGGCAAACTCTGGCCGGCAGTTTCCAGTTTCCATGCTTGCCAGGCCAGCAGCAGGCCACCGAAGTCGGCGATGTCTTCGCCCGCAGTTAATTCTGAATTGATGAAAATCTCATCAATGATCCGGTAGCTTGCATACTGGTCGCGGATACATTTCGCTCCTTGCTCGAACGCCGCAGCATCCTGCTCCGTCCACCAGTCACGCAGATTGCCGTCACCATCGAATTGCCTGCCTTCATCATCGAAGCCGTGCACCAGTTCGTGTCCTATGGTTCCACCGGTATTGCCGTAATTGGGGGCTGCGTCCATTTTCGGGTCGTACAGGGGTGGTATCAAAACACCGGCCGGAAAATTGATATCGTTCATGGACGGGTTGTAGTAGGCATTTACCGTCGCGGGCGTCATAAACCACTCATCCCGGTCAACGGGCTTGCCGATGCGCGACATCTGGCGTTTGAGATCAAACTCGGCGGCACGGCTGACGTTGCCATAGAAATCGTCCCGGCTGACGCGAATCGGTGAATAGTCCCGCCACTGGTTGGGATAACCGATCTTGCCGCGCATTTTTTTCAGTTTGTCGTGTGCCTGCGTGCGTGTTTGCGGGTTCATCCAGGCCAGTTCGTTAATGCGCTCGAACATCGCCTGCTGGATCTGCAGGCTCATGCGTTGTGCATCGTCCCGGACTTCCGGAGGGAAGTTACGCTCTACGAACTCGCGGCCCAGTGCTTCACCCAATTGCTCGTCCACTTTGCCAACACAGGTTTTCCAGCGGGACTTTTGCTTGCTCACTCCGCGCAGAATGCCTTCGTAAAATGCAAAATCCTGGTCACGAAACGGACTGGACAGCTGGGTCGCCCGGGTATTCACCAATCCCCAGCGCAGGTAGGTTTTCAGGTCATCCAGAGATTCGCCTGCAATGAGAGTCTGTGCTGCGTTGAGGAATTCCGGCTGGGATACGTTGAGCCAGGGCTCGGGAGCCAGGCCCGCTAGCTGGAACAGTGCGGGCCAGTCGAACGCCGGCCAGGCGGCCTGGAGTTCCTGCAAAGTTTTGCGGTGATACACAGTGTGGGGATCGCGTTGTTCAACCCGGGTGAGGCTGGCCGTTGCGAGGGCAGTTTCAAAGCGCATCACGATAGCAGCGGACTCTTTGGCCTGATCGTGTGTTTCACCCAGTAATTCAAACATGGCTGCAACGTGGGTGCGATAGGCCAGTCGCGTCGCCAGCTTGTCTTCGCTCGCGTCAAGATAGTAGTCACGGTCAGGGAGGCCGAGACCACCGGCATAAATTCCGCCGATCATGATGGAAGAGTCGAGGGCGTCCTGTTCCGAGCCAACACCCAGGAAAAACACCGCTGAGTCGGTCTTCCGGATCAGTTTACCGAGGGTTTCGCCCAGCTTCGATTTATCGTCAAGCGCGGCGATATCACCCAGTTCATGATCCAGCGGCGAGCTTCCCAGCTCTTCAATACGCGTGGTATTCATACAGGCCGCAAAGTAGTCGCCGATCAGTTTCTGGGTGGCAGTGCGTTGCGGGTTTTCACCTGCAGCCTGCTCAAGAATGCCCCACAGATAGCGCTGGTTATCAACATACGTCCTGGCGTAGGTGCTCCAGCCAGACTGGTCTGCTGGAATGGGGTTGTTCCTGATCCATCCTCCGCAGGCATACTGGTACAGGTTAACGCAGGGGTCTGCGCCCGTATCCATGGCCTGGGGGTCCAGGCTGGGAGTGTAGGGCAGGCTGGTGGTGGGTTTATCTTCCTGCGCTGCAGCCGTGGCGCAGATCAACAGGGTCAAGGCGCATAAAAAATACTGGCTACGGGTAAACCACATAGATTCTCTCCACAAGAAAAACCCCTGAACCGGGCGCAATTATGCCTCTGCATGCCATGCGTTAAAATCCGCCATGCTTTAAAACCTGCACACGAATAGCACCACACAATGGGTGCGGCTTGCTAGCTGGCCCCGGCCGGGGTGGGTTTTTTATCCAGGCGACAATACAGCGCTTCGTCCGCGAGAATGTCCTGCAGCGCTGCAGCCAGGATGCCAGCCCATTTCCGTGCGCCGGCGGCGTCCCTGACAAGGTCCTGGCGCACTTCAATACCCACATGCGGCAGCCCTGCGGATTCCGCGTGGTAATCAATGGTGAAATCGTGGGAGTGGCGCCCGGAATACGGTTCATTGTCACCGCAACACACGCCTTCGACCTGGCGCAGCCTGTCCATCATTGGCAGGGCAATACGCGGATCCTTGTCCCACATAACCCCGATATGCCAGGGACGGACAAACTGGGCGAACACCGGTGTACAGGTATGAATGGATATCAGTGCCGGCATCGTCCCACCGGACTGGAAATCGTTAAGGCGCCGTGCAATCTCCCCGTGGTAAGGTTCGAAAAATGACTGCACGCGCAAGGCTTTCTGCTCCGCGCTCAGTGCACGGTTGCCCGGGATGGAAATGCCGTCACTGATTTCCACGAAAGCAGTGGGGTCATCCAGTTTCCGGTTGGGATCAATGATCAGGCGTGAGAAACCCGCCAGGATTGCAGGTGCGTCAAGCAGGTCAGCGAGGTAGCGGGTTAATTGGTCGGACCCGATGTCCCAGGCAACATGCCGGTCGAGCACCCAGTCCTCCAGGCCCAACTGGTTCATGGCGGCCGGGAAAGACGAACTGGCGTGGTCGGCCACGAGCAATGCCCGGGTGGAACCACTACTGTTATAAGTCAAGTAAGGCGGCGCATCACCCGCCTCAATGAGCGGATAAGTAGCAGAGTCCATGTGAACTTCAGGCGGGTGCGCGAAATCGGCGGAAGACTTGTGCTTCACGTAATGTCCTTATAAGAGTTCCTGGTCCAAATCTAGGTTTCGGGCCCGGAAAAGGGCGCTGCCGGAAATGGACAAGGGGCGTATTCTCGACAATGTCGGCGGATTTTACAAATGCGGCGGTGTTATGGGCAAGGCAAACCGCCGGTCAACTTGCGCCGCCCCTGCGCAGCCAATCATAATGTCTGTTCCAAGCTCGATTTATGGCTTTTCCATCACGTGGTTCAAACTACCTGGGGAATACCCGGCAGGCATCCTTGAAAACCTTCGTCACCAATAAGCAGGAACATACCCGCGTGCCTTTTCTGCGCGGCATCCTGATCCGTAACCTGATCAGTTCAGGCCTGCCATTCGATGCATCTTTCGAGCTGGCAAACCAGGTCCGAACTGCGTTAACGGAAATCGACGAAATCTCAACGCAGCAATTGCGCAAGCTGGTTGATGGTCTGCTGACCGCAACGCACGAGAAGTCTGTTCTCACTCAGTATCGCGCACCCTCGATAGCTCCGACCAAAATCAAGGTCATTGACGTGAACGGAACAGAGAGTGCATTTTCCCGCGACAAACACCAGCGCTACCTTCAATCCAGCGCTATTCGCTCGAAAGATGCCGAGCAAATCACCACGAGTATTTACAACCAGTTGTTGGCTGCCGGTGTCAGCAGTATTGCAACGTGTCAACTGGGTTACCTGACTTATCTTTGTCTGCAGCAGGAACTGGGCAAAAGCGCAGCAAGCCAGTACCTGGGCTGGTCAGAATTCCAGCACAGTGATCGCCCTCTCCTGTTGCTGATTTGCGGTGCGGTGGGGAGCGGCAAGAGCTCTATTGCCAACGAAATCGGGCACAGACTGGATATTGTCCGTACCCAGTCCACGGATATGTTGCGCGAAGTCATGCGCTCAATGATCCCACGGAAGCTGCTGCCAATTTTGCATTGTTCCTCTTTTGATGCCTGGCGCACCCTGCCGATCCAGGACAAGAAAGATCGTAACAAGGACCTGCTGATCGCCGAGGGATACCGCATCCAGACAGACCTGCTGGCCCTGGCTTGCGAATCGGTCATGCAACGCGCCATCCGCGAAAGCACACCGCTCATCCTTGAAGGCGTTCACGTCCACCCCAGCCTGGTGCAAATGCTGCCCCGCGACACGGATGCGGTGGTCGTTCACGTTACGCTTGGTGTACTGGAGCAGAAGGAACTGAAAGCCCGGTTGCTCGGGCGTAGTGCAAATGAACCGCGTCGTCGGGCCAGGAAGTACCTGAACAAATTTGATTCCATCTGGCGCTTGCAATCCGTGGTGCTTGGTGAAGCGGAGCGTTGCGATACTCCCATCATCCCCAACGTCGACCGGGAAACGGCTATTTTCCAGCTGATCAGCATAGTAAACCAGAAAATTGCCCAGCATTTCCAGGGCAAGCCTGAGCGTGTTTTTGGCCGCATAGTCGGACGCACTCGCAAACAACTCGCCGGCAAGACCTGGCAAAAGTCAGTGCCCTTGCTGATGCAGGCCGGGGCGCCAACGCGGGCCAGGTCCTCACGCTGAATGTTGTTTGCGACCACAGCTTCCCGGAGCCCTTGCTAAAGCATGTCAAACGTGAGGCACAAATGCGTCTTGTTCATTGTCGATGGGCTGGGGGATTTGCCGGTGGAGTCTCTGGACGGGCAGACTCCACTTGAGGCTGCTTATACCCCTGCGCTCGACAGGCTTGCGGCAGCGGGGTGGTACGGCCTGGTAGACCCCATAGGCCGCGGAGCCAAACCCAGCACGCATTCAGGTGCCGGTCTGTTGCTTGGCCTGGAGCCTGCTGAATCGCAGAGCCTGGCGCGCGGGCCCGTGGAGGCCGAAGGTGCGGGTCTGGTGTTGCAAGCCGGCGATGTGGCATTGCGGGCCAATTTTGCTCATGTGCAGTCATCGTTAGGTGGTTTGCTGGTGTTGGACCGTCGCGCGGGCCGCATTAATGAGGGGGCTAAGGAACTTGCTGCGGCCCTGCATCATCTCGATCTGGGTGATGGAGTGACTGCCGAGTTCCAGTCCACGCATCAGCACCGCGGGGTGCTGGTGCTGTCGGGGGAAGGGCTGGATGCAGGCGTTTCCGATACGGATCCGGGGGATGAGGAGGTGCCTGCACCGCTTTTGCGTTGCAACGCTCTGTCGCCTGGGGGGCGCAAAACTGCAGACAAAATTAACCAGTACCTCAAAACGGCGAACGACTTATTGCAAGACCATCCGGTAAACAGGGCGCGCAGGGCGGCGGGAAAACCTCCCGCCAATGGCATCATTACCCGCGGTGCCGGATCCAGGGGTCTCATGCACAACGTGTTGCTAAGCCAGGGGTTGAGCGCCGCAGTAGTATCGGGCTGCAACACGGTTTGTGGACTTGGGCGGATGTTTGGCTTCGAGGTGATCAGTAACCCGGGATTCACCGGTGGCGTGAATACGGATATTTCCGGGAAGATTCGCGCTGCGGTGGTTGCCTTACAGCGCAAGGACATTGTATTTGTACACTTCAAAGCTCCGGACGTGTGTGCCCATGATCGCAAGCCTGCAGCCAAGCGGGACTTTCTGGAACGCATGGATACGGCCCTGACGCCGCTGTTTAACGAGAAAATAGTCATCGCACTCGCCGCTGATCACTCGACAGACAGCAACAGCGGGCTGCATACAGCGCATCCGGTACCTGCACTGATCCATTCCCATGGGCACAGAGCAGGACATAAGGATCTGAATTTCAGCGAGCGCGCATGCGCCAGAGGCAGCATGGATCGCCAGAACAGCAGTGACTTCCTGCAAAAGGTATTGGCCGCGATGCAGGGGCAACTGGAGTTGTAACATTACCGTCATATAGGTAATGCAAGCTAAGCGCCATCCACATCATGAGACGGGGAATACACAATGTTATCTGGTAAAAAAGTAACGACCGGGCTGGCAATTGCAATCAGCTTCTCGATGGCAGCGTGTGGTGGCGGAGAAAAGCGCCAACTCATCCAGAACAAAGGCTCCGATACGATGGTAAACGTAGCGCAGGCCTGGGCAGAAGCTTATCAGCAGGTCGAGCCTGCAGTGACGGTTGCAGTCAGCGGTGGCGGTTCGGGCACCGGCATTGCTGCTTTGATCAATGGCACGGCCGATATTGCCAATTCCAGCCGTGAGATCAAGCCGGAAGAAGCAGAATTGGCCAGTAAAAACGGCCATGCGCCGGTGGAGCATTTGGTCGGCTACGATGCGCTCGCAGTATTCCTCAATGCCAATAATCCGATTGATACCCTGAGTCTCGAGCAGTTGGCAACGATTTATGGCAATGGGGGCACAGCAACCCATTGGACCGACCTGGGGGTGGAAGTGCCCGGTTGCAAAGACCAGGAAATCGTCGTGGTCAGCAGGCAGAACAATTCCGGCACCTATGAATATTTCCGCGAAACCGTCCTCGGCAAAGGAGATTTTCGCCTTGGTACCCGGGACATGAACGGTTCCAAGGAAGTGGTTGACCTGGTCGAGAACACGCCCTGCGCCATCGGCTACAGTGGTCTGGCGTACGCCACCGACCACGTCAAAATGGCATGTATTTCCGCTAAAACCGGCGAAACCTGTATAGCCCCTTCGGAACAGACGGCCAGTGATCATACCTACCCGATCGCCAGGTCCTTGTTGATGTACACCAGTGACGAGGCGACGGGGGTCCTGGCCAGTTACCTGGGCTGGATCAAAGGCCAGGCGGGGCAATGCATAATCATGAAGCAGGGTTATGCCCCTGCAAGCAAGGTCAGCTGCGAGTAGAATTACGCTATACAAAAATCGCGGAGAGTAACTCATGAGCCATTTCGAAGAGCGTCTGGAAGCTGACCTCAAGACGATCCGGGAGTGGGTCTGGGCCCTGGGTAATGAAGTTGAATTGGCGATGCGTAACGCCAAGAAAGCCCTGGTGTCCAGGAACGAAAAGCTGGCTTATGCAACGGTACTGGGTGATCAACCAATCAACCGCAATTCACGTGCCTGCGACCACATGTGCCACACCTTCATTGCACGGCACCTGCCGGGTGCCGGCCATCTGCGTGAAATGGCGGCCACGATGCGGGTCAATATCATTCTTGAGCGCATCGGTGATTACGCCGTGACCATCAGCCGTGAATCACTCCAGCTCGATGAACAGCTGCCCCAACGTTTTGTCCAGCAGATCGATGCGCTGGGGGATGAGTCGCTGCAAATACTGCACGATGCCCGCAGTGCTTTTCGCGACAATAGCCCAGAAGCAGCCAAGGCGCTTATGCAGATGGCGAACCTGGTTGAGCGCAAGATGGATGCAATCTACGAAGAGCTGTTTGCTGCGGACGATGGCATGGCAGCGCGCACCGCGCTGACTACTTTCGTGATATTCAATTTGCTCAAGCGGGTAGCCGACCAGGCCAAGAACATCTGTGACCAGACGGTGTACGCAGTGCGCGGTGTGGGCAAGGCTCCGAAGGTCTTTAACATTGTGTTCCTGTACGATCAGCGCCCGGAAGCTGCACTCCTTGCCGTGTCAGTAGGCCGCAAATATTTTCCCGTCACCGCGCAGTTCAGCGCGGCTGGCAGAACAGCCGTTGCAGAGGTTTCACCGGCGTTGCAGGAGTTTCTGATGGCAACAGGTTTGCCGGACGAACAATTGGCATCGAAAGACCTTGCTGAGTTGCAACACGACCTGACGGACTACGACATCGTGGTTAGTCTGGAGGGAACGGTAAACAGCTATATTCCCAAGCTTCCATTCCACACCTCTGCGCTCGAGTGGCCCTTGCCTGCCTCTGCCGAGTCAGATGACTTTCCGGGGCTTTACCGTGTATTGCTGCAGCAGATTTCGGGCCTGGCCAGGTTGCTGTTCGGCGACCAGGCAGCCTAAGGCCGGCTGCATGGAGAAGAGCCCAGCCCAATCTTCCGCACCTGCATTCGATACCGGCTTTGACCGGTTGAATGCAGACTGGTACATCGACAAGCTCGCGCAGGTCCTGATGTTCATTGGCGGCACGTCCGTCATCGTGTTCATCGTCGGGATTTTTGTATTCATCAGCATGGAAGGTTTCGGCTTCCTGTTTGGTCAATTCAATTTCTCCGAATTCTTTTTCTCGCCCGACTGGCGGCCAACGTCTCAGCAGCGTGAGACTTTCGGGGTGCTGGCGCTTGTGGCTGGTACCGCCAGCGTCACCGGACTAGCCATGCTTGTTGCGGTTCCATTTTCCCTGGGTGCAGCTATTTACATTGCCGAATTCTCCAGTGGAAAAAAACGAGAATTCCTGAAAATTACCATTGAGATGCTGGCCGCCATTCCCTCGGTCGTCTGGGGATTCATCGGGTTGGCCATCATGAACCCCCTCATCATCAAGCTGTTTCATGTGCCGGTGGGGCTCAACATTCTCAACGCCGGCATCATCCTCGGCCTGATGGCCGCACCCATAATGACCTCTATTGCCGAGGACGCCCTCAAGGCGGTGCCCGACCGTTACCGGGAAGCCGCAGAAGCAATGGGCGCGACGCGCTGGCAAATGGTTTACAAAGTCATCCTGCCGGCGGCGAAAAACGGCTTGCTGGGCGCGGTGCTGCTGGGTGTTGGCCGGGGGTTCGGGGAAACCATGGCAGTATTGATGGCCACCGGGCACTCGATCAATATACCCGGCAGTGTGTTCGATTCCGTACGCGCCCTGACCGCGACCATCGCGGCGGAACTGGGGGAAACTGCCGTGGGGTCCACTCACTACCAGGCCCTGTTTACGATTGGCATTCTCCTGTTTGCCGTGACATTCGTGATCAACCTGACTGCGGACCTGATCGTTCGCGGCGTGCGCAAGAGCTAAGCAGCATGTTTGCAGCCACTGCACTTAACCGGAAAAATGACCGCCAGCAGAAGTTGGTACGCTTGTTGCTCGGCGGTATGGCCACGATGCTGGTTTTGCCAGTGGTAGTGATACTTTCCGTGCTGCTGTACAAGGGCGGCCCGGTCATTTCCTTCGAGTTCCTGTTCGCCACGCCGACCAATGGCATGACTGCGGGCGGTATTTTTCCGGCCTTGCTCGGTACTGTGCTGCTGGTGCTGTGTGCGCTGCTCGCCTCCGTTCCGCTGGGAATCGCGGCCGCTATCTATCTCAGTGAATACGCTCCGGACAACTGGCTCACCCGCGCCATCAACCTGGCCATTATCAACCTGGCGGGTGTGCCATCGATCGTGCATGCACTTTTTGGCCTGGGCGCTTTTGTCATTTTCTTCCGTTTTGGCACCAGCATCCTGGCGGCCAGCTTCACTCTGGCCATCATGACTATGCCGGTGGTCATCGTGGCTGCGCGCGAGTCATTGCAGGCCGTGCCGCAGTCATTCCGCGAGGCCTGCTTCAATATGGGCGCAACCCGCTGGCAAACCATCCGGCGCATTGTGTTGCCCAACGCAGTGACCGGCATCCTCACCGGTGTGATCCTGGAAGTGAGCCGCACTGCGGGCGAGACCGCACCCATCATGTTCACCGGCGCAACCTTCTTTTTGCCCCTGTTGCCGCAATCGGTATTTGACCAGACCATGGCTTTGTCCCTGCACTTGTTTGTCGTGGCCACGCAGGTACCAAACATGCCTGAGGCATTGCCCTACGGCGTGGCGCTGGTCCTGATTGCCATGGTATTGCTCATGAACAGCCTTTCCATAGCATTGCGCATGTACCTGCGGGGCAAGAAAAAATGGTGAGTGCAGCGGGGTCGCAGGACGCCAGCCCGCGCCTCGAAGTGCGCGACCTGACGATTCGCTACAAGCAGTTCACCGCGCTGGAGAATGTCAGCCTGGAAGTCCGGCAGAACGAGATTTTCGGCATCATCGGCCCCGCCAATGCCGGCAAGACCTCTTTGCTCAAGGCCATCAATCGCATGGACATGTTTGATTCCTCCATGCGGGTGCAGGGTCTGATTACCTTCAACGGTATCGATACGCGCAAGGTGCGCAATGTGTATGGCTTGCGCCGCCGCATTGGCGTGGTATTTCCCCTGCCTGTGGGCTTGCCCCTGACGGTGTATGACAATGTTGCCCTGGCGCCGCGACTCGCGGGCACAAAAAATCGGGCTGAACTGGATGTCATCGTGGAGCGCTGTCTGCGCCGCGCCGCACTTTGGGATGAAGTAAAAGACCGCCTGGATGCCCTGGGCAGTCTGCTTTCCGGAGGTCAGCAACAGCGACTGACCATTGCCCGCGCCCTGTCGCAGGAGCCTGAACTACTGATGCTGGATGAGTTTTCCATCGCGGTGGATCCGGTTACCACGATGCGTATTGAAGACGTATTGAAGGAATTGAAGAAAGAAATTTCCATCATCCTGGTGACCAACCTGGTACAGCAGGCGCGCCGCCTGGCAGATCGTACGGCTTTCTTCCTCAACGGCAAGTGCATTGAAACCGCCCTCACTGAGGACCTGTTCACTGGCGAAGTGCGGGACCAGCGCACGCGTGATTACGTTGACGGCAGGTTCGGTTGATGAACGAACCAAACCACCGGGCGCTGGCCATTTCCACGCGCAAACTCAACTTATGGTACGGCACTTTCCAGGCTTTGTTTGATGTGGACCTGAACATCGGACAGGGCATCATCACCTCCATGATTGGCCCGTCCGGCTGTGGCAAAAGCACCTTCCTGCGCAGCATTAACCGGATCAACGAGCGACTGGGCTATGTGCGCATCACTGGCAGCGTTGATGTGATGGGCGCGGATATTTACCAGCAGGGAGTTGAACTGGTACAGGTAAGAAAACAGGTCGGCATGGTCTTCCAGCGACCCAACCCTCTGCCAATTTCCATTCGTGACAACGTCCTGTTCAGTCATCGCCTGCACACCCCAGAAAAATGCAGCAAGGGCAGGTTGGACGAAATCGTGGAAGACGCCTTGCAGCAGGTTTTGTTGTGGGATGCAGTGAAAGACAAGCTGCAGCGCAAGGCAACCGGCCTGTCGCTGGAGCAACAGCAGAAACTGTGCATCGCCCGCCTGCTGCCGGTAAAGCCCGGTGTGCTCCTGATGGACGAGCCTTGTTCGGCGCTCGACCCCCAGGGCACGGAAGCAGTTGAAGAGTTAATCTGGGAACTGCGCGGCAAATATTCCATAGTGATTGTCACTCACAACATGGCCCAGGCCCGGCGCGCCAGTGACGAGTGCGTATTCATGTTGATGGGCAAAGTGATAGAGCATGCCGACACCGGTGAAATGTTCGTAAGCCCGGCGCACCAGGAAACTGCGGACTACATTGAAGGGCGTTATGGCTGACGACGTGTGTACCCGGCCCGGAAAAGTCTTTTCCAGGGGAGACTAACCCGGGTAGTTTGATGTATCCTGCCGCACCCACCACAGTTTCCGGATCACCATCATGCGACATTTCACTTTACCCGTCATTATTGCTGGCTTGTTCATGTCGTCTGCCGCATTCGCCGGATTCTCGCTGGACGAATGGCAAGGCCGGGTCACCGCGGAAAACAGCATTGACCGCCTTGGCCGCTTGTACATCGAATTCATCCTCGAGGAAGACCCCAGCCAGAGCACCACGCTTGGCGTGCATGGCAAGGGAGACGACCTCAGCTATTATGACGACCTCTTACCGGATGCCTCTGCTGAGCGCCTGGCGGTCGATAGGGCAGGGCGGACGTTCCTGCTAAGCCGTTTGTTGCAAATTGATCCGGAAAGCCTGTCCCGGCCTGACCAGATTGATCTGCACATCCTTACACAGAAAGTTACCCTGGACCAATTCCAGATTGAGCGCCTTGGGTCCCAGACCAATGTTCTGAACTGGGCAACTACCCTGGGTGAAGCCATGTCCGGGCTGATGTTGCGTGATTACGCTCCTGCTGACCAACGGCTGCAGAGTTTCGGGGCACGCTGTGCTGCTACCCCGATTATGCTGGACCAGGTCCAGTTGTTGTTACAGCCGGGCTCGGTCAAACCCACGGAAGTGGAAAAAATGGTTACCTTGCAACGCCTGGAAGGGCTTACTGCCAAAGGCGGGCTGTACGACAAAACCGTGCCGCAGCTATTGCAGTCGTCCGGGCTCGGGGCGGAAGAGCAAGCGTCGATCAAGGCCGCCTGCGCGACTGCAGTAACCCGCATCAATGACTTTGCGCAGTGGGTGGATAAAACCCTGGGACCCAGGGAAAACAGCATCTGGCGTCTCGGCGCGGAACTGTACGACGAAAAGTATGCCCTGCAGATGGACTACCCGCTGGATCCCGGCAGCTTGCTTGCCGTGGCGCATGGTTGGCTGGCGCTGAAACGCGCTGAACTGGTCAGCGCAGGTCGCGAGATTCACGATGCCTACCTGGCAGAGGAAATCAAGCTTGGCAGCATCAAGAAGCAGGCTGATCTCGATGACCAGCACGTGGTGCGGGATGTGTTCAACAAGTTGTCAGAAGACCGTTCTACCACCGACACACTGATTGCCGACAGCTTTGCCTTGGCTGATTCCATTACCAGCTTTGTGCGTGAACAGAACCTGATGGATCTTCCGCCTGCATCCAAGCTGCGCATTGAGCCAGTGCCGCCTCACCTCGCAGGCAATGCGGTCGCGCAAATCCAGACTGCCCCGCCATTTGAGCCACAGCTTGAGTCTGTGTGGTTCTGGGATCTTGAGTTCCTCAAAGGTTCTGAAGATTTCCTCAAAGAGTACAACCGGCCGGCACTGGCGCTGGTGTATATCCACGAAGGGGTGCCCGGTCACTTCGTGCAACTTGAATATTCCAATCGCTCGGAGCGGGTTATCCCCAAGGTGTTCTGGAACGGGCCCATGGTGGAAGGTTGGGCAACCTATATTGCAACGCAACTGGTGGACCTCGGTTACACCGTGTACCCCGATGAGCCGTGGGGTGTGCAATTGCAGCACATGGTGGATGACAAGCTGGTTTTGCGTTCCCTCATCAACGCAATTATCGACATCCGCCTACAGCGCACCAACTGGCCGGAAGAGGAAGCGGTGCGCATGATGATGGAGCAGGGTTTCCAGGAAGAGGGTGAGGCGCGTGGCAAGTTGGTTCGGGCCAAGCTCAGCTCTGTTCAGCTTACGACCTATTTCGCCGGCCAATTGGCGATTGAAAACATTCTCACGGAATATCGTGCAGAACGTGGCAGCGCCTTCAGCTGGAAAGATTTCAACGAACGTTTGGTGGGAGCAGGATCACCGCCGTTTTTTGCCATCCGCGAATACATGCTGAAACCTGAAAAGTAAGCGGTCAAGATGAGCCGGGCACCAATCCGCACCAATGCATCCCTAAAGGGAGTTCGCTACGAAATTCGTGGCGAATTGGCTGCACGGGCGGCACAGCTGGAGCATCAGGGTTACGAAATCATTTCCCTGAATATCGGAAACCCCGGTCTTTTTGGTTACCGTACGCCAGAGACCATGCGACTGGCCATGATTGAGAACCTCCACCAGGCCGAAGCCTATTGCCATCAGAAAGGCATTTTCCCTGCACGCGAGGCGGTAGTCTTACAACAGCAAAGCCGTGGCATCATGGATGTCACGGCGGATGACGTCTTCATCGGCAATGGCGTTAGCGAATGCATCGAACTGGCCATGCGGGCGTTGCTTAACAGCGGTGACGAGGTGCTGGTACCCAGCCCGGACTACCCCTTGTGGACCGCTTCGATAACGCTCAATCATGGCAGGCCGGTGTATTACCACTGCCGTCCGGAAAGTCACTTCCAGCCTGATCCGGAAGAGATTGCCGCGCTGATCACACCCCGGACCCGGGCCATAGTCCTGATCAACCCGAACAATCCGACCGGGGCCGTGTACCATGCGGACGTGCTCAGGGCCATTGCCCAACTGGCTGACCAGCATGGACTGATCGTATTCAGCGATGAAATCTACGACCAGATTCTGTATGACGGGGCGGTGCACGTACCCATGGCCAGCCTGGTCCACGAAACCCTGTGCGTCACGTTCAACGGCCTGTCCAAGGTGTACCGTGCCTGTGGTTACCGCGTGGGATGGATGATATTCAGCGGTTATCGCGACCACGCAGCAGACTATCTGCATGCTGTTGAGCTGCTCGCTTCTTTGCGCCTGTGTGCTTCCGTTCCCGGGCAATGGGCCATGCAAACTGCATTGGGCGGGTTTCAAAGCATCCTGCAACTGACCGCCCCGGGAGGCAGGTTGTTCGAATCACGCCAAGCCATAAGCACCGGAGCTGCCAATAGTCGTTTTCTCTCCCTATGCGTACCCGATGGCGCGATCTACGGATTCCTGCGGGTCGATGCGGACTTGCTGCCAGGGTTCAACGACCGCGCCTTTGCCATGGAACTACTGGAAAAACAGCACCTGCTCATTGCTCCGGGATCAACGTTCAATGTGCCGTATTGCGATCATTTTCGCATCACCATGCTGCCGGATGCTTTGCAGATGGCAGTGGTGTTTGCGCGCATGGAAGCAGCGTTGATATCGATGGCTGCATGACCGGGTTGGCGATGCGGCATTGCGGGCATGCCGAGTGGATTAGTTGGGCAGGGGTGGAAGCGAGTCCAACTGGACTCCATTCGTCCAGCCGTTGTACACGCGATCGAGTTCCGGCACCAGCTCAAGTGCGCGGTCCAGGCTCGCCTGGGCCTCGACCAGGTTTCCTTCGGTTGCCAGCAGCCGCGCCAGCTCGTAGTGGAAACGGTACTCCTCCGCATTCATTTCTATTGCTTCCTCCAGCATTTCCCGTGATTCCAGGTAGCGGCCTTCACTAAACGCCTGTTCAGACAAGTGATACAAGTAGTATGGGTTTTTGCGGCGGTGGCGCTCGACCCTGTTAAGCAGTTTTTGCGCCTCTTCGTGCCTGCCTGCATTCTCGTAGATCAGGTAAAGGTTGTTGGCGGCAACGGCATTATTTGGTTCGTACTCAAGCGCGATCTGGTAGGTCGCGGCTGCATCGTCGCGCTGTCCATTACGGCTGTACACGACGGCAAGGTTTGACCACAGGTACGCACGGTTCGGCTCGGTGCGCAAGGCTTTGGTAATGTAGGCATAAGCCGGGGCTAAATGGCCGCCCACCAGGGCGCCAGCCCCCAGATTGTTGTAGAACTGAGCCAGGGCCTCTGCGTCAGTGATACGTTTTACCTTGCGCGAGATCGCTGCACGCTCACCGCTGATATCAACTACCCACTGCCCGACCGAGCCTTCCACAACCACGTTGATATGCTTACTGACCAGCAAGGTATTTTTTACGTTGGACCACTGCGGCGGGATTTCCACTTCCTGGTACCAGGCTTTCAGGCCACGGTTCCGCGCCATAGCCACGAGCATGCTGGAAAATGACAGGCAGTTGCCCTCGTGGGATGCAAAAGTTTGCGCCGCGGTCTGGGTTAAATTCGGGTCGTATTCAAAGGGCATCACGGTGCGATTGGTGACCGAAAAAGCCATGTTCCATGAGCGTGTTTCGGCGCTGTCCGTCATTGGGACGTACTGGTCCAGAAATTCTTCCATGGGCGCGGAAACCGACTGGAAATCTTCGTCGGGAACCTCGACCGGCGCGCGGTTCTGCAGGGCCGGGAAGGTCGGTGTTGAAGGGCCTATTGACGCGCAAGCACCGAGCAGCAGGGCCAGCAAAAAGACCCCGCTTCTGACGTACGCAACAGCACCGGTATGGCATCTGTTTGACATGGCGAACGCACGGCCAAGCCGTGCAGATGGAAGTATCATAGCAAACCTGCAGGCCATTACCTTCCGCCCGCGCTGAAACGAAGCAAAATCGTGGTAATCTGTGCGCCGAAAAAGTTCTTTCCCCAGGCACAGATTCACGGCTTGCATGAACTGATCCGGGCCCCAGTCCCAGCTTTGGCAGGGTGGGTGGTCAGTGGCGGTCGAAACGTTTTCACCAATACCAGCAACTCCAGGAAAGTTAATGAAACCATCGGTTAAACCGGGTAACCCGAATTTTTCTTCCGGCCCTTGCAGCAAGCGGCCAGGCTACGACGTAGCGACTCTGCAATTGGACACCCTGGGCAGGTCACATCGTTCTGCGCTGGGCAAGTCCGTGTTGGGACGTGTGTGCAGCCGGACTGCGCAACTTCTCGAATTACCCGCCGGGTACCGGGTAGGGGTGGTCCCTGCTTCGGATACGGGAGCATTTGAAATGGCCATGTGGTCATTGCTTGGGCCCCGCCCGGTGGATGTATTTTCCTGGGAGTCCTTTGGGGAAGGCTGGGCCAGCGACCTTGCACAACAACTGAAAATTGGTGAACTGCGTTCGTTTTGGGCGCCTTACGGTGAACTGCCCGACCTCGGTCAGGCTAATCCGGATCATGACATCGTATTCACCTGGAACGGAACGACATCTGGCGTCAGGGTGCCCGATGGTGACTGGATCAGCGCCGATCGCACCGGCCTCACCCTGTGCGATGCAACCTCGGCGGTTTTCGCCATGCCGCTGCCATGGGAGAAACTGGATGTCGTCACTTTCAGCTGGCAAAAAGTTCTGGGTGGCGAAGGTGCGCATGGAATGTTGATACTCAGTCCCCGCGCACTAGAACGGTTGGAAACTTACACCCCACCCTGGCCTCTGCCCAAGATTTTCCGCATGACCAAGGGCGGCAGACTGATCGATGGGATTTTCAGTGGAGAAACCATCAATACCCCCTCCATGCTGTGCGTCGCTGATTACCTCGACGCACTAGACTGGGCCGAAAAGATCGGCGGATTGCAGGAAACTATCGCGCGTTCGCAGCGCAATCTCGCGGTGCTCGAAAAATTTATCGCCAGCCATGATTGGATACATTTTCTCGCCTGTAGCCCCGCTGCCCGATCCAATACCAGCGTGTGCATGACCCTGGATCTCGCACCGGAACAGGTCAAGGCCGTGGTTAAATTGCTGGAGGCCGAGCATGTGGCACTGGATATCGGCGCATATCGCGACGCGCCAGCAGGGTTACGCATCTGGTGTGGCGCAACAGTAGAAACTTCCAACCTGGAAAAACTCATGCCCTGGCTGGAATGGGCATTTGCCAGCGTACAAAAGGATTGATTGCACCATGTTCCGAGTTCGCACGTACGACAAGATTTCCGGGCTGGGCTTGAGCCGGTTCCCCGCCGGGAATTACCTGGTTGCCCCGGACCTGGCTGATGCAGACGCGTGCCTGCTGCGCAGTCACAAGCTGCATGGAGAAGCCGTGCCAGCCAGCCTGGTGGCCGTGGCGCGCGCCGGGGCCGGCGTGAACAATGTCCCCGTGGCAGAGTACAGTCATCGTGGCATCGTGGTGTTCAATACGCCTGGAGCCAACGCCAATGCCGTGAAGGAACTGGTAGCGGCGGCATTGTTTCTGAGTTCCCGTAACATCGTTGGCGGGATGAATTTTGTGCAGGAGCTGAAAGGAATCGAGGATTCCGCAGAAATGGCCCGCAAGATGGAGCAGGAAAAGAAACGTTTCGCCGGCACGGAAGTTGCGGGTAAGACCCTGGGGGTGATCGGTCTTGGGGCAATAGGCGCCATGGTGGCCAACATGGCGTTGGAACTGGGCATGAACGTGGCTGGCTACGATCCCGCCATATCAGTGGAAGGCGCCTGGCGTTTGTCTCACCGCGTGCAAAAAGTGGATAGCCTTGAAGCCCTGTTGAGCTTGTCCGATTTCGTAACTCTGCACGTTCCGGCAATCGAGCAAACCCGTCACCTGCTTAATCGCGAAGCTATTGCACGCATGAAACGTGGTGCACGCCTGTTGAATTTTGCGCGCGAGGAGATTGTAGACGTGTCCGCGGTTATAGCGGCACTGGACAGCGGCCATTTGGCAAATTATGTGACTGATTTTCCCATTCCGGCATTGTTGGGCCGCAATAACGCATTGCTTTTACCTCACATTGGGGCGAGTACGAAAGAGGCGGAAGAAAATTGTGCGGTAATGGCTGCAGACCAGCTGATCGATTTCCTGGCCAATGGCAACATCACCAATTCGGTTAATTTTCCGGCTACGCAAATGGCGCGCAACGGCGGGTTTCGCATTACGTTCAGTAATGACAATGTACCCCGCGTGCTGGGCTCGGTGCTGTCAGTACTGGCCGACAGTAATATCAATGTGAGTGACATGGTGAACAAAAGCCGCGGTGACGTCGCGTACAATATTATCGATGTTGAGAACAACCCGGGAGCAGGCATAATTCAGGCAATTGCCCGTGCGGACGGCGTAATTCGCGTGCGCATGGTGTGAACGCTGCATGACTGAAATTCGTCTCGTCGATTTACCCGAAAAGGACTGGCCACTGCGCGCGGATGTGAGTCTGCTCGGCTCGCTGGTGGGGCAAATGCTGGTGGAACAGCACGGCCCACGTTTGTTGCAACTGGTCGAAACTATCCGCAAGGCAGCCATCCTACGGCGCGAACCCGGCAGTGTCGATATAGCAGTATTGGACGAAGTTCTCGCGCAGCTGCGGCCAGTGGAAGTGCGCCAGGTGATTCACGCCTTTTCCGCTTATCTGCGCATGGTAAATCTTGCGGAGAAAGTGCACAGAATCCGGCGCCGGCGGGCATACCAACGGGCTCGCTCGGCCCCGCAGGGCGGCAGCCTGACCGCGGCGGTGGGCAATTTACGCGATGCAGGAGTCAGCCCTGAAGCGCTGCACACGGCCCTGGACGGCCTGCACATACAGGCCGTGTTTACCGCCCATCCCACCGAAGCCACGCGCCGCACGATCCAGGAAAAAGAATACGACATTGTGCTGCGCCTGGTTGAGCGTTTGAATCCGGAACTCACGCCGGAAGAAGATGCCCTCGCACAGGATCGCATCAGCGCGGCAATGACCTCGGCGTGGCAAACCCGGTTGGTGCCGCACGCCAAGCCTTCGGTGGCTGATGAACTGGATAACATCCTGTTTTACGTCACTGATATCCTGTACCGCGTGGTGCCGGTATTTTACGAATCACTGGCTGCTGCGGTCAGTGAGCACTTTGGCGAGGAAACGAGCACCCGGCCGCAGCCTCTGATTCTGCATTTCGGCTCGTGGGTTGGCGGGGACATGGATGGCAATCCCAACGTCACCGCGGCAACCATCGAGGACACACTGCTACGGCAACGTCAGGTAATAATCCGGCGCTACGTGCCGGAAGTGCGCCGCCTCGGGCGCTACCTGAGCCAAACTATCAGTGAAATCGGTGTCTCGCACGAGATCACAAAGCGCCTGGAAGATTACACTCAGAGCATGCCTGCGGTGGCCCGCAACATTCCCCAGCGTCACCGGGATATGCCTTATCGTTGCCTGCTGCAGTGGGTGGCAGCCAGGCTGGAAGCCACACTGGATGACGGCGCTCTGGCCTATTCTTCCGTGGAGGATTTTATCGCCGACATAGGCGCCATCGAGACCAGCCTGTTGGCCAACAAAGGCAGGCACGCAGGGCTGTTTGGTGTGCAGCGCCTGTTGTTGCGGGCCCGCACGTTTGGTTTTCACCTGATGACCCTGGACGTGCGCCAGGATGCGCAGTTGCACCGGCGCGCCATGGCAGACTGGCTGGGGGACAAAGAGTGGATGGACCTGTCAGCGCCGGAGCGTTGCAGCCGCCTCGCAGCAATGTTGCAGCAAGAAGACTTGCCACCTGTTCCGGATGAGCAATCCTGTTCCGCAGAGTTACGCCAGACCCTGGCCGTATTCCGCAGCATTGCCTCGGCGCGGCGACGTTTTGGCCGCGATGCCGTAGGCTTGTTCATCATCAGCATGACGCAAGGCGCGGATGATGTGTTGACCGCCTTAGCTCTGGATCGCGCTGCCAACGGGCAGCGCCAGCCGGGATCTGCGCTGGACATATCGCCCTTGCTCGAAACTGTTGACGACCTCGCAGCAGGCCCGGCCATCATGTCGTTCCTGCTGGACATGGAGGTGTATCGCAAACACCTGCACGCATGTGGCGGCCGGCAGGTGGTCATGGTGGGCTATTCCGACAGCAACAAGGACAGCGGCATCGTTGCATCACGCTGGGCTTTGCAGGAAGCGCAGCGCAAACTGGTCGAGATTGGGCGGCAGCGCGACGTGGAGATTGTGTTTTTTCACGGCCGCGGTGGCACGGTGAGCCGGGGTGGTGGCAACCTGGTTAACGGCATACTCGGCGCGCCCGAAGGCTCCGTCAACGGCTACATGCGCTTGACTGAGCAGGGCGAAGTGATCAACCAGAAGTACGGCGTGCGGCCCATTGCGCTGCGTAACCTGGAGTTGATCGCCGGCGCCACGCTGACGCAAAGCATGTTGCCTGCCGGCGGCGCGAACGCGCACGGAGCGGGCCGCGGTGCTGCTCACCCGGATGCGGACAGAGTGCTTCGCGGCATGGCGGAAGTTTCCCGCGAAACCTACCGTAACCTGGTGTATCAGGACCCGCGCTTCCCGGCGTTTTTTCGGGCGATTACGCCCATTGATGTCATTGAACGCCTGACCATAGGATCACGGCCCGCTTCGCGCCGTTCCGGCGAAGGTATAGGCAACCTCAGGGCCATTCCTTGGGTTTTTTCCTGGGCCCAGACCCGCATAGGGTTCCCGGGGGTATTTGGCATGGGCACTGCGTTGCAGCAAGCCGTTGCAGAATTTGGCATCGAACCATTGCGTCAACTGCTTATGCACTGGCGTTTCTTCCAGGCCCTGGTCAACGATGTAGAAATGGTGCTGGCGAAATCCGAACTCGAAATAGGGCGGCGCTATGCCGGCCTTGCGGCACCGCAGCACGGTGAGTTGTTTGCCCTGATTGAGCAGGAATTCAGGCTGGCAAGGCATTGGGTTCTGGAACTCAAGCAGGCGCATGAATTACTGGATGACCAGCGCACTTTGCAACGCAATATCCGTCTGCGCAATCCCTATGTAGACCCGCTACACGTATTGCAGATTGACCTTCTAAGGCGCTGGCGGGCAGGCGAGCGAAGCGATGATGGACTGCTGCAGGCGCTGATGTCGACGGTCAGCGGTATTTCTCTGGGTATTCAGAATACGGGCTGAGCGCTGCTGCCTTACTCCAGCCCGATCAGAATCTCCACATCTTCCTTGCCAACACTGAAACTTGCGTCTGTGAACGGAGGCCGGCCCAGCCAACTGCTGGCATCGTTGGAATAGGCGTAACTTTCTCCCCCAAAACCCAGGAAACCGGCATCGCGCACGCCGTTGGCGTTGGCATCGTGGCCCACCACGACAGCGTAGTCACCCTCGGGCAACGCAGCAAATTCAAACCTGGTTTCGGCAAGCCCGTCCACTTTCCTGGACTGTTGCAGCAGGGGTTTTTGCATAAAGGTTTCCGCGCTATTAAAAACGGATACCTCGATCGTACCGGTGGCGGGTGCAATGCCGCTAACAACCACGGTCAACTTGGCCAGCTGGGCATGAGCCAGAGCGGGCAGAAAAAGCAGGGTGGCAAGCAACGCAAACCGGGAGCTCTTCATTATTTATCGTCCTTCTGTTCGGGTAGGGGATTGGGCACTGTTCTATGCCACACGAAGATGGGGACTGTTGCAGCTCTATTCAAAGGCCTGGCTGTCAATGGCGGCGTGGCAGTGGCCACCGGTTTACTTTGCCCTGGTATAGCTGCGATCATGTAAACAGAGTAAATGCTGAACAAACGAGGGCAAATCGTGCAGAAACTGTGTGTCGCATCGGGTGCTGTAGGTGGTTCCGGGACCGGTCAAAGGGTCTTGGCCGGGCCGAGACGAGTTTGCCTGCCGCGATTCGGCCTGGCGCTGGCTATGCTGCTCCTGTCCCTGAATCTTGCAGCACACAGCGAAGACCACTCAGCCGCAGCTCCTGGCCGGGTGCTGGGCGAAATCAGTTTTCCCACCAGCACGACATCGCCGGAAGCACAGGCCGCCTTTATCCGTGGCATGTTGTATTTACATTTGTTTGAATATCCGTTTGCCCGCGATGAATTCATCCGCGCGCAGCAGCTTGAACCCACCTTTGCCATGGCCTATTGGGGCGAGGCCATGACCTATAACCATCCAATCTGGGATCAGCAAGATATGGAAGCCGCGCGCACGGCCCTTGCCAAACTGGGAACAACGGCTGAGCTTCGCCAGGCTGCAGCCGCGACCTTGCTCGAGAAAGGATTCCTGCAGTCGCTCGATTTTCTCTACGGATCCGGCAGCAAAACGCAGCGTGATCAGTTGTACATGCAAGCCATGGAAAACATGGCGGCTCAATTCCCGGATGACCCGGAAGTTCAACTGTTTTATGCACTTTCCCTGTTGGGCACCCAGGCTGGTGTGCGTGATGTTGCGACTTACATGTTTGCCGCCGCCATTGCCCAATCGGTGTTCTGTGCGCATCCGAAGCATCCCGGCGCGGCGCACTACCTGATTCATTCCGTTGACGACCCGGAGCATGCGGTGCTGGGATTGGCGGCTGCGCGCGCACTGGGAGAAATGGCGCCCGACGCGGGCCATTCCCTGCATATGACCTCGCACATTTTCCTTGCCCTGGGTATGTGGGATGACGTGGTCAAAGCCAACGAGGCTGCCATAAAAGTACAAAATGCAATGCGCGTGGAACTGGGGGAGGAAGCGCGGCACTGGGGGCATTACAATTCCTGGTTGTTGTATGGCTATCTCGAGCAGGGCAGGGCCGGTCCGGCACTGGAACTGCTGAACGCGGCTTATGCTGAGGAACAGGCAGAAAAGCAGGCCGAAACGAAATCGCCGGAAGACCGCCTGACCCTGGATGCGGATGATTCCATAACGGGTTCAGTGGTGCAGATGTGGGCGCGTTACCTGATCGAGACCCGCGACTGGAGCGGGACGGTAGCGCAATGGCAATTTCATCTTGGCGATGCCTTCGACCCCAACCTGACGTTTACTTATGTGCAAAGCCTGCGTGCTGCCTATGGCGGCCAGGCCTCAGTGGCAACATCTTACCTGCAACAATTCCAGCAACTGCGCACCGACCTCGAACCGGCCATTCGCCTCAAGCCGGAGACCGCTCCGGGAGACGCCTTGTACCTGCAGCGCTTGGCCGTACTGGAGCAGGAAATGCAGGCGGGCGTCGAAATTGCCCGCAGTGACTACGCTGCTGCAGTCGTGCATGCCACCGAAGCCAGCCGGCTGGAGGGTGAAATGCCGGTTGCGTTCGGCCCTCCCTTTGTAGACTGGCCGGCTGCCGAGATGTTGGGTGAATTGCTGATGGAAAATCAACAGTATGCCGAATCTGCCGCTGCATTCCAGCTGGAACTGTCGCGTGCGCGGCAACGTACGCGTTCCCTGCTGGGCCTCGCCCAGGCGCAGGAAAAACCGGGTAACAGTGCAGCGGCGATGTTCACGCTGGCAAAGCTGGCAGTCATTTGGCACCAGGCGGATGAGTCGGTCAAGGCCGTGCTGGGAGACATGGCAATCGAGGATGCTGAGCTGGGCATTGAACAGGAAAAGTCCGACTGAAGCGTCTGCCAGACACCACTTGACGTGCCCGTCCAACGTTTTGCCTGAAATTCCGCTTGCCGGGAGCTGGAGTAGTGCATGCTGGAGACCTGGTTCGAACTGATAAACGTAAACTTAGGGAAGCTCTGAATAAATCAGAGTTTCCCTAAAATTGAGACTTAAACCATGAGCACAATCCGCATTTTCTCCCTGGTTCTTTTGGTCGCGACGGTCCTCGCTGCCTGCGAGCCTCAATCTGAAACCGGAGCCAGCGCCGGAGCCGGCGTTCAGGCTGAAGCACCTGCTGCGCTTGAAGCCAATACGGCCGGTGAGCTGGTTGCGGTGTATCGCATACCGGAACTTGCCGAGCTAAACACGGGAGTGGCAATGACTGCGGCCTGTGAAGCCGAAGTGGTTAACTTGAAGGAATGGTTGAGCTTGCTGGAAGGTTTCGCAGGCATTCCAACCGTTGAAAATTTCCTGGAGCCATACAATGCCGTGATCGTCAGCGCCACCAACATGGCGTATACCGCCGCATCACTGGCAGGTATCAGCCCGGATGAGGGGGTGAGAAAGTCCGGAGACGATTGCAGCCAGGCCTTGACCAGCGTGTTCTCGGACTATTCCCTGTCCCGGCCCCTTTACGACCGCGTCAGTCAGGTCGAACTCGCCACAGCCGACGCAGACGCACAGCGGTTCGTGGAAAAGCAGTTGAGGGACTTTCACCTTTCCGGCGTGGATAAAGATGATGCTACCCGGGCGCGCATCAAGGCTTTGAATGAAGAGCTTACGGTGGTGGGTCAGGAATTCGATAACAATATTCGCGATTCGGTGCTGTACCTGGAGTTGGACTCGGTAGACCAACTCGCAGGCCTGCCGCAGGACTACATCGCAGCGCACCCGCCCGGAGATGACGGCAAGATTCGCATTTCCACGCAGTACCCCGACCTGTTTCCGTTCATGAACTATGCCAAGAGTGATGAACTCCGTCACCAGCTTTCCCTGCTGAGAAATAGCCTGGCTTATCCGCAAAACCAGGCCGTGCTGGAAAAGTTGTTGGCACTACGCTTCGAACTGGCCAGGTTGCTGGGTTTTGAAAATTACGCACAATGGGTTACCGCCGACAAGATGGTCGGCTCGCCCCAACGGGTGGAGAGTTTCCTCGAGGAAATCAAAGGCTATACGGCGCAGTCCCAGGAGCGGGAGTACGCCATGTTACTGGCGCGCTTGCAACAGGATAAACCGGATGCCGGCAAAGTCGAGTCGTGGCAAGCCAGCTACCTGGGCGAGAAAGTGAAAGCCGAGGAGTACAAGGTCGATTCCAAGGAGGTACGCGAATACTTCAGCTATAGCCATACCCGTGACGGCATTTTGATGCTGGTGCAGGATCTGTTCAATCTGCAGATCAAACCATGGCAGACCTACACCTGGGACGAATCCGTTGAGGCTTATGAACTGTGGGATGGAGATCAGCTGATCGGTAATTTCTTTCTCGATATGCACCCCCGCCCGAACAAGTATCAACACGCAGCACAATTTCCATTGCGCAACGGTATCGCTGGGGTGCAAACGCCACTGGCGGCTCTGGTCTGCAATTTCCCCAGCGGCGATGGCTTGATGGAACACGGTGACGTCGAGACCTTTTTGCATGAGTTTGGCCACCTGATGCATACCATGCTATCGGGCAGACATCACTGGGCTGGTGTTTCCGGCATCGCCACGGAATGGGACTTCGTGGAAGCTCCTTCGCAAATGCTGGAAGAGTGGGTCTGGGACTATGACACGCTGTCACAATTTGCCAGGAACGCTGCAGGTGAACCTATCCCCAAGCCCCTGCTGGATCGAATGATTGCTGCGCGTGATTTCAGTTTGGGCCTGGATACACGCCGGCAGTTATCCCTGGCGGCCATGTCCATGGGTTTATACAACCAGGACCCACAAGCCCTGGATATCAAGGCATTCACGGATGAGATGAGCAGGGAATACACGCCGTTTGAGCCCCTGAAAGACGGCCATTTCTATGCGGCTTTTGGACACCTCAATGGCTACTCAGCGATTTATTACACTTACCAGTGGTCACTGGCCATTGCCGCTGACATGTTCACGCGCTTCCAGCAGGAAGGTCTGCGCAATGTTGAAACTGCCGGTGAGTATCGCGACCGGGTGCTCGGGCAGGGCGGGGCCAAACCCGCAGCGGAATTGGTGCGCGACTTCCTTGGCCGGGACATCAGTTTCAAACCGTATGCGGATCGCCTCAGTGCCGGTGGAAATGCATCTACCGACGCGCAGTAGC
This sequence comes from Lysobacterales bacterium, assembly GCA_031362985.1. GTDB lineage: Bacteria > Pseudomonadota > Gammaproteobacteria > Xanthomonadales > SZUA-36 > SHZL01. The sequence goes on along the minus strand of JANLTO010000179.1, from coordinate 44,626 downwards.
TCACTGCGGGGAGTCTTTTGCAAATGGTTGTAATGCCCGGGGCGCAGATCGGGTCTAATGCTCGAATCCTGATCATGGAGCATCAACCTATGCCAGCAATCAACAGTATCAAATCTTCTGAAATCACCAGTGAGTCCAATTACCTGGGCCGGCGCAGATTCTTGCAAACTGCCGCACTGGCAGTTACCGGCGCTGCGCTGGTGACGCGCGTGTCCATGGCCAAGGCTGCAAGCGGGCAGTCGCTGAAAACCGTGCCCGGGCCATACAGCACTGAAGAGGTTCCCAATTCGTGGGAGGACGTCACCACCTACAACAATTTTTACGAATTTGGCACCAGCAAGGAAGACCCGTACGAATACGCCCAGGATTTTGTCACCGCGCCCTGGTCGGTGAAGATATCGGGTGAGTGCAACAAGCCCGGAAACTATGTTTTTGAAGACATCATCAAGCCACACGCGCTGCAAGACCGCGTCTACCGGCACCGCTGCGTGGAAGCCTGGTCCATGGTCATTCCGTGGGTGGGTTTTCCTTTGGCGGACCTGGTGCAGCGATTTGAGCCGAATTCCAATGCCAAATTCGTCCGCTTCAAAACCCTGTACGATCCCAAGCAAATGCCCGGGCAACGCCGCGGCGTGCTGGATTGGCCCTACGTGGAAGGATTGACCATTGCCGAGGCAATGAATCCCCTGGCGCTGATGGCCATAGGGCTTTATGGCAAGGCCTTGCCCAATCAGAATGGTGCCCCTTTACGACTGGTGGTGCCGTGGAAATACGGGTTCAAGAGCATCAAGTCCATAGTTGAAATTGAATTCACCGAAAGCCAGCCCAAGACCAGCTGGGCACTGTCAGCTCCACGCGAATATGGTTTCTATGCCAATGTGAATCCGGAAGTTGACCACCCGCGCTGGAGCCAGGCCAGGGAGCGCCGTATCGGTGGCGGCCTTTTCGCTGAGAAGCAAGCCACGCTGATGTTCAATGGCTACGGCGAAGAGGTTGCTTCTTTATACACTGGCCTGGATCTACGCAAGCACTACTGAGTGACCATTACGCTCCTAGCCTGGCCGGTGCGGCCATGAATCTGCGCGCGGTGCGCCTGCTCAAGGTACCGGTGTTCCTGGTTTGCCTTGTGCCCCTGGGCAAGCTGGCGCTGGAAGCCTTCGGTATTGCGGGGCTGGGCTTGGGCGCAAATCCCATAGAACAATTAATCCATCGCTGCGGATTGTGGGGGCTTATTTTTTTGCTGGTCACCCTCAGCGTAACCCCGTTGAGGGAGCTTACCGGCCAGAACTGGCTGCTGCGGTTTCGGCGCATGTTTGGCCTGTTTGCCTTTTTTTATATTTGCCTGCATTTTCTGATCTATTCGGGCCTGGACCAGCGTTTTGATTTTGCCGCCATTGGCGAGGACATCCTCGAGCGACCTTATATCACGCTCGGAATTACCGGGCTGACTCTGCTGATTCCGCTCGCGTTCACTTCAACGGCCGCAATGATGCGCCGCCTCGGCCGTCGTTGGCTGTTACTGCACCGCCTGGTGTATGTCATTGCCATACTGGGTGTCTGGCATTTCTACTGGCAGGTTAAGAAGGACATTTCCGAGCCGCTGATTTATGCTGGCATCCTGGCCTTGCTGCTGGGGTATCGTGTGGTGAGCGGGTGGCGCAAGAAGAAACGGAGTGCGAACCGACGGCAAGCAATGCTCGGACTGCCTGTGAGTGGCCCGCCCTCCCTGGACAAGGAGCCTGCATAGATGCCAGTGCTGCGCACCCCGGATGAGTGTTTTGCAGACCTGCCGGAGTTTCCGTTTCAACCGCACTACCTTGATATCACCGACGCTGAACTTGGCAGCTTGCGAATTCATTACCTGGATGAAGGCCCGCGTGACGGCCGGGTCGTCTTGTGCCTGCATGGCGAGCCCAGTTGGAGTTACCTCTACCGCAAAATGATCCCGGTATTTACTGCCGCGGGGCTGCGCGTGCTGGCGCCTGATCTCGTAGGCTTTGGCCGCTCAGACAAACCCGCCAGTCGTGCGGATTACACTTACAGGAAACATGTACAGTGGATGGCGCAATGGCTGGCTGCCATGCGTGTGGAACAGGTATGCCTGCTGGGGCAGGACTGGGGCGGATTGATTGGTTTGCGCCTGGTGGCGGAGAACCCGGATCAGTTTGCCAGTTTTTCCATATCAAATACTGGGCTGCCTACCGGCGATCACAGCATGGGCGAAGCATTTGAACGCTGGCGGGCCTTCAGTCAGCGCCACGGAGACTTTGATACGGGATTCATTGTCAACCTGTTTGGCCGGGGGAATTTGAGCGAGGCAGTAATTGCCGCGTATCGTGCTCCTTTCCCGGACGATTCCTTCAAAGCGGGAGCGCGCCAGTTTCCCATGCTGGTGCCCGGCCGCCCGGATGATCCCGCGTCTGAAGACAACCGCAGGGCGTGGAAACAATTAATGCAGTGGCACAAGCCGGTACTGCTGTGTTACTCGGACAGTGACCCGATTACGCAGGGCGCCGACCGGCCATTCCGGCAATGGGTCCCCGGAACGCAGGGTCAGCCACACTGCACCCTGAAGGGCCATCATTTTATCCAGGAGGAAGACGGGGAGGCCTGGGCCCAGGCGGTGGTCGACTGGATGGCTGCCTGACGACACGTTTGCCCGGTCGGGGCACGTGCTATACCTTCGAGTGCTTCACCTGCCGCGCTCCCGACTGCCAAACCTGCGCTTTTCCGGGTACGGAAAAACATCCTGCTGGCCCCCTTCGATAATGGTCTGACGGGTTTTGATCCAGTAGTCGGCCGTGATCAGTTCGCGATGATTGTGGTAAAACAGTTCGCGGGCTTCCGGGTCTGGAAAGAAGAAAGCACCAAAGGTTTCTGGAAACACATCGTGATCCTGTATCGAATACCACGGTTCGGTGGACATCTCGTCCTGCATTCCAGCGGCCGGAGGAATGTTGCGGAAATTACACTCTGTCATGTAGACAATTTCGTCGTAGTCATAGAACACCACGCGGTGATGACGGGTGACGCCAAAATTCTTGTGCATCATGTCACCAGGAAAAATGTTCGCACCTGCGAGGTCGCGAATGGCGTTGCCGTAGTCATTGATTGCGCGGTGCCGCTGTTTCTCCCTGGACTCGGCGAGGTACTCATTGAGCGGGATCATGCGCCGCTCAATATAAACATGCTTGATGACGAGATTGGCGCCATCGCGTTCTGTGGATGAACCCGCCAGTTTTTGCAGTTCTTGCAGCAGGCTGGCGCTGACCCGCTCGAGCGGAATTGCGACGTTGGAATATTCCAGCGTATCAGCCAGGCGCCCCACCCGGTCATGGAATTTGACCAGCAGGTACTTCTCACGCACCTGGCTGCGGGTCATTTTCTTGGGCGGATCAAAACGATCCCGGATAAGCTTGAACACGAAAGGAAATGAGGGCAGGGTGAACACCAGCATGACCGTGCCCTTGATGCCTGGTGCGATTATGAAATTGTCGCGGGAGTGCGCAAGGTGGTGATGCAGTTCACGGTAGAACAAGGTCTTGGCGTGTTTTTGCAGGCCCAACATGGCGTACAGGTCAACCAGAGACTTGGCCGGCATGATGGAACGCAGGAAGGACACGTAGGCTGACGGGATCTCCATATCCACCATGAAATAGGCGTGGGAAAAACTGAACAGTACCGATACATCCATCGCATTCATCAGCAGGGCATCCACGAAAATCGTGCCTTGCTCGTTTTTCAACAGCGGGATGATAAGCGGCAGGATTTCGTTGCCATTGACTTGCCGCGCCACGACGTATGCTGCCTTGTTTCGATAGAACACCGAGCCCAGGGCTTGCAGTTGCAAGTTGGGCTGCGCTTTCCAGTTTCTGCCTCTTTGCCTGATGAGCGCCTGCTCAAGATTGCGCACATCCCTGCGCAGGTTTTCAAAGCCGCTGACCAGCCTGAAATCTGTCAGCATTTCCAGCAGGCTGCGTCGCAACCCGTCCACTTCGGGGTAGTAAGACCGGTAGGTCTTTCCGCTACCTTCGAGGTGTTCGGTGTTGATTGTCGGCCGCCAGAAAATGTAATCGTTGTTATAGTAACGGCGGTGCAGCACCCGGCATGCCACGGAGTTGTAAAATGTTTCCGCGCATTCGGGCTGACGGTGGTCGAGCAACCGGGTGATGTATTCCAGCTTGATGGTTGGCCACAATGCATCGCTGCTGCTGGCGGCGGGAAAAGCGTTCACCAAGGTTTCCACGGTTTCGCTGACACGCAGATCGTATCCGCGGATGCGCTTCGCCTGGTCTTCGCGTCCGCTTTTCCAGTCTGCGCATTCAAAATGCAACCGCGCATTGGAACTGAATTGCCGGAACAACTCATAGTGCAGGTTAAAACCGTCCAGAATGGTGCGTGCTACTTCCTCGATGATGCCCATTGTAATCAGGCCTTGGTCAAGGGGTTCCCGCACCCGCAGGTGCAAGCAAGCTGATGCCTGCCGCGCTAACGGCGCTGCGGAATGCAGCAAGTTCACCCCCAATCAGTGAGCTCATATCTGCCTGTGCACTGGCCAGGCTTTGCTGAGCCAGTTTCACGTAAGCACTGGCAGCTTGCGTCTCGGCTTCCGGTGAACTGCCAACATAGGCCTGCGCCAGGCCAATCCGGCTATCCACCTGGTCATCCGTGTAGATTATTCCCCTGGTGTCCGGGGCAGCGCGGAATTTGGCTTCCACGGCATCAAGGCTTTTACGCATGCTGGCGGACTGCTCAGTGAGTTTCTCCAGGCTCGCATCATCCCCGCCTGCATTTTTTGCTGCATCGTTTTGCTGTGCGATCAGGCGGTCTACGGTATCGAGGTCACTGCGGGTGCGCACGATAAATTCCACTGCGCTGACTGTGGCAGCTTGTAGTTCCTGTAGCGCCAACATGCTCTGGTAGTGCGCGGCACGCTGTCCGGCGTTTACAGCCTGGCGGGGATCAGCCGACACTGTGACAGAAATGCTATCCTCAACCGTGGCTTTGCCGGCTTCATCCAGGCTAATGCTGACCTGGTAATTACCCGGTGGCACTTCAACCCCGGCAGGCAAGTCTGCATCTGGTTCCGGTGGAATGAGTCCTGGCATAGCCCGCACTCCGTCATGGCTCTGGTCCCAAGTCAGACGGTTGAGGCCCTGCACGACTGCCTGAGTGAAATGACGGATGGCCACGCCTTCTGAATCTGTGACCACAACACTCACTTTGGGTAGCTTTGCAGCATCCGTCTTGTTTGCTGCGAGTGCCGATTCGGTTACAGCCTCGCCGCTGGCTGCGTCTCGTAGCGCCGCTTTACGTGTTTTCTCGGCATCTTTGTCGGGATGCGGCAGGTCGCTGCCGCTGGCCATAAAGGTGATCATCACTCCGTAAGGCTCGTTGTCTCCGCGGAATTCGCTTGAGCCGGTAAAGCGGGTCGAGGGTGGCATGGTCGCAGTGTATTGTTGCCCCGTCGTTGCCGACAGAATGGCAAGGCGCTTTGCAAAGTCTGCAGGCTTGAGTCCGCGCAGGGCGCTGTAGTCATCAATTATGTAAATGGAGCGGCCATGCGTGCCCAGCACCAGGTCGTTCTCCCGCTGCTGTATGGTCATGTCCATTACTGAAGCGGTGGGCAGTCCGGCGCTGAAGCGGGTCCAGCTTGAACCGGCATCCGCCGAAATGAACAGTCCGAATTCTGTGCCTATGAACAGCAGATTCGGATCCTGCGGGTCCTGCAGTACGGACAGGGCATACCCACTGATATCCGGTGTGACTATGCTTTTCCAGGAACTACCGTAATTTTCCACCCGGAAAACGTAGGGTTTCATGTCGGAACGCCGGTGGTCGTCAAACACCACGAAAGCGGTTCCGGCATCATGCGGTGACGGCGTAATCATCGGCACCCAGGCACCGGCAGAAACACCTTTTGCCCCGCCGTCGATGCGGTCCCAGGTTTTCCCGCCGTCGCGTGTGATGTGCACCCTGCCGTCATCCGTTCCGAGCCACAGGGTGTTTTGCTCAATCGGACTGGGTGCCACCGCCACGATGGTGGTGTAGTTTTCTGCAGCGGTCACATCAGGTGTGATACCGCCGCTGGTGCGAAAGGTCTGCATCGCGGGATCGTTGGATGTCAGATCAGGACTGATGACGGTCCAGGAGTTGCCACGGTCCGTGGATTTATGCAGGAACTGGCTGCCGTAGTAGATGGTGGCCGGATCAAACGGATCCTGCGCCAGGCCGGCATTCCAGTTAAACCGCAGGTCAGCGTCCAGGGGTTGGGGATCAGGGCGGATCAGGCGCTGTTCACCGGTGTCCAGGTTCCAGCGCAATAGGTAGCCACCCTGGGACATAACGTAACCCGCTCGGGAATTTTGCGGGTCGGGCAGGGTGTCGAAGCCGTCGCCAAAACCCACTTCCTGCCAATGCAGATTGCGAATCCCGCCAATATCCCAGACCTCTGCGGGCCCGCGCCATGAACCATTATCCTGTAGTCCACCGTACACGTGATACGGATTATCATTGTCCACTGCTACGTGATAGAACTGCGACAGGGGCAGGTTGCGAACGAAGCGCCAGGTCTCACCACGGTCGTGCGAAATGGCTATGCCGCCATCGTTGCCGATGATCAGTTGCCGGGGATCGGCCGGGTTGATCCAGAAGGCATGGTTATCAATGTGGATGGTATTGGACGGTTCGCAACAGGCAATCACCGGGTTATTGGTAAATGTCTTGCCCCCGTCTATGGAAACACTCAGCAGCGAGGCGATGTTGTAGACCCGTTCCGGATTTTCCGGATCAGCTGTGACCTCGTTGTAATAAAACGGCCGAACGGCGATATCGAACTGCTCATTGGCCCGGTTCCAGCTGTCACCTCCGTCGGTGGAACGCACCATGGCGCTTTTTTTCGCTTCTACCAGGGCATATACCCGGCCTGGCTCGGCTGCCGAAGGAGCGAACGTAATTCGGCCAAGCTCGCCTTCCGGTAAGCCGTCATCTTCGGTTTTCCGGGTCCAACTGGCGCCGCCATCCCAGGAAATGTACATGCCGGATCCGGGACCGCCGGACTTGAAAAAATAGGGCCAGCGTCGATGCTGCCACATGGCTGCATAGATCTTGTCGGGGTTGAACGGGTCGATCTTGACGTCAGTACCCCCCGTTCTTTCGTCCACGTAAAGGACTTTTCCCCAACTCATGCCGCCGTCAACAGTCTTGAAAATGCCGCGCTCGGTATTTTCGCCCCATAGCGTTCCAAGGGCCGCCACGTAGGCGATTTCCGGATTGTGCGGATCCAGGGCTATGCGGTGAATGCGCTCGGTATTGGCCAGGCCAAGCAGTTTCCAGCTGCGTCCTCCGTCTACGGACTTGAACAGTCCGCCCCCGATGGAGGTGGAATTTCGCGTGTTGCCTTCGCCCGTGCCCACCCAGATGATGTCGGGATTGCTCTGGTTGATGGCCAACGCGCCAATCGAAGCCACGGGTTGGTCATCGAACACCGGGGTCCAGGTCAGGCCTCCATTCGTGGAAATCCAGACGCCCCCGGTAGCCGCGCCGATCACGATATGATTCGGGTCAGACTCCAGCGCATCGATGGCCGTGATACGGCCACTGACTGAAGCCGGTCCAATTGAGCGTGCAGCCAGACCCTGCAACAGGTCAGGATCAAACCCCGCACTCAGGCTGAATGACAGCAGCAACAAAACCGTGAAACGGGAAAGACGAAGCCAGGTCTCGAGACTGGGCATGTTTACTCCTGCGAAGCTATGCGGGTGAGGTTCAATGGTAACCGATTGAAAGTGGAGCGGTGCAAGGGAGCCCGTTGCTGGATAGAAATGTCATATTTCATGTTAGGAAGCTCAGATGAATCCATCCATGAATGATCAGCGCACGCCAAACAAAAAGTGTGCCCAGGAAAGTTAAAGAGTGTTTGGGCTCATTTTCAATGATTTGCAATCATCGAAAATGGCGGCACATCCCTGAACCGCGGAAACTCTGAACAAATCAGAGATTCCCTTACCCAGGCTTTTTCCTTGCGGCGATTCGGCTATAATCGCCGCTGGTTCTAATGGAGTGTCACCGTGAAAAAAGCATTGATTTTGTTAATTGCCGGTTTGTTCATGAATACAGCATTTGCCCAAGCCGAGAAAACCGCAGAAGAAGAGGATTACGTCGTGGTCCTCCCGGAAGCGGCACAGAAGTGCGTATTGCCTGCCGCGCCCGATGCCATTCCGGAAGACGCGACCAAAGACCAGTTGATCGCCGCCAAAGGCCAAATTGCCGATTTCCAGGCGACCCTGCAGGTCTATCGCGACTGCCTGAAGGCTGCTGAAGAAAGTGGTGCAGACCTTACGGCCGGCAACAAACAGGCACTGGTTGCCTCCTATAATTATTCCGTGGACATGGAAGAGCGCGTTGCAGGGCGTTTCAATGAGGCTGTGCATAGTTACAAAGTCCGCAACGGACTTGAGACTGAAGCAAGCTCCGACAGCGGCGGTAGCGCCCAGCAGTAATTCCAGTCAGCCTGTTCAGGCCTGACGTCTGTCGGCAGGCCTGAACTTAGGGCGTTTGCCCGGAATGCGTTAGCCCAGAGTGCGTTAGCCAGGGCTTTTGCGTACACTGAGCGCCCTTCGGGCCGCCTTTTAAATGCTCATGTTTAGAGTCCCTGCCTGTTTTTCAGTCTTTGTTTTCGGCTTGTTGGTATGCGTCGGGAACCTCTGCGCTTTCGAGCCGGAAAACGCTGCAGAACACCCACTGGCGGGAATTCCCCTGCGTTCCATAGGGTCGGCTTTGACCTCCGGTCGCGTGGCCGATTTTGCATTCCACCCGCAACACCCCGAGATTTACTATGTAGCCGTAGCCAGCGGCGGTGTGTGGAAAACGCTGAATGACGGCATAACCTGGCAACAGGCATTTAGCACAGAAGCATCCTATGCCACGGGTGTTGTCGTGTTGGACCCGGCAGATCCTGAGACCGTGTGGGTTGGGTCCGGGGAGAACAATGCGCAGCGCAGTGTCGGTTACGGGGATGGAGTCTACCGATCGCTGGACGGGGGCAGCAGCTGGCAGAACATGGGCCTTAGCGATTCCGGGCACATTTCCATGATTCGCTTTCATCCGGAAAACAAAGGCACCGTGTATGTCGCCGCACAAGGTCCGCTATGGAGTTCTGGCGGCGACCGGGGACTGTACCGCTCCACGGATGCCGGACTGAGCTGGCAACGCATCTTGTACATCGACCAGGACACCGGGGTTAATGAATTCCTGCTCGACCCACGCGATCCCGATGTCATGCTGGCCAGCACCTACCAACGCCGCAGGCAGGTCTGGACCCTGATCAATGGGGGCCCGGGCAGTGGCATACACCGGTCCGATGATGGTGGCGCAACATGGCGGGAGATAAGCAGCGGCCTGCCGGCCAGCGAAATGGGAAGAATAGGTCTGGCCGCAGCCCCTTCCAGCCCGGGCACTGTTTACGCCATCATCGAAGGGGATGCCGAAGGGCGCGGTGTGTATCGCAGCACGGACTTCGGTCAGCACTGGGAAAAAAGGTCCGATCACGCCACCACCAGCCCGCAGTATTACAACGAGATCGTGGTCGACCCAAAAAACCCGGCACGGCTGTATTCGCTGGATACGCTTACCCAGGTGTCAGAAGACGGAGGCAAGACCTGGGTTGCCCTGTCCTTTGAAAACCGTCATGTCGATGACCACGCCTTATGGATAGATCCGTCCAATACGGATCACCTGTTCATCGGGGGTGACGGCGGCGTATTTGAAAGCTGGGACCGGGGACAACAGTGGCGCCATGTGCAAAATCTTCCTGTCACCCAGTTCTATCGGGTAAGCCCGGACAATGACTTGCCGTTTTATAACGTGTGTGGCGGTACGCAGGATAATCAAACCCTTTGTGGCCCGAGCCGCACCACCTTTACCGATGGAATCACCAACGCAGACTGGTGGATTGCTCAGTTTGGCGATGGCTTCAAGGCCCAGATCGATCCATTGGACGCCAACGTGGTCTATGCGCAGGCGCAGGATGGCGCCCTGACCCGCTTCGACCGGATTTCCGGTGAACGCCTGGCCATTACGCCGCAACCCGCAGCAGGCGAAAACAATTACAAATGGAACTGGAATTCGCCATTCCTCATTTCACCCCATGAGCACGAGCGCCTGTATTTTGGTGCCGAGCGCCTGTTCCGCTCCGACGATCGTGGTGAAAGCTGGGTCACGGTCAGCGGCGACCTGACGCGCCAGCTTGATCGCAACAAACTGGAGGTTATGGGTCGCGTGTGGAGCGTTGATGCCATCGCCAAAAATGCCTCCACATCCATGTACGGGTCCATGATTGGCATAGACGAAAGCCCTCTGGTGGAAGGCTTGCTGTACGTGGGTACTGATGATGGTTTGATCCAGGTGAGCCCGGACGGTGGCCAGAGCTGGGACCGCGTGGAGCGCTTTGGGGGGGTTCCCGACATGTCGCTGGTGGAGGATGTCATTGCGTCCCGGCATGACCCTGATGTGGCTTACGCGGTCATTGAAAATCACAAGCGCGGTGACCACAAACCCTATGTAATGAGAAGCAACGACCGGGGTCTGGGGTGGACGCTGATATCGTCCAATCTTCCGGAGCGAGGGAGTGCGCACACGCTGGTCGAAGACTCCGTGGACCCCAAACTGCTTTTTGTCGGCACTGAGTTTGGACTGTTTTTCACCCAGGACGGCGGCGCCAGCTGGAACAAGCTGACCAGCCTCCCGACCATTCCCGTAGTCGACCTCGAAATCCAGCGGCGTGATGACGATCTGGTGATTGGCACGTTTGGTTTGGGAATCTACGTCCTCGACGATATTTCACCCTTGCGCACGCCGACTGCCACCCTCGCTGCCGGGGCCACCCTGTTCAAGCCACGGGACAGCTGGATCTATGTCCCGGACGGTCGCCGCGGCTGGGGTGGAAAAGGGGACTACGGCATTGCGCGTTACGCTGCCAACAACCCACCCTACGGAGCGGTCTTTTCATATTACTTGCCGGAAGACCTGCTGAGCCTGAAGGAGCAGCGCCGGCAGCAGGAAACAGAGCAGGCGGCGAAGGGAGAAGACAACCCCTATCCGTCCTGGGAGCAATTATCCAGGGAAGACATGGAAGAAGCGCCATCCATCGTACTGACGGTAAGTGACAGCTCCGGCCACATTGTCCGCCGTGTGGCTGGAGAAACTACCAAGGGCTTTCACCAGGTAGCCTGGGATTTACGCTACCCGGCGCCTGATCCCGTAAACCTTGAAGCACCTGCACAAATGAAGCCGTGGGAAACACCCCCGGCAGGTGCTCTTGCCGTGACGGGAACGTATGCAGTCAGGCTGGCAAAACGGCTCGAAGGGAATTGGGTGGACCTTGCTGGTCCGCAGTCTTTTGTGCTCAAACCGATGTTTACCGGTGGCTTGCTTGGAGCTGATCAGGATACCCGGCAACGTGTGCAGCTCGACGCAGCCGAGTTGTACCGCTCAGTCACTGGCGCCGAGCGCGCAGCTGACGAGTTGCAGAGCCGCATCGATCACGTGAAAAAAGCGCTGGCGGAAACGCCACAGGACACGGAAAATCTTGTTCAGCAGTTGCAGGCCTTGCACGCGCGTCTGCAGCAATTGCGTCTGGATCTTGATGGCGATGTAACCCGCTCCAGCCGCTTTGAACCGATACCCCTGTCCATCAGCGCACGCATCGGTTTCATCGTCAGCGGTTCCTGGGACAGCCAGTCGGCCATCCCGGCGAACTACATCGATTCACTGGCGGTGGCAAAAGCGGAGTTTGCAGTCCTTCGTGCCGGTCTGAAAACGCTGTCCGCCGATCTCCTCGCGCTGGAGGCCTCGGTAGAGGGCATCAAGGCGCCCTGGACACCCGGGCGAATTCCCGAATAGCTTTTGATGCGGTTGCTTCGGACCCTGCTCAACTGTCCAGATCAATGCGATTTTCAGGACGTTGTGCCTGTACCCTGGGCTCACCCCTGAACGCGGCCCAGCTGGCGATCGCGTAGCGCACGCCGGATTGCACCACATTAGCCCGGTGCCGGTAGCGGCAATCGGAAGGGAAGAACAGCAGGTCACCAGGGCGCGGGTGGTACCTGTAGTTGAACACCGGGAAGTCCAGTTCACCACCGGTAAAATCATCATTCAGATAGAGCAGCAGGCTGATATCCCGATCCAGGCCCTTGACCCAGGCTCCGTGGGCAGCAGACCAGTGGTCGCTGTCCGTATGCAGGTCATAACGCCCGCCCCGCTGGTAGCGGAGGATCTGGGGCCCGATAAACCAGGAAAACAAGCGTCCAGTCGAGTCAGCGATGATCGCAGTGACGGCCTGACCAATCACCTGTTGGACCTTCTCTTTCAGCGGTCCCGCTTCCACACGTTCGGTGATTCTGGTCTCGTCCCGGCGCAGAACCGCCTTCTCCGGCGTCGACTGGTGGTGATCCACTATACTGACTAATTCCCGATTCTGCTTTTCGAGCTCAGCCACCCACTGGTTGCAGATATTCCGCTCCAGGAAGGCCGGAACAAGGTGCATGCCGAACGGCGGTGCGCGTTCCTCCGCCATGCTGCCACAGCAGGACTTGAATCTCCGCCCGCTGTTGCAAAAGCACAGGTCGGTGCGTTGTGGTTTGAATGCCTCCCTTACCGGATCAGCCATTTGGGATCGGCGACTCTGGATCGGCGACTTGGTATTGACGACGCTCCAGGGCCTAGTCTGAACTTGCTCCTGCAGCCGCCGTTGTGGCCCGGGCTTCATCCAGTCTCTTGCGCAAACTTTGCGCCCACTGCGCCAGCATGCGGCGGGAATCAGCACGGTTGGAAACGCTGGTAGTCCATTGTGGATAGCCACGGTAAGGTGATATTTTGCGGTCGCTGGCCGTTGCAAGCAGGTCACCCGTGACCGAGTCATACAACTCCAGCTTAAGAGTCATCTCCCCGGAGGAATTGGTGTACTGCTTCATGTTAACCGGCTGGTTGGTGTCCGGGGCGGCAATATCCAGGTCGACAATCGCCGGTTTAATGGTCAATACATTCTGTCCGGCCACGGCGCTCATGACATAAGCACCGTTCTCGGTCAGTTCCTCGGTGAATACAACGCGGAACTGTTGGGATAGTTGGGTTTTGATGCTTTCTACGTCCGAGGTCTTGACCTTGAACGGGTCGCCTGAGTTTTGGTCCCGTTGCCAGTTGCGGCGAAAGGCAATAGTGGCATCCTCCAGTTGGATCTCGGTATAAACGCTCCAGTCGACGTTTGGATTGGCGTAAATTTCCCCCCAGCTATCTTTTTCGACCAAAGCGAGGCCATCAACTGCAGCAATGGCTCCTTCCTCGTTTGCAATGACATCGGCATGAACCGGCGCGGACATGAGAACGGCTGCCAGCACGGGAAGAAATCCAGATCGGAAAGTATGGTTGTTCATTTCATGGTCCTCGTTTATGAAAGTCGCCAAGGCTAGGATACCCGAAAAGCCACCGCGTTCGAATGCTCTGGCGACCGCTTTCGAGCATATCCAAAGCAGCTTTCCGTGTGAAAAAAATCCGCACTTTCAAAGCCTGTGCAAATATGCGAAACTCCTCCGCACCCGAGTTCCACAGGAACTGATGGTACAAGGGACCGGTTTGGGAGCCACAAGCTTACAAGCGGAAGTTTGGCATAAAATTACAAAAACCAAGGATAGTCCCAACCAGAACCACATTCGATTCGTCTTACTATACAGCCCGGGGTGCAGCCATGAAATGCATGTACTACCTTTCGCCTTCTCTGGTGAGTACTCACCAGATTTCTGACGATCTCCACGATGTTGGAATCGAAGACTGGCTGTTGCATGTTGTTTCCAAGGACGAAGAGGGTCTCAAGAAAGACAAAATTCACTCCAGCAATTGGCTGGAAACTACGGATCTGCTGCGTGATGGTTTCATCGGCGCCAATTTTGGGTTCATTGCCGGCGCTATAGCCACTGGCGGAATCATGTTATTTGAACCGTTCGGACCCAACGTACCCGGCATCACCTTTTTCTTCCTGATGTTGGTTTCAACCATGTTCGGGGCCTGGGTTGGTGGATTAACCGGCATGGACAGTGAAAACCGCAAGCTGCGGAGATTCCATCGGGAAATCAAGGAAGGCAAATATCTGCTACTCATCTACGCCCGCAAAGGGCAGGGTGAAAAAATCAAAGCCATGATGAAAGAGCGACATAAGGAAGCCATTCATGTGGCCACGGACAGTCACTTCGTCAACCCGTTTAGCAGTGTGGAACGCCGGCGACGCCGGAGTAAACAGGAAAGTGCGTTCGAATAACCAGTTGATCCAAGGATAAACAGATATGGCAATTGCGATCGGAATTCTCGTACTGGTCATTGGCACCCTTATTTTTCATTTTATGAGCCCCTGGTGGCTTACTCCTCTTGCGGCGGATTGGGGTTCACTGGATGACACCCTGATCATCACCTTCTGGATTACCGGCGTTGTTTTTGTCGTTCTCAATGGGTTCCTCATCTGGGTCATCATCCGGTATCGCCACAGGGAAGGGCTCAAAGCGCACTACGAGCCGGAGAGTCACAAAATGGAATGGTGGCTGACTGCCATCACCACCGTCGGCGTGATTGGCATGCTGGCACCAGGCCTTTGGGCGTGGAACCGCATAGTGACCGTGCCGGACGATGCCAGGGAAGTAGAAGTGGTCGGTCAGCAATGGAACTGGAGTTTCCGCTTCCCGGGTGAGGACGGCGTGCTGGGGCAGGTGGATATCGAAGAAATGAACCCTGCCAACCCGCTGGGGCTCAAGGCGGATGATCCGGCCGGGGCGGATGATGTCCTGGTTGTTAGCGGAGAATTGCACTTGCCGCTGAACTTTCCCTACAAGTTCATCCTGCGCTCCAAGGACGTGTTGCATAACTTTACCGTGCCCGAGTTTCGCGTAAAAATGGATCTGGTGCCGGGCATGACGCCGTACGTGTGGGCTACGCCGACATTGGCCGGGCGGTACGACATTTTATGCCAGGAATTGTGTGGTATCGGGCATTTTGCCATGCGCGGCGCGGTGGTGGTGGAAGAACCGGCTGCCTTTGACCAGTGGCTTGCCAGTTACCCGACTTTTGCCGAAGTACAGGCCAGGGCTGCGCCAAATGCGGCCATAGGGCAAGCCCAGTTCGCGGTGTGCAGCGCCTGTCATGGAGCCCAGGGCGAAGGCAATATCCTGCTCAATGCCCCCAAGCTTGCCGGCCAGGCGGAATGGTATCTGCAGCGCCAATTGAGGAATTTCAAACACGGCTTGAGAGGTGCTGACCCAAACGATGCTTTTGGCATGCAAATGGCGCCCATGGCGGCAACCCTGGCGGATGACGGAGCGATAGCCAATGTTGCGGCTTATATTGCGTCCTTACCCGACTTCCTCCCGCCAGCAACAGTTAATGGAGATGCAAAGCGGGGCGAGAGCTTCTATGTCACCTGCCAGGCCTGTCACGGTGCCGGCGGGCAGGGCATATGGTCGATGAGCGCCCCGCGGCTGAGCAAGGTGAATGACTGGTACCTGGTGAGGCAGTTGCAAAACTACAAGCAGGGTATTCGCGGTGCTCATCCTGCCGATCTTTACGGCAAGCAAATGAGCCTGGTCAGCGGGGTATTGCGTGATGACCAGTCCATCAACGACACCGTGGCTTATATCAACCAGTTGCAGTGACGACGGCCAAGTCTCGTTAATGGCAGGTGTACAGTGAAGAATTGCGGCCCGCGTCGGGCTTAATGAACAGGAGCGTAGTCTGATGGCATATGTGGCAATTGCGGACCGGGATCATGAGCAACATCTGCATGACCCCCAGACTTTCGTCACCAAGTACATCTGGAGTCAGGACCATAAAGTCATTGCAATCCAGTATTCCCTGACGGCCATTGCGGTTGGACTGGTAGCCCTGGTGCTCAGCCTGGGTATGCGCTTGCAGCTTGGGTTTCCGGACACGTTTTCTTTTATCACCCCGAGTGAGTATTACCAGGCCATCACCATGCACGGCATGATCATGGTGATCTATTTGCTCACTGCTTTGTTGTTGGGTGGTTTTGGCAATTATCTGATTCCATTGATGTGCGGTGCACGGGACATGGTGTTCCCGTATATGAACATGCTCAGTTACTGGGTTTATCTTCTTTCTGTGCTGGTGCTGTGTTCCAGTTTCTTCATTTCCGGCGGACCAACGGGTGCCGGGTGGACGCTGTATCCGCCCCAGTCGGTAATGCCGGGCACGCCCGGGGTCGGGGGCGGCATCGTGATGATGCTGATTTCCCTGGTGTTGTTCATCGTGGCATTCACCATGGGTGGTCTTAACTATGTGACCACGGTACTGCAGGCCAGGTGTCGCGGCATGACCATGATGCGCATGCCTTTAGCCGTATGGGGCATTTTTACCGCGACCGTGCTGGGATTGCTGGCATTTCCCGCCTTGTTGGTGTCCGGCATCATGTTGCTGCTCGATGCGTTGGTAGGCACCAGTTTCTTTCAGCCGGCCATGCTCTCCATGGGGGAGGAATCCAGGCATGCCGGAGGCAGCCCGATTTTGTTCCAGCACTTGTTCTGGTTCTTTGGTCATCCTGAGGTGTATATCGTCGCCTTGCCCGCTTTTGGCGTGATATCAGACCTGGTGGCTGTGCATGCCCGCAAGAATATATTCGGGTACAGAATGATGGTTTGGGCGATCCTCTCGATTGGCGTGATCTCCTTCGTGGTATGGGCTCACCATATGTATGTCAGCGGCATGAACCCGTATTTTGGTTTCTTTTTCGCCACCACGACTTTGATCATCGCCATTCCAACTGCCTTGAAAGTTTATAACTGGGTGCTGACCCTGTGGCGCGGCAACATACACCTTACCGTCCCTATGCTGTTCGTGATCGGCTTCATATTTACCTTTATCAATGGCGGCATCACCGGGCTGTTCCTGGGTAACGTGGCCGTCGACATGCCGTTGTCCGATAGTTATTTCATTGTTGGGCATTTCCACATGGTGATGGGCGTATCGCCGATCCTGGTGATTTTTGGCTCGATCTACCACTGGTATCCCAAGATGACCGGTCGCATGCTCGATGACCGGCTTGGCCGGATACACTTCTGGTGCACCCTGTTCGGGACGTACGCCATTTACCTGCCAATGCACTATCTCGGAATATTGGGCCTGCCGCGGCGCTATTACGCCATGGGGGATACCTCGTTCATCCCGGATTCTGCGCAAGCCATGAACGCAGGCATTTCCATAGCTGCCCTGTTTGTTGCCTTGTCGCAGCTGATATTCCTGTTCAACCTGGCCTGGAGTCGCAAGCACGGCAAGCCTGCCGGAGGCAACCCGTGGAACGCCACTACGCTGGAATGGCAGACACCGCAAACTCCACCTGTGCACGGCAACTGGGGGCCGGACCTGCCGGTGGTTTATCGTTGGGCTTACGATTACAGCGTGCCAGGAGCTGCACAGGATTTTATCCCCCAGACCATGGCGCCGGAGGATGTTCCCAAAGAGGCTGGCAGTAAGTACGACGGTCGCGAGGGTGACCACTCTTGAGAATATTGCAGCGATTGCTGGCCAAGCCCTGGGAGCATGCCGGGGAAATGGATGGGATACACGGTGGCAATGCTGTGGGCCGGCCGGCTGGCCGCACGGGCCTCTACCTGTTTCTTGGCGTGATTACCAGTTTGTTTTTCCTGTTCAGTATTTCCCACCAGATGCGCGCTGGCTATCCCGACTGGATCGCTGTGTCCGAACCTGGAATTTTATGGTTCAACACCGGAATTTTGCTTCTGGCCAGCCTTGCCTTGCAGTTGGCCAGTAAAGCTGCGCTGAGAAGCAAGCTTGGCGGTGCGGATGCGGGAGTGCGCAATGAATTGGTGGCCGCAACCCTGTTCTCTTTATTGTTTATTGCGGGGCAGGCCTATGCCTGGAAGCTAATGATTGCTGCGGGCCTTTATGCCGCAGGAAATCCGGCTAACGCATATTTCTACATGTTTACCGCGATCCATGCTGCCCACCTGCTGGGCGGCATGTGGTTCCTGTTCAAGGCCCTGCGAACCGCATTTATTGATCCGGATGATGCGGCTCTACCGGGACGTATTGGCCTGTGTGCCACCTACTGGCATTTCCTGCTATTGGTGTGGGCAGTATTGTTTTACCTGCTGCTGAGCAGTTGAAAAAAATACACGAGGGAAATTGCAAATGAGGGAACGGGCATGACACATGAAGCAATGGCGGTAGCGGTAACTGCAACCCCGAGTGGAAACGTCGGCGTGGTTGCGGATATTTCGAGCGACAAGCAGGCTTTCCAGGTGCCTTGGGGCAAGGCCATGATGTGGATATTCCTGCTCAGCGACACCTTCATTTTTTCCTGTTTCCTGATCAGTTACATGACCGTGCGCATCAGCACCACGGTCCCATGGCCGAATCCCAGTGAGGTATTTGCTCTTTCATTTGGCGGCGAGCCGATTCCACTGATCCTGATCGCCATTATGACCTTTGTGTTGATCACCTCCAGCGGCACCATGGCGCTGGCAGTGAATTTCGGTTATCGCAAGAACAAGAAAGTCACCGTGATGCTGATGATTGCGACCGCCTTGCTGGGTGCGACTTTCGTGAGCATGCAGGCCTTTGAGTGGACCAAGCTGATCATGGAGGAAGGAGTGCGCCCATGGGGGAATCCAATGGGGGCGGCGCAGTTTGGAGCATCTTTCTTCATGATTACCGGCTTCCACGGTATGCATGTTTCTGCCGGTGTCATCTACCTGAGCGTCGTTGCTTACCGGGTTGGGTCCGGCTATTACGACCGGAAAAAAGGCGGGAATTACGAAACCGTCGAAATCGCCGGGCTTTACTGGCATTTCGTTGACCTGGTGTGGGTGTTCATTTTTGCTTTTTTCTATCTGTGGTGACACGGGTCACCTGGTTTTGGACAACGATTCAAGCGGAGTAATTTGAAATGGCTCAATCAGAAGGCCACCAGCAACATCCACTAAGTATCTATTTCTGGGTATGGGGGTTGCTGTTCATCCTCAGCGGGTTTTCCTATGCAGTTGACTATTTTCAGCTGGAAGGTGGCTTGCGCTGGTCACTGATCCTGCTGTTCATGTTCCTTAAGGCTGGATTCATCGTAGCGGTGTTCATGCACATGGCCTGGGAACGGTTGGCGCTGATCTACGCCATCCTTGTGCCACCACTATGTCTTACAGTGTTTATCGGCCTTATGGCGATTGAAGGTGATTACACATTCCTGGCCAGGCTGGCTGCCTTCGGACCTGCAGCGGAAATCATCGCTCCGCACCAATAATCCCTGTTTGAAGGTAATGCCTGATGTTCGGACTGGAAATGCTGACCACCATTGGGGTTTTCAGCCTGGTTATAGCGTTCGTGGTGACCTTCCATTACGAAGTCCTGTCTTTCCTCACGACCATGCTGCCGCGCATACACATGAAGCACCGGCGGCGTATCGTCGTCGGTGTTTTTGGTGCGCTGCTAGCCCACGTCGTGGAAGTCTGGGTTTTTGCGTTGGCCTATTATGTGTTGCTTGATGCAAAAACCTGGGGCCACCTGGAAGGAGGTTTCGATGGATCTCTGGTGGCGTGTGGATATTTCTCATTTACCGTGTACACGACATTGGGATTTGGTGATATTCAGCCCATTGGTGATATGCGGCATCTGACCGGTATTGAGGCGTTGACCGGCATGGTGCTGATCACCTGGACGGCCTCTTTCCTGTATCTTGAAATGCAACGCAGCTGGAATGTTCGTTGATCCCAAGGTCTGCCCTTGGGGATGGCCTTCATGGGTCGAGGTCAATACTTTCCGATGGCCTTGACTTAAGTACCTTGGGTTCATCACGATATGCCGCCCAACTGACAACCACGTAGCGGGTACCGCTTTTCACCGGCAAGGCCTCGTGGGCGTAATGGCCACCTGATGGAAAACACAAAAGATCGCCGGTTCGTGGGCGGTACGTGTAGTTGAACTGGCGAAAATTCAGCTCGCCGCCTGCGAATTCCTGGTTCAGGTAGAGCAGCAGGCTGACGTCGCGATCAATGACCTTGCGCCAGTGCCTTGCATTGGCAATGTACTGATCGCTGTCAGCATGGGGGCCGTACAAGCCACCGGGCTCGTAACGGAGCACCTGAGGCTTCTCAAACCACTGGATTTGGCGGTTCATCACGGCGGCAATCGGCTTTCTGAAAGCCTGTGCTACAACCCCGGTGATGATGCTTTCCAGGCTGCCTTGTTCGACTTTGTCGGTGACGCGGCCGGAAACCCGTTCGATGGCAAGATGTAAATGCTCGGTTTCGTTCAGGCTATGCACTGCGAGCGGGCTACTGTGTCGTGAATCAAGGTAGCTGGTCCAGTGCATGCAGGTTTGCGGTGGAAGGAAGTTTGGAATGACATGCACGCCGTGTGGTGGTTTGCGAGGTTCACTCGTCGAACCACAGCAGGACTTGAAAGTCTGGCCACTGCCACAAAAACACAAGTTCGTGCGCAAAGGCTTGAACAAAGGGCGGGTGATGTGTGCGGTTGTCATCAAGGGAAATTCCGGAATCCAGGCAAAAGCATAATGCAAACGGTCCCGGCACTAAAGCTCGTAGGCAAGCGGGCGAGCCTGGTATCAGCGGTGCCTGATGCAAATAGATTAAACTGGGCAGTGGAGTGCCATAGAGAATGCATATGAGACATGGAGCGGCGGAGCTGTCCAGGGAATCTCTGCTGAGAATTCTGGACGTATGTCACAAGCTCGCAGAGTCGTTTGACCTGGTGCAGTTGTTAACCGAAATTGTGGAGGCTGGTAAAGAGGTGTTGCTTGCCGAGCGTGGCAGTCTTTGGCTGTATCATGCCGCGAGCCGGGAGCTCGAGTTAAAAGTGCCACAGGATGGGCCACCCATCCGCATCCCGGTTGGTCAGGGGCTGGTCGGTGAATGCCTCGAAAAAAGGCAGGTGATCAATGTGCCCGAAGCGTATTCGGATGCCCGTTTCAACCAGGCCATTGACCAAATTACCGGGTTCAGAACCCGTTCAATTTTGAGCATCCCCTTGCTGGGCCGCCAGGGAGAGCCGGTTGGCGTGATGCAGTTGCTGAACAAGCAAGGGGGTGTGTTTGAGCACAGTGATGAACTATTGGCCATATCCCTCGCCGCTCAATGCGCAGTGGCCTTGCAGCGGACGCAATTGACCGAAGCGCTATTCCTGAAGGAACGCCTGGATGAAGAGGTTTCGCTGGCGCGCGAAATCCAGATGAGCACTTTGCCCAGTGTCATGCCTCCGGTTCCGGACTATGACCTGTATGGTGAGTTTCGCCCGGCCGACCAGACGGGCGGAGACATGTTTGACCTGGTAGTTTTGGAAGGCCGGCTGTTCATTTTGTTGGGAGATGCAACTGGTCACGGCATTGGTTCGGCCCTGTCCGCAACCCAGATGCAAGCAATGTTGCGGGTCGCTTTCAGGTGCGGGGCGGGGCTTGCGGAAGCCTACCGTCACGTTAATAACCAGCTTGCCGAAGACTTGCCAGCGGACCGTTTTCTCACGGCCTTCATGGGTTTTCTTGACCCGTCCCGGAACGAAGTAACCTACTATTCCGGTGGGCAGGGGCCACTACTGCACTTCCATGCTGCAGACAAGCGGTGCGAGTGGCTGAAGCCGACCCATTTCCCGGTCGGAATTTTGCCCTTGGATGACCCGGGTGCAGCTAGTACGATACGCATGGAACGGGGTGATGTATTGGCACTGCTTTCAGACGGGATTTATGAATTTGCTAACGACCAGGGTGTCCTGTTTGGCGAACAAGGAGTAGAGCAAGTCATGGTGCGGCATCACCACTTGTCCATGGAGGAGCTCGGCAAGCAATTGTTCCAGGCCGTGTTCCATTTTGGTGGCGATGAGAAGCAGGCGGATGATATAACGGTGGTCCTGTTGCGCAGGCTGGAAGCGACCTGACCCGGTT
Organism: Lysobacterales bacterium; assembly: GCA_031362985.1. Taxonomy (GTDB): domain Bacteria; phylum Pseudomonadota; class Gammaproteobacteria; order Xanthomonadales; family SZUA-36; genus SHZL01. The sequence continues at coordinate 22,671 of JANLTO010000179.1, read as the reverse complement.
GAGATCGGAACTCGCATGGGTCAAGAAAGCCACGAACTCAGCTAGACTGGGCGATGAACCCGGTTCACTCGTGCATAACAACCTTTATTGAGGCAGGAAAATGAAAAAATTCTTTGCGCGGAGTTATGACGAAATAACCCCGATTGTGGATGCAACTGAGCAGTTCTTCAAGCAGAACAGTATCGATCCGGCGCTACGCACTCCGGTGGATCTGTGCATAGAAGAGCTGTTTGTGAACATGGTCAATTACAATAAGGAGACCCAGCGCGAAATCCTGCTGGAAATGGAGCCTGTAGCCGGTGGCATTAAGGTAAGTCTGACCGACTACGATGTTGAGCGTTTCGATCCGACTGTTCCGCGGGGCATAAACATTGATGCTCCTTTAGCAGAGCGCACACCCGGAGGACTTGGCGTGTATCTGGTGCTAAAAATGGTCGATTCAATTCACTATGAATATCACGACCGGCAAAGCAAAATTACCTTCCAGATCAAGGGAGGAAAAGCCGATGTTTAGCATCGATTTCAATGATCTGGGCCAGGTAACGATGACTGGTCGTCTGGATGCGGCGCAGGCGGCCAATGCGCAGGCGTTTTTGGACCAGGTTTCCGGGGAGTGCATTTTGAACCTGGCCGAGCTTGAATACATGTCCAGTGCCGGGCTTGGCGTATTGCTAAAGACGCACAAACGCCTGATGGTGGGTACTTCCGGGTTGAAGTTGATCAATGTGAACAGTCACATCAATGACATCTTGCGCTATTCGGGGTTCGACAAATTGTTTGATATCAGTCTTTTACAAAAGTAATTGAAATTATTTCCAGCCAGTTTTCACACGGGTTCCATGTCGCTAGCTCAATGCCTGCCAACTTTATTGCTGATGGCCTGTAGTTATGGATAAGAGCCGGGATCATGAACTCATCTTGCGATGCAGGCGTGGTGACCGTCAGGCGCTGGGGGAGTTGATCAAGGAATATGAGCGGCCAATTTACAACGCAGCTTTTCGTATCCTCGGTAATCGCGATGATGCGGCGGACGTAACCCAGACCGTATTCATGAAGGTGTTTGAACGAATTGATCAGTACAACCCGGAATACAAGTTTTTCAGCTGGATCTACCGGATAGCAATTAATGAATCCATCAATCAACGAAACCGGAGCAAGAACGAGGAATCCTACGAGGATGAGCATCACTCGCTTGAATCCAATCCGGAAGATCATATTGATGCAGACAGGCTGTCCGATGTCATCCAGGCAGGTCTCATGCAATTGCAGGAAGATTACCGGGTGGTCGTGGTGTTGAGGCATTTTTCGGAAATGAGTTACCACGATATCAGCGGAATTCTCAGCATTCCTGAAAAGACAGTGAAATCAAGGCTTTATTCTGCCCGCCAGCTAATGAAAGCCCAACTGGCGGCACTAGGGGAAATGTAATCATGTTGAATGAGCGAATTATTGATCTCATCCAGGCAGACGTCGATGGCGAGTTGGACGACCACGACCGGGCCGAGCTTTCCGGTGAATTATTGCAGTCCCAGGAAGCGAGGAAATTCCGGGACGATATGATTCGGATCAATGAGTTAATGGCGTCGATTCCCAGCCTTGACCCGCCTGTCGGCCTGCAGAGCAAGATCAGCAGTGCAATCAAGCTACCCAAGCGCGTGCAATTCTCAATACGCTCGTCCCGGTGGCTAAAGTTTGCATCCCATGGGCCCGCAACCTATGGCCTTTCACTGGCCGCCGGCCTGCTGATGGGTATCGGCCTCACTCAAGTCAGCCCCAGGGAAGCGCAGGATCTGTCGGCTGTGGTTGGAACCATGATGAGTCAGCCTGAGAGTCAACGAGGTTCTGCAGGTGAGAAACTCTCAGTAAGTCTTGATTATGTTCAGGGTAGCATCAAGCGAAGCTACCGTGACCAGGCGATAGCACTTGAGTTTGATCTCAAATCGGAAGAACCTGTTGAGGTAACCATTGATTTGAGTGGCACAGGAATGCGTTTTGGCGGCTTTGCCGACCAGGACTCGGCGTCAGCCGTTGAAAAATTCGAAGTATCCAATGGAAAAGTGCATTTATTGAACAGTGGTAACCAGCAGTACGTGGTGTTTCTGCGCGACGAACCGAAAGGCACTACGCACTTGCGGGACATCGGGATATCACTGTCTCAGCACGGGGCAAGTATTTACCAGGGACTTTTGGAGTCCAAAGAGTAGGGAGCCGCCGGCGAAACGATGTTTGAAAGATTTCTGCATTAACCGCCAACTTTTTTGTAGTATCGGTGTAGTTACTATCAAGAGGCTGAGTTCTGATAGGTACCGCCTCCGCGGCGATGAACGCAGTTTGATAACAACCCAGGAGTAACATGATGAGAACGAGTCAGACAGGCAGTACTAAAGTTCTGGTAATTGTAGTTGCGTTGGCGGCAGCTATTGGCGCCATTCTGTACGTTGGCACTGCTTGGCCTCCAGGCACAGAAGGTGTTTCCGGAACCATAGTTCCAGCCGAACGTTATCGCTCAAACCAGATCAGCACCGATGATGTGATCCTGGGTGAAGAAGAAACAACATCAGGTGAAGTTTCTGACGAAATGGCCTCAAGCCTTCTGGCTGATTCTGCCGACAAAGCGGATAAGGCTGATAAAGCGGACAAGGCGGACAAAGCTGATAAGGCCAAGGCCGACAACGCGATCTCGAAGAGCAGCAGAATCAATGCCGATAATGCAGACAAAGCCGACAAAGCTGACAAAGCTGACAACGCTGACAACGCAATGAGCAAGGGTGGCAGAGTCAATGCTGATAATGCGGATAAAGCTGATCAGGCTGATAAAGCCGACAAGGCAGATAAAGCTGATAAAGCCGACAAAGCTGATAAAGCTGATAAAGCTGAAAGGGCCGACAAAGCTGACAAGGCCGACAAGGCCGACAAGGCCGACAAGGCTGACAAGGCCGACAGGGCCGTCATCCAGCAGTGAAAGTGGTTGGAAGTTGAGTTTGCTTCCAGATCGACTCGCATAGTACTAAAACGCCGCCGGCCTCAAGCCGGCGGTTTTCTTTGGGCGACTGTATTTCCCGCCGCTGGTGCTCCGAAAACACGGACATTGCCCGCTGGAATCGAATAAAATGGCCACGTCATGCAGCTTCTAAGGGGTTGGCGACTATGCCGAAATGGTTTTTCCTGTTGATAATTGTTTTTTTCAGTTCCCGGGTCGATGCCGATTCGTTCTGGATGGACGAGCAGGAAACCGAGGATCTTCGGTTGCTCTACTTTGATCCGATGACGACTTACCTGGTCCCGCATGCGACCCGCAGTTTTCAAAATTCCCTTGAATTCCAGCGAAATATTTTTGACTGGACACCTTATGAAAAAGTGACCCTGATGCTGCAAGATTTCATGGACTATGGCAATGCAGCTGCCATGTCCTCACCCAGAAATCTTTTGTGGGTTGATGTGGCGCCGCTCAAGCACAGTTTTGAAACATTTCCTGCCGTGGAACGGATTTACCAACTTATGAACCATGAGCTGGTGCATGTCGCCACCGGTGACGTATCCAACACAGCGGACCGGAAATGGCGGCGCTTCCTGGGCGGCAAACCCCAAGTGACCGGCGAGCATCCGGAATCCTTGTTCTATCATTTCATGGCTACTCCCAGGAATGTTGCGCCGCGCTGGTATTTCGAAGGTAGCGCGGTGTTCCTGGAAACTTGGATGTCCGGGGGCCTGGGCCGTGCTCAGGGTGCTTATGATGAAATGAAGTTCCGCGCCATGGTACGGGATGGTCAAACGCCTTATAGCAACCTGGGTCTTGTTGCTGAAGGAACCGCGGTTGATTTCCAGACTGAATCCAATGCCTATTTTTATGGCACCCGTTTTTTCAGTTACCTCGCCTACACCTATTCTCCGGGAAAAGTGATCGAATGGCTCAGACGTGAGGAAGGCAGTAAGCGGTACTACTCAGCCCAGTTTGAACATGTGTTTGGCAAGTCGCTCGAAGACGCCTGGAACGACTGGATCGAATTTGAGCAGGAATTCCAGCAAGCCAACCTGGATGCAGTGAGAAAAGTCGCGCTAACATCCAAGCAACCCCTGGTACAGCAGGCGCTGGGTTCCGTTTCGCGTTCCTTTGTAGATACAAAATCCAATACGCTTATTGGTGGATTCTATTACCCAGGGGTGGTCGCCCACATAGGCGTCATGTCACTTGCCGATGGCAGCATCGAGCGTGTGGTTGATATCAAGGGGCCGATGAAATACAAAGTAACCTCTACCGCATACGATGATCAGAATCAGGTTGTGTTCTACACATCGGACAACAACAAGAAACGTGACCTGATGTCCGTCGACCTGCGCGACGGCAAGGCGAAGATGTTGCTGCGGGATGCGCGCATCGGCGACCTGGCATTTAATCGCGTGGACCAGTCGATTTGGGGTGTGCGCAATGAAAACGGTTATGTTTCCCTGGTGCGGATCCTGCCGCCATACGATGACTGGGAGGAGGTCCATACCTGGCCTTATGGAGAGGTTTTGACCGACCTTGATCTGTCGCCTGATGGCACTTTGATGTCTGCGACCGTGGAAGAAATCAACGGCGACCAGTTTTTGCGCCTGTTCCATACCGGGGACCTGCTCAATGAGAACTTTAAGCCGTTTGGGCAGTTCGATTTTGGCCGGGCAGTACCCGAGGGTTTTGTATTTTCTCCGGACGGGAAGTATCTGTTCGGAAGTTCCTACTACACCGGTGTGTCGAACATTTTCCGCTACGAAATCGCCACCGGTGAAATCGAGGCTGTGAGCAATGCTGAAACCGGTTTCTTCCTGCCCATCCCCATGGAAGATGGGTCATTAATCGTTTTTGAGTATACCGGGCAAGGCCTGCTGCCGACGCGAATTGATCCGATACTGCTCAAGGACCTCAGTGCAACAAATTTCCTGGGAAATGAAATCGTCAAGAAGTACCCGGTGGTCATGGATTGGGGTGTGGGGTCACCGGCAGATATCGATCTTGATGCACTCAATCCGCAAAAAGGAGAGTATCACCCCGGTCGTGAACTCGAATATGCATCGGGATATCCGGTCATTGAAGGTTACCTGGGCTCGGTAGCTGTGGGTTGGGCTTTCAACTGGGAAGACCCAATGATGTTCAATACCCTTAAGGCGGATGTGTCCTACAGCGTTGGTACGTCACTGGAAAGTTCGCAGAGATTGCATGCTAATGTCGAATACACAACGCTCGACTGGCGATTCCAGTATTGGCACAACTTCGCCGATTTTTATGATCTCTTTGGGCCCACCGAAAGAGCCAGGAAAGGTGATGCGTTTATTGCCGGCTATATGAACCCGCTGATTCACGATGGATCCCGTACATTGAATCTGGACGTGGAAACCGCTTATTACACAGGACTGAACACCTTGCCGGGAAACCAGAACGTAGAAGCTGAATTTACCAAACTGCTTTCCGCAACAGCAGAACTGAATTTCAAGAATATGGAGGAATCGCTGGGCGCAGTTGACCACGAGAAGGGTTACGGGTGGAACCTGGTGGGCTACATGGATCACGCGAACGGTAATCTGTTTCCAAAAATCCGCGGTGGTTTTGATTTTGGATTTGCCCTGCCGTGGAAACATTCCTCGGTGTGGTTGTATAACGAGGCCGGACTATCTGGCGGCAATCGCAGCAATACGCTGGCAAACTGGTATTTCGGCGCTTTTGGCAATAACTATGTAGACGACGGGGAAATCAAGCGGTACAGGGAATATCAGAGCTTCCCTGGTTTCGAGATTGACCAGTTGTACGCGCAGGACTTCGCCAGGTCTATGCTGGAATGGAATCTTCCACCACTCCGGTTTGCCGAGTTGGGCCTGCCCAGCTTTTTCCTCAGTTCGGCCAGGCCTGCGTTTTTCGCCGGCGTGATGTTTACCGATATTTCTGACAGCGATCACCGCGAAACCTACAGCACTCTGGGCTTTCAGATCGACTTCCGCTTTACCGTGGCGCACCGGCAACCCATGACACTCTCCGTGGGCCTTGCGCGAGGCTTTATCGACTGGGAGAAGGCTGACGATGAGATCATGCTTTCGCTTAAAATACTTTGATGTTTTGCATACACGTGATGCCGGTGGCTTTCCCAGCCCGGGTTCCAAGGAAATGTTTACAAAGGACTGTTTGTGTTGATTGAATTTCTGGTCCGTGCACCGGTCGGGCTATTACCAGTGATTTTTTTCCTCGCGCTGCTGGTTTACCTGGACAGTTACAAACTGGTGCATTTACGACTTGTGCTTTGGGTCATGGCGCTGGGCGGGTTGATGGCCGGGGCCGGCTATTTCGTGAACGGCTACCTGATCGAGCGTAGCGGCTTGAGCTTCCTTGAATTCTCCCGTTATGTATCTCCATTGGCGGAAGAAACGCTCAAAGGCCTGGTGATGGTTTATCTTTTCCGCACCAATCGCATCGGCTTCCTGGTGGATTCTGCGATCCTGGGTTTCGCCGTAGGGACCGGTTTTGCCTTGGTTGAAAATCTCTACTACCTGTACTCTGGCAGTTCAATGCACATGGGTGTCTGGATCGTGCGCGGATTCGGCACGGCCATCATGCATGGAGGCGTGACTGCCATTTTTGGCGTGATGGCGCAAACCCTGACCGAGCGCAGCATGAAGATCAACCCCTTGCTGTACTTGCCCGGCCTGCTGGTCGCGGCAGTGCTGCACTCCGTATTCAACCATTTCCCGGGCTCGCCAATAATGGCGACACTGGGGACTCTGCTGCTACTTCCGCCATTGCTTTGGTTCGTTTTTCATCGCAGCGCACGTGTCATGCATTCCTGGCTGGAACTGGACTTTGATGCAGACACGGAGTTGCTGGAGCAAATCAACAGCGGCAGTTTTTCCAGCAGCAAAATCGGCATGTTTCTTGACGACCTGCGCAACAAGTTTGAAGGGCCGGTTGTGGCGGATATGCTCTGTTACCTGCGTATCTACACGGAACTTGCGGTACGCGCCAAAGGGCTGCTGCTGATGCGTGAAAATGGTCTTGAGATTCCAGCGGGTGACCGCACCCATGAAAAATTTGAAGAGTTGCATTACCTTGAAAAGAGCATTGGCAAGACCGGACTCCTGGCCATGCAACCCTTCTTGCAAATGGAACGCAAGGACCTGTGGCAAATGAATTTACTTGAATGATTCATCAAGCAGGGTAGTGCAGCACCCGGGACAGTTCTGCCCCCCCGGCACTAGGGTTAAATGGGGCAGTGCATATGGGGTAGCAGGCTGTAGGGGTCCAGCCCCGGTGGACTGGTGAACTGCAAACCGGCGGACTGCAGCATTTTCTGAAAACTGCCTTGTTTGTATTCGTCAAAAAGGTCGGTTGCACCTCCCACTGACTCGCCGGAAACGAATATTTGTGGCGTGGTTGGTGAGCCGGTCAGAGTCTGCAATACGATCCTGATTTCCCGACTCCTGTGGTTGGCCTGGAATTCTTCAGCGCCAAGGTCAATCAGTTCGTATTTTACTTCCAGGGCTTCGAGCAGCTTGCGTGCCGCCCAGGTGAATTCGCAATAATCCACGCCAAACAGCACCAGTGGTTGCTTTGGGTCAGAAATGAACCTGTGTACAAAAGCCTCTGCGCTTTCCTGCGCGTTGTCTGCTGTGGCCTGGGTCAAGGCCGAATCGTTTTCGCTCATCTGATGCCCGTGATCTGACCGTGCTGGTCAAGTGAAATGGAATCAGAGTATATGTGTTGTTTGACTTGTTTCCCATGTGTCACCAGAATCAGCCCCACATGTCTGACACTTCCCAAATCGATCCCAGCTTGCCACTGTGCGATCTGCATCGTCACCTCGACGGCAGTTTGCGCATCAAGACTATCCTTGAACTCGCGGATCAGCATGGCATTACGCTGCCTGCGCACACTGTCGATGAGCTCCGGCCACATGTACAGGTAATGGGTGCAGAGTCCGGACTTATGGAGTTCCTCGACAAGTTCCGTTACCTGACGGACGTGCTGGCCGATGCAAATGCGTGTCAGCGCATTGCCCGCGAAAACGTCGAGGACGCGTTGCAGGAAGGCATAGACTATATCGAGTTGCGCTTCAGTCCGTGGTTCATGAGCCAGGCGCACCAACTGGACCCCGTTGAGGTGGTGGAAGCTGTTATCGATGGTGCCCGGGCGGGTGCAGAGGCCAGTGGAGTCACTACCAACCTCATCGGCATACTCAGCCGCACCTACGGACCCGAGGTATGCTCAGCAGAGCTGGATGCCTTGCTGGCTCATCGTGAGGGCTTGATTGCACTGGACCTGGCTGGAGATGAAAAACGTTTCCCGCCTGCGTTGTTTGTGCCGCACTTCCAGCGAGCGCGGGCGGCGGGGCTAAGAATTACCGTGCACGCCGGGGAAGCGGACGGTCCCCTCAGTGTTTGGTCAGCAATCAAGGACCTCGGTGCCGAGCGGATCGGGCACGGCATTCGGTCCGTCGAAGACCCGCGCCTGATGGATTACCTTGCTGCCAAAGGAATCGGACTGGAGGTCTGTTTGACGTCGAATGTTCAGACCAGCAGCGTAAAAGACCTGGCCAGTCACCCGGCAAGGCAGATTCTGCAGCACGGCGTGAAAATGAACCTCAATACGGATGATCCCGGCATCAGCGGTATTGATTTGCCACATGAGTTCAACCGCGCTGCTCCTGCCGCCGGCTTGAACGGGCAGATGATACGCGCAGCACAGATCAACGGCCTTGACATGGCCTTTCTGGATGATGCCGGGAAAAATGCATTACGAGCGAGCAAACAACGGAAATTATTAGAAAAAAATAAATACACAATTTGAAATACGCGAATTATGATACTCATAATGTATTACGTATATTATGCACTGAGTAATACTGTTAATTATTAAATAGTTAGGGTGGATAACTGATGAAGAATTTGTTTACATTGTTGTGGCTTTTGCTGTTTTCTGGCAGTGCAGCAGCAGGGTATCAGGAAGAGTTGCTGGCTCTTGCCACGGAAGTGCAGCAACTCACGACCAAGCCGTATGCACTGGATGATACGAAGCGTTTTGAGCGTTACATCGAGATCGCGCGCAACCAGGTACTACTGGACCGCCCGGAATTGGCTACCCAAATAGGTGATCCTCGCGGGCAAGGGCGCTGGACGGATGAGTCTCCCGCCGCTATAGCACAGCGTAAACAGGCCGAAAGGGAAGGGCTGGCCTTGCTGCAGTCTATTGATCGCACTACGCTGTCGAGTTCCAACCAGCTCAATTACGACCTGCTGCTGGACCAGATGCAAACCACGGTGCAGGGCCAGGCATTCCCGCAGGAACTGCTGCGGATGAGCCAAATGAACGGCCCGCAGCAAGACCCGGCGGCCATCCTCGCCATGATGCCCAATGCCTCGGTGGAGCAATTGCAAGACCAGGTCTCCCGCCTCGAGGCTTTGCCTCTGTCCATCGACCAATCCATTGCACTGATGCGTGAGGGCATCAAAGCAGGCGTTACGCCGCCGCGCATCACGCTAAGAGACGTGCCGCAGCAGATTCGCAATCAACTGGTGGATGATCCTGCCACCAGTCCTTTGCTCACGGGGTTCGCGAATATTCCCGCTGGCGTGGACTCCTGGCAGCAGGAGGCGCTGCGCGAAAGAGCCGAAAGTGTATACAGCCAGCAGATCGTGCCGGCATATGAGCGCTTACTCGCTTTTACAGTAAATGAATATCTGCCGTCTGCGCGGGAGTCCATAGCGGCCCGGGACTTACCCGATGGCGAGTCCTGGTATGCCTATAACGTGAACATGCGAACCACGACCGACCTGACGCCGCAGCAGATTCATGAAATAGGATTGCGCGAAGTCGCGCGCATACGCGCGGAAATGGAGGAGGTCATTGCGCAAACCGGTTTTGCGGGCCGCTTTGCGGATTTTCTTGTGTTCCTGCGCACGGATCCGCAATTTTATTTCACCACGGCGGAAGACCTGATCCGGGAATATCGCGATATCGCCAAGCGGGCTGATCCGGGCTTGACGCGCCTGTTCGGGGTATTGCCGCGCACACCGTATGGCGTAATTCCCGTGCCCTCCTATGCGGAGCAGTCACAAACCACGGCCTACTACCAGGACGGTTCCCTCAAGGCGGGCAGGCCCGGCTATTATTTTGTCAACACCTATGCGCTCAACACGAGACCCCGCTGGGAGATGGAAGCACTGACCTTGCACGAAGCAGTGCCCGGCCATCACTTGCAGATCTCACTGGCACAGGAATTGGAAAACGTTCCGTGGTTTCGCCAGGAATCCTCCTACACGGCATTCGTCGAAGGCTGGGGACTGTATGCCGAAAGCCTGGGCAGCGCATTGGGTTTTTACCAGGACCCGTATTCCCACTTCGGTCAACTCACTTATGAAATGTGGCGCGCAGTGCGCCTGGTAGTGGATACCGGCATGCACTACATGGGCTGGTCACGGCAGCAGGCGATAGATTATTTCAAGGAAAATGCGGGCAAGCAGGAACACGACATCATTGTTGAAATTGACCGTTACATCGTATGGCCGGGACAGGCGCTGGCCTACAAGATTGGCGAACTCAAGTTCAAAGAACTTCGTGCCTATGCGGAGCATGAACTGGGCGCGCAATTCGACGTTCGCGCGTTCCACGACACGGTGCTGGGTGCAGGCGCGGTGCCGCTGAACGTGCTGGAAGCAAATGTGCACCGTTGGGTAGCCGGGCAAAAACAATAAGGTGCCTTATTTTCCCCAACGCATCATCTGCCTCACGGAAGAAACCACCGAGACCCTGTATCTGCTGGGAGAGCAAGACCGGATCGTGGGCATTTCCGGATTTACCGTACGCCCGCCGCAGGCGCGGCGCGAAAAACCCAAAGTGTCGGCATTTACTTCGGCGAAAATCGATCGCATCCTGAACCTTCAGCCTGACCTGGTGCTGGGCTTTTCTGACTTGCAGGCAGATATTGCCGCACAACTGATTCGTCATGGCATTGAAGTGCATGTGTTCAATCACCGTTCAATCCGGCAGATTCTCAACATGATCGTGCAACTGGGAGCGCTGGTGGGTGCCGGTGGGAAAGCCCTTACCTGGGTCCAGGACTGGGAGGGAAACGCCGAACTGCTGCGTGCCGCCCTGCCACCCGTGGAAGCCCGGCCGATGGTGTATTTCGAAGAATGGGACGATCCCATCATTAGCGGAATTCGCTGGGTTTCAGAATTGATTGAGCTGGCTGGTGGGCGTGAATGCTTTCCGGAAAATGCGATCGAGTCGCTGGGGAAAAACCGCATTGTTGCTGACCCGCTGGAGGTCGCAAGGCGCGCACCGGATATCATCATCGGCTCATGGTGCGGCAAGAAATTCCGCCCGGACAAAGTGTGCCTTAGGTCTGGCTGGGACTCCATTCCGGCAATACGTGACCGGCAAGTGTTCGAAATCAAATCTTCAGTGATTCTTCAGCCCGGGCCGGCCGCGTTAACCGACGGACTGACAGAATTGCGGAAAATCATCACTGCCTGGCCTGGAAGTTTTCAAAATCGAATCACGCCACGAATGGCTTGAGGCGCCGGCGCTGAAGCCAGTTCCTGTCTGACCAGCTGGAGCGGGAATCGGCAAAATGCATTGTGAATGCATGGCGCGACTGGTCGGAACGGTTCTGCGAACTGTAATGCGGCATGTGATCATGGAATATGACCAGGCTGCCGGCAGGAACCTCGACTGGCAACGCGTCTGCATCTCCTGGCCAGGGCAGGTCCCCCACCTTGCGCAATTCGCCATGCTGTGTCGCATGATCGTATTCATACGTACTGCGCAGAGGGCTTGTGTGCCCGCCGGGCTGCACCCACAGGCAGCCGTTGTCGCGGTGTGCATCTTCAACCGCAACCCAGAACCCTATGACCGATGCCGGCTCAGTCATGAGATAGCTGGCGTCCTGGTGCCAGCGCACCTCGCCGCCAATGCGCGGCTGCTTGAAAATGTACATGGACTGCCACAGTTGCGGGTCGTGATACCCCAGGGCGCGCAACACGTCCGGAAAAACCTGCTGCCGACAAAATGTGTTGAATGCCGGGTCCAGGTCATGCAAGGCGTGGCCAATCTTGTTAATAGCCAGTTCCCTGGGGCAGGTTAGGTCGCCGTTTTCGTCCAACGCGTCTTCTTCAAGAAAGCAATGAATGCTCTCGGCTGAGTCGATGAAATAGCGATCGCGCCCGGTGTCGCGATCCCTGGTGCTAAATACACTGTGGTGCTGCGCGATATCGAAGTCAGACACAATGCGCTGCGCCGCATCCCTGATGGATGCCAGGCTTGATGAAGGGAAGGCATCCTGCATCACAAAATAGCCTTCGCGCTGGTATTGGTGTTGCAAAGTCAAATCGTTCATGCGTCTTTTCGATTCCCGGCTGTTGATTTCCCATGGCTGATTCTGCGGGGCTGGTGGGCCAGGCTCGCCCACAGCTCAGCTGTTGCGCAGTACACTTGCGGGTGCATGGCTTACTACACGCCAGCTTACGCCAAGACCACTGAGAGTGACCAGTAACACACCTGCCAGTGGCCCGACTATCCACAAAGCGAGGCTGAACTGGTACTCCAGGTTGAACAACCGCGTGGCGAGCAAATAAGCAGCCAGGCTGGCCCCGGAGGCCGCAAGCACGCCGGCAAGCAGCCCGATGGCCGCAAACTCGGAAGCAACGCCAGCCAGCACCTGTTGCTTGCGTGCGCCAAAGGTTCTCAACATGGCGCTCTCATAGCGTCTTTCATCCCGGGTTGACTGTGCAGCGGCCCAAAGCACGGCCAGTCCGGCAAGCAGGGTGAAGATGAACACCACCTGCACGGCCAATGCTGCCTTATCCATCACGTCGCGTACCTGCGCCAGCATGGCGTCGAGATCTATCGCAGTAATTCCGGGGAAAGCCCGCATGAGTTCGAGTAGTGCAGGGCCCTGCGCTTCAGTCACAAAAAGACTGCAAATGTAGGTAGTGGGAAAATCATCCAATACCCCCGGTGAAAATACCATGAAAAAATTTGGGCTGAAAGAATCCCACTCCACACTACGCAGGCTGGTGATGGTTGCGTGCAAAGGTTCTCCGGCCACATCGAAACCCAATTCATCGCCCAGCGACAGGCCGAGTTCCGCGGCGAATTTTTGTTCTACGGACACTTGTGCGACTGCGCTGGTGAGCGACGCCTGCCACAATTTACCGGCCACGATCTCGTTATCGTCCTGCAGGGTGCCGGTCCAGCTCAGGTTGGAATCCCGCTTTGCCGATTCCTCGGCGCCGGGATCCTCGAAGGTTATTTGTCTTATGTCCTGGCCGTTGATGGTGGTCATGCGTGCCCGAACCAGTGGAACAAAACGGGGCTTGGGTATGTTTCTCTCGACCAGGAAATTGGCCAGGGCATCCAGTTCCAGGGGTTGAATATTGATGATAAATTGATTGGGCGCATTTTCCGGCAGGCTTGAGCGCCAATCGTCCATCAGTTCATTGCGCACGGTGGTGAGCAGTAAGAGCACCATCAGGCCGAGACCGAAAGCGACGATCTGCACCGTACTTTCGCGGCCGCGACGAGCCAGGTTAGCCAGCCCATAGCGCCATGAAATTCCCCCGGCGCTGCGAAAACGCTGTAACAGCCGGACCAGCAGCCAGCCAGACACTCCCAGGCAAACGAAGGTCACGGCGGTACCTGCGCCAATGAACAGGACCAGCCGGGAGTCCTGAACTATCCACAACAGGAGTCCCAACAGGGCCGTGACTGCTGCAATCCAGCTGATTCCGTAGCGCAGTGGCGGCGGATCGAGGTCATTTCGCAACACCCGCAAAGGCGGCGTGTTGCTCATTTGGAGGAGATCCGGAAGAGCGAATCCTGCCAGGATGAAAAGCGCTGTCACTATGCCCAGTAGTGCCGGTGTCAGATCCGGTTGCGGCAGAGCCTGGCCTATCAGGTCGCGCAACAACCAGGCCAGGCCGTGTTGGGCGAAATAGCCTGCGATGCTTCCCGCAATGCCGCTGCACAACGCCAGCACCAGCAGTTGCAGCAGGCTGGAGCGCACCAGGTAGGAACGACTGGCGCCCATGCATTTGAGCAAGGCTATGCGATCGCGATGGCGCTGCGAATAGCGTCGCGCGGCCATGGCGACGGCCACGGCTGCAAGGAGCACCGAAACCAGCGAAGCAAGGTTGAGGAATCTGCCGGAGCGGTCCATGGCTGAGCGGATTTGGGGATTCGTGTCTTCAATATCGCTCAGTTGCATTCCTGCTGACATGCTGGCTTCGAGTTGGGGCTTGAAACTTTCGATCGCACTGCGCGGCCCTGCGAACAGCATACGGTAGGAGACCCGGCTGCCGGGCTGTACCAGTTGCGTCTGTGCGAGGTCTGCCTCGTTGATCAGCAGTGTAGGAGCAAGGTCGACAAAGCTCCACCCTTCATCGGGACGCTGCTGCAGTACGCGGGTGATAGTCAGCTGGGCTGCACCGAGTTCAATAGTGGCGCCGGCAACCACGCCCAGCCTGGCCAGCAGCAGGGGAGCGGCCCAGGCTTCGCCGGAAGCGGGAATTTCGAAGTCCGGTGTGCCCTCCAGCAACAGCCTGGGGGAGGTTTTCACTACCCCGCGCAGCGGATAGCCTGCGCTGACAGCCAGGACTCCGGCCAGGGTATTGGTCTCACCGGAAAACACCACGCTGGGCATCCTCACGGTGGTGGCGGTTTCCAGCCCGGCAGTCCTGCCCATCGTCAGGAACCGCACGTCTATAGCCTGGGCAGATGTGACACGCAGGTCTGCAGCAAGAGTTTCTGCAGCGCGTGCCTCCACTGCCTGGGAAACGCGATCAGTGAGAAATGCGACGGCGGTCAAAGCGCTCACGGCAATAAGCAGCGCGCTGACGAGAACGCTCAGCTCGCCCGAATGCCAATCACGCAACAGCAACTTCAAAGGCAACCAGGCAGTTGTACGCCGTGGATGCATTACAACTGCTGCGCCTGAGGTTGGCCAGAAATTTCATCGGAGAACTGCGCCGTGGACTTTCCGGGGGACTGTCCCGAGATCTGACCCGAGGTTTGACCCGGTGCAGCCACGAACTTACCGGCGTCCATGTAGAGAATCCGGTTGCAACGCGAGGCCAGCGAGATGTCATGGGTGACCAGTAACAGGGTCGTGCCGGCCTCGCGGTTGAGTTCAAAGAGCAGGTTAATTACGGTTTCGCCGGTGCGTTGGTCCAGGTTGCCCGTGGGCTCATCGGCAAACAAAACAGTAGGCCGGACGACGAAAGCTCTGGCAATTGCGACACGCTGTTTCTCGCCACCGGACAATTGGTGCGGGTAGTGTGCTTTACGTGGTTCCAGGCCCACAGTGCGCAAGGCAGCGAGCGCTGCACGGGCCGGCGATGCAAGCCCCGCAAGTTCCAATGGCAGCATGACATTTTCCAGCGCAGTCATTGAGGGAAGCAGATGAAAGGATTGGAATACAAAACCCACACACTCCGCGCGCAGCGCAGCCCGGCCATCCTCGTCCAGCGCGGTAAGCTCGGCATCGCCGAGCCAGATCTTCCCTCCGCTGGGAACGTCCAGGCCGGCCAACAGTCCGAGCAAAGTAGATTTGCCAGCCCCGGAGACACCTACGATGGCGACGGATTCGCCGGCAAAAACTTCCAGGCTCACATGGTCGAGTATGGTGAGCATGCCCTCCGGGCTGGTAACCTGTTTGTACAGGCCTTCAGCTTTCACGACTGGAACAGGATTTTGTATGCGATTTAATTCCACTTGGTTCATTATTTTTACCTTGTCCTTGTCTCACGCTGCCACGGCAGATGAAGAAAAGGTAATCCTGGTTGTCGGTGACAGCCTCAGTGCTGCCTATGAAATGGAACTGGGTGAGTCCTGGCCCAGCTTGTTACAGAACCGGCTTACTGAAGATGGTTACACTTACCGCGTTTTCAACTCAAGCATTGTTGGCGATACCACGCAAGGTGGCCAGGCCAGGCTGCCACGCCTGCTTGAGGAGTACCACCCGCGCATTGTAATCATCGAACTGGGAGGCAATGACGGCCTGCGCGGCCTGGCGCTCGATGTTACTCGCGCCAACCTGGGATCAATGATTACTCAGAGCCTGGACAGCGGTGCCCGAGTGGTACTGGCAGGCATACAGATTCCACCTAACTATGGCAAGACCTATACGGAGAAGTTCGACGCCATGTACCGCAGCCTGGCATCCGAACATGATGTCCAGCTTATTCCTTTCCTGTTGCAAGGCGTGGCACTGGATTCAGCCATGATGCGCGATGACGGTATCCATCCCACTGCACAGGCCCAGCCCAAGCTGCTGGATACCGTATGGCAGGCTCTTGAACCGATATTGTAGTACTCTTTGCAACCGGGAAATCCGGGTTCGGTGAGCGACATAGCAGTCCCCAATCAACGAGGCAAAGAAAATGAGGAACGCACCATGAGCAGGGCACCCGGCGATGGCCGGTTCTTGCTGATCGTACTGGCTTTACTGGCGGGGACCTGGGGGGCGCTGGGGTGGATGGATTTTGCCAGCCAGAGCCGTGCCGGATTCGATACCGATGGAAATAATAAAGTCACACGCATCCTTGCAGGCAGTTCAGCTGAGGCCGCAGGCATGAAGGTGGGCGATCACATTACCCATTTTGACGGGACCCCGCTCGAAGATGCATCGACCATCGCCCGGCAGCCACGCAAGAAAATCGGAGATGTGCGCCGGATTACCGTGCAGCGGGAAGGCAAGGATCTGAATCTGCGCGCAACGTACCGGCCCATGTCGGAACGCGAGTTGAGCCTGTCCCGAGCTTCAACACTCATCGGTTACTGCTTCCTGTTGTTGCCGCTGGTGGCTTTTTTCCGCAAGTCCAACGAAGCCACGCGCGCGCTGGTTGTGACCGGCACGGGATTAAGCCTGGCCTTCATGGATGCACCCTACATTGCCGATTTCAGCATGCGCTCAATTGTCCTCTCCATAATCAGTCTGTACGTGATGTTCGGCATGGCCGCAATGCTGCAGTTTTTGTTGGTGTTTCCACATCGCAGGCCATGGCTGAACCGTCCCTGGGGGAAAAAGTTACTGTATTTCCCGGCTTTTGCGCTGTGGGTGTTGATCGCGTACAGGGCCCTGTTTACTCCGCTTGCCAGCAGTGGGCTAAATACCCTGACCAGGTTTGCGGCGGGCATTGTTGTCGGAGGGTACGTGCTGGCAAGTCTGTTCCAGGTGCTGCGAAATTACAGCCGTACAGACCGGGCGGAGCGGAAGGCGCTTGCTCTGAACGGAATGCTCTTGGGAACCGTTTTGGGTTTGCTGCCGGTAACCATTGCGCAGATGGTTAACGCGTTTTCGCCGCAGGCCATGTTACCCGGGCAGGACTATTATTTCGTTACTCTGGCCCTCATTCCACTGACCTGGGCACGCTCGTCCAGCAGGCCGTTGTCCTGAATTGCGGGTAAAATTCTTATGGGAACCTTTGAATAGATCAGAGTTTCCTCAGCCAGCAGGTATGGCCAGTTTCTCAGCGTTGCAGAACCAGGTTTGCTGGTTCTTCCAGCATTTGTTTCAAAGCCTGGATCATGGCTGCAGCGTCAAAGCCATCAACGAAGCGGTGATCGAATGAGGATGAGAGGTTCATCATCATGCGAACAACGATCTGGCCACTAATTACCACGGGACGCAGTACCGCTTTGTTGACGCCAATGATCGCGACCTCAGGCAAATTTATGATGGGGGTGCTAACCACGCCTCCCAGTTTGCCAAGACTGGTGAGGGTGATGGTTGAGCCACTTAATTCCTCGCGGCTTGCGCTATTGTCCCGCGCAGCCTCGGAGACACGGCGTATCTCCGCCGCCATGTCTTCCAGTTGTCGCGCCTGCGCCTGCCGTACCACCGGGACCTTGAGACCATCCGGAGTTTGGGTGGCGATGCCCAAATGAACCGCATCATGCCGAATCAATACATTGCGGCCGCGATCGTAATGGCTGTTGCATTGCGGGAAGTCCCGCAACACCCGGGTAAGAGCCATGCCGATAAACGGCAGCAGGGTCAGGTTGCCGCGGTCGGCTGCGCGCCCCTGGTTGAGTAGCTGGCGCAGCGACTCCAGCGCAGTGATGTCCACTTCTTCGACGTAAGCAAAATGCGGCACTTCGGTGTTTGCCTGTTCCATGCGCTGCGCAATTTTGCGGCGCAGGCCCACTACCTTGATTTCAGTTGTGCTGCCCGGCGTGTCGCTGGCCGTGTGCGTGGTCAGCGTGGCGCTGCTGTTCGTGCGACGGGCCAGAAAGGCTTCGAAATCCTGCTTGAGAATCCGCCCCCCGGGGCCTGTACCCGGCACATCGCTGAGTCTGATCCCGGCTTCCCTGGCACGCTGCCGGATTGAAGGGGAAGTCCTGGCTTTTTCGTTGGTGGAAAGCGCTGCCTGGTCCTGGGCCGGGAGGACCGATGCAGGCGCGGCTTGCGGGGGAGCATCGACCGGTTTCCTGTCGTGAATAACAGCCTGTCCGCCGGCAGGACCTTCGACGTTAAAAGTGATCAGCGGTGAACCCACGGCAACGCTGTCGCCCACTTCGCCGGCAATTGAGACAACCCGACCAGACACGGGGGAGGACAGTTCAACTGCAGCCTTGTCGGTCAGCATGGAACAGATGGTATCTTCTTCTCTTACCAGGTCTCCAACCTGGACCATCCATTCGGCTATTTCCGCCTCTACCGTGCCTTCGCCGAGGTCGGGTAGCTTGAAGATATACTCGCTCATTTCGCCTCCATGACCTTGCGGATGCCGGCCAGTAAACGCTTCTGGCCGGGGAAATATTGCCATTCGAAAGCGTGCGGGTAGGGCGTGTCCCAGCCGGTAACGCGCTCAACGGGTGCTTCCAGGCTCCAGAAACATTCTTCCTGTACCGTTGCCACCAGCTCCGCGCCATAACCGCAAAAGCGTGTGGCTTCATGCGCGACCAGGCAACGGCCGGTTTTGTTCACAGACTGCCGTATGGTGTCTATATCCAGCGGCATCAGGGTGCGGACATCAATGATATCGGCCGATACTCCAGCCAGCTTGGCGGCGGCCTGCGCCACGTGCACGATGGTGCCATAGCTGATGATGGTTAGTTCGTGGCCGGTCTCCAGCAGGGCGGCCTTGCCCAATGGCACGTTGTAGTAGGATTCGGGAACAACCCCCAGCGGGTGAGTTGACCACGGTACTGAAGGCTTGTCCGGATCGCCATCAAACGGCCCGTTATAAATACGCTTGGGCTCAAAGAATATCACCGGGTCGTTGGACTCGATGGCGCTGACCAACAAGCCTTTGGCATCAAACGGGTTTGATGGCATGACCGTTATCAAGCCGGAAATATGGGTGAAGATGGCTTCCGGACTTTGCGAGTGCGTTTGCCCGCCACGGATGCCGCCGCCACAGGGCGTGCGTATGGTAACCGGAGAATAGAAGGTGCCGTCGCTGCGGTAACGCAGGCGCGCCAGTTCGCTGACCACCTGGTCAAAGCCCGGGTAGATGTAGTCCGCAAACTGGATTTCAGCAACGGGGCGCAGGCCGTTGACGCCAAGGCCGATGGCGGCGCCGATAATACCGCCTTCGGCTATGGGTGCATCAATTACACGATGATCGCCATATTTCTTCTGCAGGCCCTCGGTGCAGCGGAACACGCCGCCGAAATAACCCACGTCCTCGCCAAGAATGACCACGGAAGGATCGGTGTCCAGCATGATATCCAGCGCGGAATTGATCGCCTGGATCATGTTCATTTGCGCCATTGTCAGAGTCCCTCCAGCTCAAGCAGTTGCGCCTGCTGGCGCTGAAGGTGTTGCGGCATGTGTTCGAAAACGTCCTCAAACATCTCGTGCACGCGCAGAAATGGTCCCTCGGTCATGGTTCCAAACGTGATGGCTTTTTTCCAGCAGTCGAGCACGTACTGCTTCATTTGCTCCTCCATGGCAAGGTGTTGTTCGTCCGACCACAGCCCGGCCTGTACCAGATGGCCTTTCAGTCTTAGCAGTGGATCACCCAGGGGGAACGCTGACCATTCATCTTTGGGCCGGTAACGCGTCGGATCGTCGCTGGTTGAGTGGGCACCACCGCGGTAAGTGACCAATTCGATCAGGGTCGGGCCGCCGCCGCTGCGGGCGCGATCTGCTGCCCATTGGGTTACTGCGTAAACCGCCAACAGGTCGTTCCCGTCCACGCGTACTCCCGGGATGCCGAGTCCGAGGCCGCGCGCAGCAAAAGAACGTCGCTCACCTCCGGCGACGCCCTGGAATGTGGATATGGCCCATTGATTGTTGACTACGTTGAGTATTACCGGTGCCTGATAGACTGCAGCGAAGGTCAATGCGTAATGAAAGTCCGCTTCAGCGGTGCTGCCATCCCCGACCCAGGAAGCCGCAATGTCGTCCTCGCCTTTGATGGCTGCAGCCATGGCCCAACCCACGGCTTGCGGATACTGGGTGGCCAGGTTGCCGGAAATGGTGAACACCCGGTTTTTGGCGTTTTGGTAAAACACCGGCATTTGCCTGCCCCGGCAGAAGTCGTTTGTATTGGACAGGCAGTGACTCATCATCTCGACCAGGCCGGTATTGCGCAGGATATAAAGGCCCTGGTTGCGGTAGGCGGGGAAAAGCATGTCGCTGTCTCGCAAGGCCAGTCCGGCGCCAATCGACACCGCTTCCTCGCCCAAGGACTGCATGTAGAACGTGATTTTTCCCTGGCGTTGCATGCGCTGCATGCGGTCGTCGTATTGGCGCACCAGTACCATCAGACGCAAGGCCTCCAACAGGCTGGATGAGTCCAAACCGGGGTTCCACGGACCCTGGGCACTATGATCTTCACCCAGCACCCGTACCAGGTCATTGCTGAGGAATTCAATGTCCGATACCCGCGAATCAATCGGTGGACGATCGACGGAACCTGCGGGCGATAAGGCCAGATAGCTGAAATCGGGTGTTTCGCCGGGACGTGCTGCCGCATGCGGGATATGCAGGCGTGACTTATGACTCATGGCTTTGGTCCTGGGGAGCGGGAACAGGGTCTATTTTAAACGATTAGCGTCAGTAGTATGAGAGATACCTGGCCGGCCCCGGCGAGGCAGCAGCACTACAAGCCCTGCGCACCCTGGGTGAGCCGGATGGCGTCGCCGAGGATTTCCAACGCAGACTGCTCACAAGGAGCCAGTTCTGCCGTGCTTTGCTGCAGAGGCGAAAGTCGTTTACCCCAGCGCAATACGCCTGCGGCCCGGGTGAGTCCGGCGCCAAAAGCCGCCAGTAGAATGTTGCTGCCGGGCTGGATCCGTCCCTGTTCCAGCGCTTCAACCAGTGCAATGGGAATGCTTGCAGCAGACGTATTGCCGTATTTATCGATATTGAGCGCAATGAAGCTCATGTCCAAGTCCAGGTGTTTGGCCAGGGACTCGATGATGCGCGCATTGGCCTGGTGTGGAACCACGAGGTGAATGTCTTTGATCGCCAGTCCCAATTGGTGCAGAACGATCGCGATTTCCCCGGCCATCCCTTTCACCGCACGGCGAAAAATCTCCCGGCCATCAAACCGCACTCCGAAAACCGCGTAGTTTGCGCAAAAGCGATTTCCCGCAGTACCAAAATTGGGCAGCAGCAGTGCATCCAGTGCTTCGCCTTCGCATCCAAGATGAGATGCCAGCAGCCCGGTTTCATCAGCGCTGACTTGCAGCATCAAGGCGCCCGCTCCGTCACCGAACAGAACGGCGGTATCGCGCAGGGACCAGTTCAGGAACCAGGTGATACGTTCGCCGCCTATCACCAGCGCATTTTTGTAAACACCAGAGCGAATCATGGCGGTGGCTACGCTCAGTGAATAAATGAAACCGCTGCAACCCGCATTGAGATCAAATACGGCCGCGTTGCAGGCACCCATTTTCTTCTGTACATGCGCGGCAGTGCTGGGTATGACCGTATCCGGAGAACAGGTGGCGACTATGATGAGGTCGATGTCTCCAGGCGCAAGCCCGGCTGCGGCCATGGCTCTGTGCCCTGCCACGCTGGCCAGATCACTGACCGGTACATGCGATACGCGCCTTTCACTGATGCCACTGCGACTGCGTATCCATTCATCGCTGGTGTCAATGACGCTGGCCATGTCTGCATTGGTCATGATGGCTGGCGGTAAACATTTTCCCCAACCAGTGACTTCAGCAAAAGCGGTCATCTATTTTCCCGGGGGCACTTGTTGAATGCCAGGCATTAGTGGCGCAACACGACAGTGCGGTGGCCGTTTTCGAACACGCGATGTTCTGAGTGCCAGCGCACTGCGCGATTCAGCACCACGCTCTCCACGTCCTGGCCCAGTCGTTCCAGTTCCTGCGGTTTCATACTGTGATCAACCCGTTCAACTCCCTGCTCGATAATGGGGCCTTCATCGAGGTCGGTGTTGACATAATGTGCCGTGGCACCGATCAGTTTCACCCCGCGTGCATAGGCCTGGTGATAGGGGCGCGCGCCCTTGAAACCTGGCAAAAACGAATGGTGGATATTGATGGCCCGCCCGGATAATTGCTCACAGGCGTGCTGGGTGAGAATCTGCATGTAGCGGGCGAGCACCAGCAATTCGGATCCGGTCTCTTCAAACAGCGCCAGGATGCGAGCTTCCTGCTCGGGTTTTTTTCCGGGCGTGATGGGGTAGTGATGGTAGTTGAGGCCATGCCACTCGACCAGGGAGCGC
>JANLTO010000116.1:0-8694 GCA_031362985.1 Lysobacterales bacterium | reverse complement strand
TTCAACCATAACTTCCAGGTGGTGCTGATGAACTCATTCATTGGGTTCTATCACGAACCTTTCCTGCGCGAGCATTTTCCGCTATGCCTGAACAATACCGGTGGCAGTTTGTGGCTGCGTAAGGAGTAAAAGTCGCTGGCGGCGACAAAGTTCACGCAATTCGGGCAAAACCCGTGGTGGAATAGTTTTACTGCATACTGTACAGTTCGTACAGATCAGCCAAAGCACGCCAGGAGATAAGACATGTCACGCATTCCAAAAGAAGGTTCTGAAGAGGCGCGCAAACGTCTGCCCACACTGCTGGAACGGGCAAATCGCGGCAAGCCTACCCTGATCACGAAACGCGGCATTCCTTACGCCGCCATCATGCCCGTGACTGCACTGGATCGGCAGCAGGCAGGCATCAGCATTCGTGATCTGCGCGGCAGCGGCAAAGGACTCTGGGGCAAGGACGTACACGCCTGGATCGAACGGATCAGGAACGAGTGGGAGTGAGCGCGGACCGCTTGGAGGATATTCCCGATGGCGTCCTGATCACCCTCGACAGCGCGCCCATCATTTACTACCTGCAGGACCATCCCACGTTTGCAGCACGTTTCAGTCCATTGTTCGCCGCTGCGGCCGAAGATAGACTGACCCTGGCCATCTCCACCATCACGCTGGCGGAGGTCATGGCCGGCCCCTTCGCCGCTGAAAACGAGGTGCTGGCGATGCAGTACCGCGAGGTGCTGTGCCATTCCCCCGGCTGGCAGACCATACCAGTGGACGAGAGTCTGGCCGCGGAAGCCGCTCGCCTGCGCGCTCGCTACCGGCTGCGCCTTCCCGATGCCATCCAGGTCGCAACCGCCATCGTTACACGTTCATGGGCGCTTGTCACCCACGATTCGGCGCTGGGGAAGGTGAAGGATATCCGGGTGCTGGGGGTTGGGTAGCACCGGGGAGTGTGTTGCGAGGTCAGGTTCCGATGATCTTGTTCAGGCCTTCGATGACAGGTAGCAGCTCCAAATTTCCCTGTCCAAGGCGCCAATTGGTAGTAACTAACTACACAAATAGACTATAACTTCGCACTATATGCGAATTATATGTAGTACGATATAGCTATGAACCGCAAACCGTATGAGCTGCCCGTCTCGCGTGCACGCCTGTCCGCGGTGCTGCGTGCTGCCAGCGAGGTGGTGTCCATCGACATTGCCGCAAAAGTGCTGAAACTGGATCGCGACGCCACTGCCAAGTTGCTATCCCGCTGGCGGCAGCAAGGCTGGCTCAGACGTATCGGGCCAGGCATTTACGTTCCCGTGCCGCTTGATCTCGCCAGTAGCGAGCAGGTTGTGGAGGATCCGTGGGTGCTGGTTCCGACACTTTTCGGTCAATGTTACATTGGTGGCTGGACTGCTGCACACCATTGGGAACTGACCGAACAGCTGTTCAACGAAACGGTTGTGTTTACAACGCGCCGGATCAGCGACAGGCGGGTGAGTGCGCAGGGAGTCACCTTCTTGCTGCGCTCTGCCGCGGAAAAGCGTCACTTCGGGCTAAAGTCAATCTGGCGTGGCACAACGCGTGTGAATATCTCCGATCCTGCGCGAACGCTGATCGACATGATCGCACTACCGGAATCGGGCGGCGGTATCGATCACGTCGCAGATTGCCTGGCAGCATATGCAAGAATGCCTGACTACAATCGCAGTCTGTTGATTCGCTATGCCGAACAATTCGGTAATGGCGCAGTTTTCAAGCGTCTCGGTTTCCTGGCTGAGATTCGTCTAGCGGATCGCGAGCTCGCCGCTGCGTGCCATGAGCGCCTGACGCATGGCTACGCCAAACTTGATCCCACTCTAACGTTGGAACATCTTGTGACCCGCTGGAGATTGTGGGTGCCTGAGCGCTGGAAGCAGCGCGCTACATGATCGACAAACGCGATATTCTTGAAGCAGCTTCTGCGCTCGGACTATTGCCTAGCGTTGTTGAGAAGGACTACGTGCTTGGATGGCTACTCGCCGGAATTCATGCACATCCGGAACTAACGGGGCCGGGCCCAATTCACCAGACGCTGTCTGGCGAATTTCGGGTATACGATCAACGTAGACTTGGTAGCAGGTCTGGAACACCTTATTTTCTTCGTGGCCATGTCTATTCGTTCAGTTCCATTCAGCACCGGAGCGCTGGAGTAACGGGCCACCAAATACACGCTCATAGCTCCAAACCCGCCAGCTTCGGGATATCCGCCGCCGGCCACACCGTAACGCGGCGGCCCAGCGGATAGTTATCTTTACCGGGGTAGATGACAAAAGCCCGCTCAATGTCGAGATCGTCCAGGGCGTGCCAAAAACCCTTGGTGGGTTTTGGTGCGGAGCTGTACTTCACTGTGACAGCGATCGGCCTGGATTGCCCGCGGAGCTTCATCACCAAATCGATTTCGGCACCGGCCGAGGTCCGATAAAAGCCGACCTCAACGGGATCGAGCGCGGCGCTCATCGACCAGCAAGCGCAACACCGGGAACAGTCCCGGCAATTGCTGGATTTCATCCAGAATGATCAGGGGATCCTTTCAATTTAACCACGCTATGGATGATCTGCAATGATGTATTCAACGAGAAGTGCTCCAGGCCGCTCTAAGAACCAGGCAAATCAGAATCACCCAAGGTTTTCTGGACAGCAGGTTTTCTGCACAGCGTCAATGGCGCGCTCAAAACCCTCCATGGTGAACAGGGCCTCCGTGATGGTCCCGAGCTGGAACATCTCCCGCAGGGTCGTCAGCTTTTCGTATTTCTGGCTCATCAATCTCGCCTCAGGGTTGCAGCCAGTCAGTGACCGGGCGCGACAGAAATTCTCCTACTGGGATGCCATCGCCGCCCACGAGCAGAGTGCGCTTCGGCTCGAAGGCTTCGCTGAACGCCGCCAGGCCGGAGTGGGCAAGCGGGGCTCGGCCGCTCTTGACCTCGATGCCCACCACCACGCGACCTGAACGCAGCACGAAGTCCACTTCCCAATTGCCCTCGCGCCAGTAGAACAGCTCGCAGAGGCCGGAAGCTGCGGCATTGGCCAGATGCGCACCCACGGCAGATTCGGTCAGCCGTCCCCAGAACTCACCGTCGGCGCGGGCCTCGGCGGGCGTGAGCCCGGATTGGGCGGTGAGCAGCGCCGTGTTGAAGACCTGCAGCTTGGGGCTGGAGCCGCGACTGCGCACGGCCTTGCCGGAGTACTTCGAAAGGCCGGTCAGCATTCCGGCACCGGCCAGGAGTTCCAGATAGTGCGCCAGCGTGGTGGTGTTACCGGCGTCATGGAGCTGGCCGAGCATTTTGGTGTACGAGAGCACCTGTCCCGAATAGCGACATCCTAGCTCGAACAACCGGCGCAGCAGCGCGGGCTTATCCACGCGAGTGAGCAGCAGCACGTCGCGCGAGATCGTGGTCTCGATCAGCGCATCGAGCAGGTAGCGCCGCCAGCGCGGCGGATCGTCTATCAGCGGTGCGGCGCCGGGATATCCGCCGAAGTAGAGGTATTGCTCCAATGAACAGCCAAAGGCAGCGCGCATCTCGGCGAAAGACCAATGCGGCAGGTGCAGGATCTCGAAGCGTCCGGCCAGGCTTTCCGACAATCCGCGCTGCATGAGCAGCGGGGCTGAGCCCAGCAGTACCACACGCAGTGGCAGGCGGGCGCGGGTGTCTTCGTCCCACAGGCGCTTCACCGCCTCCGACCAGCTGGGGACCTTTTGCGCTTCGTCGAGTGCCAGAACCGAGCCCCGCTTGCCGGCGTCCTTCGCTACGAGGCGGGCGCGCTCCCACTGTGCGGCCAGCCAAGCCGCATCGCGCAATGCCGGTTCGTCGGCGGAAACATAGACACTGGGGCGGTTGAACTCCGCCAGCACCTGCTGCACCAGGGTGGTCTTGCCCACCTGGCGCGGGCCGGCGACCACGTGCAGAAAGCGCCTGGGCTCGCCCAGACGGGCAGCCAGCACGGCGACTTGGTCACGCTGAAAGTCAGAGTTTGATGATTTACTCACCATATTGAGTATTTTTACTCAATATGGTGAGTAAACGCAAGGAGTGGAAACTGGGCGGACTTCATTCGCCGAATGAGCGAATCATCTCTGCCACTTCCGGCGCAATGTCATCCGGATGGATCCACACCCCACTCTTGCCACCGGACTTGTAAAGCAGGCGCACAGCGGTAATTTCCAGTGCCGCATTGACCGGTTTCACCAGGTCCCACACCGTCAGCAGGGCGATGTTCACACCAGTCAGCGCTTCCATCTCTACGCCGGTTTGTGCTGCGATCTCGGCAATGCAGTAGATGTCCACGGCGTTTTCATTGGGTCGCACAATCGAACGGATGCTAACGCGGCTCAATGCAATGGGATGACACAGCGGCAGCAGTGAGGGTGTCTGCTTGGCCGCCAATATTCCGGCCACCTCGGCCATGGCCAGCGGATCGCCCTTGGGTAATTTCCCGGCTTGTAGCAGGCCCATGGCTTCCTTGCCAATCATGATACGGCCACCGGCAATCGCCAGACGGCGAGTAACTGGCTTGGCCGACACATCAGCCATGGCCCAGGATGAGTTCTGTTTTGGTGTTTTCATGACCTTAGCTCAGGGCGAATTTTTCGATTGTCCAGCATACCACTGCGCCAGTTGCTCACGCTCCGCGTCGCTCATGGCGGTCATGTTCCCCAGCGGCATGGTACGGTTTACCACGGCTGCCTGGAATATGCGCTCGGCCTGCGCTTCGACCTCCGCCGCCGTGTCAAACGCAACACCCAGGGGGGCCGTACCAATCCCGCTGATAGCCGGGTGGCTGGAATGACAGCCTGCGCATCGCTCTGCAATGAGCGGCATGACTTGCAAAGTTGTGGGCATGGTTGCGGAAGCACCCTGCCCGGCAGCAAGAATTACCGCACCCTGGCGTGGCATGGTGGCCAACATCAGGCAGAGCATCACCAGGACTGACACGGGCAGCACCCAAACCGGGTGGCCAGGCTGGTGGCGCACATTGAACCAGTGGCGTATGCCGACAGCGGAGAGCGAAAACACTGCGAGAAACAGCCAGTTATTTACCCCGCTGTACGTGGCAGGATAATGGCTGCTGATCATGATAAACAGCACCGGCAGAGTGAAGTAATTATTGTGCCGCGATCTGAGCAAGGCAGCACTACCCTTGCCTGCATCCGGTGCCCGGCCGCTCACCAGGGCCGCCACCAGTTCTTTCTGCGCTGGGATGATCACGAAAAACACGTTGGCCACCATGACCGTTCCTATGGCGGCGCCCACGTGGATAAACGCTGCGCGGCCGCTCAGATAGTGGCTTAGGACATACGTTAGCAACACGAACCAGGTTGCGATCAACACGCCCAGCCAGTCCGTGTGGTGGCGCAATGGCAGGCCATCCGGTGTTGAGCGCCTCAGGAATAGGCGGCCAGGGGCAAAACGACATAGGCCGTCATACACCAGCCACGAAACCAGCATGGCCGCGACGCCGAGAGCAATGGCCTGCACCGGAGAAATACCGGACACGGATGGATCCAGCATGAACATTTGCGCATCCCGGTAATACATCACAATGAGCAGCGCCACTCCGGTAACCCAGGTGAAATAGGCCTCGTACCTGAACCAGTGCAGGGGTTCCGGCAGGAGGTCCGGCGCTACCTTGTACTTCTGCAAGTAGTAGAAACCGCCACCGTGTACCGCCCAAAGGTCACCTGCTATGGGGTCGCCTGCTATGGGGTCGCCTGATATTGCATCAATTGATATGGAATCACCCGCAATCGGTTCGCTTTGCATGGGGTCGGCTTTAACGGGGTCACGGTTAGCGAGATGTGCATCCTGGGCTTGCTGTGCACTCCGCTGCAGGTGATTCTCCAGCCAGTTGAAATAAAACGAAGCGCCTATCCAGGCAATACCGGTGATGAAATGTGCCCAGCGCAGCAACAGGCTCAGCCATTGCTGCAGCCAGGCTTCCATCAGGCTGCCGCCACGCGCCGCACCTCGGCGAGGTGGCGCTCCTTCGCATGCGAGTCAAGGAAGGAGGCGGAAAAACTGTTTGAGACCAGCTGGATTATTTCATCCCGGTCGAGGTTTAGCGCATCTACCAGGGCATTGAAATTGTCATTGATGTACCCACCAAAATAAGCCGGGTCATCAGAGTTGACCGTGGCATGGAGTCCCGCCTGCAGCATTTTGCGAATGGGATGGTGCGCCATGTCTTTTACCACCGCGAGACGCAGATTCGATTGCGGGCATACCGTCAGAGGAATGTGCCGCTCAGCCAGTTCCGCAACCAGGTGTTCATCTTCCAGTGAACGGTTGCCATGGTCAATGCGGTCGACCTCCAGGCCGTGCAGGGCCTCGTGAACGTACTCCGGTGGCCCTTCCTCCCCTGCGTGGGCCACGCGCTTGAGCCCAAGCTCGGCGGCATGTTCAAAGACCCGGTAAAAATTACTCGGCGGGTGGCCCAACTCGGACGAGTCCAGCCCCACGCCGATGATGCGATCCAGAAAAGGCCTGGCTTCTTCCAGGGTGGCGAATGCACTGCGTTCATCGAGGTGGCGAAGAAAGCACATGATCACGTGACTGGTGATGCCCAACTCCTTTCTGCCTTGTTGCAAAGCGGACCAGATGCCCTCGAATGCCGTGGCAAAAGGAACGCCCCGGCCGGTATGTCCCTGCGGATCGAAGAAAATTTCCGTGTGCACTACATTATCCGCCTTGCAGCGCAGCAGATAAGCCCAGGTGAGGTCATGAAAATCCTGCTGCGTGAGCAGTACCGACATGCCCTGGTAATACAGGTCCAGAAAATCCTGCAGACAGTCAAAACGATAGGCATTGTGGATGGCCTCGACATCGGCATAAGGCAAGGTAATGCCATTGCGCTGCGCCAGCGCGAACATCAGCTCAGGCTCGAGGCTGCCTTCAATGTGAATATGCAGTTCCGCCTTGGGCAAATCGGCAATCAGTTGTTTGCGTGCATCCATGGTTTTTCCAGCATCAATTGAGCGACCAGGCTGAGTGCAATGGTAGCAGGCTGTTTTCCACTGATGCCATCTATCCTGCCACCTGCCCCGCCACACAGTCTGGCAACCAACCCTACGGGACAGACCAACCGTTCCAGCATGGCCGCAGATATATCACGTCTGTTCAATCTCTGAACAAATCTCTTGCGTTTGGTTTCCGAACCAATCAGACCCAGCCAGCAGAAATCATCGCGACTGAGAATCTCAAAACAGATGTCCTCATCGAGTTCGTGGCTGTGCGTCATCACCACGAATACGCTGCCGGGAGCCGCCTGCGCAACCTCGGCAGCGGGGTCCCTGCTGCACACTGTGCGGATGCCGTTCGCGGAGTCGATTGGAAGCTGGCCTTCCCGGCTGTCGACCCAGGTCACGTCAAATGGCAGGCGCTCCAGCAGGCGCGCCACTTCGCTTCCCACATGGCCGGCGCCAAACAGCACAAGTGGCACACGCCTGCAGCGAACTGCCTCCAGCCACCAGATGTCGCCCGCCCGATCTACTGCCACAAATTGTTCTACTGCTGGCCCCACTGGTGGCGCAAACCGGCCTGCGCCCTGGGATGCCAGCAACTCATCGCATGTTTGAGCTACTTCAGCAGGTACTTCAGCAGATACCTCAATAGGGACACCCGGCGCGAGGACCGGCAAAGTCCGAATCAGGATATGTTGCGGTGGGTCCCGGTCGATGGCACTGGCCAACACTGCCGGAACGTCCTCCCGGACCGCAAGCTGCAGGTCCTGCAACCACACCGGAACGCCTTGCGGTACCACTTCAAAATGCAAAGTCACCGCACCGCCACAACACTGGTTGAGCGCCGGTCCGAGGCCCCAGGGTTCGTGCAACTGGCGTGCTTGATCCGAATCAGCCAGGAGTTCCCTCGCCTTTCCAGTCGCGGAGAACTCGAGATTACCGCCACCGATGCTGCCATGCACTTCAGCCGCCGTGACCAGCATGCGGCTGCCGGACTCGCGCGGCGCGGATCCAAGAATCAGGTTCAGGGTCACCACCACGCAAGGCTGCTCTTCCAGTATGCGTACGAGGATCAAGGGCCAGTCCATGCTGGCTGCCGCTCATCCCATGAAGCTGAAGCGTAGTGGTTCGATCTTGTACATAACCCTGACTTCGCCGGGCTCCCGGCCAGGGTATTTATCTACGTCCAGATATTTTTTGGCCAGTGCGTCGATGTGCTCACTCGCGCCTTCCTCGGTGATTTCCACCACCCGCCCGCGCACTTCCAGATAGCGAAACGGGTTTTCCGGGTCACTGATCGCCAGCGCGACCAGGGGGTTGCGCTTCATGTTCTTGTCTTTCAATCGCCCGCGAGCCGAATTGACCCTGATGTGCACGCCGTCGAAATCCACCCACACCGGCGTTACCTGCGGCGAACCGTCAGGCATCAGCGTGGCCAGGTTTGCAACGGCTTTTTTTGCAAACAGGTCGAGATACTGTTCCGGTATTACTCCTGCCATGACTGTCTCCTTTGCACCATTTTCCTCTGCACTGGGCAGCATAAAAGCTTTTCCCCGCAAAGCAAAGGGGAGGATTACTGGCGTGTAGGTGCAAAGTTGTAATGTCCCCTGTGTGCAAAGTTAAAGTGTCCCCTTTTGTGGGGGAGCGCTGTGACACAAGGAAGCATTACTTTGTCCAGGAAGAGTTTGAACAGGCTGCATGTAATACGCAATATCGACCTG
>JANLTO010000172.1:0-3678 GCA_031362985.1 Lysobacterales bacterium | reverse complement strand
TTGATGGCGTGCAACATCATCCTGATGTACTGGCTGATATTTCTTTGAAGTTTTTTCATAGGGGCATCCAATCATGGGGCGCAGCATAAGAATGGGACTTTCACGGCGTGAGTTTGCCGGCCTTATCGGCCTCGGCTCGGTTTGGCCTTTTGCCGCCCGCCTGGGTGCCGACCCAGTTGCCAACCCGGGTAGCAACTCCAATGCCAATCCCCATGCCAATATTGGGCAGAATAACTTTCGAATCAGAACCATTACTGCCGGCGTGCACTTGTCCAGTGCCGCAAATATTGATCCGGCCAAAGCCGCCGTAGCTTTTTTGCACCAGGCCCGCAGCAGGTTCGAGGCAGAAGGCTACGAGGTCCAGACCCTGCGACTGGCCACGCAGCCGCTAGCGCAGTACTTGCCGGACTGGGCAGACCCATCGGCCCTCAATGCAATCAAGGCGCTTGATCAGTTTGCTGCGGACAACAAGGTTGCTTGCAGCATTGGCCCGGTTATCACCGATGACCAGTACTACGCGGGCTTTGCGGCCTGGGCTGCAGAGCTGGCGCAGCAGACCAGCGTCAGCTTTAGTTGCCAGGTTGCTTCCGCCGCACTGGGCGTGCACTTCAAAACGCTACGCACGGCTGCGGAAGCCATGCATGCCATTAGCCGTGCCACGCCCGGCGGTAAAGGCAATTTCAATTTTGCAGCCGCCGGATTCATTCCGCCCGGCACGCCTTTTTTCCCGGTTGGCTGGTTCGAGCAGGGCATGGCGTTCAGCATTGGGCTGGAGACTCCCAACCTGCTCGCTGCAGCATTTGCGGGCAGCGCGGATTTCAGCGACGCAAAGCAGCGTCTCAAGACCAGCATGGAGGACGCACTGGGCCCGGTGGCAGCGCTTGCCAGCGAACTTGCGCAGAGCAAAAGGTGGAGCTATCTGGGTATCGATACCTCACCCGCCCCCGGTCTTGATGCCAGCATCGGACAGGCCATAGAGACACTGACCCGAGCGCCATTTGGAAGCGCCTCCACGCTCGCGGCCTGCGCAACCATCACCGATGTGCTCAAGGGCTTGAGCATCAAGACCTGTGGTTATTCCGGATTGATGCTGCCGGTTTTGGAAGATCCGGTGCTGGCGCAACGGGCCGATGAGGGCCGGTTTGGAATTTCCGAATTACTGCTTTACTCCAACGTATGCGGCACGGGTCTTGATGTTGTGCCCCTGCCCGGTGATGCGACCGTGGATGAGCTTGCAGCAGTGATAGCGGATGTCGCGGCACTCGCCGCCAAGTACCAAAAACCCCTGTCGGCGCGGCTTTTCCCCGTACCCGGCAAGGGTGTGGGCGAGAAGGTGCGGTTCGACAATCCTCACCTCACGGAATGCGTGGTGATGCCACTTGGGTAAGAAGTAAAACTCTTAGCCAGGCACTCGAGCAAATTGCACTAAGCGCCGTCAGCTTCGACGCAAGAGAGGGCATTGAGGATCACTTCGACGCATTCCGCCGTTGACATCGCTCCCGTGTCGACCAGCACATCGTAATCGACAAAGGTGTGGACCACTTCATACAGACCGCGAGCCCGCCCGAGCACGCGGTCACCGCGCTGGAGTTCACGTGCTTCGAGCGTGGCGAGAGGGCAACTCACCCCGACCTCAAAAACGGCCAGTCCCGCTGTAGCCCGATGGTAGCTGTCAAACATTGCTGCATCGTGCAGGACATGATCGAAGATGACGGCGTTGCCTGCATCCACCAAAGCTCGCACTGCAGGCGCGATTGAATCGACCAGTCGACGAAACACCGGACCAAACTGTGCCACCACGCATGACGGTTCGCCGGGCTTGGCCGTGGACCGCATCTCCACGCCCTGTGCAGTAAACACGTCCCTTTGATCTTGCCGGCCCGTATCAGCGTTACGGTAGTAGCGCGGCGGAGCCATGAAAACAAAGTCGTCAAAGCCGGTGACCAGGTAGGGGTGCGGGATGGTGTCCTGCAATGCCCTGCACAACGTTGTCTTGCCTGCGCTGGACGGGCCGTTCACCAGTATCAAATGCGGCCAGCGCAAGGATTCAGACATCCATCTCATTTAGATCCAACCCCGTGTTGATTGCATGACTACCAGGATGCTTGCCTTTCGGGTAGCGGTTTACAACAACCGGCTACTCCTTGTCGGGGTTGATGCGCACGCCTTTGACGGTGTTGGAAACCAGTTCATAGCCAAAATAAACTCCGCCCAACCGCCGCTTGACCAGCACGTCTTCGCCATCATCCCGCTCAATGTAGTATTGGTCTTTGGGCAGTTGCATTCTGAGCGCTTTTACCACCGCTTTGGCCACGGCATTTTCACCCGTGCCTTTTTTGATGGGAATCTCCGCCACCGTGGGTTCGCCTTTCTTGGGTGTGAATTTCATGGTTATGACACCGTCCGAATTTGCGCCACCGCTGAACTGCAAACGCCACTTGTTGGATGTGCCTATGCCGGCCGAAAGCGAGGTGGCCGACAGCAACAGGCACAGAAATAAGCACACTGCGTGGAAGGGCTTGTGGCGATGGAACGGCGCGGCTAGCTGCATGACGGAGCTCCTGGAAAAAGTCGGAAAAAGCAGGGTGATCAGTATAAATGGACTGATGCGTTTTTTGTCCAAATTTTAATTTGCATTCGGAGGCCGGGTTTCGCTGATAATGCGATGCTGATTGCAACAATGGTTGTCCACTGAATGAAAATCCCCAAGGCCCTGCAGCCCTTAATCGATGATGGCGTCATTGATGCCGTCATGCGACCGCTCAAGAGCGGCAAAGAAGCATCCGTATACGTCGTGCGCCGTGGTGAAGAAGTTCTTTGCGCCAAGGTGTACAAGGATATGCGGCAGCGCAGCTTCCAGGCCCGGGTACAGTACCAGGAAGGTCGTAAGACGCGCGGCAGCCGGCAGGCGCGCGCCATGAACAAGGCGACAAAATTCGGCCGTAAAGAACAGGAGTCGGCCTGGAAAAATGCTGAAGCAGACGCCCTGTATCGTTTGACTGATGCCGGGGTGCGCGTGCCCAAGCCACACGGTTATTTTCACGGCGTCTTGCTGATGGAATTGGTTACGGATGCCTCTGGCCATAGCGCCCAACGCCTGGGTGAAGTGGAACTCACGGCCGAAGAAGCGCGCACCTGCCATGAACAGTTAGTGGCTGATGTCGTGCGCATGTTGTGCATCGGCATGATTCACGGTGACCTCTCCGAGTACAACGTGCTGCTAGCGCCTGGCGGCCCGGTAATCATCGACCTTCCTCAAGTGGTCAGCGCAACGGGCAACAATGCCGCCCGGGCCATGTTGCTGCGCGATGTGCATAACATCAGGGACAGTCTTGGCCGCTTTTTGCCAGAATTGTTGGAAACGCATTTCGGTGAGGAAATGTGGGGCCTGTATCAGCAAGGCAAGCTAAAAGCAGATAGCGTCCTCACCGGCGCATTTGAATTCGACCAGCGCGCTGCGGACGTCGATGGCGTGATGTCGACCATTGAAGACGCGCGTCAGGAAGCCATCATGCGCCAGCTTGGCCGCGAGGAGGCCGCGGAAAGGGATTGACTCCACGCCTCAATCGGGGTCAGAGTAAAGCGCCAGTGAAATGGGGTTGAAATGGGGTCAGAGTACTATTTGGGGTCAGAGTAAAAACTGCTGGTCACTTTCTGCCAGCCACCAAGAATTTTTAC
>JANLTO010000124.1:0-49121 GCA_031362985.1 Lysobacterales bacterium | reverse complement strand
GGCTCAGCAGCTTCTGGATGGCGCCGACACTGACCTTGGTGCTGGCTTGGATCTGCCGGATCGACAGATCACTGGCCAGTCGTAATCGAAGAATATCTCTGATTTTTCGCATTGTGTGCCTCTTGCTTGCCATAGCCTCTTCCCAAAAAGTGAAAGAGGGTAACAAAATATCGAGAAAACAATGCGTTGAAATGGATTCCGGATCATCGTGAAGAGTGATTCCGGGATGGTGAACAGCGATACCGGAAAAACCGGCAAAGTGTTCACGATGAACCGGAATCAGTGTTCACGTTAAACCAGAATCACTGTTCACGTTGAACCAGAATGGGTGTTCACGATGGGCTGGAATATGCAACCGAATAGTAGGACCTTACAGCGGACTAACACAGCGGTAGAGCATTACATTTCTTCATGATCACAGGATGCAAAGCGTCGAAGTCCAACGATCCAGCACATTCACAAGACCTTACATAACAACAGAAAATTGCCCTGTTTTTAACCGCTCAGGATATTACACAGAGCAAAAGAACGAACCTTGGGAGTTGGTTAATTAGTTCAGTTGCTCTTTCGAGCACTGCACTAAATTATTCGCAAACAAAAGGATTTACAGAGGATTTAAATGCCAAAATTAACCCTTGGGAAGACAACAAAAAAGGACCGGATATTTATCCTATGTCCCTGTTTATAAAGTAAATAATAATGGCGCGCCCGACACGATTCGAACGTGCGACCCCTGCCTTCGGAGGGCAGTACTCTATCCAACTGAGCTACGGGCGCCTGTGGCGGATTATACACAAATTGAATGTGGATCCCGGGTTGTCGCTACGCACCCAGCGGCACCACGCCTCTCCGGCATCGCCTGTGGCTCCACCTACCATCAGCGGCTATACTGTGCCGCTTGTTTGCCCCGGTCACCGGGGTCTTGGCCAGTATCCAGAGCTATCAGTCCCGAGGTTGTTCCATGAGTCAATCCGACGATCGCACGTTTATCAAAAAATTCAGCTCCATCCTCCTGGGCCTGGTGGCTGTAACTGCAATCATTATCGCTCTGGCGATCAGCATGCGCAGTGACCCGGACCCCGGTGAAAACCCCAGTCAGGTGCTGCTCGCTGAACAGCGGATTGCCCCGGTTGCCGGCGTTCACGCAGGGGCGGAAGGGCAAGCAGCGGTGGCAGCTATCGCGGCTGAAGAACAACTGGCTGCAGCCCCCAGCAACGCCGGCCCCGCCGATGGCAAGCAGATTTATGAGTCCGTGTGTACTGCGTGTCATTCCGCGGGAGTAGCCGGAGCGCCACAACCCGGCTCAGATGCCTTCCAGCAACGCCTGGATGCCAAGGGTATGGATGGTTTGGTCGCCAGTGCAATCAGCGGTCTGAATGTAATGCCTCCGCGTGGTGGCCGCACCGACCTCAGCGACGAAGACATTCGCGCTGCGATCACCTATATGGCGGAGCAGCCTGCAAGCCCCTGACGGTCGCCTCCCCTATTTCGCAGTTGGAACACATCCATCCTCCCGCAGCCAGGCGCTTACGCCTTGCTGCACTTTGGGAAACACGGCGTCGAATCCCGCGCTGATCGCTGGTTTCATGTCTTCCCAAATTTCGCCCACCCTGTGCAGCGGATTGGACCGGGATAAACGCTGGCCGAGGCCTTGCAAGCTGTACAGCATTTCGCTTTCTTCGCGGTAGGCTGCAAACAAGCCACGCTGGTCCGCATACCGCATGAATGCGAGCAACTCCGCTGGCAAAACAGCCTGGTACGTGGCCAGCAATTCCCTTACGTCACGATCAAACTGCAGCAGGCTACGGTCGGAATACTCGGCCCAGCGCAGCGCCAGTTCGTGATCGAATGCAAGGTCAATAATGATACCGGCGTAGCGCCGAAATGGCGGCTGAAAATGCTCCCGCAAGCGCGCCACATCGGGCAGAGAATCGATGTGCTGGTCGACAAACCGGTGCAACTGGATGCCGCGGTAGCAGTTATTTGGCAGATTCAGACCTTCGGGCTTACCGCGCACAAAGTCACCCAGCAAGGCCCCGAGGCGCAAACCTTCGTCGTCGCCGGCCAGCAGGAGGTGGGCAAGGAAATTCATGGCGCGCACCATACCAGAAGTAGAGCCGGTTCGCTGCGTCTATTTAACCGGCCACTTTCTGGCTTGGAGCAGGCAGCCTGCGGTATCATGCTGATCCTGTCCACATGCAGAATGCGTGATGATTGAAGCCTCACCCGTCGAGTCGCCCGATTCGTTCCCACTGGAACGAAGTGAGTTTTTTCTGCGCGGACCAGTCGGGAAACTCGAATGCGCCGCTGACGTGCCAGCGCACGCTACCGAACGCAGTGTCACCATCGTTATTTGCCATCCGCACCCGCAACATGGTGGCACCATGCATAACAAGGTTGTCACCATCATGGAGCGATCCATGCGTGAGCTGGGCCTGCGTACCGTGCGGTTCAATTTTCGTGGTGTCGGTACCAGTGAAGGATCGTTTGATGACGGTTATGGTGAAACGGACGACCTGTTTGCAGTGGTGGAATGGGTGCGCCGGACCCGTCCGCATGATCAGCTGTGGCTGGGCGGTTTTTCGTTTGGAGCCTATGTCTCCCTGCGCGCCGCCAACAACCTCAGCCTGGGTCAACTGATCTCGATTGCGCCGCCGGTGGATCGGTATGAATTCAGTACGTTGCATCGCCCTGAATGTGAATGGCTGGTGGTTCAGGGAGATGAGGATGACGTGGTATCCGTTGACGCAGTCCGTGCCTGGGTTGCGCGTACCAACCCACCACCCAAACTGGTCGTAATGAACCAGGCAGGGCACTTTTTCCACCGTCGGCTCATGGATCTTCGTGGACTGCTGAAAAACGGAGTGCGTGATCAATTGGGTGAGCTTGCAGCCAAAAGCCCAAAAGCACCGGCAGAACAGTAACTCCAGCGCTGAAATCACCCCGGGAATGAAGACTTCACCGCAGCAGCAGTACGAACTGCTGATCAAAAACGGCGCGGTATTGCCAGACGCAGATCAGCAGGTTGCTGTCCGGGCTTTCCAATCATTGTGGCTGGAACTTGCTGCCACCCCACAGCAATCGCTGTGGCAGCAGTTGTGGCGCGCACGGCCCAAAGCAGTCAAGGGGCTCTACCTCTGGGGCGGCGTAGGGCGCGGCAAAACGTGGTTGATGGACCTGTTCTACGAATCTTTACCCACGCAACGGAAACGGC
This sequence comes from Lysobacterales bacterium, assembly GCA_031362985.1. Lineage (GTDB taxonomy): Bacteria > Pseudomonadota > Gammaproteobacteria > Xanthomonadales > SZUA-36 > SHZL01. Next base: position 45,907 of record JANLTO010000124.1, on the reverse strand, counting down.
GCACGCATTTTCACCGTTTCATGCAAAATATCCACCATGATTTGAAAGCGCTGGAGGGAGTGCAAAATCCGCTGGCAGTCATAGCAGCAAAATGGGCGCGCAGATGCAAGGTATTGTGCCTGGATGAATTCTTTGTCACAGATATTGCGGACGCCATGTTGTTGGCTGGATTGCTCGAAAGCCTGTTTGCTGAGGGAATCACCCTGGTTACCACCTCCAACCTCGAGCCGGACGCACTCTACGCCAATGGATTGCAGCGCGCCCGTTTCCTGCCGGCTATTGCGCTGATCAAACGCAATACCCAGGTCCTGCACCTCAAGGGAGAGATCGATTTCCGCCTGCGCATTCTGCAGCAATCACCGACTTATCATTGGCCACTTGGTGAGCGCGCAGACCAAGCCATGCACAGCAGCTTCGAACTTATTGCTGCAGGATGCGAATTGGAACCGCGGCTACGTATCAACGATCGCCCGTTCAATTCCTTGCGGCGGGGTGACGGAGTGATCTGGTTTGCCTTTCGGGAGTTGTGCCAGCACGCCTGCGGAGCCGGCGATTTCATTGAAATTGCCCGCGCATTCAACACGGTATTGCTCTCCGGTGTGCCGCAGCTGGGGGAAGATGATGCGGATGCCGCGCGGCGCTTCATCATCATGGTGGATGAATTCTATGACCGCGGTGTAAAGCTGCTTCTGAACGCGCAAACACCACTGGCTGCTCTTTACCAGGGCGAGCGGCTGGCTTTCGAATTCCACCGCACGGTCAGCCGGCTGACCGAAATGCAAACCCAGGACTACCTGGCGCGGCCTCACCTGGCATAAAACCAGGCAGCCATGTGGCAGCCAAAGTGTTAGGCAAAGTGTTGAACTATTGGGGCGCTTCCGGGGCAGAGAAAAGGTGGAAGGGCCGGTAAGGGGTAAACCGGCCCTTCCGTGAGACCCGTGCAAGGGGAACACTGGTCTCGGATCGAAAGAGCCGTAAGGGGGAACGACACTCCCGATCTGATCAAATCGTTACAGAACTGTATTAGAAAATCAACTACAGAATTCCATGATAGCCCACCAACGGGTATTTGGCAAAGCCTCGTTTTCAGGAAAGCACCTCGTTCTGCCGGCTCCGAAACAGGCTCATTTGGGCTTGCGGGACCCGCGCAGGGATTCCACCGAAAATGCTGCGATATCCCCTTCGCTGGTCTTGATAGGCTGCCCTTCCCCAGGCCCGAACGCCGCGCCAAAAACGATCTCCCAGCTTACCGGCAGCCCCCCGGGGCGGCGAAATACCTCGTACTCAGCCGCCAATGGGCCATCGACTGCCGACCATTGCGGCCAGTTCGCAAAATGTGTGCTGGCGCCCGTCCATTCGAGATCCAACACAAGGCGCGCATAGTCCTGGTACTCCATGGTGATCACTTCACTGTCCACTACCGGCTCCGCAAAGCCCGCTGCCAGCAGGGCATCGCCAATTTCATGCATATCCACGAAGGGCCGCACCAGGAAACTTGGTGGGGGACTGATTGGGGAGTTTTGACCCACCTCTTCACCCATGAGCCGGAATTCCTTCAGTGAGCCCGGTCCCAGGCTACTAAATAGCAGCAGGCCTCCGGTTCTCAGCACGCGGCGAAAGCCGGCTGTAAGAGCATGAAAATCTACGCTCCATTGCAAGGACAGGTTGGAAAACAGCAGATCGGCGGTGCGTTCGGCGAAAGGTAGTTGGGCCAGGTCTGCGCACACCGGCCGCAGGGGCCGGAAAAACCCGGATTCCCGCCGCAGTTTTTGACACATGGACCAGGATGTATCCAGTCCAATGACTTCCGCTTTGGGAAATTTTTGCTTTAACGCCCGGGTGCTGCGGCCCGGACCTGACCCCAGATCGATGATGCGTTGTGGCGCCAGTCGCTGGAACGCCAGGCGCTCCAGCAGGCGCGCACCGATTTCCTGCTCCAACGCAGCGTGCTGGTGATAGCGCTCAGCCACGCGATCAAATACGGCACGAACATCATTCGAGCCTGGCAGGTTCTGGTTCACCTTTTTATCTTTCCTTGATTGATCATGGCCTTGATTGATCATTGATTATATGGGCCGGCGAGCCGCCATTCTGCCTGATAGTGACCTGTAACAGAAAAATCGAAGGCAGCTCGCTGGAGCTGGACCAGGCCCGTTGAGACTGTCGCGGGATTCTCCTGCTGCGCTGCGAGGCCTTTTCCTACAGGCTGGCCCGGATCCAGCGGTTAGCTTCTGTATCCGGGGGCTCGTTTTTCATGATGCAGAATTACATCGACGTCTGGATGGACTGGTTGCTGCCTGCACATTGTGTGCTGTGTGGCTTATACAGCGGCGGCTCGTATGGCAGTTCGGGGCGATTGTGCGCTGCGTGCAGCGAGGAACTACCGCGCCTGGGTCCTGCCTGCCGCCGTTGTGCCCTGCCCTGCAACCCGTCGGAACTGATGCTGTGCGGCCAGTGCCTGGCTCATCCGCCTGCCTGGGACGAAGCGGTTGCGGCCCTGCTCTATGATTACCCGGTAGATCACCTGGTGCAGCGCTTCAAGTTCGAGCGCAACCTGGTCTGCGGGCAACTACTGGCCGACGAACTGCTGCGTGCACTACGGTGGCGATTGCGCCAGCCGGGCGCAACGCTTCCCCACGTGCTGGTGCCGGTACCATTGCACTTTGCGCGACATTTCCGTCGCGGATTCAACCAGGCCGAGTTCCTGGCGCGCCATCTTGGCAAGGAACTTGGCATTCCGGTGCAGGTCAATGGTCTGCGTCGCCGACGAAGCACACCAGCACAGTCCGGGCTAGGCCGCGAAGCGCGGCGCAAAAACCTCAAAGGCGCTTTTTCCTGCGGGGACATGACCGGCATTGAACTCGCGCTCATCGATGATGTGCTCACCACGGGCACAACATTGGGAGAGTGCGCGACCGTGTTGAAATCTGCGGGTGCTGCGCGCGTTGCAGCATGGGTGGCAGCGCGGGTTCCGGCCCCGGATTCCGGCTAGAGGATGAAATTCCCGGCTAATCCAACACAAATCGCCAGCCCGACCCAGTTGTTGTTCAGGAAAGCCTTGAAGCATGCATCTCGTTCGCGCCGGCGCGCCAGCCATTGTTGCCAGGCGAACAAGGCGGCAGCGACACCGACCGCGGCAAACCAGGGCCAGCCAAACGACTGCCACCAGCCAATGCCTAAAAGCAGCAGCGCCATCAAGCCCATCAAGCTCTTGAGTACAGCCAGGTCACGCTGGCCGAAGAAAATGGCGGTGGATTTTACGCCGATCATCCGGTCGTCATCGCGGTCCACCATCGCGTACAGGGTGTCATAAATGACGACCCAGACAATGTTGACCGCAAACAAGGCCCAGCATACGCCCGGCGTCTGCCCGGTCTGTGCGGCAAACGCCATGGGAATTGCCCAGCCAAAGGCAATGCCCAGGACCACCTGGGGGAAGTGGGTGAAGCGCTTGAAAAACGGGTAGCTGGTGGCCAGCGCCGCCCCTGCAAACGCCAGCAGAAAGGTCAGGCGGTTGGTCATCAACACCAGTCCCAGTGCCAGCGACAGCAATACCACGAACGTCACCACCGCCTGGTGCAGTTGAAGCTCGCCCGACGCCAGTGGCCGGTCACGCGTGCGCTTGACGTGCGGGTCGTAGTGCCGGTCGGCAATATCATTCATCACGCAGCCGGCGGCGCGCATGACGATCACTCCGGCAGTGAAGATCAGGCAATTGGCCAGCGATGGTTTGCCACTACCTGCCAGGATCAAAGCCCACCAGGTCGGCCACAGCAAGAGCAGAGTGCCAATCGGCCGGTCAAAGCGCATCAGCCGGAAATAGGCCTTCCAATGCGGTGTCATCGCCTGTTCCTGAAATCTGGCATTCCTGAATTCCGGCATTCCTGAAGTCCTGGGTCGCTGCTATTCTGACGGCTGACACGAGGAGTGCAAGCTTTGGCCGCATTTCTGCGGCAAAGGATTACAATGCGCCCTCATTACACTCTGGAATGGACCGCTGAACACCAATGGAATTGATCGATATTGGCTGCAACCTCACCCATGATTCATTTGCTGTCGACCGCGCTGAAGTCATCCAGCGGGCCCGCGCCGCCGGCGTAGTGCAAATGATCGTGACCGGGGCCAGCGAGGAAGGCAGCTCGGCTGCGCTGGAATTGGCGCACGCTTACCCTGGCGAACTTTTTGCGACCTGCGGTGTGCATCCTCATCATGCGGTCGATTTCACCGTGGACAGCGAAGCCTTGATGAATGAACTGTGCGGCCAGCCCGGCATGGTGGCCATAGGCGAAACCGGACTGGACTATTACCGCGATTTTTCCCCGCGCAATGCGCAGCGCAAGGCCTTCGAGCGCCAGTTGCAGATTGCTATCAATTGCGGACTACCCCTGTTCCTGCACCAGCGCGATGCGCATGAGGACTTTATCGCCATCGTGCGCGAAGTACGTGATCAATTGTCCAATCTCGTGGTGCATTGCTTTACCGGCACCAGGCAGGAGTTGTTCCAATGCCTGGACCTCGATTGTTTTATCGGTATTACCGGCTGGATTTGCGATGAACGGCGTGGCACCCACATGCAGGAATTCATGCAGAACATTCCTGCACAACGGCTGATGATTGAGACCGATTCACCCTATCTGAAGCCGCGCAACCTCAAACCCAAGGTGAAGGCCCACAGGAATGAACCTCAATGGCTGCCGTGGATTGCACAAACACTGGCAGCCTGCCGGGGTGAAACTGTAGAGCAACTGGCTGCACAGACCACGGCCAACGCGCGCCGGTTCTTCCGGCTGGAGAAGGAATGAAATGTACCTGCGGATGGCTGTATTGCTTGCAGGCATAGCACTGAAACTGGGGTCATTGGGGGCGTGGATTCCAGTTCCCGCGTTCATTGCAATCGTGCAGCATCAATTCATTCGTAACGAGGAAATATTCCTCACTGCCATCTACGGGGATGCTTTTCGCGCCTACCGGGAAAAAGTCCGGCGCTGGCTTTAGCGGGCATTGGGACGCTCGTCTTGCCACTGGCAGCACAAATTAATTGCGCTGCAATCTCCCAACGGGCAAAATCTCGTCCCGAATACCGACCCAGAACTCACCTCACCAAGGAAAACACGCTATGAAAACATCTTTTCGCCTGTTCCTTAGCAGTCTGCTGGTAATGCTGATCAGCTCCACTGCCATGGCCAAGCAGTACCTGAACGCGGACCAGGAACGCGCCAGTGTTCGTGATGCAGCCAACGCAACCCTGGAAAAATTGTATGCCACGCAAGCTGATGCAAAACAGGTGGTGGAAGGCGCTGCCGGCTACGCGGTTTTTTCAAATTTTGGCATGAAGATACTGGTCGCGGGAGGCGGCACAGGCCAGGGTATCGCAGTCAACAATAAGACCAAGGCGGAAACTTTCATGAAAATGGCAGAGGTTCAGGCCGGTCTCGGTTTTGGCATCAAGAGCTACAACCTCGTGTGGGTATTCCAAACCCAGGAGGGATTAAGTCAATTCGTTAACTCCGGTTGGGAGTTCGGTGGCCAGGCAACCGCTGCTGCCCAACTCGACAATACCGGTGGAGCTGTGCAAGGGGCCGTGTCAATCGCGCCGGGAGTATGGCTGTATCAAATGACCAAAAACGGCCTGGCCCTGGAGCTCACGGTAAAGAGCACCAAGTATTACAAAGATACCGACCTGAACTAGTCCGACCAACAGCTCCAGGAATGTTCCAGGGATTGTTCCACGGAACGTTCCCGGGAACATCGTGATTCTCTCGCTGTGGGAGACAAAAAAGGAGCCGAAAGGCTCCTTGTTTTGTTGCTTGAATGGTTAAGGCCTAAGTCACAGTTCCAAATCACCGTTCTAAATCACCACTTGCGACGTCAGTAAGGCCACACGTTTCTGCTGCATTTTCAAGCTACGTTCCAACTCCCGGTAACGGGCCGCCAGTGACGCGGTTTCGGCCTCGAAACGCTCCGCCAATTTCTGTTTGCCTGACTGGACACGCTCCATTTGCAAGTGCTGCCACTGGCGGATGGTCTCAACAAACTGCTCATATTCCCGTTCCAGCTGTTCTTTCCAGCCAGAGCTGCCTTTGATTTTCTCGATTTTATTGCGGGCAGCCTTGAATTCCATGTTCAGCCGGGCACGCAGTACCTTGAACTGCGGCGTTCTCTTGCGGTTTTTTGCCAGGCCCAATAAGGCTGCAGTAGAGATAAACCACTTGTTGATATCCAGGTGCCACCAGCGAATGCCACAGCGGTAGTCACTCTGGAACAGGTGGTGGTAGTTGTGATAACCCTCACCATATGTGATCAGGGCCAGCACGTGATTGTCGCGGGCAGAGTTTTCATCGGTGTACGGTTGTGTGCCCCACATATGGGCCAGCGAATTAATGAAGAATGTCACATGATGACTGACCACCAGGCGCAGCACGCCAACCAGCAAAAACATCCCCAGCACATCACCCGTGAGCCAGCCCAACAGCAGAGGCACGGCGAGGTTGGTTACCCACACCAGGGTCCAGTACCAGCGATGCTGCCATGCCACTATCGGATCATTCTGCAAATCCGGAACCAGGCTATGATCAACCTCGCCGCTGGGGTAGTCGCGCATCATCCAGCCAATATGGGCAAACCAGAATCCGCGGCCTATGGAATACGGGTCTTTGTCGTTGTTATCGACATCGCGATGGTGCACCCGGTGGCGGGCACACCAGATAATGATGCTGTTTTGCAGAGACATGCCGCCAAAGATGGCCAGGAACCACTTGAGTGAGGGGTGGGCGTCATAGGTCCGGTGTGACCACAAGCGGTGGTAACCACTGCCAATGCCAATACCATTTACTACGATAAAAAAGGCAAAGAATATCCAGGCTGCTGTGCTATAACCATGCACGATTCCGTACCAGGGCACCAGGGTAATGGAGACCAGGAACGTGAGTGTAAAAACTGCAGTTACCGCCCAGTTGATGGGGGCGTTTTGCCAATTTTTCTGCGTGGTGACCAGCTCAGTCATTCAATACATTCCTCGAACAAGGGTTTAATACCAAGCCCCTGCGTTTCCCAAAATCCGGCGCAGTGGTCCAATACGGATGCAAACTCTACCTTAAATGAGTCCAAACTGTAAGAAATTAAACCCCCATCCGGGTTCGATCAGGTGCGCAAACCCGTGCCTTTATGCAGCAACCACATGCACCAGGCAAACAACACCACTCCTGAAGCAATGATAACCCCGTAGGTCTGCACCAGGCTGACGTCCGATACGCCGAGTATGCCATAGCGAAAACCATTAACCATGTAAAGAATGGGATTGACTATCGACACTTTCTGCCAGAAAGGCGGTAGCATGGAAATGGAATAAAACACGCCACCCAGGTAAGTCAAAGGCGCCAGCACAAACGTCGGGATGATGGCGATGTCGTCAAACTTGCGCGCAAATATGGCGTTGGCCAGTCCTGCCAGGGCAAACACAATCGCGGTCAATAAGAGCACGGTAATTGTCACCAGCACGTTGCTTACGCGCAAATGGGTGAAAAGCAGGGAAATAATCAGCACCACCGCACCGACCATGAGCCCACGCAACAGGGCTCCTGTGACATAGCCGCTGAGTATGATCGAGTTGGGCAGGGGGGAAATCAGCAATTCCTCAATATGCTTGCCGAACTTTGCACCAAAAAAGGAAGAGACCATGTTGCCATAGGAATTGGTGATGACTGACATGATAACCAGCCCGGGCACTAGGTATTGAATGTAGGAAAAACCTCCCATGTCACCAATGCGCCGCCCGATCAACTCACCAAAAATTATGAAATACAAGGACATGGTGATAGCCGGAGGTATGATGGTCTGACCCCATATGCGCAAAATGCGGGTAACCTCCTTGCGCACGATGGTCTTGTAACCAACCCAGTTGACACTTGCACTCACGGCCCCGCCCCTGCAACTGCTTTGTTGTTGTCCACCAGTCCCAGGAACAACTCCTCCAGCCGATTGGCCTTGTTGCGCATGCTTCGAACGTGAATATCCTGGCGCTCCAACTCGGAAAAAAGGAAATTCAATGTCTTTTTCTTGGGCAGGGACGCCTCGAGGGTAATGCCATCCCGCAGCACAAAATTCACGCCCTCGACCTGCGGCGTAACTACAATGGCATCCCGCAGATCCAGGATGAATGTTTCGATATCCAGCGTGGAGAGCAGGGATTTCATCCCGGTGTTTTCAATGATGGAACCGTGGTCAATGATGGCGATGTTGCGGCACAGTTGTTCCGCCTCTTCCAGGTAATGAGTGGTTAGAATCACCGTGGTGCCATCTGCATTGATCTGTTCAATGAACTCCCACATGGAACGGCGGATTTCGATGTCCACTCCGGCGGTAGGCTCGTCCAGAATCAGTAACTTCGGTTCGTTTACCATGGCCCTGGCAATCATCAGGCGACGCTTCATGCCCCCGGAAAGAGTGCGCGAGATGGAAAAGGCCTTGTCCCATAACTGCAACTGCCGCAGGTACTTTTCCGCACGGGCATTGGCAATGGGTCGCGGAATACCGTAATAACCCGCCTGGTTGGCAACGATTTCGAACGGCTTTTCAAACATGTTGAAATTCAGTTCCTGGGGAACCAGGCCGATGTAAGACATCGCCCGGGAACGCTCACGCTGCACACTGGTTCCGAACACCAGTGTTTCCCCGGCGGTAGCCCTCACCAGCGAGGAGACAATTCCAATAAGGGTCGATTTACCCGCCCCGTTGGGGCCGAGTAAAGCAAAGAAGTCGCCTTCCCTGACTTCAAGGTTGATCCCTTTGAGCGCTTCAACGCCATTCGCATACGTCTTGCGCAGATTCTTTACGTCAAGTGCTAGCATGAGGTGGGGGCCAACATCAGGGGGGTTCTATATATTTCCAGGCAAACTGTATCTTACTGTATTTTGTGGCTCCTAAGGGGAGGCGCGTGGCGGTACATCTACCTATGGACACCGGGTGCCAGAACCCCTATCTTGACTGACCTTGGCAAACATCGGTCCGGCATGAGCTTTTTTGCAGATAAACGATCTTGATCCCAACGCGTTCCCTCTCAAGCCTGGCAGGCCGTGCTTCTGCCTTTTGCCTTGCTGTCCTTGTCAGTTCCAACCTGGCCGCGGAGCAGCCCGGTCATCCGGCGCTGGTATTGAGCACCTGCGAACTGGTCTTGCCAGGGACGCCTTTGACGATGGCGGCGGAATGCGGTTGGCTGGACGTGCCCGAAAACCCCGCAGAACCCGATGGGCACCATATCAAGTTGCGTGTAGCTCGAGTTCCCGCACAGGAACGCCGGGTTGAACGCGACCCTCTGCTGTTTTTCGCCGGAGGCCCGGGGCAGGCCGCTTCAGAGGCCTGGTTGATAATTGCCCCGGCTTTCAAAAAGCTCAACAAGAATCGCGACATCCTCCTCATTGACCAGCGAGGAACCGGCCAGTCCAATCCGTTGCGCTGCGCGCAGGCGGAACTTGCTGAAGCCCTGGCGATGGATTGGGACCATTTGGAAACCAATACCCGGCAGTGCCTGGCAGCGCTTGAGGGTGATGCGCGTTTTTACACCACCACCATTGCCATGCAGGATTACGACCTGGTACGTGCAGCACTCGGGTACGAGCAGGTCAACCTGCTGGGAATCTCCTACGGCACGCGCGCTGCGCAGGTTTACTTAAGACTGTTCCCCAAACGTGTCCGCACGCTGATACTGGATGGCGTGACACCGCAAACACTGGCTTTGGGTACAGAACATGCGGAGAAACTCGACCTTGCACTGCAGCGCATACTGGACTCCTGCGCCGCCGACACCACCTGCAACCAGGCATATCCGGGACTGGCGAACAACCTCGCTGCCATGATCCAACAACTGGAAATCTCGCCGGTCGAGGTCACGGTCGATAACCCGCTGACGGGTCAACCATTTACCTTCAGCTTTGACCGGGAAACTCTTGCCTCGTCCATAAGGTTCCTGACTTATTCGACAGAAACGCAGGCCATGTTGCCGCTACTGATCCATGAAGCCGCAACACAACACAATTACAATCGGATTGCGAGCCAGCTATTGATAACCGCCAGCGGACTGTCCGAGAGTATTGCCGGGGGCATGGAAATGTCCGTAGTTTGTGCCGAGGATTTTCCGCTGTTTCCTGAAGCTGGAGCGACCAGCGAGCGACTGCTCGGTGACAGCATGATTCGCGCCGCTGCCATTGAGTGCGCCATCTGGCCACGCGGTGAGGTGCCTGCCCACTTCCACGACCCGGTGGTCAGCGATGTTCCCACGCTGCTACTCTCCGGAGAACTCGACCCAGTAACACCCCCCGAGTATGCGGAGCAGGTAAAAGCAGGCTTGTCCAACAGCCTGCACCTGGTCGCACTGGGACAGGGTCACAGCATCTCCAGCCGGGGCTGCGTGAGCCAGCTGGTAACTGATTTCATCGTCGCTGCCAGCCTCGACGGACTGGACACCAGCTGTATTTCCCGGCTCCAGGCCTCGCCGTGGTTCATGTCCCTGACGGGGCCGAAGCCATGATCAAAGTAACCAATTTGTATAAGTCATTCGGTGAGGTGCAGGCCGTACGGGGTATTTCCTTTGAAGCGCGTGACGGCGAAATTACCGGCCTGCTTGGGCCCAACGGCGCCGGTAAGACTACTACCCTTAGAATGCTCTATTCTCTGTTGCCGCCCGACGCTGGCGAAATCCGCATTGACGGGCTTGACCCGAGCATCGACGCGATGGAAATCAAGCGCACGCTGGGAGTAGTGCCGGACAGCCGCGGGCTTTACACCCGGCTGACTGCAAGGGAAAACATCCGCTACTACGGCCAGTTGCACGGCCTCGAAAAGGCTTTGCTGGAAAGTCGCATCGAGGAACTGGCCCGGACACTGGACATGGCGGAATTCATCGACCGGCGCACTGAAGGATTTTCCCAGGGTCAACGCGTCAAAGTAGCGATTGCACGCGCCATGGTGCACAAGCCGCAAACGGTGTTAATGGATGAGCCCAGCAACGGTCTTGATGTCATGAGCACGCGAGCACTGCGCCACTATATTCGCAGCCTCAAGAGCGGCGGTCATTCAGTGGTGCTCTCTACCCATATCATGCAGGAAGTCGCCGCTTTGTGTGACCGCATCGTGATCATTGCCAAGGGAGAAGTTGCCGCCGATGGCACCAAGGACGAATTGTTGGACCGCAGTGGCTGTGACTCGCTTGAAGATGCCTTTGTCAAACTGATCGGCAGTGATGAGGGCTTGCTGGCATGAGGGGGCTGGTCACGGTTTTGCGCAAAGAGGTCAAGGAGAATGTTCGTGACCGGCGCACGATGTTCAATTCCCTGTTGCTGGGCCCGGTGCTTTTTCCACTCATGTTCATTGGCCTGATATGGTTTACCACGGCAGCGGAAGAAGAACGCGCCGAAAAAGCCCTCGAGGTTCCCGTCGTCGGTGCACAAAATGCGCCCAGCCTGGTGGCGTTTCTTGAGCAGCAGGGTATGGTCATCGAGGCCCCACCTGAAGATCCGGAAGCTGTTGTGCGCAGCCAGCAAGAGATGGTCGTGATCCGCATTCCGGCAGAATTTGCAGAAAAATGGAACAAGGGTGAGCCGGCCCCGGTAGAGGTCATCACTGACCCCTCACGCCGCGAATCAGAAGTCGCGGTGCGGCGGGTGAAAAATCTCCTCAGCGTTTACGGTCAGCAAATGGGCGTGTTGCGCCTGCACTTGCGCGGCGTGTCACCCCAAATCGCAACACCCATCATGGTTCGCGACGTTGACCTGTCTACCGCCAAAAGCCGCGCCATTTTGGCCATGATTTTCCTGCCTTACATCCTGATGATTACTGCGTTTACCGGTGGAATGCACCTTGCCATGGACACCACCGCAGGCGAGAAAGAACGTAAGAGCCTCGAGCCCCTGTTGATCAACCCGGTGCCACGCTGGCAGATCATGGGGGGGAAACTCGCGACCACCATGTTGTTTGCCATGGCCTCACTGGCACTGACCCTGCTTTCATTCAAACTGACTATGCCGTTGATGCCGATCGGCACATTTGGCGTGGACCTGAGCATCACCACCCATTCCATGGTGCTGATCCTGCTGGTCATTGCCCCGGTAGCCATCCTTGCATCCAGCCTGCTCACCTTGCTGGCAGCGTTCGCCAAATCCTACCGCGAAGCGCAGTCCTACATGGGACTGGTGGTGATAATCCCGTTGATTCCCAGCATTATTTTCATGTCCAACCCCATCCGTCCGGAAACCTGGATGATGTCCATTCCCTTGTTTTCGCAGAACCTCCTGATTGGGGAAATCATCCGCGGAGAAATCGTGGCTTTGCCATGGTACGCCCTGTCCATTTCCAGCACGCTGGTCATCGGGCTGACACTGGCCGCTATCGCTGCTAATCTGTACAACAAGCCGCGGCTTATTTTCAGTGGCTCGTGAACACAGGCAAGCCATTGACCTGAAAGTTAATTAATCTCCTGCATCGGTCACTCCGGCTGTAGGGCGAGGAGAATACCCGTGAAACGATATGTGCTTGGTTTGATTCTGGCCGTGTTTGCCCTGGCCGCCTGTGCGGGAGACCCGCCGGCTGTTGGCACTGCTGCTCCCGGTTTCAAGCTGCAGGATCAGAATGGTGAGTGGCATAGCCTCAGCGATTACCGGGGCACGTGGCTGGCGGTGTATTTCTATCCCAAGGACGACACACCGGGCTGCACCACCGAAGCTTGCAGCTTTCGCGACAACATTTACGCATTCCAGGGAATTGGCGCCCAGGTAGTGGGCATCAGCGTGGATGATGTGGAATCCCACAAGGAATTTTCGACCAAGTACAAACTGCCCTTCATCCTTCTGGCCGATGTCGGCGGGCAGACGTCAGCAGCTTACGGTGTGTTAACGGATTACCAGCTCATGCAAATTGCCAGCAGACAATCCTTCCTGGTCAACCCGGAGGGCGTAATCGTGAAGCACTACAGCGATGTTGACCCCGAAACCCACACCGCGCAGGTGCTGGCGGATTTGCAAGCCCTAATGGCGGCACAGACTCCCGCCCCCGGGCTAAGCAGGTAGCTAAGCACATCGCGAGTTGGGTGAATAATGACAATGAGGACAAGCACTTCCGGACACCCGGGCCGACCCTCAAAGCCTGATCAACAAACCCTCGCAGTGCGACAAATATGGTGGTAGAGTGAAGTCAAGGAAAAGGATTTCCTGGAGAGGTAATGATGGAAGACACCACAAAAGCTGCCGCCATGGCGGTGCGTGGAGTTGGTCAGGGCTCCAACGCGGACAAGGCCGACACCGGCCATTCTGAACCCAGTAGCACGTTCATCGCCTACATGGACGATCCCAATCGTCCACAAGAAGCACCACAACCCAAAGGTCAGGCCCACTCGGCCAAGGCGCTGGACCGTTGGTTTGCGGAGCGGCAAAAGCAGCAGGGACCACCCCGCTTGCTGGACATACCCAACGAAGCGCTGATTACCGGCGCCGGGCCCATCAACCTCACTGGCAACATCACCCTGGTCAAGGAAGATGGCAGCATTTCTTACGCCAATCACCTCAGTTTGTGCCGTTGCGGCGCCTCCGCGAGCAAGCCGCTTTGTGACGAGCGTCACCTGACTGTTGAATTTTTGAATTCCGGGAGAATCGGCGAAGCGTCCGATGTACAGCACTCAGAGCGGCCCTGCAAACTCACCATTTCGGTCATCAAGAATGGCCCGATGACTTTCAGTGGGCGCTTGCGGGTGCACAACAACCTCGGCCAGGAGTGCGTCAAACAGCGTGGCTCGTTATGCCGTTGTGGTCACTCTGCCAGCAAGCCGTTCTGTGATGGCTCCCACGAAAAACGGGGCTTCCGCTCCGCTAGCTGAAGCCGGAATAGCCACGAAGTTTGATTAGTGGCCGGTCGGGCGGCACAATCCGCCTATGGATGTATTTCGCGTTTTTCAAATCGAAGCGGCCCACAGGCTCCCGCATGTTCCGGCTGGCCATAAGTGCGCACGGATTCATGGTCATTCCTTTCGCATTGAGATTCACGTCAGCGGCAGCGTTGGTGAGCTCAGTGGTTGGGTCATGGATTTTGCCGATCTGAGCAGGGCATTCCAGCCCGTGTTCGAACGGCTCGACCACCATTATCTGAACGAGATCGAAGGCCTGGAAAATCCCACGAGCGAAAATCTTGCAAAGTGGATCTGGCAAGGCCTCAAGGCGGTACTGCCCGGACTTTCCAAAGTCGCCGTTCAGGAAACGTGTAACGCCGGGTGCATCTATAGCGGGGACTGAATAGAGCCATTTCCGGACATGCTTGCGATTGACTTGACGCCAGTCAACTCCCGTATTCGCGGGTTGGCGTAAGCTGCGATCCTCCGCTGAACGCAGATTGATCCGGATATGAGCCAACTAGTGCAGTTCAACTCGGAACTGGTCAGGCGTTACGATGTCGCCGGGCCGAGGTATACCTCCTACCCTACATCGGTGCAGTTCCACGAAGGCTTCGACGCGGCTTTATACCGCCGGTTTGTCGCAGCCAGTAATGCGGAGCTGATCCCTGCACCACTCTCGATTTATGTGCATCTGCCCTTCTGCCACACACTGTGCTATTACTGCGGCTGCAACAAGAAAGTTACGCAGCATGCCGAGCAGGGCGTTGCCTACCTGGATCTCCTGGCGCGGGAGATAAGGATGCGCGGCACTCTATTCGACCGCGACCGCCAGGTTACGCAATTGCACTTCGGCGGGGGTACACCCACCTGGTTCGACGACATACAGTTGGAGCAATTGATGGCCGATCTGGGTCATGCTTTCAATTTTGCTGCGGCCAGGGACCGGGAATTTTCTATTGAAGTCGATCCCCGTACAGTGGACCGGGAACGCCTCAGCTGGCTGGTCGACCTGGGATTCAATCGCATCAGCCTGGGTGTCCAGGACATCGACCCTGCCGTCCAAAAAGCAGTCAATCGCATACAGGATCCGCTGGCTACCCTTGACATGGTCCGTGATTCACATGAGCTCGGTTTCGATTCGGTTTCCATTGACTTGATCTATGGCTTGCCCCTGCAAACTGCCGCGGGTTTCAGCGCGACCCTGGATGCTATCCTCAGCGCTTGTCCCGACCGTCTCGCCGTATATAACTACGCGCACATGCCGCAGGTATTTCGCTCTCAGCGCTTGATCAATGCGGCGGACATTCCCAGTCCGCAAACCAAGCTGGAATTGATGGCACTGACTGTTGAGAAACTGACCGCTGCGGGTTATACCTACATCGGCATGGATCACTTTGCCCTGCCTGGCGATGAACTCTGCCGGGCCCAGCGGGAAGGCCATCTGCAGCGCAATTTCCAGGGCTATTCCACGCGCTCTGAATGCGACCTGGTGGGACTGGGGGTCAGCGCCATCGGCCGGGTAGGCGATTGCTTTGCCCAGAATTACAAGAAAATCCCCCTTTGGCAGGACGTCGTTGGCCGTGATGAATTGCCGGTCTGGCGAGGTCTCCGTTTAAGCCAGGAAGACCGGCTGCGCAGCGCGGTGATTGAAGCAATCATGTGTCACGGTGAGGTTAATTTCGAGGAATTCAGCAATAGATTCAACTTTGATTTCAATGACCACTTTGCTCTGGAGCTTCACCAACTGCAGCGCCTGGCAGATGACGGCCTGGCGAATCTCAGCGAAGACGGTTTCACCTTGACCCCGGAAGGTCGCCTGCTCATGCGTGCCGTCGCAATGGTATTTGATGAGTACCTGCCTTCAGCTACCGGCCAGCCAAGGCACTCCCGAGTGATTTAATCTCCCGCACCGCTCCGGCCTGACCCCCCACCTGCCTGCCGCCGGGGACTCCCTAGGTAGAACTACGCATGTGCCGCTGTTGTTATTAAAAATACAATGTGCCCAGAAAGCGGATGAGGAGAGTGGTTTATGGAACACGTGGCAAGATCAGACAATGCCAGATCAGGCAACGTATATGACATATGCGCCAGCCCGGGCCGGTCCCAGGTTGCCTGTAGTCGTTGCGCTCTCGGAGAACTGTGTTTGCCGCGTGGGCTTTCACCCGATGAAATAACGCGGTTCGAGCAGATTGTGCACCGCTCGCGCCCAATCCAGCCCGGTGAACATCTGTTCCGTGCAGGTGACGAGTTTCGCTCCGTTGCTTCGGTCCGCACCGGATGTTTCAAGAGCTACATCGTCGACCACGAAGGACAGGAACAGGTACTGGGATTCTATCTCCCCGGCGAAATCATCGGCCTGGACGCCATCCATTCAATGCGGCATTCAGCCAACGTGGTTGCGCTTGATACCAGCGCGGTTTGCGGCATGACCTTTGATTCCATGTCCGGCATGGCGCGCCAGATGCCCGAACTGCAGACTGAATTGTTCCGCCTGATGAGCCAACGGATCAGTGAACTGGAAGTCAGCGCGGGGGATTTAAGTGCCGACGAACGCATTGCCATGTTCCTGCTGTCCTTATCCGAACGCTTTGCCCGTCGCGGGTATTCAGAAAACGAGTTCATCCTGGCCATGTCTCGCCGGGATATCGCCAGCTTCCTGCGCCTGGCAACTGAGACGGTAAGCCGGGTGTTTGCACGATTCCAGAAATCAGGTGTGTTGCGCGTAGATCGCAAGGCGGTGCGGATTCGCAATTTGCCCGGCCTCAAGGCGCTCGCAGGCCAGTCAACAGGCTAGGGCAAGCCCTGCGACCAGCCGAGGCGGCTGGCCTCAGTGCTCCACACCACCCGCGCCATGGACGTGGCCGTGGGATTTTTCTTCTGCGGTGGCGTCGCGCACCTCAACAACTTCAACATCAAATGTCAGCACCTGGCCCGCCAGAGGATGGTTGGCATCTACATCAATGTTGAATCGGCCCACTTTCAAGACAGTGACCTGCACCGGCCCCTGCCGGGTCTGCAGACCCACCACCTGGCCGGGTTTGAGGTCTTTGGCATTGGGAAAATGTTTAGCCGAAATGCGCTGCATGTTGGCAGTCTTTTTTTCACCATAGGCATCACCCGGCTGTAGCACCACCTGGAATGTATCGCCGGCGCCCTTGCCCTCCAGCGCACGCTCCAGACCCTTGATGATATGACCGGACCCGTGCAGGTAGGTCATGGGTGCATGCTCCCGCGACGACTCCATCACCTCGCCAGCAGCATTGTTCAGGGTGTAGTGGAAGGAAACAACCTTGTTCACCGCAATTGTCACGGGTTTTTATCCTGGTCGGTGTGCGCAGCTTCGTCGTCTTCCGCAACAACTATCGTAATAGGAACTGATTTCACCACGGGGTCGTGGGGAACGTGGGCATAGTCAGCGAATACCAACTGCAGCGTATGCTCTCCCGGGGGAAGTGTTAACTCTGCTTCGGTCTGGCCGCCGCCGTAGTGACGAATCTGATCATTTTTGGGCAGGGCCAGGTTCGGGTCTGGCAACTCTGCGACATCAATCAGCAAGTGGTGATGCCCCGTGTTGGGAACATCGGAGCCGGCAGGCGCTATTTCCATGCCGCTGACCGCAAATTCCAAGTGGAAAGTCGTTGCCACGACCGCCCCGTTTTCGATATTCACGATTTCCACCTCAGCCCCGGCTGGCGACGGCCGGCGCTGGGTGCTTGCAGCGGGAGCAGAGTCCGCTGGATGGCTCTCGTCAGCCCAGGCAGGGGCCAGCAAAAAACCCGCTAACATACACCATACAATTCGAGCGTTCATTTGAACTCCTTGGCTTTACTGGTTGGACGAGACATAGTTTATTCCTGCGCAGCAATCCACGCGCGAACCTCATCCTGCAGGATTTCCAGGGTGACTGAACCCAGGCCGAGAACATAGTCGTGAAAAGCGCGGATATCAAACTTTTCTCCCAGCTTTAACTCCGCCTCGTGGCGCAATTGCCAGATCGTATACTCGCCGAGCTTGTAACTTAGCGCCTGGCCCGGCCAGGAAATGTAGCGATCAATTTCCGTAGTAACTTCATGCAAAGACAAGGCGGTATTGTCAGCCAGATAGGCCTGTGCCTGCTCGCGAGTCCAGCCCATGGCATGAATGCCGGTGTCAATTACGAGGCGGCAGGCGCGCCACATTTCGTAGGTCAGGCGGCCGAAATTTTCATAAGGCGTCTCGTAAATATCCATTTCGACACCCAGCTTTTCGGCGTACAGGCCCCAGCCTTCGCCGTAAGCCGAGATGTAGTCATTGCGGCGAAACGGCGGCTGATTCTCCAACTCCAGCGCCAGTGCACCCTGGGTGTGATGACCGGGAGCGCCTTCGTGCAGAGTCAGGGCTGGAATGGTATACAGGGTGCGGCTTTCCAGGGCATAAGTATTGACCCAGTAGTAACCGCCCCGCAGCGCATCCAGCGGGGCGCCAACATAGCGCCCCCCGGTATAAAACGGCGCGAGTTCTTCCGGCACAGGGGCGACACCATAGGGTTGCCGGGGTAAATGCCCGAACATCATGGGCAGGCGCCCGTCGATTTTTTTCGCGTAGTAGGACGCGATCGACAGCAACTCCCTGGGTGTCCGGGCGTAGAACTGCGGATCGGTGCGGAGGAATTCAATAAATTCGGCGAAGCTTCCGTTAAACCCCGCTTCCTTGATGGTTGCGTCCATTTCGGCGCGTATGCGTACCACCTCGCCAAGCCCGATATCGTGGATCTCCTGCGGAGTCCAGTTCACCGTGGCATAGCGGCGCACCTGTGCCTGGTAAAACAAATTCCCGCCAGGCAACTTGTAGGCGCCAAGGGTTTCGCGAGCGCCGGGCAGGTATTCTGTCTGGAAAAAATCGTACAAACGCTGGAAGGCGGGAATCACTGCATCTGCAATGACGCCCTGCGCGGCCTCGGTAAGTTGCGCCCGCTCGCCAGCGCTGATGGCCTCCGGCATGTTGAGAAAAGGTGCAAAGAACGGGCTGGCGTCCACATGCTCCACCAGCTGTGCCTTGATGGGTTCATCCCGGCCGGCCAGGATTACTCGTGGCTGGGTAATGCCGAGTTCCAGGCCGGTACGCATCAGGGCAATGTATTCATCCATGACCACGCCCATCTGCTGCAAGCGCGACAGATAATCCCGGTAGTCTCTGGCGCGGGCAAAATCGGTCTCTTCGGGAAGACGGCCCCACTCCATGTAGAAACCCCAGTCGCTATTGAAGGGAATCAAGTACGCCTTGGTCTGGTAGTCGGCAAGAAAATCGTCGATCTGCTTGGTGTAGAGCCGATAGTTGATGCATTCCTCGTGGCTCAAGCGCTCACAGGAAATCTGGTCCAGTTGTTTGCGTACGTCTTGCCAGTAGGTGTAGCGGCGCAACTGGTCCGCTGCACTGACATGGCTGAGTTGGCCGGCATAGTCGTCCACTCCGTTGGCACTGGCCAGCGTGGGGAACTCTTGCAGGCGAAAAGCCCATTCAGTGGTATAAATTTCCTCGAGACGCTTGCCGTCTTCCGAAGCTGCCGCGGCCACGACCTGCCCCGCCGGGCCCCATAACAGAGAAATCGACAGCAGAGGCATCAACAACAAACCGGTCCTGCAGCCACGCAGCAAAGCCTTCATCGTGTTTTAGCTCCTGCCATCAAGGATTCCATGCAAGCGCATCAGGTCACCACGAACCCCTGCCAATAAGGATCGTCCGCGGGGTCTACAGTAATGCGGTTCTCACCATAAATTCTCGCCCAGCCCTCGATGCTCGGGACAATCGCGGGATACTGGCCCACCTGGCTCAGCGCTTCGACCCGTCCGGTAAACTGGCTGCCGATATAACTCTCGTGCACAAAACGGTCGCCCGGTTTTAGCACGCCCCGAGCTGCGAGTTGAGCCATGCGTGCCGAGGTACCCGTGCCGCAGGGCGAACGGTCTATGGCCTGTTCCCCGTAAAAAACTGCATTGCGCAAATCCGAATCAGGCTTGAGCGGCATGCCGGCCCATAGCAAATGCCGGATACCGTTGATGCGCTCATCCAGCGGGTGAACGATGGTGTAGCGCTCGTTCAGCCGCGTGCGCAGTTGCCGGCTGATCTCAATGATTTGCCCGGCGTTCAAATCAGCGAGGTCGCGGTAGTGCTCCTGCGGCTCCACGATGGCGTAAAAGTTTCCTCCGTAACTCACATCGACACGCAATGCTCCGCCCAACTCGGGGCAATCCACTTCCAGCGCCGTGGCATGCAGGTAGGAAGGAACATTGGTAAGCCGCACTGAGCGCACTTTGCCCTGTTCCAAGGTGTAGTGCGTCACCACCCGCCCTGCCGGTGTTTCCAGCACCAGTTGCCCCGGTGTGCGCGGGGTCACCAACCCTTTTTCAATGGCGATGGTCACCGTGCCAATAGTGCCATGGCCGCACATGGGCAGGCAGCCCGAGGTTTCGATATACAACACGCCGATATCGCAGTCGCTGTGCGTAGTCGGGTAGAGGATACTGCCGGACATCATGGCGTGGCCACGCGGCTCAAACATTAGTGCCGTCCGTATCCAGTCAAATTCACGCATGAAATGCTGGCGGCGTTCAGCCATGCTGCTGCCATCAAGTTGCGGCCCGCCTTGCGCCACCACCCTCACCGGGTTGCCGCAGGTGTGGGCATCTATGCACAGGAATTCTTGCCTGGGTGGAATTGAAAGGGACATCAGCGGCCTGCCGGGCTAGAAGCGCAGTATGGAAAAAGGTTTGAGATCGACATGCGGCGCATGACCGAAAACCAGGTCGGCAACGATGCGACCCGTGGTCGGCCCCTGGGTCAGGCCATAGTGGCCGTGCCCAAAGGCGCACAGTACGCGTTCACGCCCGGGCAAGGGGCCCAGCACGGGCATGGAGTCGGGCATCATGGGACGCTGCCCCATCCACTCCGTCACACTGGCGCCGGCTACACCAGGCAGAAAACGCTGTGCATGCTGTATCAGCACCCTGGCGCGACGGTAGTCAGGTGCCGCATCGATCCGGGCAAACTCAGCCGTACCTGCCACCCGCAGCCCGTCACGCATCGGCGTCATGACCACGTATTCCGAAACGGACATCAGGGGGTGGCACAAGGTCACGTTGGGCTGTGCCAGCATGCTGTGATATCCGCGCTTGGCGATCAGTGGAGCTTTGTGCCCTAATTGCTTTAGCAACTCGTTGGTCCACACAGCAGTGGCCAGCACCAGGAAATCGCCCTTGATGCGCTGCCCGGATAGCGTGTCCACGGTCACTCCATCAAGGCTGCAGGCAACCTTGCGCGCACGATCCTGCACCCATTGTGCGCCCTGGGCAAATGCTGCATTGGCAATGGTGCTGGTAACATCGGCCGGGGAAAGCAGGTGCTGCCACAACGGATCAAGAACCGCGATACCCTCGGCCCCAAGCTGGACCGCGGGTTCCAGCGCATGTAACTCCGCCGTGGTCAGGCGCTGCCAGGGCAAGTCAAACTCGCGCCGGATATCGTAATGCCATTCATCTGCCGCCAGTTCAGCCGCGTTGCCGTACAACAGGATGAGGCCTTCAGACCGGCGTAAGGATTCTGCGCCGGTCGCGCGCAGTATTTCATCGTAATCCGCTGTTACGGAGGCCATCAACGTGGTCTGCGCAGCAGCAATTTCCTTGACTCTTTGCGCATTCCCGGCTCGCCAGAACCTCCAGAACCAGGGCGCAAGCCTGGGTGCATCTTTCCAGCGGATTCTCATCGGGCCCAGTGGATCCAGTAACCAGCCAGGCACGTTCCGGATTGCACCGGGGTAGGAAAACGGAGAAATGGAAGAAGGTGAAATACACGCGGCGTTGCCGAAACTGGTTGACTGTCCCGGCTCTACCGGATCAATCACGGTGACCTGCGCTCCCCGGCGCTGCAAATGCCAGGCACACGAAGCACCCACTATGCCGGCGCCCACGACGATGCAATGTGGTTTGTTCGTACTCATGTCAGCTCGCCCTGTCCATGCCTGCCACCAGCCGCTCCAGCACCGCAATGATCGCGTCGGAAGCCTTTTGGGCGCCGTTGGAATCGCGACGCGCCACCAGTCGCGCCATCTGTGCGTGTGCTGCGATGGCGTCCGACAACTGGATTTGCGTGCGATGGAAGTACCAAAACCGCCGGCTGTGGCTGCGTAATGGCGCCAGGGCTGAAGCGATAAAGGGATTACCGGAGCATTCGTCCAGCAACGCATCCAGTGCATGATCGAGGCGCAAAAATTCGTCGAATCGTTCATGCGCACTGGCGAGATCGCGCGCCACCGCGCTCAATGCGCTGCGCTGCTCGTCCCTGGCATTCAGGGCTGCGCGATGCACCACCAACCGTTCCAGCGCCTTGCGCGCCTCGAGAATATTCATCATGCTCGCGGCGCTCACCGGAGCGACCAATAATCCTTTGCGCGGAATTACCTCGAACAGTTCCTGCTGGGCAAGACGCAAGATGGCCTCGCGCACCGGCGTGCGTCCGATCCGGGTCATTTCAATGAGATCGCCTTCCGACACCAGCGAGCCCGGCTTGAGTTGCAGGGTCACCAGCTTTTCCTCCAGCAGCGTATACGCTTGTTCTGCCAGACTGTCGGTATTGAACTCAGTCAGGACTGCAGTATTCACTGGTGCTTCGGGAGTCCAGGCAACACGGATTTAAAGCACAGGCCGGGTAGCAAGAGCATGCTGAAGTATCTGCTCCACGCGGCTCGCTTCCTGGTCGGTAAGCTGCATGCGCGGGCCACGCACCCGTGCGCTACCCACCCCCATCAGCGCTTCGACCAGTTTGATCTGTTGCACAAACTTGGGCCCGATATCCAGATGAAGCAGCGGCAGGAACCACTCGTATATCGCCCGCGCTTCCTGCCACCGGCCGGCTTCAGCCAATTCCCAGATGCGCACGGTTTCACGCGGGAATGCGACCACCAGCCCGGCGACCCAGCCGCAGGCACCGAGCAAAAAACTTTCCAGGGCCAGGTCATCTACACCGCAAAACAGCGCGTAACGATCGCCGGTGAGTCGGCGGATTTCAGGGATGCGGCGGGTGTTGGCAGATGATTCCTTGATGGCAACGAAACGGGGGTTGTCTTCCAGTGCGGCGAAATCCTCAGGCATCAGATCGATGCCGTAGGCTATGGGATTGTTGTACAACATGACGGGACGATCCGTGGCGGAAGCCACCATGTTCAGGTAGTGCAAGGTCTCGCGACGATCACTGGGATAGCGCATCGGCGGTAGCAGCATGAACCCGTCCGCCCCTGCCCCGGCAGCGGCGACAGCAAATGCTTTTGCCTCGCGCGTAGATGATTCGGCGATACATGCAATCAGGGGCCGTCCCTGGCGTTCAGCCGCGGAAAAAAAACGCACCAGCTCTATTTTTTCAGCACTACTGAGCGTGGAGGTTTCGCCCAGGGATCCCAGTATGATGAGCCCGTGTACCCCGGCTTCGAGTTGCAAGGCGAGGTGCTGTTCCATGGCCTTCCAGTCCAGCTTGTCGTCGGCCGTAAATTTCGTAGTAAGCGCTGGGAAGACGCCGCGCCAGGAGATTTCGGGCATGGGCAACTACCTGGAAAGTGAATCGATATAGGCATGATATATCAGTACCTGCAAGGAAAACAGCTGTCTTTTTTGCCTTTATGAACAGCTTCCCCCTGCCAGTACCCACTTTGTGGACTGTCAGGCGATTTCGCAAAGAATTCGTTCGTTGCCGGGGCCTTTTTGTGATAGTTTAGCCGCCAGAATTGACCCGATGGAGCGCAATTGATTGAACCAATCTGGAGTTTCCCGCAGTAGCAACACCTGATCCGGTCGCGCCCTATGACCACCACAACATCACCTCGTCACGGTTCAAACCTCCTCGCATTGTGCGCAGGCGCAGCAGGTATCGTCTATGGCGATATCGGCACCAGCCCGATGTATGCGTTTCGCGAGTCGCTCAATCCCGCTTACGGCATCGAGCCCACCATCCCGGCGGTACTCGGCATCCTCTCGCTGATTACCTGGGCGCTGATTCTCATCATTTCCATCAAGTACATAGTGTTGGTCGTGCAGGCGGACAATCATGGCGAAGGCGGCATTATTGCCCTCATGGCCCTGGTCAGCCCGCGATCACGCAGAGTGCGGGGCGCGTCTACGGCGCTGGTCATGCTGGGCCTGTTCGGTGCTGCCCTGTTCTATGGTGACGGCATGGTCACTCCAGCCATATCCGTCCTGAGCGCGGTTGAAGGTCTGAAACTGCTCACTCCCGTCTTCGATCCGTTCATCATCCCGGTAACGGTGTTGATACTCACTTTGCTCTTCGCGGTGCAGCATCGTGGTACGGCGCGGGTAGGCGGCTTGTTTGGCCCGGTGATGATCGTTTGGTTCCTCACGCTTGCGGCACTGGGTATAGCGCAGTTGGTGCACCATCCCCAGGTGCTGGCGGCGATCAATCCGGCTTATGCCTTCAATTTCCTGGTCACCGACAAGACGCGGGCGTTCCTGGTGATGGGGTCGGTGTTCCTGGTAGTGACGGGCGGCGAGGCGATCTATGCGGACATGGGACATTTTGGCAAACGGCCAATCCGGCTGATGTGGTTTGTGCTCATTCTGCCGGCGCTGTTATTGAATTATTTCGGCCAGGGCGCACTGATTCTTGCTGACCCGACAGCAGCGCACCAACCCTTTTTCCTGATGGCACCACGCTGGGCTCTCTACCCGCTGGTTCTGCTGGCGACAGCCGCCTCGATCATCGCCTCCCAGGCGGTCATTTCGGGCGTGTTTTCCATTACTCGCCAGGCGGTCCTGCTGGGCTATTTGCCGCGCATGCGCATTGAGCATACGTCCACGTACACGATCGGCCAGATTTATATGCCTACGGTCAATTGGATCATCATGGCCGCTGCTATTGGCCTGGTGTTGTCGTTCGGCTCCAGTTCAGCCCTTGCAGGCGCCTACGGCATGGCGGTCACGACCGACATGTTGTTCACCACCATCCTGTTTGCGGCGTTTGCCCTCGGCAAGTGGAAAACGCATACGCTGTGGATTCTGCTGGGAGTGGCGATGATGCTACTGGTGGATCTTACTTTCTGGACCTCGAACTTGCACAAGATCCCTGACGGGGGCTGGTTCCCCCTTGTCATTGCTTCGGTTGTATTCGCCCTGATGACGACCTGGCGCCTGGGCCGTACTATCCTCGCGCAGCGCCAGGAAACCCGCACGTTCCCGGCCCAATTGTTTGTAGATGACGTGCGCAGCAATCCACCTATTCGAGTGCCCGGCACCGCGGTCTATCTCGATTCAAATCCGACAGGCACTCCGCCTGCCTTGATGCACAACCTGAAGCACAACCACGTTTTGCATGAACAGGTTGTGTTTCTCACGGTGTTGGTGGCCGAAACGCCGGAGATAGTGGAATCCGAACGCTTTGAGGTCACGCCTCTGGGAGCGGGCATTTTCCGCATGCTGATTCACCTCGGATTCGCGGAAGAAACCGATATTCCTGCTTTGCTCGAGCGCTGCCACAGCATCGATTGCTCTTTCGATCCCATGCAAACCACCTTCTTCCTGGGGCGGGAACGATTGATCGCCACCCGGCAATCCGGAATGCCACGCTGGAGTGAGAAATTGTTCGCCCTGATGTTCCGCACAGCCGAGGGGGTCACGCCTTACTTTAACCTGCCGCCGAACCGGGTGGTGGAAATGGGCACCCAGGTGGAACTCTGAACTGCCACCGACCGGGTGTTCACTCAAGGAAGATATGAATAAACCAGGGTTTCCTTAGTTACGTTTTTTAATTTTGACCGGACCATTGACCGTGTCGATGCTGATGCGCGCCTCGCCGCCGCCAATCTTGCCGTCCAGTTCGTGCCCGACAAATCCGTCATCGGCCTGCAGTCCAAAATCACCCGCATCAATACTACCGTTGAGTGTTTCCGCACTGACCTGCGCACTGGCGTTGGCCGGAAGACGCAGGACTATGCGCCCGTTCACCGCGTCCATGCTGATCTTTTGCCCGGCGCCCAATTGCGTGAACTCCACATCGATATCCCCGTTCACCGTTTCTGCATTGACATCAGCACCGGCATCGGTCACTTGCAACGTCCCATTAACACTTTCGGCGCTGATCGAGCCGGCCACGCCAGCGACCAACACATCACTGTTCACGGTATCAATCGAATCAATCTCTACATCGCGTGGCAGGGTAATCGTGTATTCGACACTGCCGCTGTCGTGATCGCCCCAAATCTTCCAGTCACCCTGGCCAGGATATCGGGTTTCAATACGGATCGCCTTGGGGCTGGCGTCGATGTCTATTTTTATACCGTCCAGGTATTCCTGATTGTCAGCAGTCTTGGTCGCAACAATGTGCACCTGCCTGCCCTCGGTGCCCGCAATACTCACATCACCATTGACGTTGGACAGGCTGATGCGCCCTCCTTGCTCTATTTCAAATGTGTATTCCTCTGTTTTCGAAACGTCGGCCAAGGCCAGCGATGGGACCAGGGTAGTGGCCAGCAAAGTGACCAGAAATGTAGCCGGGAAAGTGGCAGATAGCAGGAACAGGTTAAGGCGTGCCAGGAATTTCATCAGGTTGCTCCCATAGGTCAGTTCAACAAAGTCGTAGTGCGGATTCGTATCGCGTATTCGTATTGGGGTTTGATGCTTCCCGCCACCGGATCGTTTAAAGCACCGCCGAAGCTATTGGCCAGGCTCTCGACAAACAGGCTATCGGCAAAGCCTTGCGCGTGCAGGTGCAATCACTTACTATGCCAATGTATTAATACGCTAATACATTAGTACACTCATACAGTGAGTCTATTATGAAACATCACAATCAAGCACAAAAACAGCAGGTAAAGTCCGCTGCACGGTCCCTTGCCGAAGCCCTGTGCCAGTTGAAGACTGCTGACGAAGTGCGCGTGTTCCTGGAGGACCTGTGCACACCAGCGGAACTGGAATCCATGGTGGACCGCTGGCGCGTGGCGCAATTGCTGGAAGATGGCCTTAGCTACCGTGAGATTCACGAACTCACGCAGGTCAGCGTTACAACCATAGGCCGCGTTGCACGTTTCATGGAAATGGGAGCCGGCGGTTACCGTATCGTACTGGACCGTTGCGGGAGCAAGGCATGAGTCGCTTGCGAGTAGCTGTGCAGAAATCCGGCCGCCTGTCCGAAAACTCACTGGAGATTCTGAAGAAGTGCGGCTTGCGCTTTGCCCGCAGCAAGGACAAGTTATTCTGGTACGGGCAGGATTTTCCGGTTGACCTCTTGCTGGTGCGCGATGACGACATCCCGCGCATGCTGCTGGATGGTGTGTGCGAAATAGGCATCGTAGGCGAAAACATCGCCAGGGAAGTCATGCTGCAGCGCAATGGCGGGACGGGCCTCGTGTGCCGGCGCAAACTGGGTTTTGGTCACTGCCGCTTGTCACTGGCGGTCCCCGAAAATATGAACATCAGCAGCAGCACCGATCTGGAAGGCTTGCGCATTGCCACCAGCTACCCTGAACTAACCCGTTCATTGCTGGCGGAAAAAAGCATCCACACGCACATCGTGCAGCTGTCGGGCTCGGTGGAAATCGCTCCCGGCCTGGGTACTGCCGATGCCATTGCCGACCTGGTATCCACCGGCTCTACCTTGCGCGCCAACCACCTGCGCGAACTGGAAGTGCTGTTTGAAAGCCAGGCCGCGCTGTACTGCACCGCCCGTGAGCTGGACGAGGAAAAGCAGTTACTGCTGGACCGCCTACTGGCGCGCATTGAAGGTGTGCTGCAGGCTGCGGAAAGCAAATACGTCATGCTGCATGCACCGCGCGAAGCCCTGGCGAAAATTACCGCCTTGCTGCCCGGCGTGGAACACCCCTCCATCATGCCGTTGGAAGGTTCTGACAAAATAGCGATTCACGCCGTGTGCGGAGAAACCGTGTTTTGGGAGCACCTGGAAGCTCTCAAGGCCGTAGGTGCATCTGCCATCCTGGTATTGCCGGTGGAGAAAATGCTGGCATGAGTCGCTTCGGCCTTACAGTCAGCGTCTGGGCTGAACTGGAGCAGAAGCAACAGGCTGAGTTGCTGCGCCGGCCAGGCACTTCGATGCCCGGCCCGGAAGCGACGCTCAGCACAGCGGTCAGTGCTATCCTCGCGCGGGTACGCTCCGGTGGTGATGAAGCCCTGGCGCAACTGACACAAGAGTTCGATGGAGTGCTGCCGCACAGCCTGGCAGTTAGCGCAGAAAACCTGCTGCAGGCAAGGCAGGCTATTGCTGCCCGCTTGCTTGGAGCAATCGAAGAGGCGAGCGGCAGGATTCGCGAGTTCCATGTGGCCGATCTTCCCCGTGAACGAACCATTGAAACCGCAAAGGGCCTCACCTGCACAGTTACCTACCTGCCGCAGTCGGTCGTGGGCCTCTATGTGCCGGGCGGTAGTGCACCCCTGGTCTCGACGGTGCTGATGCTGGCCATCCCCGCGCGCCTCGCCGGTTGTTCGCAAATAGTTTTGTGTTCTCCCCCATGGCCAAATGGACGTATCGCAACTGAAGTCCTAGCTGCTGCAAGCCTGTGCAAGGTTGATCGCGTATTCTGCGTTGGCGGTGCCCAGGCCATTGCAGCCATGGCCTACGGCACCGCTACCGTGCCACGCTGTAACAAGATTTTTGGCCCCGGTAATGCCTGGGTTACTGAGGCCAAGCAGCAGGTTGCGCAGGATCCGCAAGGCGCAGCAGTGGATATGCCCGCCGGGCCGTCCGAAGTCATGGTCATTGCAGATGCGCAGGCCGGTGCCGATGGCGGTATCGACTTTATTGCCTGGGACCTGCTCGCCCAGGCCGAGCACGGAGCAGATTCGCAGGTTGTCCTGCTGACGGATTGTTGCGAGCTGGCCACAGCGGTGATTGCCCGGCTTGATGACCTGGCGCCAACGCTGCCCCGCGCAGCCATACTGGAAAAATCCCTGTCTGCTGCGCGCATTGTGCTGATTTCAAATATGGATGTCGCGCTGGACATTGCCAATGCCTACGCCCCGGAGCACCTCATACTCAACACCCGCAATGCGCGGGCCCTCGCCTCCCGGGTGCAACACGCCGGGTCGGTCTTTATCGGCCGCTGGACACCGGAGTCGCTGGGTGACTACTGTTCCGGACCCAACCATGTATTGCCGACCTACGGCTTTGCGCGGTCACATGGGGCACTCGGAGTGGGGGATTTCATGCGCCGTATGACGCTGCAGGAAGCCAGCGCCGAAGCATTGCAAAGTGTGGGCCCGGTGGCCGAACTGCTGGCAGAAACAGAGGGCCTGGATGCGCACCGCATGGCCGTATCTGTACGCTTGGCCTGCCTTGCCAGTCTGGAAGCCCTGGCATGAACGTCATCGACCTGGCACGTCCCGACATCGTGGCAATGAAGCCCTATTCCTCGGCGCGCAAGGAAGCCACGGCGCAGGGCGTGTTGCTCAATGCCAATGAAGCGCCCTGGTCATTGTTGGACGACGATGCGGCTGGCTTGTCATTGAACCGGTATCCAGATCCCCAGCCGGCGGAACTGGTCAAAGGCCTGGCGAGACTCTATGGGCTGCCACCGGACCATGTGCTCGTGACCCGCGGCAGCGACGAGGGCATCGACTTGTTGACGCGGGTTTTTTGCCGCGCAGGGCTGGACGCTATCCTGCACTGCCCTCCCACCTTCGGCATGTATCGCATCGCGGCCGAAACCCAGGGCGCTGCCATCGTGTCCGTGCCCAGGCTGGCCAGCGACGGATGGGTCATGGATACGCAAAAAATCCTGGACACCGTGCAGCAGGACCCGCGTATCCGCCTGGTGTTTCTCACCTCACCCAATAATCCGACCGGTGATTGCTTGGACGGTACTTTTCTTGGCGCGTTGCTGCAAGCGACGAATAACCGCGCGATGGTCGTAATCGATGAAGCCTATGCGGAATTCTGTGCGGAAGCCTCTGCGATACCATTGATTGCCGAACATCCACAGCTGGTGGTACTGCGCACCTTGTCCAAGGCTTGGGCTGCGGCCGGATTACGCTGCGGCATCGTCCTGGCGCACCCGCCCGTCATCGACCTGTTGCGGCGCATCATCGCACCCTATCCACTGGCCAGCCCGGTCACTACCCTTGCCCTTCGTGTCTTGCAGCCGGACATGCAGTTACAGCAGAAGAGACTCCTGGAGGAAATCCGGGAGAACAAGAAACTGCTGGTGTCCATGCTCGACAAGCGTTCATTCGTCCTTGACCTCTGGCCGGGCAAGGCCAATTTCGTGTTGCTGAGAGTCAAGCACGCAGACCAGATGCTGGCTCACTGTGCCAGCCATGGCGTGGTTGTTCGCGGCTATGCGGCGGACCCCGCCCTAAAGGATTGCATACGTATCTCCGTAGGTAGCCAGCTGGACCTGGCCGCACTGGAACGGGTTCTGGATGATTGGGCACTGGATGAATGGACGGGAGACTGAAACCTTGAGCCGCAAAAACACCAAACGACGGATTCTCTTCATCGATCGGGATGGCACGTTGATTGTGGAGCCGCCCGACCAGCAGATCGATTCATTGGAAAAACTGGAGTTGATCCCGGGCGTGATCCCGGCCCTGCTTGAACTCAAAAATGCCGGTTACGAATTTGTCATCGTCAGCAACCAGGACGGCCTTGGCACTGAATCATTGCCTCTGGCTGATTTCGAGCCGACTCAACAGAAAATGTTGAACCTGTTTTCCTCGCAAGGTATTTGGTTCAGTGCGGTGCACGTCGATGCGCACTTCGAACATGAGAACTCACCCGACCGCAAACCCGGCATCGGTATGTTGCTGGAATACCTCAAATCCGGCGAACTCAACCTGCAGGACAGCTGGGTGATTGGCGATCGGCTGACCGACCTGGAACTGGCCAGGAACATGGGCATTGGTGGAATTCGCATGGCCAGGGGCCACGAGGACTGGCGTTCGATTGCCCATCGCCTGGTCAACCGCCCGCGACAGGCAGAGTTGCGCCGCAAAACCAATGAGACCGACATCCGCGTTTACCTCGATCTCGATGCCGCGCAAGCAGGGGCAATGAAGAACACGTGCAATACCGGGATCGGTTTTTTTGATCACATGCTGGACCAGCTTGCCAGCCACGGCGGCTTCCTGCTGGAGCTTGAATGTACGGGCGACCTGGAAATCGACGAACACCACACGGTTGAAGACTGCGCGCTCACGCTGGGGGAAGCGCTGGACCGCGCGCTGGGAGATCGCCGCGGCATAGGTCGTTACGGTTTCGTGCTACCCATGGATGAGTCTTTGGCACAGGTCACCTTTGATCTGTCGGGCCGCCCGGCGTTTGAATTCGACGCTGAGTTCCCACGAGAGCAGCTGGGCGCGTTCTCTACTGAAATGGTGCGTCACTTTTTTGCATCCCTGAGCCAGTCGCTGCGCGCGGCAATTCATATGCAGGTAAAAGGTGAAAACACCCACCACATGATCGAGGCACTGTTCAAGGGAGCGGGCCGTGCCTTGCGCCCGGCGCTGGCGCGGGATGGCTTTGCCTTGCCGAGCACCAAGGGCACACTGTGACGGCCGTCGAGTCGTGAGTGCCAGATCGTGAGTATTGTAGTGGTCGACAGTGGCGGCGCCAATATTTCCTCGGTGCTGCATGCCTTGCGGCGGCAAGGCGTGGACCCGGTTTTCAGCGCCGATGCGGACACCATCCGTACAGCCGACCGGGTAATCCTGCCGGGCGTTGGCGCTGCCGGCCAGGCCATGGATGTACTGCGCGCCCATGGCCTGGTCGATGTAATCCGCGCGCTGACCCAGCCGGTATTGGGTATCTGTCTTGGCATGCAGCTGTTGTTTACCTCTTCTGCAGAAGACCATGCAGACCTGCTGGGAATCATCCCGGCACGATTGAACCGCCTGGCGCAAAGCGCAGGTTTGCGCGTTCCACACATGGGCTGGAACACGCTGGACCGGGTCAAGGAAGACCCGCTCAGCGATCCCCTGGTCGGCCAGTGGTTTTACTTCGTGCACTCCTATGCGGCGCCACTGGGCGAGTGGACCTTGGCCAGCAGCAACCATGGAACGGCCTTCAGCGCCCTGGTGCGCAAGGATAATTTTTACGGCGCCCAATTCCACCCGGAGCGATCTGCCTCAGCCGGGGCACGGCTGTTGCGCGATTTTCTGTCCAGTTGATTCACCCCCCCAAGGAATAACATGAAGGAAAGACGTGCACATCATTCCAGCCATTGACCTGTTAGACGGGGAAGTCGTGCGACTGCGTCACGGAGATTTTGACCAGGCCAAACACTACCCGGTCAGCGGCCTGCAACTGGCAAGGAATTACGCGACCGCCGGAGCAACATGGCTGCACGTAGTAGACCTGGCAGCGTCCAGGGATGGAAGCTGCGGCCGGCCGGAACTGCTGCTGCAGTTGCTGGAAGCAGCAACGCAATCCGTGCAGACCGGGGGTGGTGTGCGGCGTACCGAGGACATCAGCGAGCGCCTGCAACACGGCGCCGAACGGATCGTAGTGGGCACGCTGTGCGTGACCCAAACCCTCCGCTTCCTCGATTGGCTGGACGAATTCGGTGCGGATCGTATCGTCAGCGCACTGGATGTCGAGTTCGATGCTGCAGGCATCCCCTGGCCGCGCATTCACGGCTGGACCGTGGGCAGTACGCGTAACCTGTGGGACTTGCTCGATGAACTGTGCGCTCACGGGCTGAAGCACCTCCTGTGCACCGACATCAGCAAGGACGGCGCAATGGGTGGCCCTAACATTGCCCTGTACAGCGAGTTGGCACAGCGTTATCCCGCCCTGCAAATCCAGGCGTCGGGTGGTGTTTCAGGTCTGCGTGACCTGGAACGGTTAAAGGCCACCGGCGTAGCCGCTGCGATTACTGGCAAGGCCCTGCTGGAAGGATGCTTCTCCATTGAGGAAGCGCTGGAGATCCTGGCGTGAGCGCTCCTGCAAAGATCAGGCCGAAATTAACGTCCGGGGCAACGTCCGGGGCCACGCCCGGCGCGGTAGCACGACGCATCGTACCCTGCCTGGATGTGCGCGACGGCCAGGTCGTCAAAGGCGTGCGTTTCCGCGATCACCGCGTCGTGGGCGATATCATTGAACTGGCCACACGCTATCGCGACGAGGGCGCAGATGAACTGGTGTTCTACGACATCACTGCCAGCCTTGAAGGACGCAGTGTCGATCTCGATTGGATTCGCCGCGTGTCCGAAACCATCGACATCCCGTTCTGTGTTGCCGGAGGCATTCGCAGCATCAAGGACGCCGAGCACGTACTGCATCAGGGTGCAGACAAAATCTCCATCAACACGCCGGCGCTGGAACGGCCGCAACTGATCAATGAACTGGCGCGGGTATTTGGCAGCCAGTGTGTCGTGGTCGGCGTGGACTCGATCCAGGATGGCGAGAGTTACACGGTACGTTCCCATACCGGCAGGCCGGAAAGCATGCGGATACCGGGGCGCAGCACCATGGATTGGCTGCGCGAAGCCGCTGACCGCGGCGCGGGGGAAGTCGTGCTCAATTGCATGAGCTCAGATGGCACCCGTGCGGGCTTCGATATTGTCCAGTTGGCAGCGGCGCGCAACGTGCTATCCATACCACTGGTGGCGTCGGGCGGCGCAGGCAGCGTGGAGCACTTCATTGCAGTGTTCGAACAAGCGGACGTGGATGCAGCCCTTGCAGCCACGGTTTTTCATTCCGGCCAGATAGCCATTCCTGCCCTGAAGCTGTCCCTGGCTGCAGCAGGTATTGAGGTGAGACCATGTTGATTGCAGAAGTACAGCAGGCCGCAACACTGGACTGGAGCAAGACCGAAGGCCTACTGCCAGCCACTGTGCAGGATTCCTTCGATGGGCGTGTGCTGATGCAGGCCTGGATGAACCGGGATGCGCTGGTACGCTCGCTGGAAAGCGACCGCGTGACCTTCTGGAGCCGCAGCCGCAAAGAACTCTGGACCAAGGGCGAGACCTCAGGCCATTTCCTTGAGCTCGATTCCATACACGCAGACTGTGACGGCGACAGCCTGCTGGTGCTGGCTACCCCGCAAGGCCCGACCTGCCACCTTGGCACGGACAGTTGTTTTGGCGATGCGGCATCGGTCACACCCGGCCTTGCCTTCCTCGCGCAACTGGACACGCTTGTGGCGCAGCGGCAGCAGGAACGCCCGGCTGGCAGTTACACCACGCAACTGTTCGACGCAGGCCTGCGCCGGATTGCGCAAAAAGTGGGTGAGGAGGGCGTGGAAGTGGCGCTCGCGGCGGCCACGGGAAGCGAACAAGACCTGTGCAACGAATCAGCCGATCTGCTCTATCACCTGCTGGTGCTGCTACATGCGCGTGACTTGCCGTTTTGCGACGTGATCGCTACGCTGAAAGAACGGCATTACCCAAAGTAATTCGTAGTGAGCCAATCGAATCGGGGCCAATCGATACTGGGCAATCCGAAACGGAGTAAATCGAAATTAGAGAAAGAGTATCAGCAGGCGTTGAGTACCACATCCGCCCCATCCGATCGGCCGACAATCCTGCCGTGGCCGGTATCATCCGGCAAGTCATGACCGAATTCGGGGCGGTGGGCTGCGGCTATTCGATAAACGATGCTGAAGTGGATGCCATGTTTGAGGCCTATCCTCAACCGGCATCAGCTTTTTTTGTGGTCGAACGCGAAGGAGTGGTACTCGGTTGTGGTGGCGTAGCGCCCCTGCAAGGCGGGGAAGCGGGTATCTGCGAGTTGCGCAAGATGTATTTCCTGCCGGAACTGCGCGGCTCCGGCATGGGCCATCGCTTGCTGGGCATCATCCTCGATGCGGCGCGCGCTACCGGCTATTCCTTGTGCTATCTGGAAACTTTGGACGACATGAACCAGGCGAGGAAGTTGTACACCCGGCACGGCTTCATGCCCATAAACCATGCGCTGGGCAGCACGGGTCACTCGTCCTGTAATCGTTTTATGACTCTTGCCCTGTAAGGCAGGCCAGGTTGCCCTGAGTTATCGGCGGTGGGGATGTTTTTGCGCTTGGCTTCGCCGTGCTTGAGCGTTTCGACGGTTTTGGCGCTGGCGCGTGCAGTCGGTTTCTTGGCCATAGTTCTCAGCGCAGGCGGTTTCTGATCCACGCCGGGTTACGGCGGCAGTCGAGCACGGCGTAAACGAGCGCCTTTTCGTCTTCGACTCGGTAGTAGACGGCGAAGGGAAACCGCCTCGACAGCAGGCGATGGTACTTGCCGAAATGCACGGGATGCATGCCCGCGCTGACGATCAGGGAATCGACATCCGAGAACAGCGTATCGAGAAAATAGGCACCGACGCCCTCCGCGTGCTTTTCGTAGAACCGGTAGCCATCCAGGAGATCGCGGCTGGCGGAGGCGAGTATCTTGACTTTCATGAAGCCTGGTTGCGGATGTTCCTCTTTGCCGTTTCCCAGTCTTCAAACTTTTCCTCACTGCGTTGGTGCCGCGCCTCCCGCTCGGCCAGCACTTCTTCGTGCCAAGCGGGTGAGGTCACGCCGCCCGCCTCGTTGCACAAATCATCCCAAAGCAATTCCATCGCGCGGAGCTTTTCCTCCACCGACATTTGTTCCAGAGGTAAGGTGATCGCCATTTTGTCTCCTTCAGTCTCGGCGGACAGGAATTATTAAGCGCCTATTTGCTGATTCGAGCAAGTACCGTGCCACCGAGAACGTGGGCTGAACGTCCACCGACGGTCGCTCGCCGTAGGCACACGCATGCATTAGTGCTCAGACTAGCCACTACGATTGGGGAATCTGTTAGATTGTCTCCGGTAGTAGCCAAACAGTCCGGAATTACAGTTGAAGAGTTTATCGATGCTTTGCGGGCTTGAGCGAATCAACTTGGCTCTATCGCGATTCCCGGCGACCTCGTTGAGCGTATTTAGTTACACACGCCTTGTTTGAGCCTGCTTGGCTTACGCCCTTTGTGGCAACGCACCCAGGTCCAACATGTCGCCCGGATCCGGCAAATGGACTTTTGCTCCAGTCCGGGACGAAAGATATTCCTTAAATGCCGTTTGCGAATCACGCTCGCCATGCACCAGGTACACCGGCGGGCGGTTGGCCATGCATTCATACCAGCGTGCCAGGTCGTCCTGGTCGCCGTGTGCCGACAGGCCACCCACGGTGTGGATTTTTGCCCTGACCGGAATCTCTTCGTTGTGGATACGCACCGTCTCAAACTTGTCCACCAGTTTGCGCCCCAATGTGCCAAACGCCTGGTAACCCACGATGAGCACATGGTTGTGGGCATGCGGAAGATTGTGTTTCAGGTGGTGCACGATCCTGCCACCGGTGCACATGCCGCTGCCGGCGATGATGATGGCGCCGGAACGAATCTGGTTGATGGCCATGGATTCTTCTGAAGTCCGGGTTAGTTTCAGATTAGGCAACAAAGGCATGCCACCCCTTTCCCCGCTATTGCCACCCCCATTTTTCCCATTATTTTTCCCAATGTCTTTCTGGCTTAGCCGGCTTGCTTCCTCGTCAAAGTGTTGCGAGTTACCCCAGTACACTTTTGAGGCTTCAATCGCCATCGGGCTGTCGAGAAAAATCTGGAACCGGCTCAGTTTCCACTCGTCGAAATGCCTGCCCAGCAGGTACAGCACTTCCTGGCTGCGGCCGATGGCAAAAGCGGGTATCAGGATGTTGCCTTGCCCTGCCGAAGCTGCAGAAATTATTTCGCCTATTTCCCGCACCGTTTCTGCGCGGTCGCGATGACGGCGCGAACCGTAAGTGGACTCAATCAATACAACATCAGCAGTGGCTATGCATTCCGGGTCCTTCAGGATGGGGGTGTCGAACTGGCCAATGTCACCTGAAAACACCAGCTTGCGCCGAACGCCCTGCTCTTCCAGCAACAGCTCAACTGAGCAGGACCCAAGGATATGCCCGGCATCCCGGAAACACGCCTCGACTCCGGGCACCACCGGGAATTTCTCCCGGTACTGCCTGCGTTGCAGCAGGCGCACCACGGCTTCGCCATCTGCCATGGTATACAAAGGCTTGACCTGCTTGCCGGTTTTGCGGCTCATGTACTCCGCATCCCGCTCCGCGAGGTGCGCGGCATCCGCCAGCAAAATGGCGGCAAGCTCGCAGGTGGCACTCTCGGCAAAAATCGGACCACGAAATCCGCGCTTGACCAGCAGTGGCAGCCGGCCGCAATGGTCCAGGTGCGCATGACTGAGTACCACTGCATCGACCGCAGCGGCATCAAACGGGAAGGGATTGGCGTTGCGCGCTTCGTCTTTGCGGCCGCCCTGGATCAGGCCACAATCGAGTAATACTGTTCGTTTCCCGATACGCAGGATATGGCAGGAGCCGGTGACTTCACCGGCGGCGCCAAAAAACTCAATGTTCATTTTTGCCCATCATCTGGGCCCGCACCAATGGAATGGGTGGTCCGCCAAAAGACAGGAACGTGTCGTGGAAATCATGCCATGCAGCACGGCCGCCGCGATCGCGGGTCCAGTCTTCGCGCAATTGCAGGATCATGAGCTTGCCCAGCGTGTAGTTGAGATAGGCCGGATCATAGGTACCGCGGGCTGCCTGTTGTTTGGCGGTGCCCTCATCCTGGTAGGCCTCCTCCAGGAACAGCTTCTCGGAATCGGCCACCGTCATGGAGCCAGTATGCAAGCCAATCGATGAAAGAAAGCGCGCATCGCGTTTCAGGGCGTTCGAGAGTTGTCCGATGCGCGTTTCCGGTGAGGCATTTCGCAAATCCGCTTCCAGCATCATTTCCTCGGTGTAATGCGCCCAGCCTTCGCCAAAGGCATAACTGACAAACACCCGGCCAAAATTCCAATGAGCCCGGTTGGCGTGCAGGAAATTCAGGAAATGTCCGGGCCAGACCTCGTGCACCGAGGTGAATAACAGGTCCGATTCACCCGGGACGTAGTCCTCTTGTACTTCTTTCGTCCAGGATGGATCAGGCGGCGTAATGTAATAAATTGAAGGCTGGTTCTTTTCGAAAGGCCCGGGGATATTGATAAAGGCAGCATTTGAGCGAGCATAGGGCGGCGATTCCCGCACCAGTGCTTCCTCCGCGCCCGGAATGCTGACCAGGTCCTGCTCCACCACGAAGGCCTTGAGCTCTTTGAGCTGCTGCCGTGCGGTTTCGACGGCGCCTCCGGGCGGCTTGCGATTGGCCATGCGCGCAGTGCAACTGCGAATGGTCTCACCCGGTGCGAACTCGGCGCAGGCTTCACC
This sequence comes from Lysobacterales bacterium, assembly GCA_031362985.1. Classification (GTDB taxonomy): domain Bacteria; phylum Pseudomonadota; class Gammaproteobacteria; order Xanthomonadales; family SZUA-36; genus SHZL01. The sequence continues at coordinate 7,841 of JANLTO010000124.1, read as the reverse complement.
CAGGGCCAACTGGTTGCGGCGCAAATCGTTCTGCCCCATTTCTTCCAATTCCTGCACAGGAATACTCACCCGCTCCGTGTCATAAAGCATCTGCCGGTACAGATCAGGCCCGAGGGCGAAATCCTCCGTGGCCGTGGACAGGTTGGATTTGAGCCAGTCGGTCAATTCGACCAGCGCCGCGGCTGCAGCGTCATTGGCCCGCCGGAACTCGCCTTGCAGTTGTTCATTTTCAACGGATGCAAATACCGCTGGAACATCCTTGGCAAAGTAGTCCGCAAGCCCGCCAAATGAGCTGATGCCATAAGCCAGCCGCGTGCGCGCCATGGGCATGCGCAGGTTTGCGCGGATCTGGGCAATGGCTACCGGCAGGTTCTGCGCATAGCGCGTGTACGACTTCATGCGCTCTTCGAGCGACGCGTAATTGAGAGTGATGAAGGGACTGGGATCCAGGGAATCACTCATCCAGTCAAAGTAAAAGGCGGGGTTTACAAAAGGCCATTCGGCCTTGTCCAACCAGAAGAGCTGGCGGTCAATCACGGTAACGAGGTAGTCGCGTTGATAGTGCCCGACCTCGCCGAGTTCGTCCGCCCCGAACTGCAGCGCCGCTTCCCGCTGCGCATGCAGACGTTCGATCTCGGCCTGGATGCCTTCAGTACTCCAGTCCGGAAGCAAACCATCGTATTCGTGCCGGCCGGCCACCACCGCAAATTGCGGGTGCGCTGCCAGGTAGCTTTCGATAAAACCATCCACGAAAACGGTCCAGTCCTGCCCCGGCAGGGAAGGTTGCTGCGCGGGCTCCATAACCACCTCAGTTACTGCAGCCGGCTCAGGGCTTTCGGACTGTTGACACGCCGCGAGCAGGACGATGCTGCACGCCGAGCACAACAGCCTGCTGAAAAACTTTGGGGTTTTTATCAAGGGGAAGCTCCTGATGCAAAGACTGGTCATTGTATCAATGCCCATTGGTGACACAAATAGAAAAGGCCCCGGGGCCTGCCGGGGCCTGTGGAAGTATTCCACCAATTGAGTGCCCTTGCTGTTCCTGTTACCTGATTCCGTGCATCAGGCGGTTGATAAAAGGGGCAAGAATAAATACCACGATGCCCGCGCCCAGCAGCAACCAAAAGCTCAGCGTGAAGCCGTCTCGCGCCGAAACCACGGTCATGCCCGCTTCCCCACCTTCGGAACTGATCCAGGCCGAAAACGAACCGGCCAGCGAGTTGCCAATCGAAATGCTCAGGAACCACGCGCCCATGGTCAAGCCAACCAACCGCACCGGGGCGAGCTTGGTCACCATTGACAAGCCGATGGGTGACAGATGCAGTTCGCCAACGGTCTGCAGCACATAGACCCCGGCAAGCGTCCAGAACGGGATCTGGCTCTTGTCGGTGACCAGGTAGGTGAGTGCGTACATCAGTAACGCGAAACCTGCCGCGTTGCCGATCAGGCCGATGCCGAACTTGCGCGGAATGTTCGGTTCCTTGCCGCGCTGGTCCAGCCAGGCCCAAAGCATCGTCACCAGCGGCGCCAACAACACAACAGCGGCTGGATTCACCGATTGGAACCAGCCCACCGGAAATTCCCAGCCACCAAACATCTGGCGATCGACTATGCCTTCGGCGAGGAAATTGAACGACGCACCAGCCTGCTCGAAGAACATCCAGAACATGACATTGGCAACGAAGAGGATCAGCAATGCAAAAATGCGATCGCGCTGGATGTTGCCGTCGCGGATACCTGCGGCTATCAGCACAACGCAACAAGCGATAAACAACGTGCCCAGGATACCGCTCAGCCACTGGTTCTGGCCCAGCAGGAAGAAAATCAAAGGTGAGATCACCAACCCGGCTACAGTGACAGCGATCAAACTACCCCAACCCTCACGCCCGGGCGGGGGGCCACCCACCACTCCCAGTGAACGGCGGCCAAACAAAAACCAGAAGTAGCTGATCAGCATGCCCACGCCGGCAGTCGCGAAGCCGAAACGCAATCCTTCTGCTTGCAGGTCAGCAGGATTGAGGGACAAATACCCCATCTGCGCCGCAACCCAGCCGGTCACCAACGGCGCAAAAAACCCGCCGCCATTGATACCCATGTAGAAAATGGTGAAACCACGGTCACGACGCGAATCACCCGGCGCATACAGCTTGCCCACCATCGAGGAGATATTGGGTTTGAACAGGCCATTGCCGACAATAGCCAGGCTGAGGCCGTATTTGAACATTGCCTCATCCGGCAACATCAGGGTGAACAAGCCCGCCGAAATGAACAAGGCGCCCAGCAGCACCGAGCGTTGATAGCCCAATATCTGATCGGCGACGTAGCCACCGGCAATGGCGGTGGCATACACCAGCGCAAGATAGGCACCGTAGGTCTGGCTGGCAGTCGCCTGCCCGGCCGGATCGCCGCCGAAGAACTGCGCCACGATGTACAGGGTCAGCATCCAGCGGAAGCCGTAGAAGCAGAAGCGCTCCCAGAATTCGGTCATGAACAGCATCCACAGCTGGCGTGGATGACCGAGCGTGTCACCAGGCGGTGGTGGAATGAAGGTGTCTTGTGGTCGTTCAGCAGCGCCGCTCATGCTGTGTCTCCCCTGCATTGATGGTGGGTGGAAGTGCGGCAAGCATACCAGAGTCGGCAACACTTCATTCGCGTCCGGGCGGACGGCGGATACTGTTCTTGAGTCCCGCTGAACCGGTCCCTCCGGGACTACCCACAAAAACCGGCTTCCCCGGGGGTCGGCCTCACTCACATCCTTGTATCGGGCAGCCAATGTACAGGAAGTACAGGTGCCGCGGAGGCCAGGGATGGCCGGGAGAGGCCTCGAATGGACTTCCTGTCCATTCGACCCCCGGTCCAGCCCATTTTTGTGGCGGTTCGCGAACTGGACTCAAGAACAGTATCCGCCGTCTGCTAGACAGTCGCGGCACCACTCGGCGGCGGGTAAAGGATCGGCTCCCATTAAGCGAGCCGCCGAGCGCAGCCGTTGTCCAGGGGGCAAATGGACAGGAAGTCCATTTGAGGCCGTGCACGGCAGGATGCCGTGTGAGGCCGACCCCTGAAGACAGCGGCGGAGAAAGGGAAGCCCGAAGGGCCGGTGAAGCAGGGAGTCGATCCTTTACCCGATGCCGAGTCTGCGTGATAGAGAGCACTCGCCGTCGGCACGGAGCGTTGGCGCGTGTAATAATTGCCGCATTGCCACAACCAAAGTAACTAAGGACCCCCGAATGGATCAGATCAGCATGCAGAAGTTTGTCGACGAAAAGTGGAATGACGAGATCATTCCGGAACTGGTGGAATACATCAGGATTCCCAACAAATCACCGCACTTCGACCCGGACTGGGAGCAGCACGGATACATGGAAAACGCGGTGCAGCAGGTTTTTGCCTGGTGTAAAAAGCAGCCCATACCCGGTATGCAGGCAGAGATCGTGCGCCTGCCTGGCCGTACGCCGGTTATTTTCATGGAAATTCCCGGCGAGAAAAGCCAGCAGGGCGATGACACCATCCTGCTTTATGGTCACCTCGACAAGCAGCCTGAAATGACCGGTTGGGCCGATGGCCTCGGCCCGTGGATACCGGTGATCAAGAACGACAAACTATATGGCCGTGGTGGCGCAGATGATGGTTACGCAGCCTTTGGATCCCTCACGGCCATCATGGCGGTGCAGCGCGAAAAGCTGCCCCATGCCCGCTGCGTGGTGATCATCGAGGCCTGCGAAGAGTCCGGCAGCTACGATCTGCCCTTCTATATCGAACACCTGGCAGCCAGGGTCGGCACACCTTCACTGGTGATTTGCCTGGATTCAGGTGCGGGTAATTACGAGCAACTCTGGCTGACGGTTTCCTTGCGCGGCCTGGCCGGAGGAACCTTGCGGGCTGATGTACTCAAGGAAGGCGTGCATTCTGGCTATGCATCGGGCGTTGTACCGTCGAGTTTCAGGGTTCTGCGGCATTTGTTGAGCCGGTTGGAGGACGAACACACCGGACGGGTGCTGCCGGACTACCTCTATGCCGATATTCCGCAACAGAGGCTGGAGCAAACCCGCCAGGTGGCCGAGGCCCTGGGCGACAAGGTGTTCACCTCCTACCCGTTCTGCGATGGCATGCAACCCATGGCAGAAAATAATACCGAGCGCCTGCTGAATCGCACCTGGCGCCCGTCCTTGTCCGTGACGGGAGCAGAGGGCCTGCCCGCGCTGGCAAATGCCGGCAACGTGTTGCGACCCTACACTTCGCTCAAACTCTCCATGCGCCTGCCGCCGACTGTAGATGGAGAGGAGGCCAACCGGCGCATGAAACAAACGCTGGAGGCCGACCCGCCACATGGCGCGAAGGTGGAGTTCCAGGCAGACCAGTCGGCTTCCGGCTGGAACGCTCCCCCGGTTGCACCCTGGCTACATACTTCCCTGGAAAAGGCTTCACAGGCCAGCTACCAGCGCAGCGTCATGTACATGGGCGAAGGCGGAACCATTCCGTTCATGGCTATGCTGGGCGATGCGTTCCCGCAAGCTCAGTTCATGATAACGGGTGTGTTGGGCCCCAACTCCAATGCGCACGGCCCGAATGAGTTTCTGCACATCCCCTTTGCCCGCAAGCTCACCACATGCGTTGCACAGGTGATCAGCGATCACTATCAACGCGAGTCCATTTCATAAAAGTTCTAACCAGGCTCATTGAAGGAGCCAGACTTATCGAAGGAGATGATCATCATGTTCAAGCAAATCCTCTGGTCAGGCCTGCTCGTATCCCTGCCTTTGCTTTGCCAGGCGGAAGTTTCGGGTGCCAGCCCGTCCGGGTTTACCGTCACACAATCCGTGACCACCACGGCCAGCGTGAAGCATGCATGGCAGGGCATGACCGGGCGCATTGATCAGTGGTGGAATCCTGAACACACCTGGAGTGGTGATGCGGGTAATCTGTATATCAAGCTGGCAATAGGTGGCTGCTTCTGTGAACACCTCAAGCCGAGCGGCGAAGTCGAGCACCTGCGCATCATCTATTTCGACCCCGGCAGGGAAGTGCGGTTTGATGGCGCCCTGGGTCCACTGCAAAGCATGGCGGCACAGGGGAGAATGATCTGGAAAATTGACCCTGTCCAGAGTGGCAGCACCATCACTTTTACCTATTTGATCAGTGGTTCGGTGGACGGTGGATTCGAAGCAATTGCACCCGCGGTAGATGGTGTCATCCAGCAGCAAATCGAACGGCTGGCTGTGTTTTTGAATCAACCCTGATCGCAGGGTCATCTGGCCAAACCTAATCAGCGCACCTAATCAGCGCAATGCACGGCCTGGTGGCAAGTTGCATCACTGCCTGGCCGCTCAATCTGGATCGTCGGATGATGAATACCGAAACGATGTTCCAATTGGTGGGATACATTCTGCAGGAACGCGTCATTGTCCGGAATGGGGTCCATCACCAGGTGGGCCGTCAGCGCGGTATCGGTCGTGCTCATCGGCCAGATATGCAAATCATGCAGTTGCTGCACACCGGCCAGGCCGGAAAGATAGGTGCGCACTGCGGCGGGATCCACGCCACGCGGCACGGCATCCACGGCCAGGTCCAGGGAGTCACGCAACAGGCGCCAGGTCGACAGCAGAATAACCGCGGCAATCACCAGGCTGATGGCTGGATCGAGCCAGTAGAAGCCGTAGACCCAGATCAGCAACCCGGACAGCACCACACCCACTGACACGGCGGCATCGGCTGCCATGTGCAGGTATGCGCCGCGGATGTTCAGATCAATGTCCTTGCCGGACAGGAATAGCAAAGCGGTTGCGCCATTGATCACAACGCCGATGGCAGCGACGATGATGATGGTCATGCCTTGTGGTGGCACAGGTTGTTCCACCAGACGGTTAATGGCTTCCCAGCCGATCGCACCCACGGCTCCCATCAACAACAGGGCGCTGAACAGGGATGCGAGGATGGTCGCGCGCGAATAACCATAAGTACGGCGTGGCGACGGACGGCGGCGAGCCAAAGCCGCAGCGCCCCAGGCCAGCAGCAGCCCAAGCACATCGCTGAGGTTATGCCCGGCGTCGGTGAGCAAGGCCAGTGAGCCCGACACCGCACCTGCGCTCGCTTCGATAATGACGAAGGTAACATTCAGCCCCACACCCAGTGCGAATGCACGATTGTAATTCGCGGGGACGTGGTGGTGGTCGTGCCGGGTGCTGCGATTCATGGCCTGACCCGCTTAAGCCGCTTGCAAACCGTGATACAGGGTCCAGGCGCCGATCAGGATAAAACCACTGCCGGCAATGACCGTCAACATTTTCATATTGATGAACTGGGACAACAGCGCCCCTGCCGCAACCCCGATGGCGCTGGCCAGCACCAGGGCCGAGGCTGAGCCAAGGAACACCACCCACTTGCTCACCGCTTTATCCGTGGCAAACAACATTGTGACGAGTTGCGTCTTGTCTGCCATTTCAGCAATGAAGATGCTGAGAAATACGGTAGCCAATAATTTCCAATCCATTAGCTCGATCTCCTGCGAAAACCCGTACATAAAACCCAGGCAATAGTGTACCTGTTCCAGCCCGCCGGGCTCGCACTGCATGGACTCGCTGCAACGGACACTGATAAAATGCACGATTGCGCCAGCCAATCAAACAAAGCGCAAACAAAGCGGGACCCTTTTCACTATCCAGGCGAATTCCACGATGACCGAAACAAACTCCATCTGGTTCAACGGCAAGCTGCGCGATCAGGCGGATTGCACCGTACATGTATTAAGCCACGCGCTGCATTACGGCAGTTCAGTGTTTGAAGGAATTCGTGCCTATGAGACCCCGGGCGGCACCGCCGTTTTCCGCCTCAAGGATCACATCAAGCGGCTACGCTATTCGGCCAATGTGTACCGCATTCCCCTGGTCTATAGCGATGAGGTGCTAAACCAGGCGTGCCGCGACACCGTTCGGGCGAATGGCCTGAGCAGTGCGTATCTCAGGCCGCTGGTGATGCGCGGCAACTGCGGTCTCGGCGTGATGCCCAAAAGCATGGATATTGTTGATGTCGCGATCATTGCCACGCAATGGGGTGCTTATCTCGGCGAAGAAGGATTGCGCAACGGCATTCGAGCCTGTTTCACTTCCTGGCAACGCCTGGCCCCGAATACCATTCCAGCAGGTGTGAAGGCCGGCGGGAACTACCTCTCGAGCCAGCTTATCGGTCTCGAAGCCAGGGACCGCGGATTTGAAGAGGGTATTGCTCTTGGTACCGATGGCCTGCTCAGCGAAGGCGCCGGTGAAAACATGTTCATGGTCATGCAGGGCCGCATCATCACCCCACCCACTTCGGCCTCGATACTCAGTGGCATCACGCGCCACACGGTCATGACACTGGCGGCCGAACTGGGCCTGCCCGTGATCGAGCAGACCATTGCCCGTGAACAACTCTACGCCGCTGACGAAGTGTTCATGACCGGCACTGCCGCCGAAGTCACACCCGTGCGCCAGATTGACCACATGACCATAGGCGCAGGTGGCTGCGGCCCGGTCACACGACAAATCCAGGACGCCTTCTTTGGTCTTTTCAACGGCAAGACGAAGGACCAGTGGGGCTGGCTGGAACCGCTCTAATAGCTTTGCTGCCAATCGACTTTGGGGCGCGAGTTGGGGCGGGGATTGCTCCCGGCAATCCTTCCGCATTTCCTCCCTCCCTGGAGGTCGATGCTGGCGAGGAGCCTGCAAGGATGTATTCACGGCGTGTCCTGAAAGAACTCACCGATCCCTGACCCTGCAACGGCCCAACAGTGATGGGTTTACGGCGTCTCCCGGGTAAGCCTACCGGCCGCGGCTTGCGCCCCTTGGCGGAAAACCTCACCCGTAACT
>JANLTO010000082.1:0-5160 GCA_031362985.1 Lysobacterales bacterium | reverse complement strand
TTTCTACAGATTTGGTGCGGACTCCTTGCGGTGAAGGTGGCGAGCGGGCCTGGCGCCGGGTGTTGAAAAACCGTGACGCGCTGTTCGCTACGCTGAGTTACGCTTGCATGAACTACGTGTTCTACGTGGTATTCACCTGGGGCTTTTACTACCTGGTGACCGTGCGAGGCTTCGCCGCACAGGAAGCGGGTTTCCTTACCTCGGCGCAGTGGGTGGCTGGAGCCGCTGGAGCGTTTTCGGGCGGTTGGTTCGGCGATAAGCTGTGCCACCGCATCGGCTTGCGCTGGGGTTGCCGCTTGCCCATTCTCATGGGCAGTGGTGTTTCCGGTTTATTGCTGATTGGTGTTGCCTTTCATCCAAACCCCTATGTAGCGGCAGGGATGCTTGGCGCGTGTTTCTTTTTCAACCAGTTCACCGAGGGTGCTTACGCGGCCACCGGCTCGGCCATTGGCGGCCGTCATGCGGGTGCAGCGTACGGCCTGATGAATACTGGCGCCAACTTTATGGGTTTTATCAATGCCATTCTTTTATCCAGCGTGGCCGCGTTGATGGGCTGGAAGATTGCCATTGCCATGGGGGCCATTTTTGGTGTGCTCGCTTTTGTATTGATTTTGTTCTCCAGACCGGATCGGCAAATGGACCAGGGGGACTAAAGCCGCTCGATCAAGGCCCCCACCCCGGTGGCAATGGGATCGACCGCAGGCAGGCCGGTTTCCCTGCTGACTTCGGCCAGTACTTTCTTTCGCCCTGCTTCATCCAACTCTGAGGTGTTGATACTCAGGCCGATCACGCGCGATGTCCGGTTGGTCAGCTGTGCCGCTTCTTCGTAGCGGCGGATGCATTCGGTCAAGGGCGGAATCGGGTAATCGGGGTAATCAATAATGGTGGTGCGGCCGGCCTGGTGGCACAGCACCATGGCATCCGGTTGCGACCCGTGTACCAGGCCCAGCGTGACTGCGGCATAGGCAGGATGGAACAGCGAACCCTGGCCTTCGATCACGTCCCAGTGGTCCGCGTCGTTGCCGGGAGAGAGCAGTTCCGCAGCGCCGGACAGAAAGTCCGACACCACGGCATCCATGGGCATGCCGCCACCGGCAATCATGATGCCGGTCTGGCCGGTGGCGCGAAAACTTGCCTTCATTCCTTGTTTTTGCATTTCCCGGTGCAGGGCCAGCGCGGTGTATTTTTTCCCCACGGCACAGTCCGTGCCCACCATCAGCAGGCGTTTGCCTGTGCGCTTTTCTCCGTTGGCTGCAGGGATGCCCGGCGGTGGCTTGCGAATGTCGACCAGCGTGCGGCCGGTTTCTTTCGCTACCTCAGCGAGGCCGGGCACGTTAGCCAAAGGTGAGTGCATACCACTGACCAGATCGAGACCCGCGCGCATGGCTTCGATCAGGGTTGCGGTCCAGTCCTGACGCAGTGCGCCGCCAACGGGCGCAACGCCGATCACCAGGCTTTTGGCGCCTGCTGCTGCAGCCTCGGTCGGCGTCATGTCAGGTATGCCGAGGTCCGCCGCACAACCGGGGAAGCGCAACTGGCCGACGCACTGTTCCCGCCGCCAGTCGACCAGGCCATGGCCGGTCTTGGCGTGCAGGTTATCCGGGGCCTGGCCGAGGAAAATCAGCCATGGTGAAGCGAAGCTTACTGTTTTCATGCCCACTTGATTCATTATTGCTCTCTGCGGATAAAGACGCCGGGCAGGTTACCACTGACCGCACCGTCAGAAAATACCGAGATGCCATTAACCCAGACCTGGCCGACCCCGGTGCTCAGGGCCTGGGAGTCCTGCGGCGTGGCGTGGTCGATGATGGTGGCAGGATCAAACAGCACGAGGTCGGCCTTCATGCCCGGGCGGATCAATCCGCGGTCGGTGAAACCCATGTGTTCAGCAGCCAGGCCCGACATCTTGTGCACCGCCTCTTCCAGTGACAAGGCATGCAGTTCACGCACGTAACGGCCCAGGATACGTGGATAGGTTCCGCGCGCCCGTGGGTGCAGATCCACTAGGCCGCCATCGGTGCACACATTGGTGTGCGGCCAGTTCAGCAGGGTGAGGATGTCGGATTCGATCATGCTGGTGCCAATCATGGCGTCCGCCTGCTTGCCCGTTGCTGCCGTCATGGCCTCCGCTTCGGTAATCAACTGAGCCAGGGCAGTTGCCGGGTCTGTGTTGCGCAACACGGCAATTTCCGCCAGGGTCTTGCCTACGTATTCCGGTTGTGGGTCAAACTGGGTAAGCCAGAACCCCTCTGGCGGCGCTATTTCGTTGACCACCAACTCAAGTTCGGCGCGGTTGTTGACGTCCCTGCCAGGCAGCATCACCATCAGGTTGGACTGCCAGTATTCATACGGGTAAATGTCGGCCGTGATGTCGATGCCTTCCGCGCGTGCGGCGTCCAGTTGCGCCAGGAACTTGTCGGCGGTACCCCACAGGCGTTTCATCGCCAGCTTGAAATGTGAAATCTGCACGGGCATGCCGGTTACGCGGCCGATCTCGATAATCTCGTCCACGGCCTTTTCGAAATAGCGATCTTCGCTGCGGATGTGGCTGATGTAGCGCCCGCCGCGTTCAGCCGCCACTTTGGCAAGTTGCAACATTTCCGCTGTGTCGGAGTAGATGCCCGGGTCGTATTCAAGCCCGGCGGCAAGACCGAGAGCGCCGGAATCCATTTCCTGCGACAGCAGGGTTTGCATGCGCTCGACTTCCCCGGCGTTGGCGGTCCTGCGGAAGTCACTGCCCATAACCTGTTCACGCAAGGTGTTGTGGCCGGCATAGGATGCAACGTTCAGCGCTGCCGGGTTGGCCGCCAATTGCGCCTGGAATTCGATCAGCGGAAAGTGCGAGGAACCGTCCTGGCCGGCGATAATGGTGGTTATTCCCTGGCTGACCGCGGCGAGGGCTTCAGGAAAAGCAGCCAAATCGCTGTCCACATGGCTGTGGGTGTCGATAAAGCCAGGTGCGAGCACCTGGCCACCGCCGTCTACGACTGTTTCCCCTGCCAATGCCGCGAGTTGCCCCACCTCCGTGATGGTGTCGCCGGAGACTCGAACAGAGCCGGCTATTCCTGCGGTGCCTGATCCGTCAATCACGACCACGTTGCTGATCAGCCAACTGGTGGGCGGGGCGGGCGGTTCTGCTGGCGGTGCGCTGGCTTCTTGTTGGCAGGCTGTCAGGACCGCCATGATGGCAAAAATTGCCAGGGCCCAGGTGATCAGGCTTGGGGTGAACCAGCTTGGCGTAATTTGGCCAGGGGTGCATGGGTCAGGGATGAATCGGTCGCGGGTGAATTGGCTTGGGTGTTTAACAGTTGCACTCATGATGAATCCTCAGAGAAAATCTTTCAGGCGGTAGTAAAGCATACCCAGCGCAATGATGTGATTGCCAAACGCATTGCCGCCGGGAATGCGGATTTGGCGCATTTTTGCAAACAGGTCGAAACGTTCCATGGTGCCGGCCACCGCATCGGCGATGATTTCGCCCATCACGTGGGTGGCGTTTACACCGTGGCCGGAATAACCCTGCACAAAGTAGATATTGTCATCGATACGTCCGACCATGGGGATGCGGCGGATGACTATGCCTATATTTCCTCCCCATTCATAGTCGATTCGAGCCCCTTTCAGTTGCGGATAGGTCTTGAGCATGCGCGGCTCTATCGCTGCCCTGATGCTGGCAGGGACACGGCCGGAATAGTTGCAGCGTCCACCGTACAGCAGGCGCCCGTCGGCAGAGAGGCGGAAGTAGTCGATGATGTTATTGGCTTCGCATACCGCGATGTCCATTGGATTGATCTGTTGCCGGGTTTCCGGCGGCAGGGGTTCAGTGGCAATAATGAAGCTGCCCGCTTTGAAGGTCGTGCCGGAGAGGCGCTGCTGCTCCAGTCGGTGGAATACATGGCCGGCAAGCACCACCGAATTCGCTTCGACATAACCCTCGCTGGTTTCCACCCGGGGTTTCCGGCCGTGGCGGATGTTGAGCACTGGTGACTGCTCGAAAATCTGCACGCCCAGGTTGGCTGCTGCATGGGCTTCGCCTGCGCACAGATTCAGCGGATGCAGGTGGCCGTTGCGCATATTGAGCAAGCCACCCACGTAGGCATTGGTGCCGATGGCCTCCTGCGTCTGACTTTGTGACAGGATACGGTAGTCGTAGGGGAAGCCATGTTTATCCATGCGTTCGCATTCGGCTTCGAAATCGCGCACCTGGCGGGGCTTGCTGGCCACATCCATATAGCCCATTTTCAGGTCGCAGTTGATACGGTATTTTTCTACCCGGTCGATAATGATCTCGTGACCGCGCCAACGAATGTCCCACATCGCTTGCGCCACGCCCGGGCCAAAGTGCTCGACAATCTTGTCTTCGCCGCTCATGCCACCGATTAGCTGCCCGCCGTTGCGCCCTGAGGCGCCCCAGCCGATGCGATTTGCTTCCACCAGGGCCACTTTGTAGCCGCGCTCGGCCAGGGTGAGGGCTGAAGCTACTCCGGTGAAACCACCGCCGACAATACAGATGTTGGCGCTGTGCCCGCCCTGCAGACCGGGGTAAGTGGCGTGGGTATTGGTGCTGGCGGCATAGTAGGAGCCAGTGTGTTCCTGTTTTTGGTGTTCAGCGTGCATGGCGTGGCTCGTGGGTAAACGGTGCTGATTCGTGTTCGCGCGGCAGTCGCGCGGGGTCAGAGTACCATTTTCTGCGCAGTAGAAAATGGTACTCTGACCCCATCTAAATTCTACGCATCAGAAAATGCTACTCTGACCCCAATTGACTCCAGGATTACACACTGTGACGCCATTTCGGGACGCCATCCGCATGCAGAAATTCGTGCTTACAGCTGACCTCGCACTCAGCCGCGCAACGGATGCGGAGCAGGTCAGGGAACAGGCGCGGGTGCTGGGTCCGGTGGTAGATGCCATGCAGGTGCCGGACAGTCATGACGGGCGTTTGCAAATGTCTGCGCAGGCAGCGGCCTTATTGTTGCTGGCGCAGGGGGTGGATCCCATCGTGCATGTCACCGGGCGGGACCGTAACCGCATTGCCCTGGAAAATGATCTGCTGGGACTTGCGGTGCTGGGTGTGACCAGCGTGTTGCTGACCCGCGGCGAAGAACTGCCCGGCAGTTATCGCCCCGTGACCAGGCAGGTATTTGAGCTCAGCGGCGAGGA
>JANLTO010000042.1:0-3077 GCA_031362985.1 Lysobacterales bacterium | reverse complement strand
GCTGCGATCAGCGCTGTGGGGTGGGTTCAGTCTCACGTCTGCGAAGGAACGCCGATACCAGGTGGAACCCACAGCCCAGGTGATGGAATGCCCTCCATCGGCCCAGTCAAAAAAATCCGCACCCACATCGGTTAGGCGGCGAAACGAGACCGCGGGGTCGGACAGGTCAACTATGGCCCCGCCAGCGGGTGGCACGGCTCCGCCACCGGGCGGTACTGCAACCAGGTGCAACTGCTGAGCAATCTGGGCCAGCACCCAGCGGCCATCCGGGCTGATTTTTAAATCATCCACCGGCGCCGGGCCTTCGCTGAAGTACCAACCCGGGCCCAGCACCTGGATCACGGGGCTCAGCTCACCACTGTCGAGCTGCACGGAGCTCAAACCGTTCGGTGTGTTGATGTATACCGACCCCGTAGCGGAAGTGAAACCGGGTTTGCCGCCCAGAGTCCCGCGGGTAAGCACCTGCTCTGCACCTGTCTCAACGTTGAACATCACCAGTTCTGAGGCACGCAGGGATCCGTATTCCATGAATGAATGCATGCGCACGCTGTTGCTGGAACGAAGGGCCACCACCGACCGGCCATCCGGCGCAAACACGGGGCTGGTGTAATACGCCGCCGTGGTGGACAAGCGTCGCGGTTTACCCTGGCCATCTGCAGGCGCGATCCAGATGTGCCCGGCATCCGTGGCGGTCCACGTCACGTAGACGATAGCGCGCCCATCCGGTGACCAGGACGGGTTGAACTCGGGGATGCTCCCCTGCGTCAGGCGGCGGGGACTGGACGCTCCATCGAGATCCATCAGGTAAACCTGGGCCAGGGCCGAGAACGCCAGTTCGGTGCCATCCGGGGATGATTCCGGAGTCTGCATCAGGCGTGCCCGCACCGGCCCGGTTTCCTGGCGAATGGATGTTCTCAAGCTGGGTCCCAGGCCCAGCGACACCTTGGCCTTGAACGGGACTGGGGATTGCATGCCGGTAGCGAGATCGACACGCGATAAATGGCCTCCTTGATTCAGCACCAGTGACCGACCGTCCGGGCTGAAGGCATAGCGTGGCAGGATGCCCTGCCAATGTTCTGCTTCGACCTGGTCGTGCACGATAGGGTAAATCAGCCAGCGATCCTCGCGGCTTTCGAGGTTGAGCACCCTCAGGCCGGTTTTGCCGTCAAAGCGGGTGCCATACACCAGGGTGCGGCCATCCGGGGATACCTCTGGCCTGAAGTAGGTGCCCAGGCTGAGGTCCGGTCGCGGGCTGCGGGGTGCTGACACGATGACTTCCTGTGCGCCGGACTCAAGATCAAGCCGCCGGATGGTCCATTCCGGCACGCGGTCGTCGCTCAATGTTCCCGTGTGCCCGGCGAAATAGAGATAGCGGCCGTCCGCGGACGGTGCCGGATCCACCGAACTGCTCCAAAGGCTCCTGTCCTGGTCAGGCGCAGTGCGCGTGGGCAGTACCTCCACGGGCTCGGCCTTGGCGCTCGCGTCGAAACGCCACACGCTGTACGCATTGAGATCCGAGCGAAAGATGGAAGCGTAAATGACCGCACCATCGGCTGACCATTCTGGCGACAGCATCACGCTATCATCGTCGCGAAAGGTCAACTGGTGAAGCTGGCCGCCAGCCAATTTCCCATGCGGATTCCCATCCAACTTCATTACCCAGAGATTTTCCGCGCCAGACCGATCGGAGATGAATGCCAGCTTGTTCCCGTCGGGTGAGAACACCGGCTGGGTATCAAACGCCATGCCAGTGCTTAAGGCTGTCGCTACCCCGCCGCATGCGTCCCCCAGGCACGACACGAAATACAGATCACCCAGCAGGTCGAAAACAATGCTGGACCCGTTCGGAGAAATATCCACGGACAACCAGGTGCCCTCGTCGGTGTCAAATTCGATGGCGCGCGCGGGCACAAGGGGCAATGCAGCTCCAGCGCTGTCTGATTGCGCCAGCGGCGCCAGCAGCAGGCTGATGAAAATGAATTGTGCGGCGAAAATAACTTGTGCGGCGGCAGCCAGCCTGAAAGTCCGGGTGGAACATTCCGGCGGTACCCTACTGGCCATCGGCCCCTCGCGGTGGTCGCAGGTAGCGGTCACGCAGCCGCGTCTGCAGTGTTTCCAGTGACACTTCCTGACCGGCTATCATCACCAGCACTGGCGCGTAAGCGGGTTCCAGGGGATCACCATCCCAGATGACGAGATCAGCACCTTTGCCTGGAGCAAGGCTGCCGGCTTCGGCAGCTATGCCCCAGATTCGCGCGGTATTGGAGGTGAGCGCCCGCAATGCCGCTTCGTAGGGCAAGCCGTTGGCTACCGCCAGGCCAGCCGCCTCGCGGGCACCGAGACCGGCATTCAGGGAGTAGTGCAGGACGCTGCTGGGGTAGAAAGCCAGCAACACGCCCGCCTGATGCAGGATGCTGGCCGCGTCCGCGCGCGTCGCCAGTTCGTCATAAGTCAGCGGTAAATTGGCGGCGGGATCGAAAATCACCGGAATTTCTGCTGCGGCCAGCAGGTCCGCCACGCGCCATGCTTCCGATCCGCCGAGGATGATCAGGCGCAGCTTGAAATCCTTGCTCAAAGCGATCGCCTGGCGAATATCCGATTCCCTGCGCACTTCCAGCAGCAGCGGTATTTCCCGATCGAGCACAGCCTTCAATGCCACGGAGTTGAGATCTGCCAGGGACAAGGCCTTTTTCTCCTCGGGCTTCGGCGGCTGGAAGTCCCTGGCCTGGTCCAGGGCCTGGCGCAACAAAATCCACTGGGCCGCGCGTGAGCCGCCCGCAACTGCTGAATTCGTGCCCCCGAGATGGGCGAACAGAACCATGCGGGCCTGTTCAAGCATGTCCGGGCCTGCAAGCAGGTGCAGCAGCGCACCGAGGCCATTGAACGGCGCCAGTCCGGAATCTGAGGGCAAGGTGACCGCGCGGGTGATGCCGTCGGCCCGGGCGAGGGGGATCAACAAAGAGTTGGCGTTCAGGGCGTACTGGATATCGAATCCCGCGCCCAGCGTCGCCCCCTGCACCTGCTGATCGCTGTTGTGACTGTTGGAGGAATGCTCGTTCAGGCTCAACTGGGAGGCC
>JANLTO010000025.1:0-80819 GCA_031362985.1 Lysobacterales bacterium | reverse complement strand
TACGGCCAGCACGGTGGTGCCTACCTGAACATCGACAGCTACAACGAAGACGGTGAGAGTTGGGTGGCAGAGACGTTTAAGGAAAATTACCAGCGCCTGCGGCAGATCAAGAAAAAGTACGACCCCATGAACCTGTTCCGGTTAAACGCAAATATTCCGCCGTTGGAATAGATCACTCCCTCCCTCCCTCCCTTCCTGACCGGACCGACAATGCAGCACGGTAATGATGCGGTAATGTCAGTGCTGTCATGGTATGAGTCGACGGAGGTGCGTATGTATGGAGATGGTCTGCATCCGATGTGCCCCGAAGTACCTGGAGTATGCATATGAACGTCTATGTAAAGAGCGCCCCAAAACAGGCGGGTTGCGCAGTACTGGGTTTGGGGCTGCTGTTGACTGCCCCGGTTTTCGCCAATTCCTCAAATCATTCGTGCGAGGAATTTGAAGATTTATCCATTCATGTGGAAGTGAACGCCACCGATGAGGACGGTGAAGTGATCCTTGTCGCAAAGACGGTGGAGGAAGGGCTCCGAACGTTGCAGGTCAAAGCGCCCAATGGTAAGACGATTGCGTGGTTTGATGCGAGCAAGCGCACGATTGGAACACGCGAACTCATCCTTGAGTCGCCTGAGCCTTCCGACTTCGACGAAGTTCTGAAGTCGTTTCCGGAAGGTGCCTATCAGGTTACGGGCAAGACCATGAGCGGTGGCTGTGTGGCGGGAACCGCGATTCTCTCCCATGAACTGGCACCGATGACTGAGATTCTCACCCCGGCTGCAGACGCCGTGGTCAACTTGGATAGCTTTGTACTGAGCTGGGAGACTGTGCCTGAAGCTGTGAGCTATATCGTCGCTATCGACGATGAAACTTCCGGGACCAGCCTGATTGCCGAGTCGCCGGCAACGGCAACGACCTTTGTCGTCCCGCCGGACTGGCTGGAGGCTGGGCACGAATACACCGTAGCAGTGGCAGTCAAAACGGAAAATGGCAATGTTACTTCAGTGGAGATTTCGGTCTCGACTGCGCCGTAGTATTTGAGGCAGGTTGACCGACCGACCCCACGCTATAATCGACGCGCGCCCGAGGCAAATGCAGATTTGTCCCGGGCGCGGAGAAGTTACAATCCATCCGGATGATACCGGACCGCCCCATCGTAGAGAAATGGCCTTTCCATGAGAATGCCCGTTTTAAGCCTGAGCGCTACGGCTCTGAAATCCTGCTTTTGTGGGCCCGCCTAGGTCGCGAACGGCACATGCTGCTCCTCTACATTGAAGACTCTGAACGCTTGCGTCGCTCGGTTGCGCTGGGTTTGCGCGCTGAAGGCTGGGCCGTTGATACCGCAGCCGATGGCGAAGAAGGGTTGTACAAAGCGAACGAGGTGGACTACGACGTCATCGTGCTCGATCTGATGTTGCCGAAATTGGATGGCCTAAGCGTTCTGCAGCGCTTGCGCGAGGGCCAGGGCGCCTCGCGCGAGGCGCATGTACTTGTGCTGTCAGCACTTGATACCGCGCATGACAAAGTGCTTGGCTTACGGCAAGGTGCCGACGATTATCTGGTCAAACCGTTTTCGTTTCAGGAATTGCTGGCGCGCATCGATGCCCTGTTGCGGCGCGCGTACGGCAGAAAGAAACCGCTCCTGAAGGTCGCGGACCTCACCCTGGACCCGGCAGCGAAAACCGTGATGCGGGCGGGTCATTGGCTAACGTTGTCTCCGCGCGAGTACCAGTTGCTCGAATTCCTTGCGCTTCGAAGCGGCGAAGTCGTGTCACGGCGTGAAATCGAATCGCACCTGTACGATGAAAGCACCGATTTGCTCAGCAACGTTGTGGATCGGACGGTTTGCGTTCTGCGCAAGAAGCTGGCACCAACAGCGGATTGCCAGCCACTGCTGCACACACACCGTGGTCACGGTTATCGGCTTGGTACGCCTTGATGTTCAGCCTGCGCCAGAAGATCACCCGGGCATTTCTGGCCATCGGCCTGCCGTTGCTTATGCTATTTGCAGTCAGTGACTACGTGCGGACACGGACCGCTCTTTACGAGCAGTTCGACGCCGATCTGCGCGCGCGTAGCGAGGCCCTGGTATCGCTGCTGCAATGGCGCCACGATGGCAGCCTCGAACTCGACTACCATGGCGAGTATATGCCCGAGTACGAGCATCGCCCGGGTAGTTACTTTTTTCAGGTATGGCGCGGCGATACCGACAGCGTGCTCGAACGTGCAAACTCTTTAAAGCCCGACAACCTGTCGCAATTGCGGTCGCGTCGCGCTGGCGAGGGCTTTGTGGACGGAGAACTATCCAATGGCACGCCGGTTCGCGCTTACCTGGTTGATGTGCCTGCCCCGGACCACACGATTGAAGGAGACAAATCCAAGGTCGTTAATTCCGCCAGTGTAGCGGTTGCCGGCAGCACTGCCGCCCTGAACACGCAGCTACGTCGCGGCGCATTGCAGATTGGCGCCGGCGGTCTGTTGGGATTGCTGCTCATTACGTGGGCATTACACATCACGCTCGCAAGCGAACTGGCACCATTGACGCGCGCGTCTGAGCTGGCAGCCAACTGGCGATTCCCGGACTTGCACATACGCTTTAACGAGTCCGGCCTGCCCAGCGAAATTCAGCCCATTTTTCAACGCATGAATGCGCTGCTCGAACGCCTGGAATCGTCGATGCTTCGCGAGCGCCAGTTCAGTGCGGATGTCGCCCATGAGCTACGTACTCCGATCGCAGAACTGCTCTCCCTGGCGCAAGTGTGCGAGCACGGCAAGATGACTGAACAGGACCGGGGTAGATTCTTTGCAGACGTCGAGCACATCGCCGAGCAAATGCGGCGAACCGTCACCACCCTCCTGGAACTCGCGCGCAGCGAAAACAGCTCCGCCGTTGCGATTGAGTCAGTGGCGCTGAAGCCGTTACTGGATTCACTCTGCTCCGGCTATCGCCAACTTGCATCAAAAAGAAATGTTCGGCTGCTTCAGAACGTCGATTCGAATACTCAGATGCGAACGGATCCTGCTGTTGTTACGCGTTTGCTCCAACTTCTGTCGGATAATGCTGTGATGTACACACAGGCGAAAGGGTGCGTTGAATTCAGTTTATCAGGTGATGGTGCACTCGAACTGCGCAACGGTCCAACCGACCTTGTGGTAGCTGATCTGCCCCATCTTTGCGAACGATTCTGGCGCAAGGATGCCGCGCGCACGTCCGCGTCGCACTCCGGCCTGGGACTATCACTGGCGCAACAACTGGCCGGCGCCCTGGGACTTGATATTGATTTCCGCCTGGACCAAAAAACCCTCGTTGTCACCTTGCTGCCTCTAAAGGGGACGGGGCAAATTAAGCCGGTTTAATTTGCCCCGTCCCCTTTTAAGGTTTTAACTCTTCAAGAAAACTCACGTGGGAAGGCTCAAGTGGTCAGGGGTCCCAGCCCAAGTTCAGCACGTTCCTTGTTCAAATGTTCCAGCATCCGGGCCCGGACCGCTTCAAACGCGGGATCACCGCGCAGCGAGCCGAAGATGCCCCAGGGCCCGCTGAGCGCGTCGTCGAATATTGCGCCCTGCTGCACGGCTTTATCCAGTAGGGCAATAGCAGCCTCGGGGTCACCTGATAGCAAGGCATAGTGCGCGCGTGACCAGGTCAGCGCCCAATTGTCGGCGCCCATTTCTATCTGCAGGTCCAGGCCAGCCTTGTAGCGGGACATCACCTCTTTGAATTTCTCTTCCTTATCGATACGGCTATAGGCCAGGGCGAGGAAACTCCATTCCGGATCACCATAACCATCGCTGCCGGGATACTCTTGCTGGAAGGCATCCAGGTCCGGCCAGCGCGCCTCCACAAATTCCACCAGCTCAGCATAACGGCCGTTTTCTATCAGCACCGAAAAGAAACGCTGCATGTCCCTATTTTCGGCGGCCACTTCACGTGCAAGGATCAGGGCCTCCTCGGTGCGTCCGAGACGACTCAGCGCCTGGCTGCGAAAGCCATCGGTGCCTATTTCGGCCAGTCGCTCATAATCACTCAAGCCCAGCAAGATGGCGCTGAGCCACAAGCGATCCACATAATTCTTTGGAGACCGTTCGATCGCCCCGGTCAGTGAGCGATCACCTTCAGCCCATTGTCCCAGCATGACCTGAACCTTTCCGACCGTGGCAAACCGGCTGGCATCGTTGGGCACGTAACGGTCCAGGTCAGCGAGCACCGCCAGGGCTTTATCCGGCATTCCGGCGGCAGCATAGGTGGTGGCCAAATTGTTATAGACCGCCGGATGCAGAGGGTCGATCGCATAGCTCTGTTCCTGGATCTGCAATGAGCGCTGGAGATTCCCGATAGCCCCATAGGCTGTACCCAGCCACAGGCTGGCGTTGATCAGATTGGGATTGATGGCCACGGACTGCTCGAGAACCTCTGTGGCAGCTACGTAGTCCGTATCGATATTGAGATGGTACAGGCCCATGCCGGCCAGGGCGTCAGCATTCTTGGGATCAAGCTCCAACGCTTTTTGCAAAAAGCCCAGAGCGGTTGCTCCTGCTTCCTGGTTGGGCAAGTTGCCATAAGCCACCTCGGACAAAAGCAAGTTTGCAATGCCAAGTTGCGCATAGGCCGGTGCATAGCCAGAATCGATTGCGACGGCCTGATTAAGCAGCTTGGCAGCCATCTCAAGACTGGCCTGGTTGCGCTCGTAAATGCGCTGGCTGGCCAGCAGGTACAAGTCGTAGGCCTTGGTATCGGCCCGCGCTACCGTGACGGTCTCATCCCCAATCAGCTCGGCTTTCAATTGCTGCAAAATGGTGGCGGAAATCTCGTCCTGGATGGCGAAGATGTCGGTCAGCTCGCGGTCATAGGTTTCCGACCACAGGTGGAAGCCATCCTTCACCTGGATTAACTGTGCAGTAATGCGCACCTTGGTGCCCGACTTGCGCACCGAGCCTTCGAGGATATTGGCCACTCCCAGGGCCTCACCGATTTTGCGCAAGTCCTGGTTCTGGCCTTTGAACGCGAAGGAAGAGGTGCGACCCGCCACTTTCAATTCCTTCACCTGCGCCAGGGCATTGAGGATTTCCTCGGAAATGCCATCGGAGAAAAATTCCTGTTCCGGGTCGGAACTCATGTTGACGAAAGGCAGGACGGCAACGGACTTTAAAGGGGCCAGAGCCCTTTTCTCATCCTCGCCTTCTGTGGCTGGGTTTTGTGTGGAAGAAAAGGGCTCTGACCCCTTTTCCGGTTCCTTTTGGGATTGCCACACGAAATACCCCAGCGCGATGACCAGGATGGCAATGATGCTGCGGTCGAGCGTGTGGCCGGTCTTGTGCGTGATGGACTGGCTGCGGTCTACGTCCTTTTCCCTCTTCAGGCCTTCCGGGGTGAGTTCAAAAGCCCAGGCGAAAATCAGCGCCAGCGGAAAGCCGATGATCAGTACTACCAGGATGGCCTGTATCACCCATTCGGGCGCATGGAAACTTGCCAGCATCAGGTCGGCCACTTGCGCCAGTAGCCATGCGGCGATCAGGTAAACCACGCCCACCCGCACCACGTTGCGCCGTTTGAGTTCTTCGAAGAAGCTGGGTGTATCGCTCATCTCGCGGAACTTCTGTTTTCAGGCGGATTCAGGCTCATGTGGATACCGGCTCCAATCCCAGCTGGGCTCGCTCGCGGTTCAGGTGGTCGATCATCCGTGCCTGGATGGCTTCGTATTCGGGGTTGCCGTCCAGCTCCCTGAAAAACGGGTATTCCTTGCTGATCTTGCTGGAAGTGATCAATCCGCCATCGATGGCTTGCGCCAGCCCCTTGAGGGCCTCATCGGTTTCACCGGCCATGGCATGCCGTGCAGCCACGGTCATCAGTAAGCTGGTGCCTTTCACGCCTTGCGAAACCGCTTGCTGGTTGGCGACATCCAGTGCGGCCATGGCCTCATCGAATCGCTGCTGGTTGCCGGCTCTCTGATAAGCCAGGGCTATGTCTGCCATTTCGCGGTAGCCGAATACAGGTGGTGTGATCTCTGCCTGGAAAGCGTCAATTCCGGACCAGCGCTCTTCAAAATACTTTACCAGGGCCTCTGACTGGTCACTGGCATTGAGGAAACCGAACAGAGGTTGCACCACTCCGTAACTAGCCCGCTGTTGCGCAATGAGCTTGGCTTCTTCGTTGCGGCCGCGGTTGAATAGGGCCCAGATAACGAATTCCGACGACTCGTCATCCATGACCAGGTCGTACTGGTGTGTATCGTAATTACCCCGATTTACCCCCGCGCGGTACACCCGGTCCGTGGGCTGCAGTTTCACAGCTTCCTGCATGTGCAGCAGTGCATCGGCGACCTTGCCCTCTTCGGCTTCGATCCATGCGTGGTTGCTCACGATATTCGGGTCACCGGGCATGAACGGCTCGATCGAATCGAGGTAGGCGTGGGCTTCATCGCCCCGGCCCATCAGGGACAGCATGAACACCCGGTTGCCCATGGCGGGTTTGTACAGGGGATCGCGCGCAGCCAGTTCGTCCAGCAGGGACATGCTGTCGGTCGCGCGATTCACGTTCCAGTAGCTCATGGCCAGCCACATGCCCGCATTGATCAGGTTGGGGTTGATGGCCAGTGCTTTCTCGAGCACGGGAATGCTTTTGTTCGGCTGGAATGGTGGACCGTTGTAATACAGTCCCATCCCGGCCAGGGCTTCGGCCTGGTTTGGATCCAGCGCGAGTGCCTTGTCCAGGTACAGCTTGGCTTGTGCTCGAGCCTGATTGTAGGGAATGTTGCCATAGCTGGTCACGGATAAAAGCAGGGCGACGGTTCCCCTCTGGGCATAGGCGGGCGCGTAATTCGGGTCGATGGCAATGGCTTTGTCCAGCAAACCTGCCGCCGATTCGAGCGCCAGCCGCGTGCGTTCATACATGCGCTGCTTGGCCAGCAGGTAGAGTTCGTACGCTTCCGTGTCCGTCCGCTCTGCGGTAACTACCGCCGCTTCACCTTCCAGCAGAGTCGCTTTCATTTCTTTCAGGATGGCATTGGCGATCTCGTCCTGGATGGCGAAGACATTTTCCAGCTTTCGGTCGTAGCTTTCGGACCACAGGTGGAAACCATCCTTCACCTGGATCAACTGTGCAGTGATGCGCACCTGGTCGCCGGATTTGCGCACCGAGCCTTCGAGGATGTTTTCAACGCCCAGGGTTTCGCCAATTTTCCGCAGGTCCTCATTGTGACCTTTGAAAGCGAAGGACGATGTGCGGCCCGCCACTTTCAGCTCTTTCACCTTTGCCAGGGCATTGAGGATTTCCTCGGAAATGCCATCGGAGAAATACTCGTTGTTGGCGTCTTCACTCATATTGACAAAGGGCAGGACGGCGATGGATTTTGCTTTTGGTGACCCCGTTAAGACGAACTTGTCGTAAGCAAAATACCCCAGTGCTACGACCAAAATGCCAATGATGGTGTAATCGAGCTTGCGCCCGGTGACGTGGGTGATGGACTGGGTGCGGTCTACATCCTTTTCCTTCTTGATGCCTTCCGGCGTCAGTTCAAAGGCCCAGGCGAAGATCAGCGCGGGGAAAAAACCGATGGCGAGCAGGGCGATGACCAGGGTGACCATTGAATCCGACAGGCCGATTCGTGGAAACACGAGATCGGCAGCCTGCATCAGCAACCACGAGGTCACCGCGTAGGCAATGCCCACACGGAACACGTTGCGGCGCTTAAGTTCTGCGATAAAGCCCATATCAGTCAAATGCCCTCATCAAAATAATTCCTAGGTCGAAACCGGCTCCAGCCCCAGCTTTTGCCGTTCGCTGTTCAGGTGCTCGATCATGCGCGCCTGGATGGCCTCAAAGCGCGGGTCGCCTTCCAGTGGCGCCAGCATCGGGTAGTCCGTGACCATGCGCGTCGCGGTAACTGCCCCGGCCTTGACTGCACGATCGAGGTACTCCAGGCAGGAGTCCAGGTTGCCGGCAAGGGCCTGGTAGGCTGCTTCCGACATCCAGAAAACGGTATTGCTCACGCCCTGGGCTTTCAGACCATCGTGCACGCCTTTAACGCGCTGCATGGCATCATCAAACCGTTGCTGGTTGCCGGTGCGGGAATAGGCCAGTGCTACGTCGAGCATGATGAAATCACCCAGACCACTGTACGGTGGGAAATCTTTACGCAGGGCATCCAGATCCGGCCAGCGTTCTTCCAGGTAAGCCACCAGTTCGTCGGACCGGCCGGAATTGTTCAGGAAGCTAAACAAGATACCGGGATCCGCCTGTTCTTCTGCCCATTTGAACGCCAACATGGAAGCTTCTTCAGTGCGGCCCAGGTATTTCAATGCAAATATGGGCATCCATGCTTCGCCTTCTGCGGCAACGCGCTCGTACTGGTGGGTATCCATCCAGGCGAAACTGCGTGTCAACCGGGCCACGGAATTGGTCGGTTGCAACGCAACCGCGGATTCGATCAATTTTACGCCTTCCGCGGTCTGGCCCAGAGACAGTCGGATCGCCGCTTCGCTGGACTGGATGACCGCATCGTTGGGGATCAGCGGCCGGATGCGCTCGAGGTAGGCAAGGGCCTGGTCTTGCTGGCCAAACAAGACAAAACTGTTCACCCCGTTGCGGATCCCGGGGCGGTACAGGGGGTCGCGCTGGATCATGTCCATTACCAACGCGTTGGCTTCACTGGCCTTGCCGGACGCCTCCAGTATGTTGTGCAGCCAATTGCTGGCGTCGATCATGCCGGGATTGATGGCAAGGGCCTTTTGCAGCGCTTCGGTGCCCTTGGCGAGATCCGGCTTGGTCAGGTTGATGTAGTACAGGCCCATTCCAGCCCAGGCTTCAGCGAGTTCTGGCTCCAGTTGCAATGCCTTGTCTAGGTACAGCTTGCTTTGGGTCAAGGCCTGTTCGCGGGGAATGTCGCCATAGGTTCCAGAACCCTTTGACAGAAGCAGCGCGGCGATGCCGCGTTGGGCGTAGGCAGGTGCATATTCCGGGTCAATCGCGATGGCGCGATCCAGCAGTTCGGCGGCGGACTGGATGGTCGGCCCGGTGCGTTCGTACAGGCGTTGCTTGGCCAGCAGGTACAGATCATAGGCTTCCGTGTCGGTGCGCACCGCTTTCACGGCCGTGTCCTCACCCTCCAGCAAGGTCGCCTTCAACTCCTTCAAAATGGCCGTGGCAATCTCATCCTGGATGGCAAAAACATTGTCCAGTTTACGGTCGTAGGTCTCGGACCATAGGTGAAAACCATTGTCTACCCGAATCAACTGCGCCGTGATGCGCACCGTGTCGCCGGATTTGCGTACCGAACCTTCCAAAATGCTGCCTACGCCCAGGGTTTCGCCAATCAGGCGCAGGTCCTGGTTCTTGCCCTTGAAGGCGAAAGACGAGGTGCGTCCGGCCACCTGCAGTTCCTTCACCTTGGAAAGTGAGTTGAGGATTTCTTCCGAAATGCCGTCGGAGAAAAACTCCTGTTCCGGGTCGGATGACATGTTGACGAAGGGCAGGACGGCGATGGATTTTAAAGGGGTCAGAGCCCTTTTCCCCGCCTCGCTTTCTGCAGCCACACCTTTAGCTGAAGAAAAGGGCTCTGACCCCTTTAAGACAAACTTGTCGTAGGCGAAGTAACCCAGCGCCACAACAAGGATGCCGATGATGGCGAAATCCAGCTTGCGCCCGGTGACGTGGGTAATGGATTGCGTGCGGTCTACGTCCTTTTCTTTCTTCAGGCCTTCGGGGGTCAATTCAAATGCCCAGGCAAAGATCAGGGCAAAGGGCAAACCCGCGGCCAGCACCACGAGAATGGTTTTCATCACCCAGGGGGGACTGCCGAAACTGTCCAGCGCAACCCCCACCACCTGGATAATCAGCCAGGACACCACGGCGTAGGCAATACCCACGCGAAACACGTTGCGCCGTTTAAGTTCCTCGATAAAGCCAAGTTTTGGGCTCATGTTTTCACTGGCTCCAGGCCCAGCGCTGTGCGTTCACGATTGACGTGTTCGAGCATGCGTTTTTGGATGGCCTCGTACTCGGGGTCGCCCTCGAAGTCCGCAAAAAATGGCAGGTCATCGGTGATGCGTGCTGAAAATACTTGCCCGCCATCAACGGCGGCCGCGAGAAATTTAAGGGCCTGCCCGCGATCATCCGCCATGGCGTAATAAGCCGCCTCGTTGGTAAAGAAAATGGGGTTACTCAAGCCCTGCGCAGCCAGCGCGTCGTGGGCTGCACGTACCCTCGCCATGGCGTCACTGAATTTTTCCTGGTTGCCCGTCCGCTGATAGGCGAGGGCAATGTCATTCATTATTGGGTAGCCGAAATAGCCGGCAGCCGGGAAATCTGCTGCAAACGCGCCCAAGTCCGGCCAGTGCTCCTCCACATAACTGACCAGGGCCTCGAACTGGCCTGTGGTACTGAGCAAGTTCAAATAGGGGCGAATATCTCCCTGCGCCGCCCATTGCTGGGCCAACTGGGTCGCTTCTTCGACCCGCTTCAAGTGCTTTAGCGCCCTGACTTTCCAGATCCAGTATCCGTCCTTCACAATGCGTTCGTACTGGTGGGTGGCCAGCAGTGCCACGCTCATATCACTCCGGTATACCCGGTCCTGCGGTTGCTGGCGAACCGCTTGCTCGGAAAGCGGAAGCGCTGTGGCGAACTCTCCCGCCGTTGCAAGCAGCGTTGCTTCCCAGTCCAACACATTGGCATCCTGGGCAAGAAAGGGGCGGGCTTTCTCTATCAGCGCTTTGGCTTTATCGCGTTGCCCCATTTGGATATAAAGAAACGCGAGATTGCCGACCGCGGGCTTGAACAGGGGATCACGCCGGATGAGGTCTTCCAGCACGGTCAGGTTCTTCGCCGGCTGGCCACTGTCGTTGTAGGCATTGCCCAGCCAGTTGGCAGCTTCGATCAGGTTGGGGTTGATGGACAGCGCTTTCTCCAGCGCGGCGATGCTTTGCTCCGTTCCACCCGGCAGATTCTGGTAATACAGGCCCAGTGCCGCCCAGCCTTCGGCCAATTCGGGGTCGAGCTTAAGGGCCTGGTCGACGAACTGTTTGGATTGGGTTAATACCTGCGCCTTGGGGATGGCGCCGTATTCGGTTTCGCTCAGGAGGTCAGTCACAATGCCCCGTTGCGCGTAGGCAGGGGCATACCCGGGGTCGATGGCAATGGCCCGGTCGAGCATCTCTGCTGCTGCCTCCAGGGGCAGGCGGCTACGTTCATACATGCGTTGCTTGGCCAGCAAATAGAGATCATAGGCTTCAGTATTGGTGCGCCTGGTAGCAACGACCTGGGGCGCACCTTCCACCAAATGCGCCTTGAGCTGCACCAGGATGGCATTGGCGATCTCGTCCTGGATGGCAAAGACATCGGTCAGTTCGCGGTCGTAGCTTTCCGACCACAAGTGGAAGCCGTTATCCACCCGGATCAATTGCGCGGTGATGCGCACCTTGGTTCCTGACTTGCGTACCGAGCCCTCGAGGATATGGCTGACGCCCAGGGCCTCACCGATTTTACGCAAGTCCTCGTTATTGCCTTTGAAGGCGAAGGAAGAAGTCCTACCCGCCACCTGCAGTTCGGGTACCTGGGCCAGTGCGTTGAGGATTTCCTCGGAGATGCCGTCGGAGAAATACTCATTACCGGCATCGTCGCTCATGTTGACGAAGGGCAGGACGGCGATGGATTTTAAAGGGGTCAGTAAAGGGGTCAGAGCCCTTTTCGCTGCATCGCTGTCAGCAGCTGAAGTTTCTTCGGTCGAAAAGGGCTCTGACCCCTTTTCCGCATCGCCAGTATCTGCAGAAGTTGGCTGAAAATGGTTCTCTGACCCCACTTCGAAGCGCGATTCCCAAATGAAATATCCCAGCGCCAGGACCAGGATGGCGATAATGGTGAAATCCAGTTTGCGCCCGGTCTGGTGGGTGATGGACTGGCTGCGGTCTACGTCTTTTTCTTTCTTGATGCCTTCGGGCGTGAGCTCGTAAGCCCAGGCGAAAAACAGCACGAGGGGAAACGCCAACACCAGCAGGGTGACCAGCATTTTCATCACCCAGTCGGGTGCGGCAAACGTATCGGCGGCGAGGGCGGCAGCTTGTGCCAGCAGCCAGGCCAGCACGGCATAAGCCACGCCGACCTTGAAGACGTTTCTTCGCTTTAGCTCCTCAATGAGTCCTGCCATGTGTTCGTCCGGTCCTTCGGTTCACGATCGCTGCTACAACCCGGACAAGATAATAACAAGTTTGAGACTAAATACGGGTTAAAAACGCCGGAAAATGTGGGGTCAGAGTCAAGTGCCAGAGTAAAGGCCAATCTATGGAGTCCGGAGCGGGTTGAGTTGTTCGCATCAGTGCTTGTCAGCCGACTCTGGCACTTGACTCTGACCCCATGCCTTTCGGGCCACGTAAATGACCACTGTAATTGCCAGCAGCGCCCCGACTCCAATAGCCTCACTCGCGGTCATCTGCAGCAGCAGCCACAGGATGACCGCTGCACTGAGGACAGGCGCGATGGGTCCGCCGGGAATGCGGAACTGCTCTGCAGAAGGGGGCCCCATGCGATGGCGCAGGCCGATCACGGCCAGGCTGACCCCGAGATAAATCAGCAGGAGAGAGCCAGATGCAACCACCGCAAGTTGCTTGAAGGTGCCGGTCAGTGCGATGATCCCGCCGAAAGCCGCGAAGAGCAAGATCGCGATATGTGGTGTGTGGTACCTGGGATGCACTTTGGCCAGTACGCCCGGAAGCAACCCATCGCGCGCAGAAGCGAATATCACCCGCGGCGTGTTCAGTACGTCGCCACTCAGGCAACCAAAAATCGAAATGATCATGCCAACCAGGAGCAGCTGGGCTCCCCAGCTGCCAAACACCACCGTGGCCGCTGCGGCCAGCGGGGCTGCCGTGTTATTGGCCAGTTCCGGGCCCAGGGTGCCCTGCGCCACCACCTGCAGTGCGACGTACATCGTGAAAATGCCGCCGACGCCCAGCAACAATCCGCGCGGGATGGTTCTGGCCGGGTTGTGGATTTCGCCGCTGGAGTTCAGGGCCGTCTCTGCGCCGCCAAAGGCAAAGAACAAAACCAGTGCTGCAGCGCCGAAATTACTCAGGCTGGGCCATTCGACTATGACCAGGTTATCAAAGTTGATAAAGAACAGACCGACCACTGCCAACAGCACCAGCGGAACGAGCTTGGCGATGGTGTTCACGATCACCAGCCTCACACCCTGCTTAAGCCCGACGATATTGATCCAGGCCAGGAACGCGAACAGGGCCAGGAGGAACAGGTTGCGCGGCAGGCCCTGGCTGAGAATCGGCAATTTAAGAGCGATGGCATCGGTCATGGCCACTGCCAGCGCTGCATCCGAGAACACTGCGTATCCCAGCCACAACAGGGTCGATGTGACAAATCCGGCGAACGGGCCGAAGGCCTCTTCGACATAGGCATAACTGCCGCCGCTGCGCGTTACCCGGCTACCGGCTTCTGCATAACACAGGAACACCGTTCCGACGATCACCGCGCACAGGAGGTAGGCAATGAGGGCGGCTGGCCCGATCTTTGCCGCCACTATGCCCGGCAGGACGAAAATGCCAGCGCCCACCACCATGTTCATGATGTTAGCGCTCAGCGCCCAGGTACCAATGCCGCGCACCAGGCCTTCGTCTGTATTGTGGCTGGAATCATTCATTCCTGTTTACCCTCGCCTTTCCAGCCCGGCCCGCGCACGAACCGCCCGGGTTTGGCGCCTGTGTGCTCGCCGTCCTTCAACACCTGTTTGCCGTTGACGAACACGTGCAGCATACCGGTCGCGTACTGGTGCGGTTTGATGAACGTTGCGTTGTCCTGGATTTTGGCCGGATCAAACACCACTACGTCCGCGTAGTAGCCATTCTTCAGCTGTCCCCGCTGATCAATTTTCATGGTCATGGCTGGCAGTGTCGCCAGCTTGTGGATGGCCGCCTCCAATGTCAGAACCTTTTCGTCGCGGACATATTTCGCCAGCACCCTGGCGAAACTGCCGTAGGCGCGCGGGTGTGGGCTGCTCAGAAGGAAAACGCCCTCTGGTGCGATCGATTCCGCATCGGAGTTGAAGCTGACCCATGGCAAGGCAACCGCCTTCCTGACCACGTCCTCGGACTGGCTGAAGTACACCGTGCCGATACGGCTGTCATCCTCGATAATCAGGTCCATCGCGGTCATGCGCGGATCGGTACCGCGCATTTTCGCAACTTCGGCCAGGGTTTTGCCGGTTAGAGGTTTCAACGCCTCCGACTTGAAACCGACCAGCAGGATGTTATCCGGCGTACCTGCACCGAGGTACATGTTATCCCACGCGTCCGAGGGTTCGAGCATTTCACGCGCCAGTCTCTCGCGGATCGCAGGGTCTTTCATGCGCTCCACAGAGGCTTCGAAACCGCCTTCCTGGACCCACGGCGGTATCGCGGCATTGAGCCCGGTGGAACCCGCCGGGTAGGTGTAAACATCCGCCGTGATCTGCAGCCCCTCGGCCCTGGCCTGTTCGACCTTCGCAACGGCCTGGTCAAACAAATGCCAGTTGGGTTTGCCGGAGGCCTTGAGATGATAAATTTCGGCGCGGATATTGGCTTCCCGGGCAATGGTGAGCAGTTCGTCTATCGCTTCCAGCAGGTTGGCGCCTTCATCGCGCATATGCGAGATGTACATGCCGTCGTATTCGGCGGCAACTTTTGAAAGCTCGACCAGTTCGTCGGTCTTGGCAAAGCTGCCGGGTGGGTAGATCAGTGAAGATGCGACGCCCAAAGCCCCTTCTTGCATGGCCTGGCGAACCAGTGCGCGCATTTGTTCGAGTTCCTCCGCGGTCGGTGCGCGGTCCTCCTGGCCGATAACATAGTTGCGCGGGGTGGCGGCGCCGATAAACGAGGCAACATTCGGCGAAATGCCGCGCCGTTCGAGATACGCCAGGTACTCAGCCAGCGTGGTCCATTCGATCTCGTAGCGGATGTCTGCTTGTGCAGCGATCATGTCCTGCTTCATCCGGCCGTTCAGGGGGCCCATCGAATCCCCTTCACCCATGATTTCCAGCGTCACGCCCTGGCGGATATCACTCTGCGATTTGCCGTCCTCGATCAGCGATTCGTTAGCCCAGGACATCATGTTGACAAAGCCCGGGGCAACCGCCAGGCCCACGACATTGATCTCGTGCGGCGCGCTGGACTCGCCGATGTCACCCATCGCCGCGATCCGGTCGCCACGGATGGCCACGTCGCCGGTATAGGGTTTCTCACCGCTGCCGTCGTAAATCGTGCCGCCACGCAGGATGACATCGTAGCTTGCCGGCGCCGCATAGGCCGTCAGCCAGCAGCAGGTAGCGAGCAAAAGACTCAAGAGACTGACACGCTTCAGCTTGTTCATGGTTTCTCCTTTAATCGCAAATACTTGGAAATACTTGGGGTCAGAGTAAAAACCTGGATTTTTTACTCTGACCCCAAATATTACTCTGACCCCCAATATCAGTCACAGCTGTAGTCCTGCTCACTGATTACGTGACATGAAGGCGGGAAGCCGTGCTTGCGCCAGTAGTCTTCAACGCCGTTGTCATGCAACCACTGCTTGAACCAGGGCGTCTGGCGGAATGCTTTTGCACCGGGTCCCCAGATGGTATAGAGGATATTCGGCGATTGCGCGGCACGCTCATAGTCGCCAAAGGCCAGCAGCACATCCGGAAAATCAACGGCGTAATTGTTGTGATATTCCGCCGCCCAGCGGTCGAAGCGCGCCAGGCCCGCGCGATGGTCATCCCCGGGATTCTCAAGCGCCTTTATCCATTCGCCCACCGGTGCATACGGCGCGTTCAGCCTCGCGGTGGCCAATAGCAGGGCCGCGAGGGAATTGCCCTGCTCGACCAGCACGGCAACAAACGCTTCATCCATGGAGTGGAAGTTTTCGTACAGGGTGGGAATGAAGGCAGCCAGGGCGGCATCGGTATCACCGCGAAACAGCAAAGCCGCCGCCCGGTGTTGTGCACAATTGAGGTAGGCCGGGTCCAGTCGCAGGCATTCATCGAAATCAGCCAGCGCGCGATCAAAGAATCCAAGCCAGTAATAGTGACCGCCGCGCCACTGCAAGGCGGTCGTGTTGTTGGGATCCTTCTGAATGGCGAGATCCAACATGCGCAACGCTTCAGCCAGATCCGGCACATCCGCTGCAACCCCCAGAACTACAGTGCTATTTCCCAGGACGGCATAGGGCATCGAAAGCTCCGGGTCCAGTTCCATGGCCCGCTGCGCCGCTTCGACCGCCAGGGGGACGTGATCAATTCCATCGCCAAGCAACCAGTCATCGGCAACGGCCTGCGCTGCGGCAAGCCCTTCCCAGGCGCGGGCGTAATTGGGATCGAGTTCGATGGCCTGTTCAAACATCTGGATGGCAATATCAATGTCCTGGCGGGCGACAAACAGGATGCGCCCTTTGAGGTACAGATCGTAGGCGTCGAGATTGTTGGTGGCAGCTTCAACGTTGATGGCGTCAGTGGTGGCCTGGACCCCCAGTTGCTCCTTCAGCGCGGTGACAATGGCAGTGGCGATTTCATCCTGGATGGCGAAAATATCCACCAGATCGCGGTCATAGTTCTCCGACCACAAGTGGCGGTCGTTACGGGTGTCGATCAGTTGCGCGGTGATGCGCACCCGGTCGCCGTCCTTGCGCACCGAGCCTTCGAGGATATTGGCCACTTTCAGCTCGGCAGCAATCTCGGGAATACTGAGATTTTCGCCCTTGTACGCAAAAGATGAAGTGCGGGACGCGACGTGCAAACCCTCCACGCGCACCAGCAGGTTCAGCAATTCCTCGGCGATACCGTCGGAAAAATAGGCCTGGTCGCCGTCTTCGCTGAGGTCAGAAAACGGCAGGACCGCGATGGAATTGGGCTCTGCGCCGGACGATGCGAGTTCCACTGGGGTCAGAGAACCATTTTCACCTGGTGCTTCGTTGGTTTCCTGAGCGGTTTTTGGAAAATGGTTCTCTGACCCCGTCACGGTGGCAACCGGCGCCTCGAGCACGTAGCGGTCCACCACCAGGTAGGCGACGGCGCCCAGCAGCAGCGCGATGGTCAGGTAATCGAGTTTCTTTGCCGTGTGGTAAGTGATGGAGCGCTCACGCGGAACCTCGGATTCCTTCATCACGCCTTCGGGAGTGAGTTCGTAGAGCCAGGAAAAGATCAGGGCAAATACGAAACCCACGCCGACGATCACGAACAAACTCTGGATCACCCAGGGGGGCGCAGAGGTATTGTCCAGCACGAGATCCGCGATCTGCAGCAGCAACCAGGCGGCAATCGCGTAGGCCGTGGCGATGCGGAATACATTGCGGCGTTTGAGTTCGGAAAAGAAGCTCATGAAAAGGGGGCGGGAGGGGGTATTGCTGCGTTCACTGCTTCAGTCCCAACAGCTCATAAGCTTCGGTGCGCTGTTTCTCCATATCTGCTTCGAACATCGCGATCAGGTCTTTGTACTCGGGTTCCTTGTGCAGGGACTCGAACTGGAAGTCCCGGTACATCCAATCGCGCCAGCCCAGACGCCAACCTTTTTCGAATGCCTCGTGCAAGGACGATAACGCAGCGGACTTGTTACCCCTGGCCGACTCGATCATGGCTTGTCTGAACGGTTTCTCGGACGGAAAAACGCGGCCATCGGAGCGCTTATTCAGCACATCGGCATGGTCGAGCAAGTCGGGGGCCTGTTCCGATGCGGGGTTTTGCATTTTCAGCACATAGGCCAGGCCGGCCAGGGCATAAACATCGTCCACATCATCGGTATCCAGCGGCGAAGCCAATCCGTCGGGAAAACCTTCGTGCAAAATCGCCAGCGCCTTAGCGTAATCCCGTCGGCGAACAGCATCGTTTAGCAACAAGCCGTCGATAATGTCATCTGAGCCCTGGCGGCCGGGAAGTTTCTCGTCACGGGCTTTTTGCGCCAGGCTAACGGCTTGCTGGTACTGTTCCTGGTACAGGAGCAGCTCAATGCGTGCGGCCAGGGTCAAAGGATGATCGGGATCTAGGCTGGCCGCTTTCTGCAAATCGGCTTCGGCCCTTTCCGTGTCACCGATATCCAACCACACCAGTGCGCCTCCGGCCGGCAATTCCGGGTCAGCCCGGTCTGTCTCAGCGGCCTGGTGACGCCAATACAGAAACTGGGCCAGTTCACCACGGAACATGTGCATGTATCCCTGGCCGTAATACTGCATCGGGTTGTCAGGCTGTATTTCACCAATCCGCTCACACTCCCGGGTTCCTGCAGTCACATCGACCAAAAGGGCCTGGGTCATACACAGCTCCCATTGCACCGTGGTGTCATACGGCTCGATGCGGGCCGCCTCGTGCAGTTGGGCCAGGCCTTCTTCCACCTCGCCGCGGTCAAACAGGAAGCGTCCGTAGTTGGTCAGGGCGTTGGCATTCCTGGGATTCGCTGCTAACGCGTGCTCAAAAGAAACGCGGGCCGCGGCGTAATTCTCCTCGTAATCCTGGATCTGGCCACGATAGCCATGGGCTTCGCTGTTGCCGGGGTCTTCCGCCAGCACTTCATCCAGCAAGGGATTGGCCTTGGCGAAAGCCTCTGGCGCCGGGACCACTCCCGCATCGGCTTGGGCGACCCACGTCCGGGCCAGCGCCAGCTTGGTGGGCAGGTAGCCGGGGTCTATGGCCAGCGATTCGGTCAGCTGACTTTCAGCTTTGCGCAAGCTTTCGAAGGAATAGGAGTTCACATTTTGCAGCCCCTGCAAATACAGGTCATAGGCATTCATGCCGGTGCGGGCAGGTGCCGTTACTTGCTTTTCTTCCTCACCCAGCAGGTTGATTTTCAGCGCTTCGGCCACTTGCTGCGCAATGTCTTCCTGGATGGCAAAAATATCCTCGAGGTCGCGGTCGTAGGTATCCGACCAGATGTGGTAGCCATCCGCGACGTTGATCAACTGCACAGTAACGCGGATGCGCTGGCGCTGGTCGTCCTTGCGCACGCTGCCTTCCAGCAGTGTGTTGACGTTCAGTTTGCTGCCAATGTCGCGCAGATCTTCGGTTTTGCCTTTGAACGCGAACGACGAGGTACGGCCGGCCACTTGCAGGCCCTTGATCTGCGCCAGGATGTTGAGCAGTTCCTCGGTCAGGCCGTCGGTGAAGTACTCGTTGTCTTTGGCCGGGCTCATGTCGACGAAGGGGAGTACGGCGAGAGATTTTAAAGGGGTCAGAGAACCATTTTCTGCCGCCGTTTCGCTGGTTTCCGAGGATGATTGAAAATGGTTCTCTGACCCCGGGCGGAATTCAATGGCTGCTGCGGAGGAAAAGGGCTCTGACCCCTTTTCAGACCCCCCGCCAAATTTGTCGTAGGCAAAATAACCCAGGGCCAGCACCAGGATGACGATGATGGTGCGGTCCAGCTTGTGCCCGGTTTGGTGCGTGATCGATTGGGTGGGGTCTACGTCCTTTTCTTTCTTCAGCCCTTCCGGCGTCAATTCGAACGCCCAGGCGAACACCAGCGCCAGCGGCAAACCGATGGCCAGCAACAGCATGATGGCCTGCATCACCCAGTGCGGCGCTTGAATGTTGTCCAGCACGATATCGGACAGCTGCAGGATCAGCCACGCAGTGATGGCGTAGGCGATGCCCACGCGGAATACATTGCGGCGTTTCAGCTCGGCAATAAAACTCATGAACTGGCCACCACGCCTTGGCAGGTTTTGCTCAGGGGTTGCCAGATGCCCGGTATCGGGTTGTCGTTGCAGATCAACTGCAGCACTTCAGCATGCTCGCCTGCCAATAGCTTGGTCACCTCGGCTTTCAACGCGAGGAATTCGGGGTGTTGGGCCAGCGACTGCATCGATGGTTCACGGAAAAACGCATCGTCGCGAAATCCGTTATCGATGGCGCTACGAATCGCTGCGAAGCTGGCAGCCGTGTTGCCTTCGATGGCAGTGGCCATGGCCTCCGCCACGTAGTCTGCGGCATAGAGCAGACCAATCTGGCGGCGTTTTTCAAAATCCTTGCGGTGGATTTCAATGGCGTGTGCTGAAGCTGCACTGTCACCCGCCAGTTTGTAGGCATAGGCCATGCGCAAGGTCGGTCGGGTCGAACTATCCCTGGTATCGACAATCACTCCGCTGGGCGACAGCGCCTGCATCTGGCTATAGAGTCGCTGCGATTCTTCAAACCGCCCGGCCAGGTGCAGCGTATCGGCCAGGTCCATCGTGACGGCAGCGTTATCCGGGTCGCCTGCGTGGGTGATTTCCAAGGTATGGATGGCGCTTTCCAGTTGGTTTTGCTGGATGTCGACCAGGTAGAGGTTGCCGTCCGAAATCCGCCGCGCTTCGTCGTATTCACCCACCAGGGCGAGTATGCCGATCAGGTAGCGGTTGGATAGTTCATCATGCGGGTCCTCACCGTAGGCACGCATGAACCAGCCCAGGCTGCCGGACAGATCCTTGCCAGGCCACAATTCGATCTGACCCAGCGCGGTATAACCAGCCCATGGATTTTGCTCGACCATGCCGTGGGCCATTTCGCGCCCGGCTTCGAGGTCCGACAGAGCCAGCACGGGGCTGTAGTTCAGGCGCCCGATGATGGACAGCGGGTCCACTTCGACGATGCGTCGCTGGATCTCCAGGGAAACCGCGTAATCGCCGGAAGCGCCGGCCGTTATTTGCCGCCAGTTCATGGCATCGACATAGACCGGGTTCAGTTCCAGCGCACGTTCGGTTTCCTTCATCGCTGTTGCGTAATCGCTCGAATTCATGGCAAAAAGGGCGCGTGCTCCATGCGCCTCGGCGAGGTTTGGGTCCAGCGCCAGGGCTTTCTCCATATGGGGCGTGGCGCGCTCTTTGACTTCCGCCAGGCTGAGGTCTCCATAGGTTGCGGGGCTGTCCAGCATCATGATCCAGGCAATAGCCATCCAGGCTTGCGCCGGTGCGAACTCCGGATCAAGCCGCACGGCACGTTTCAGTTCCTCTACCGCCTGCGTGATGTTGCTTCGCCCGCGCTGGTTGACCAGGTGGCGGCCGCTCAAATAGGCCTCGTAGGCTGCGGTGTTGGAAGACTCAGCCACGCGGGGTGCCTCGGCTTCCTCGCCGGTCCCCAGCTTCAGTTCCACTCGCAACGCCTCGCCAATGGCGGCTGAAATTTCATCCTGGATGGCGAATACATCATCCAGTTCGCGATCATAGGTTTCCGACCACAGGTGGTAACCGGTATCGGCCTGGATCAGCTGGGCGGTAATGCGCAGCTTGGTGCCGGATTTGCGCACTGAGCCTTCCAGCACGTTCCTGACTTTGAGCAAACGGGCGATCTCACCAATGTCGAGGTTTTTCCCCTTGAACTGGAACGAAGAGGTACGCGCGGCCACCCGCACGCCCGGATACTGCGCCAACACATTGAGCAACTCTTCCGATATGCCGTCAGAAAAGAATTCCTGGTCCGGGTCGTTGCTCATGTTGACAAAGGGCAATACTGCGATGGATTTTTCTGGTGCTGCGTTCACGGGCGAGGCTGACGGCGGAAAAGGGGTCAGAGCCCTTTTCTCGTCTGAAGCACCCGGGTTTTCAATGGTTGCCGAAGTGGAAAAGGGCTCTGACCCCTTTTCCGATGCAGTGCCGCCTTCCGGTGCGAGGAATTTATCCCAGGCGAGATATCCCAGCCCCACGGCCAGCACGCCAATGATGGCAAAGTCCAGCCTGCGGCCGGTGGTGCGTGTAATGGATTGTGTCCGGTCTACATCTTTTTCTTTCTTCAGGCCTTCAGGGGTCATTTCAAAGACCCAGGCAAACAGCAGCGCCAGCGGCAGGCCGATGAGCAACAGGACCATGATCAGGTGCATGACCCAGTCTGGCGCCGACGTATTGTCCAGAACGATGTCGGCCACCTGCAGCAGCAGCCACGCAGTAACCGTGTAAGCAATGCCTACGCGGATAACGTTACGGCGTTTCAGTTCCTCAAACAGCGACATTCCGTATCCACCCCATTCTGGCATGACCGCTCAAGCGGCCCTTATTATGTGTATTGCTCGGGGTATCTTACCGAAAATGCCGGCTGGCCGGACGAATGTCTATAAAAGGGGAGCTAGTTAGCGCCACGCTCAAGGATGACACTGGTAAAGCGAATTTTGGCGGGGTTTCACGCAGGATTTCGCTCAGGTTCCCCTGAGTTTGCCCTGCGGTCGGGCGCTTTAAGATTTTACTAATACGCTATACGTACTACGTATCTTCTGTTAGGATCAATGTCCATGATTCGAGGGTTCAAAGATCGGAAAACTGAGCGCCTTTTTGCAGGTCTTGGTGTCCGGGAATTCCGAGCATTCACCGAGCAGGCTGAACGCCGTCTTGCGGTTCTTAACAGCGCGGAAACATTGCAGGATTTGGCAAACTTGAGAAGCAATCGTTTCGAGGCATTATCGGGCGATCGCAAGAATCAATTCAGTATACGAATCAACCGGCAATGGCGAATCTGTTTTCGATGGAAGGAAGACGGTCCTTTTGATGTCGAAATCGTGGATTACCACTGAGTGAGTCAATAAAGATGAAGATCACAAATGGAATGCGGCCGGTCCATCCCGGCGAAATATTGCGGGAAGAGCTGGATGTGCTGGAAATATCGGCAAACGCCTTGGCTGCGGCATTGGGTGTGCCAGGTAACCGGATCACGGCGATTCTAAATGGTCAACGTGGAATCACCGCAGATACGGCACTGCGACTTTCGCGCTATCTCGATACCACGGCTGAGTTCTGGTTGAATCTGCAAAAGTCTTATGAATTGCGACTCGCAGAGCAGGAAGCCGGCAAGCACATTGAGCAAACGGTGATACCGAGAACGGAAGCAGCCTGATTCGTCAGCGAGTCAGCAGTTCCATCCGTTCCCGCAGCAGTTGCTGGACTTCGACCAGCTTGGCTTCGACCTTCACCAACTCCCTTTTCGCGGTGTTCGAAGAGATGTACTTTGACGTTATGCGGTTCCGGGTGGGTTGCGCCGACAGAAAAGCGAGGGAATCCGGTGGGGGCGAATTGGCAGGAGCCTGCGGGAAACCCACGCCGTTAGTCGAATACAGCGCAAACCGACGATTGTTGAAATGATCAGTGACGTAACCATCGATAGTGAGGTTCTGGATTTGCCCGGCATCACGTTCGCTTTTGCTATAACGATCGAACATGGATTTCAGCTCCGTCAGGCCCAGGCGCAGTTGTGGGTCGCCAATCAGGTTCATCCGGCCTGAGGATTTCAGGTCGTCATACACGTTCATATGCTCTTCTACAAAGGCAAGATCCCACAACCCCTGCCACAACAGTTTGTCAATGTTTTCTGTTGGCAGCCGCTGCGAAGGATCGTCGCTGATTTCCACGAGGCGGATCAGTGCGTGCAAGATCCTGTCGTAGTTTTCCATCGTTTCCTGGAGCAGGGCGTGGGAATCATCCAGGTCGGCGTCGAGCGCCACCAAGTACGTGAACTCGTCTCGCCGGTCGATGCGTGACTGGTTCCATGCGCTCGCCTGCAGGCCAATGACGATGCCGAGGACCACGACCAGAAGATCCAGCACGACGGCGAACCAGTCCTGGCGTTGGACGTGATGGGAAAATCGCCCCAGCAACATCGTGGGTACTTACTTCCTTCAAGGATGTATTCCAAGGCGTTCAGAGGAACTGCGCAACTCCGCTGAAAGTATTTGCTTTGTCTGCCATTAAGGCAAGTTTATAGTGCAGCTGATAAAGGCTCGAAACTGAACAGGAGGATTTTAACGTGATGCAGATTCGCAAGAGTGAGGAACGCGGTTATGCCGACCACGGCTGGTTGCGCTCGTTTCACACGTTTTCATTTGCCGATTACCATGATCCCGTACACATGGGTTTTGGCGCCTTGCGCGTGATCAACGAGGATCGCGTCAAGCCGGGCATGGGTTTTGGCACCCACGGGCATCGCGACATGGAAATCATCAGCTATGTGCTCGAGGGCGCGCTGGAGCACAAGGATTCCATGGGTAACGGCTCGGTCATCCGCCCCGGCGATGTGCAGCGCATGAGCGCGGGCACGGGTGTGCAACACTCGGAGTTCAATGCGTCGAAATCTGCGGAAGTGCACTTCCTGCAGATCTGGATTCAGCCCGAGGTGACCGGCATTGCGCCCGGCTACGAGGAAAAGCATTTTGATGCTGCCGCCAAGCGCGGCAGGCTGAAACTGGTGGCTTCGCCCGATGCACGCGAGGGCTCCGTAAAAATCCACCAGGACGCCTTGCTGTACGCGGCACTGGTCGATGGCGCGGAGAAAATCACTCATACTCTGCCCGCTGAACGGTGCGCGTATGTGCATGTGGCCCGCGGCAGTATCAGCGTCAACGGCCAGGTGCTGGCAGCAGGTGACGCAGTGAAACTGTCTGGTGAGCCAACCATCACGCTGGATAACGGTGCTGCGGCCGAAGCGCTGCTGTTCGACCTGGCGTGACGCTTCCGCCGGATCGCATTTCAATAACAAAAAATGGGATGTCATTTTCATGACTGCAAAAATTCTTGTTTTCTCCGGCAGTGCACGCACGGGCTCACACAACAAGCAGCTGGCCTCGGCTGCTGCGCATGCACTGCAGTCTGCTGGCGCAAGCGCCACCCTCATTGACCTCGCCGATTTTTCCATGCCCATCTACAATGGCGACCTCGAAGACAAAGAGGGCGTGCCGGCAAGCGCGCGCGAGCTCAAGGTTTTGTTTATGGCGCACGACGCTTTGCTGATTTCCTCACCCGAGAACAACGCGTCGGTGACCTCGCTATTGAAGAACACGCTGGACTGGGTGTCACGGCCCGACGCGGAGCACGACGGCCGCCTGCCCTACCGGAACAAGGTGGCTGCACTGGTGGCCGCATCGCCCGGTGCGCTCGGTGGCTTGCGCGGACTGGTGCATTTGCGCGCCATCCTGCAAACTTTGGGCGTGCTGGTGCTCCCGGAGCAGTTTGCGCTCTCGCGCGCACACGAGGCATTTGCAGCGGATGGCGCCCTGCTGGATGCAAAGCACCAGGCCACGCTTGATGGTATTGCCCGGCGCCTGGCTGAAGTAAGTGCGCGACTGGCGGCGGGCTGAAGCAGGGCGGGTAAGCTGCCACGTAAAATCGATGGACGAGGACCCTACATGACTGAGACCGAAACTGTTGCTCTTGCGCTCGCCGCAGTCATCATTATTCTGCAGATCCTCACGCTGCTGCGCGGATCCAGCAAGGCGCAGTCAGCGCGGCTGGATAAGCTGCAGGCCGACCTTGAACAACACCAGCAGCAAACCAGCGAACGCACTGAGCGTGAATTGCGCAGCGAGGTCCAAACTACCGCGCAAGGCACCCGGCAGGAATTGTCCGGAAATTTTACGCAATTCCAGCAAATCGTCATGGCGCAACTGACCAGCGTTGCCACCATCCAGAATAACCAGATCGACTCCTTTGCCCAGCAACAGGCCATCGCGCTCACGCGCTTCGGCGATACCCTGAACCAGTCGCTGGGCACGCTGACCGAGTCCAACGCGCTGCGCATGGCGGAAGTGCGCAAGACCCTGGAAGACAAAATCAAGGACCTGCAAACGGACAACAGCGCGCGCCTCGAAGAGATGCGCAAGACGGTCGATGAGAAACTGCACGCCACGCTCGAACAACGCCTCGGCGAGTCGTTCAAGCTGGTTTCAGACCGGCTGGAAAAAGTGCACCAGGGCCTGGGCGAGATGCAGCAACTGGCCATTGGGGTCGGCGACCTCAAGCGTGTCCTCACCAACGTCAAAACGCGCGGAACCTGGGGCGAAGTGCAGCTTGAGATGCTGCTCGAGCAGATGCTCACGGCCGACCAGTACGCAAAGAATGTGGAAACCATTCCTGGCACGAATGCACGCGTCGAATTTGCCATCCGTTTACCTGGGCAGGACGACGGACTCACGCCTGTCTGGCTGCCCATTGATGCGAAGTTTCCGAAAGAACAGTATGAGCGACTTGTGGAGGCGGCAGATCGAGCCGATGCGGACGGCGTGGCGGCGGCAGGAAGGGAACTGGAGCAAGTGGTGCGATTGGAAGCCAGGAAGATTGCCGAAAAATACCTGTCCCCGCCGCTGACGACCGATTTTGCCATCCTGTTCCTGCCGACTGAAGGGCTGTACGCCGAGGTGCTGCGCCGACCCGGTTTGTCTGATGAGTTGCAGCGTGTGCACCGCGTGAGCATTGCCGGCCCCTCGACCCTGTCGGCTATTTTGAACAGCCTGCAGATGGGCTTTCGCACCCTGGCGCTGGAACAGAGATCATCAGAAGTCTGGCAAGTGCTGGGCGCGGTTAAAACGGAATTTGGCAAGTTTGGTGAAGTACTGGCAGCCACAAAAAAGACACTGCAGAGTGCTGCCAATAACATTGGAAGGGCCGAAGTGCGCAGCCGGGCGATGGCGAAGCAGTTGAAGTCGGTCGAAGCCTTGCCAGCGAATGCGGCGCAGCGCCTGCTGGGCGCCGATGTACTGGAAGCTGATTCCCTGGAAGCTGATGCCCTAGAAGCTGATGTTGCAGAAATCGGGCAGGAGGAAGATCCCGGCCTGGAGGATGCCGCAAGCCCTGCCTAGACCGGAATCTGTAATGTTTAGTTGTTACGTATTTTGCCTGCCTGGTTTTTGGCTGCGCGGGTTCTATCTCACCAGGCCCTATCTGACCGGTTTGAGATTATCGTTCTCAATCCAGCCCACATTGCCGTTTTCGTCTTCCACTTCCCACCACATCTCTTCCCTGGCACCGGTTGGGTAGACCATGGCGCCATATTCAAGGCTGCGCATCGCGCTCGAAGACGAGGACGGCGAACGACTCAGCTTGACGCTATCGACATTCACCTGGAAGGCCTCTTTCGGCGCATCTGCGCCCGCATTATCCGACAGACCGCCGAGCTGGGTTACGATCTGGCGGTAGGCGTCCAGGAAAGCATAGGTGACCACTTTGCCGATGTCGGTGTCTTCATAACCACCACCGACCACGCCGCCGAAACCCCAGCCACCGCCAGCGAGGAAGCTGATGTCTTTCTTGTCGGCTGAACCTTCGGCTGTCGCATCGATTTCCGAGGTGCGCACATTCATCACGGTGAGCACTGTCTGGGCCTGCACATGCTTGGTGCTCACCCCGCCGAGCAAGCCGCCCAGATGCCCGCCAACCACCCCGCCAATGGCCCCGCCAACGGCATTGCCGCTGGAATTGGAGTCGGCGTTCGCGACATCGGCGATGATCACGTAATCGGCTGCCTTGACCTGGCCGGCGCCCACGTTGGAACCCTTCTGCAGGCCGCCTTCGGCGGCTAGCGCCTGTTCTTTTTGCAGGGCGACCAGGCCAGCGCCGCGATCAACCATCTTGAAGCAACCGGAGCGGCTGATAAACGTCTTGATCAGGGTTGACGGCGCGCCGAGCCCGTAATAAGTCCAGCCCTGACCTTCGCCGTCGGTCAGCGAGACTGTTCCTATGCTGTGAGTACACGTGGGTATATCAACGTCTTTGGTCGAGCCACGCTGGTTGTCGACGTTCTTCTGTGCGGCCACCGGTTCAACAGGCAACAGCAGCGCTACGCTGCACAGCAGGAACAGGCTGAGTTTCATACCAGACCTCCAGAGCAATGGATTTCAGTTGCTTGATTCTGGCACTGAAGTTCCGCCGAACGCAACACTACTTCGGCTGCCGGTGGCACAGCGCTGTAGGCTACGCGTTGCCCCGCAACCAGCGCAGAAGCCATGTGTTTGCAGCTGTATAGAGGGGTCGAAGTGGCTTGCA
This sequence comes from Lysobacterales bacterium, assembly GCA_031362985.1. Classification (GTDB taxonomy): domain Bacteria; phylum Pseudomonadota; class Gammaproteobacteria; order Xanthomonadales; family SZUA-36; genus SHZL01. Next base: position 53,122 of record JANLTO010000025.1, on the reverse strand, counting down.
TCCATGCTAGGAAAGCTCTGAATAAATCAGAGTTTCCCTGGTAAGAAGCGTCCGGATCGATGCAGATTTCTCACAAAACAGTACTCACCTTGCCTATACTCTTAACGCCATGAGCAACGCCAACTTCTATCACGAACTTCCAACGCTGGAGACGTTTGCGGCGGCGATTGAAACCGGTCGGCACAGCCAGTTGCCGGACGACTGGTGGGTCATCATCACCGATGTGATCGGCTCCACCCAGGCTATCGCCGACGGCGCTTACAAGAAAGTGAACACGGTGGGCGTGGCCTGCATTGCCGCGGTCATCAACGTGGATCGAAGCATTGAATTGCCCTTCGTTTTCGGTGGTGACGGCGCCACCTTTGCGGTGCCAGGAGAACTGCAGGAGCGTCTCATACCCGCATTGCGCGAGGCACAACGCCTGGCGCGCGAAAGCTTTGGCCTGGCATTGCGCGCCGGCATGGTCCGCGTCGCGGACCTGTCGGCCCAGGGCTTCGAGACGCGCCTTGCCAAGGTGCTGCTATCCACCAACCTGACCCAGGCAACGTTCTCAGGCCGGGGCTGGGAAGAAGCGGAACGCCTCACCAAGGATCCGCAGGCCCAGGGTGTTTTGCGTGTGCTGGAGTCTGATGGCCCGTGCGATGGCAGCTTTGAAGGATTCGAGTGCCGTTGGCAGGGCGTGCCGAGCTTTCACGATCACAAGCTGGCGCTGCTCATCGCAGCGGTCTCGCCTGATGCAGAGAACAGGCTCGCCATCTACCGCGAGGTTTCGGAAAAGATCCACGACATTTACGGTGAGGTCGCCAGTTATCATCCGCTGCGCGCCGAACGCATGCGACTCTCGTTCAGCCCCAGGCAACTCAGCCATGAATGGCGAGTGCGGTCCGCTCAGCTCAAACCCTGGGGCCGCATCAAGTATTTCGCCAACATGCTGTTCCTGAATATAGCCGGCAGCTACCTGTTTGCGCGCAAACGGGATACCAGCGCAGTGCGCTGGAGCCACTACATCGAGGACATGGTGGAGAACTCGGACTTTCGCAAATTCGACGGCGTGCTGCGCATGGTGATAGATGGCAGTGAGGCGCAGTACCAGGAATTACAGAGCTACCTGGAAAACCGGTACCGGCAACACCGCCTGGCCTACGGCATGCACAAGTCCAGCGAAGCCCTGCTAACGTGCATCGTGTTTTCCTACAACGGCAACCATATGCATTTTGTCGATGGCAGCGATGGCGGCTACGCCCTGGCGGCGCGCGGACTGAAGCAGCAGCTCAAGTCCCTTGCTGCCGCTTGAGTGAGATTCGCACCGGGCTCAATCAGCGCCAGAGTCAATCAAACTCGGGATCAATCAATAAACAACTGGAATGCCGCCCATGCAGTGCTGTCTTGCGGGCCGTTTTCTTCGAAGTAACTGCGCTTGGTTGCGGCCAGGGCATCGGCGATATCCGGTGTGCTCAGGAGCGTGCGGTAGAAACGTTGCCAGAACTCTGCTGCCTGCTGGTCGCCCACCGACCACAGGCTGGCGATCACCGTGCCGGCACCTGCCTGCAGGAATTCGGCGGTAAAACGCGTGTTGCGATCGAAGGCCGTTTTGCTGCTGCCGGCAAAATCGCAGGCGCTGAGCACTACCAGCCCGGCTTGCACATGCTTGCCGACAATGTCCTGCGGCAGCAGGAAGTCCCGGCCGGTCTCTTCGCTGTTGTCGGACATCAGCAGGCGTGACTCATCGGGATTGCGCAGGTCGATGACACAGGGCATGGCCAGGTGCAGCAAGCCGGATTGCGTGAAGTTGTCATCCTGGAACTCATCCCATTGCAGGGCAGAGCCCTGGACCATGTGCAAACCCGGACCGGTAAACAGGTCCGCCACGCTTCTGAGTTCTGCGCTGGGCGGCTTGACGACATCGAAGGCGCCCGCATTGGCAAGCTGGTTGCCGGCCAGGAAAAATTGTTGCGTCGCCTGCGGCGCAAGTTGTGGGTGCTGCGCGTCCAGCGAGTCCAGTGAAATCAGGTTGAAGACTTCGTGCCGGTCCGCGATGAAACTTCCATTCCAGCGCAAGGCATCCAGCGGGATACCTTCCATGCGGCCAACCGGGAAGAAATAAACCGAGGGCTTCAGGTAGCGCGCCACCGGGGCCAGCAGGGTCTGGCCCAACTCATCCATGGTGGCTGTGAATCCACTGTTCTTGCCGCTGGCGGAATCAAAGCGCAAACCTTCCAGGGTGCGCGACAGTTGCGCGGATAGAGCCTGCGACCAGGGCATATCCAGCAGCCTCAAGCCCTGCTGGTCACCCGCCCAGATGTAGGCCTTGTCCGCGGCCAGATAGTAGCTAAGCAAGACCGTATTGCTGTCCAGTTGCGCGAGTTGCCGGGCCAGTGACTGGCTCATGGAACTCAGCGATGTTGCGGTATCATCCTGCCGGGGCCGCAATTGCTGTAGCAGGCCCTTTGCCTCCTGATCGATTTTCGTCATGGCCTCGCTGGACCGGGCGTCTGCTCGCTCGGCAAACAGGGAACGTAACTGGTTTATCTTTGCATCGTCAGAAGTTTGCTTAAGCTGCGGTTGTTCAAATTCCGACAAACGGCTCAATGCCGCCAGCGATCGCACGGCCGTGCTTTCCGGACTCCTGTCCACCGCGGTCACGCCCGGTTGCGCCAGCACCAGTTGCATGGCAGTGTCAAACACCGCTTCGCGTGTGTTCCAGTACCAGGCACCCAACACGCCGGGAAGATAGGCCTGGTAGAAACGCATGTCGTTGATCAGCCGCTCGAGTTCGGGTTGGGCCTGGCCACCCTGGCCGGTGCGACGCAGAATGCGTATCCACAGCCACCTGGCTTCAAAAGCAGCCTCAGGCAGCGCACTGGCCTGAAGACTGGCCAGGGCCTGGTGTGCATCCTCGATACTACAGCTCTGTGCATTGAGCGTGCACAACTCCAGTACCGCCAGGTGCTGCACGGATGCCGGTCCGCTGGCGCGCGCCAATGATGCACTTTGTTGCAGAAGCGCACGACCTGAAGATGATCCCGTCCCGGCGCGGGCTAATTCGTCCAGTGCCTGGGCATACACGAATGCGGCACGTGCTGGCGCGCCGCTGATGAACTTATCCTGTGCATCGCGGGCGGCTGTCATCGCGACAAAATCGCCCCGCTCGCGCTGGATGGTGGCAATCAGGCCGTGGGCTTCTTCCAGCTGGTTGCGGAACTGCGCCGCGGGCGTTCTCTCAATGCCTTGCTGCAGTTGCTGCAAGGCTGTATCAGGCTGCCCGGATCCATACAGAGCCTTTCCCAGCATGAGCGCCACTGGCCCGGTGAACGCCACGGAAGGGGATTTCTGATTCAAAGCCTGCGCCTGGCGCAGGGTTGCAACCGCTTCCAGGTGGCGAAATGTTTTTTCCTGCAGGCGGCCCTGTTCAAACAGGTAGGATGTCATTTCCTTGTTGGCGCGCACTTCGCTTTGCTGCGGTGGCTCTTCAGCTTCTTTCTCCTCTTTGGGCCCGGCTGCGGGTTCTGCAGGCTTGACCGGGCTCTCTGATGGAACTCCGGAACTGATCTGCTGCATCAGTGCTATGGCTGCCGGGTTGTTGCCCTGGGACTCGAGCAGTTCCGCAGTGTGTTTACGTATCTGGTTGGCATACTCCCGGTCACCTGAAGCAGTGGCAAGAGACAAAGCGGCTTTGAATTGCGCCTGCGCCCGGATGGCTTGCTGCGCGGCTTCGTAGGCCATGCCGCTTTGATAGGTCGCATAGGTTATCTCGTGCTGGAGGTCCAGTGTCTGCGCCAGCTCTGCTGCCTGGCTAAAGAGTGCCTGTACCTTTTCGAACTTTTGGGCGGACGTTTTACCACTGCTGCCACTGGCTAGCGCCAGAACTGCGGAGGCTTCCAGTTGCGTGGCTGCCAATTGTAGCGTTTTGAAGTTCGATCGACTTGCTGCGGCCTTGATGTCACTGGCATCTTCAGCGGCAGAGGTCGCATCATTGAGTATGGTCAGAAGGTAATAGCTGGAGTAGAACTCCGACCAAAGCTGCATTTCCAGCATACCGAGGTGGTCGAAGTAGTTTGCTGCCTGTCGCAGTGAGGCCACTTTCATGGTCCACGTGTCTGCATGGATTTTTTTCTCCAGCTCCAGCCCATGCGACAGCAGCCGATAAGCTTGCAACAATATGGAACTATCCGGGCCATCCAGGTCGAACTTGATCAGTCGCATGTCGACCCTGGATCTGCCGGTACCACGGCCCATGGTCAGTACTATGCTGAGTTCGCGTGGTTTTTCCACGGGATCAATGAACTGGATCACCGGTCCAAGGCGATTCGCGGCGACTGAGGAAGCCTTGAGTAACTGGTTGCCGGGCCCCAGAATGCGCGACTCGAATTCAGACTCATAGGGGTCCAGCTGAATCACCAGGGCGACACCCGCTTCCTGGCGATTAAAAAATTCCCGCGTGCGGCTATCCGCCCCCACAGCGGTTTCCGCGGCATGGCCCGGTGAAGTTATCCATGCCAACAAGATGCAGCAGAAAATCAACGGCCACCGCCAGGCGGTTCGAAGCCGGGCCAGGGAGCCAATTGTGAATAAATTGTTGATGTCGTTACCAATCATTGCCGGGTTCAGTCTATTTTGTTAACGTCCACGCGTCATGCGCCGCCCTAACCGGGAAATCAACATTTTCAGCATTTCCGCCGTGGATCTTTTTGCATCCGCGCTGGGTGCTTTCATTCTATTGGTCATGCTGGTATTTCCCTATTATAAAAACGAGGGTGATGATAACTCGCATTCTGCAATCCAGGACGTCATGGAACAGCGCAACCTGTCTGCCGGCGAGTTGTCGGACCTGTTGTCCAACATTGAACAATCCAGCGTTCAATTACAGGAGCTGAAAGAGGACAACCGCGGCATCGAGCAAAGCCTCTCGCGCCAACGCACCCGCTTAAAAGATATCAAGTCCCAGCTTGCCGAGGTGCCCGTTGCAGTGCCCCAATCCGTAGAAGAAGTCGTCCCGGAAGAACAACCGGAAAATCTGCTTGCCAGTGTCGATTTCTCCATACTCGGGCTGGTGACCGAAGCCAAGTCCTTTGTCATTGTCATCGATATGTCCGGCAGCATGCTGGCTTATTCCGAACTGATGACCAAAACGGTGCTGGAATTGCTGGAACCTCTGGATGAGTCCAACCGTTTGGCCATCGTCGGCTTCCAGGGTGACCCGTCGCCCGTGCTGTGGAATTATCCCAACCGCAACGAATTAATGAAAGCCACACCGGAAAACCTGCGTCAGGCCAAGGAATTTGCCATTGGCCTGACCAGCCGTTTCGCTGGTTCAACGCCAACCCATGCAGCCCTGCAGGCGGCCCTGGAGTACAAGGCAGACGCCATCATCCTGTTGAGTGACGGCCAGCCGGACGAGAACCCGGCCTACATCATCCAGGACATCAGCAACAGTAACCGCTTTTCCCAAATAGAAGTTCATACAGTTGCCATTGGTGACTACACGGCCAACCGCTCCCTGGTCATGTTCATGCAAAGCCTGGCCAAGCAGAACCACGGTGATTTCGTGGGTGTTTCACGATGAGATCCCGCAAGCGAAGTTTCGAAGTGTACTCCCTGTCAGCTATTGACCTGTTTGCGTCCGCCATGGGCGCATTCATCATTATGACCATCATCATGATGCCCGACTACCAGAATAAGGTCAGGGCGCAAGGGGACCTTGCGGTGCTGGAGGAGTTCGCCGGAAAGACCGAGGCGCAAGTGGATGAATCGGAAGCGGGTCTGGCCGACATCCTCAAATCCCTGCAAGCGGCTCAAGTACGTCACCGGGAATTGGAAGCCGAGGAAGACGTGATCTCCAGCGAATTGGCTGCGCTCAATGCAAAACTCCAGGCGCGCAACGACCAACCCCCGCCACCGCCACCTCCGGAAGTGGTTGTGGACGAGGAGGAACCGCTGAACAACAAAGTCAGTTTTCGCTTTCTGGGGCTGAAAACCAAAAAAATGCGGATCCTGTTTCTGGTTGACATGAACGGCTACCTGGCCAAGCACCAGCAGTTGCTGCGTGGAACCGTGATGCGCGCCCTGGATTCCCTGCAATCGGGCTACCAGTTTTCCATCCTGGGTTTCCAGGAACTCGATTCAGGACCCAAGTACTACCGCTGGCCGGAAGGAAATGGCTTGGCCAAAGTGTCAAAGGCCACACGCAGGCAGGCGGACAGGTTTCTTAAAGGGCTGGCCAAGGAATACCGCGGGGCGTCCTCCGTGCTGGGCGGATTCGAACAGGCTTTCTCGAGCAAGGCGGATGCGATTATTTTTCTCAGTGACGGCTTGCCCAACCCGCAATTCAACGACAGCCTGTCGCCTTCGAGACTGGTGCGCACGCTTACCCTGGCTAATAACCAGAACAAGGAAATTCATACGGTCACCGTGGGCGACTACTTTAAATACCAGGGCACGGTGGAATTCATGGAAGCGCTGGCGCGGGCAAATTCCGGTAGCTTTCTGGCGTTGGCGGAGTAGGGCGGTGATAATAATGGGTTCAGCACGACCGAACTCGAATCTTCGTGCGCGGTCCATAGAAGTCGAATTGCAAGCTGTGAGCGAGATTGCGCCACAGACCCCTGGACAAGAAAACCGGATGACCACAAAGACCCCATGACTACGAAAACTCCATGACCACGAAAACTCCATGACAACGAAAAGCCTGGGAAGCTGGGACCGGTGCGATCTCGTCGTGCAGGGCGATAAGGTCGCCCATATCCATGCGCAGATGCATCTGGCCAGTGACGGCTACCTGACGTTGTTGGATGCAGGCTCTGAACACGGCACGTTTTTGCAACGCAATGAACAGTGGATCAGGGTCATGAAGGTCGAGTTGGGCAGCCGGGATGGCATCCGGTTGGGCGACACGGAAATTGCGCTGGCACGTTTGCTGGAATTGTTCGGCGAGAACGTGCGCTTGCGTGACCACCACTTCTTGCGCATACCGGCGCATCTCGCTGAGCGACTGGAAGCAGCCGGGACGCGGGTCCTGCTGGAGCGGCCGAAACGTAACCCCGCAACCGGAATCATTGAAGAAGACGCTTGATTACCCTAACTTCGCCAGAGCACCTACAAGAGCAACCCCATTTATGTCTCCCAGACTGATCGCTCAACTTCTGGGCCTCCTGACCTCCGTTCTGGTTATTGCCCTGCTGGCACGGGTCTTGTCGCCCTTCGCAGCCGGCGTGCTGCTGGATTTTGGACGGGAGACCTGGCCTTTTACCATCCAGAACCTGCAGTGGATCCTGTTTTTTTCCGGACTTGCTGAATTGGCCGTGCGCTGGCGTGAACTGCAACTTGAGAAAAGCCAGTTCAATCAGAACTTTCTGCCCGAAGATGAAGAGACCGTGTTGAGGCCGGGTGAAGACATGACCCCGATCTACCAGAAAGTGAGGAACAGCAAGTACCGTGACGTTTGTTTTGTCCCGCGGCTGATTTCCCGGACCGTGCTGGGGTTCAATCTGAGCCATTCGGCGGACCAGGCAAATTCCATGCTCAACTCCAGCCTCGAACTGTTCATGCACGAGATCGACCTGCGCTACAACATGACGCGCTACATCACCTGGCTGATTCCTTCGATAGGCTTCCTTGGCACGGTGGTCGGGATCATGATGGCGCTCAACTACGCCGGCGACCGGGCCAACGTGGAAAGCCCGGATATGCTCTACCAGGTAACCGAACGGTTGGGTGTCGCCTTTGCTACGACCTTCCTGGCGCTGGTCCAGGCGGCCATCGTGGTGTTCATCCAGAGCCTGGTGCAGGCTGGCGAGGAGCGGGCATTGAACCGTGCCGGCCAATACTGCCTGGACAACCTGATCAACCGTCTTTACTCGTCTTCTTGAGCCGGACTGAAGTGTCATGTTGATCTCACGCACCTTACTGCGGATTCACCTGCTGTGTGCCGCGGTGTTGTTTGGCGGCGTCGCCTGGGCACAAGAGCTCAATACTGCTGCGCCAACGCCGGCCGCCTCTTTGCCAGGCTGGGTCGTGCTCGTGCTCAAACCCATTGGATTGGAGCGGGTACGTCCGGTCACCGGGGTGGTGATTTCCGCAGAGGGTTTGGTGCTGGTGCCCTTGGATTTCGCCGTGCCTGGCGACCAGATCATCATCCTGGACGGCGGCACGGACATCGCTAAAAACGGCCGCGCCGCCACGGTCAAAACCCAGCTCGGCAGCTCCGGCCTGACGGTGCTTTCAGCTCCGCTGCTCAAACGTGCCCCGGCTACGCTGGCGGCCACGCCACTGCAGACCGGCGCTACCGTTCGCCTTGCTGCATTTCCCCCGGCCGAGCAGATTTCTCAAGGAGCAGCCCCGTTGTTGCTGGCAACGGAAGTCGCCCTCGCCGGAGCCTCCGCCGGGCCGGCGAATGCAACTCAGGCAATGGTTTCCATCGTGGCTGGAAAGGAACTGCCCAACGTGTCCGGGCCGCTGCTGGATACCTGCGGAAATCTGGTCGGTTGGAGTTCCTCCAACGGTGTACAAAGCATGGAGACGACCGGGTCCCCGGTGTATCTGTGGCAAAGCGCTTTGATCCAGGCGCTTGGCAGCATACCGGTGAACCTGGTTACCGCTCCTTGCCCCGTACTGGATCCAACCCTGGCTCCGGCCCCGGATGCATTAGCGGATGCAAGTGCAGCGGCAGCACCAGCACCTGCAGCAGAGGTCGATGCTGCCGCAGACACTGCAACAGCCCCGGCCGGGCAGCGCAAAAATCCTGACATTACCCGCCCGCCGGATGCAGGGCGTGACGATGCGGATCTCCAGGGCAGCCTTGTTTTGCCCGCACAGGTCACAGCCGCAGCGAGCGCTCACGGCGCGCTTTACTGGATTGGGCTTGGGCTGCTACTGGCCATAGGGCTGCTGGCACTGCTTGTCGGCTTGCTGTGGTGGTTGCGCAAGCGGCGGGCCGCAGCAATTGAGCCCGTGCAATCTCTCCTGCAGGACGCTCCGGCGAGCGTGTTCAGTAACGGCAGGAAGACTGCGCTGCCGGTAGTGGAAAGCTCGCCAGAACCTTCAGATTGCGTGCTGGAAATCAGCGGGAATTTACCCAACGGAACGCCGTTTCAGGCCGGCTGCCATGTGCGCTCGGCCGCTGTGGATGCCATCATCGGCCGGGGTGGTGGCGATATCTCCATCGATAGCCAGGAAGTTCAGCGCGTGCACGCACGCATCAGCGGCCGTGCCGGCATGCTCACCATCACTGACCTGGGCTCCGCTCGCGGTACCTGGATCAATCGGGTGCCATGCCTGAGGGGCGAGATTATGTTCATTACTGCTGATGACATGATTTTCCTTGGAGACGTGAGTTTTCGTATCGTGGTGCGGCCGCGTTGAACCGCGAGTCCCTCGCACTGCCCGCCGGAGCAGTAGTCGACTGTTTCACCATCGACCAGCTTGTTGTGGCGGGGGCAGACAGCTTTATGTACCTGGTGCACGAGGTACAGACCGGGACCCAGTACAGCCTACGTGAATACCTGCCGCGGCAGGGCATTGTGCGCACAGCAGATGGTGCCCTGCAGGGCATGGATGAGCGCTCCGGCATCAATTTGACCCTTGGTGTCGCGCAATTCCTGGCTGGCAGTGCCGGTTTCGCCACGCTGCACCACGCTGCACTCGCAAGCGCCTCGCGCTGGTTCAGGGCCAATGGAACGGCATATGTGGTTACCCCCTGTCCGCCGGGTGAATCACTGGCCAGGCGGGTGCTGGCAACCGGGAAATTGACTGCACCGCAGACGGCGGCAATTGCCATGCCGGTGCTCGAGGCCATGGACTATTTGCATGCCCAGGGCGTCATTCACCAGGAATTGAGTCCGCAGCTTATCCAGGTGCTTGAGTCGGGAGCAGCGGTCGTGCTGGGCGCGGGCGGATCTGCGCGGCCCGGCGCTGTGTCGGCCCCGCTGCCGGTCGACCACCCCCTGCAGGCCTACGGGGCTATTGAGCAGTTCCAGGAACAAGGGAAAATTGGCCCCTGGACGGATATCTACAGCCTCGCCGCTGCCCTGTATCACGCACTAACCGGTACTGCCCCACCTGCCTCGCTGCAGCGCTCTGCCGCTCTGCAATCCGGCGCAAAGGATCCCTTGCTGCCGCTGGAAGTGCCTGCCGCTGCGGGTGAGTCGCAGCGGGAAGTGGCGCTGCTCATAGAGCGCGGACTGGCCCTGGACCCGGCTGCCCGGCCGCAATCCGTGCGGGAGTGGAGAACCCGGGTGGAGCGCGTAACCGCTGGTCCGGGCGAGAAAAGTAAATCTGCGGGACTGCCTGCAGGCCGACCAGACCGTGACTGGCGATCCATCATTCTGCTGACCGTATTTCTCCTTGGTCTTGCCACCATGGCCTGGTATTTGTTGTCCAGTCGTTGGAGCGATGCAAACCGCGAGCAAAGCACGGTGGCTGAAAGCTTGCCTGTTGGCGGCAGGCCATCGGCCGAGGAGATCGAGCGCTGGCGCTCGGCGCTGGAAGTAGATGCCGTGGTTGGCTACCGCGCGTTTCTTGAGGATTTCCCTCAGTCAGCGCACGCACAGCAGGCGCTGGAACACATCGACATGCTCGAAAACAAAGCATGGGAGGGTGTTGTCGCGGAGGGTACGCGGGCCGCTTACGCGGCCCACCTGGAAACGTTCCCCGACGGCGTGCATGCCACCGAAGCGCTGGCCCGCATTGAGGAATTCAAGCAGGAAGAAGCCCGGCTCGCGCGCGAACGCGACGCACTGCAACGGCGCGACGACGAAGCCTGGAATACTGCCCGGTCGGCAGCGACCCTTGCGGCACTGGATGCATATATTGCAGCCTGGCCCGGCGGCACGCACGTGGCTGAAGCGCATGACCTGCGGCAAAAGCAGCAAGGGGGCATTAATGATGCTGCGGCCTATGCGGCCGCCAGCAAGGAAAACACCATCGCATCCTACCGGGCCTACATCAAGGAGTTTCCTGCAGGACGGAAAGTCACCGCCGCGCAGGAAGCCATCGAGTCATTGACGCTGCGCTCCGGCAAGACTTTCCGCGATTGCAGCGAGTGTCCGCTGATGGTGGTGATTCCTGCCGGTGCATTCTGGCAAGGTAGTGCAGAAGCATCAAAGTTCGCCGTGAGCATCGAGAAACCCCGCCGCAGGGTAACCATTGCCGAACCATTTGCCATGGGCGTGCATGAAATCACCATGGCAGAGTGGGACTCCTGCCACGCTGATGGCGGGTGTGAAACGCAGCCCGCTGACAATGGTTGGGGCCGGGGTGAACGGCCGGTCATGATGGTGTCCTGGAGCGACGCCCAGCAGTACGCCTCCTGGCTGAGTAAGAAGACTGGCCAAGCCTACTCCCTGCCCAGTGAAAGCCAATGGGAGTATGTTGCCCGGGCCGGTGAAGAAGGTGAATGGCCGGGCGGGGAGGCGGCTTTGGTTTGTGCTTATGCCAACATTGCCGGTGAAGAAACACGGTTTGAGTGGCGGCACCGGGAATGTTCCGACTCCTCCGCTTTCGAAACCCTGCCGGTGGGATCACTCAAAGGCAATGCCTTTGGGGTGTATGATGGCATTGGTAATGTCGCTGAATGGACGCTGGATTGCATGAACCTGTCGTATCTTGAAGCGCCTTCGGACGGCAGCGCATGGTCTGCGGGCATGTGCAGTTCGCATATGACCCGGGGTGGCTCGTGGTTTACCGGTTCCAAGGAATCCCGCCTGGGCGCCCGCTTCAACCTGAAAAACGGCGATCGCAACGACTTCACCGGTTTCCGCCTGGTCAGGAAGGTCGAACGTCAATGATTTTTGGCAACGATACGTGGCAATGATGAATGTCGAATTAAGGCCGGAACCTGGCCTCAGATGCTGCCGGCCGACATGGCTGGTTATGGGGCTGGCACTGTTCGTCCTCGCCTCCGGGCAGGTCTATGCCCAGGAACACAGCAAGGACAGTGATGAGGAAGCCGCCGCGGTATCAAGCAGCCACGTCGATGAAACCGAAGAAAGTTACCGCCTCAGCAAGGAACTGCGGGATCAGCGCTTCGATGGTAAACCCCAGACAAGCTCCAACACCATTTACACAACTCCCGCCGGTGACGCCAAGATAGACAAACTGCCGCAAGCTTCGCGCGATCATATTCGCGAGCAGATGCGCGACATGATCATGTCAACCCGGCAGTGGAAGCCGGGCGATGACCTGAGTGATTACCCGTATAAACCCAGCGAAGCAGCGCAAAAAGACCCCGCATTGAACGCACAGGAACGTGAAGCCTGGGCTGAGCAATTGCAGAAGTACCAGGAACGCGAGGCAGCGGCTTACGCCAATGCCAATGGTCCTGAGCCTCAGGGCGCCGACCCCAGCCAACAAGGTCAACAGGGCCAGCAAGGCCAGCAGGGCCAGCAGGAGCAACAGGGCCAGCAGGGGCAACAGGGACAGCAAGGCCAACAGGGACAGCAAGGCCAGCAAGGGAGCCAGTCCGTTGCTCAGTCAGGTAAGGGTGCAGATTCCGGTGAGCAAGGTCAGGATGACAAGGTACAGAAGAGTATCGAAGCGTACTCCGGCCACGAGCACACTCCACAGGAGATCAGTACTGCCGGTGTTTCGGAAAACGCACTGAGCTTCCTGCAGAGTCGGGGTGGTGTTCCCGCGGGTTCATCAAGCAGTGAGCAAAACGGCGCCAGCAGCCAGGGAACCGCGCAGCAGGCAGCTGGTGCGCCGCAAGCCAGTTCAGCGCCTGCTGGTACAGGCGGCCAATCCGCACAGGAATCCAGACCAGGTGCTACAGCGCAGAACGGTGCCGGCGCTGCTGATCCGGGCAGCCTGGAAACAAGCCAACTCGCCATGCTGCAAGGCATGAATTCCGCGACCAGCGCAAGTGAGAGCGCTGCGGGCTCGCCCGGGCAGAAATCCAACCAGCAGTCGGCACAGACATCAGAACAGACTTCAGATCAGACTTCGGCGCAGGCATCAAATCAGGCATCAGAACAGGCTGCAGAACAGGCTTTGGCGCAACAGTCCGCCCAGGCCTCAACCCAGTCTGCAGCCACGGCATCGGCACAGCAATCAAGCGAAGAATCAGCTGAGGATGAGGCGCAGCAGGCAGATGCTGAAGTGCTGGCCGGTACGCTGGATATTGATGAGCTGCAGCACATGCAGGCCAGTTCGCTGCAGCCCAATACGATGCAGATTGGCACCTTGCAATCTGGCGAAACCGCCGGGGAGGCCCAGGTCGTGGAGCCCGATGGCCTGGAAATTAAGGATTTGAAATTACTGGATCAGTAGGCATCCTGCCCGTTCAATCGGGTTTCGGGGCCTGCGTGGAGCTATTACAAAGCCTTGGCTTCAGTCCACCTGCGCTTCAGAATCAATCAACTCGGCGCCCGGCAATTTTGGTGGTTTGCCTTTCTTGTTCCGGCTCAGCCAATAGATATTTTCCACGGCCTGCAGGTGCTGCTTGAAGCTGTCCATGGCAGGCTCGTCCTCCAGCAGTCGTTGGTAAGCTTCCATCCTGCCGCCCGTGGTATCCATGGCGTCCTCGGTGATGGTGTCGAGCTCTTCGCTGAATGCCCAGTATTCCATGACATTGCGCAGGTAAATGGTTTTGGCCTGGTAAGCCTGTAGATATGTGGCCCAGGCGTGAGCACTACCGCCATCCTGGTACTCAAGCGTGCTGGTAAGGGCGGTCCGCACAATGATGGCGTCTTCAGCCATTTCGACCAGGTCTACACTGGCGACCGCATCAGCCCGGGTTTGCGCGATCTCGTCTACAGCCCTGAGGATGTTTTTCCGGTTGGCGTGCACGTAGCCAATCACCGCGACGGCGTTTCCAACCAGCGCGTCCTGGTCGACAATGCGGTTCAGTGGCGTTTGAAAATCATCAACATTGATTTGCGGAAAGTGCGCTGGATCGGATGCAGCGGGCGCTTGCCGGGTGGCTTGAAGCTCCCCCAGAAATAGTGGATCCATGCCTTCCGCTACCATCAGCATGAGGTTGTACTGGCGGTATTGTTCTGCGGGAGTAAGCCCGGCAGGCTCGCCTGGTGACACTTCGCTCCAGGCATTCAAAGCCAGCAGTTGCAGCAATGTTGCCATGCATATGCAGCGACCGAATCGCCGGCACGCCATGCTGGCCTTTCGCTTTAGAATTTCAGTTTTTGCCATTGCGTTTCATTTGCCTTGCCCGCTTCCGTTCCGGCTTTGAACCGCAGGATCCTGGCCTGGCTCCCAGCCTGTTCAATCCGTACCACGCCATCCGGCTGGCCGCTCCCGAACTGACCTTCGTAGTAAGCCGGGCTGGCTTGGCCGGCCTGCCGCACCATCATAGCGCCCGTGCCTGAGGCAAGACCATTTTTCGCATCACCCAGGTACTCCACGGATTCCCCTGCTTCTTCGCCCACCAGGCCGTAACCTCGACCCTGTGCGAGGCCGTCATGACACGCGCCATACCAGCGCCCGGGTGTGGCGATCGAAGGATGGCGAAATACGCACCGGTCATCGGAGTTTGTGTTCAGCGAACGCACCCGCGACTGGTACAGCGAGGCTGTTTTATCCCTGAACTCGGCAAAGCCGCGCGCCGTTATTTCCTCTTTGGACTCCAGCCATTCCACCTGAACAGCAATCTGTCGATCGAGTTCAGGGGCCATCAGGGCCATGAATTTCTCGGTTACCGTTCCAGCCTTGGTGCGGGTCTTCATGGATGACCTGGTTGCCCAGATTGAGCCCAGCACCAGCACACTGGTGATGTTCTGCAAGGCCGCAGCAACCACGGTGCCGGACACAGCCGTGCCGTAGACCGAACCTGCCAGCATGGCTACGGCAAGGGCTGTGGTCATGTTTTGCACCCTCGCGAGATGCCGGCGTTCTTCCAGCATGCCAAATTCGGCAGCAATCATCTGGCGCATTTTTTGTCCGTAGTCTCCGGAATAAGTGCCCTGGTAAACGCTTTGGGACTGCCCTGACAGGAATTTCTTTTCCGCCTCGATCAATGCAGCCGCCAATTGCAGGCGGGAGCGGACGCTCTCGTCCGTCGAGCCAGCCATGACCACGTTAGCAAGCTCCGGATCAAATCGTTGCAGGGTAGCCTGGCGCGCAAAAAACAGCGCCCGGTCCTGATCGACGTTCTTCAGCAGGTCAAGCACGCGGCTGGCCGCGCCATTGATGAAGGCCTGTTGGAACGGGTCGACTGAATGGTTTTCCCCCAGCCCGGCAACGATGGTCTGGTCCATTTGCACTTTTTCCAGGGGATACACTTCCACCGCCAACACATCTCCATTGCTGTCTTTGACCGCCTTTGATGGAACCTGCACAGGTGCAGGATTGCGCGTGTTCAGGAAATTGATGAAATCCAGGTTTCTCTGGTAGCCATCCGCGGGGTACTTGACCATGCTGATGAATTGTTTCTCTGCCTGCTGTACCGAGAGACTCCAGGAGGATTGAAGCAAGGGTTCGCTGGCCAGCAGCAGACCATTGGTAGTCGGGCTCAACCAACGGTTGCTGTGGACCACGAACAGCGGTGTCACAATGTCGCCAAAAGTCAGTGGCGGTGATTCCATGATTTCGCGAATATCCGGGTAGGAGTACACGCCGAAATCAATGGTAAGAACGCTGGGAATTTGTTCGGATGCCAGCAGGGGCCGGCTGTGCAGCCCGTTTTCCTTGTCCCACACGATCATGTGCGGGGACAGCAGCACCGTGTCCGGAGGAAGCTTCTCCCGCAGCTCGCGGTACAGGGTCATGGCGAAGTAATTCGTTTTGGCGATGATGGCCTGCGCCACGCGGGTGGTGTCGGTCCTGAGCTTGACGTCTATGGGCACGGTTCCGCCAATCGCATTGTTACCAAAGGCCTGGTAAAACGGGTGCTCCGCCTCTGCGCTGATGATGGCTGGATAGCGAATGACAATCATGGCTTCAGCGCGCGGCAGAATACTCACTGGATTGGCTGCGTCCGACGTGTCTTTGTACACCGATGTTTTGGTGCCACGCGCCGTTCCCGCACAGCCTGTCAGCCAGGCACAAACCAGTAGCGCTGCCAGCAGCACCCAGGGGGCGCCTGTTTTGCAACGGGGATTCACGTTTGGGGATGATTGCAGCAAGAGTCTTCCTGAATGTGATAGCGCCTGAAGCCGGCGCTAATCCGACCGCAAGCGGGCGCTGAAATTCCACTCGATGTGAGTCGGGTATAGCCCGGCAGAGGTTCTGCGGCAGGTAGTTTACGGATGGGAAGCAGATATGCCAAATTATATGTATTTGCGCAGGGCGGCGATGGCTTCTTCCCGGTCGATTCCCGTGCCCCTGTCTTATGGCATTATGGGCTGATTGCTTTGGTCAGGAGAGAGCTTTGAAAGGTCTGAACCGGTTGATACTGCTGTGCGTGGCCTCTGTGGGTGCGGTGTCCTGCAAGGCCGCCGGCTTGGATGAAAACCTGTCGAAAATCATCTTGCCCCCGGGCTTCAGCATCAGTATTTACGCGGAAAACCTGCAAAATCCCCGGCAGCTTGCAGTGGGGGACCAGGGTACGGTGTTTGCTGGCTCCGAGGCCGCCGGTAACGTATATGCCATAGAGGACCACAACAGCGATTACATCGCTGATGGCATTTACATCATTGACCAGAAGCTTAATCGGCCGACCGGGGTGGAGTTCAAATTCGGCTCACTCTATGTGGCGGCAGTGAATCGGGTACTGCGATATGACGATGTCGAGCCCAATATTGACCAGCCACCCGCGCCGGACGTGGTTACAACAGGCTTGGCAACCCAGACTCACCATGCCAACAGGTATTTGCGGTTTGGTCCGGACGGGCTGCTTTACGTGGCCATTGGAGCGCCGTGCAATGTGTGCGTGGAGGCCGGCTTCGGCCAAATCCGGCGGATGGAAGCAGATGGCGGCGGCGATGAAGTGTACGTTTCGGGCGTGCGCAATAGTGCAGGGCTGACGTTCAGCCCCGCCACCGGCCGCTTGTGGTTCACGGACAATGGTCGCGACCTGCTGGGCGACGATATTCCGGCGGACGAGTTGAACGAGGTCAGCCGCCAGGGCCAGGACTTTGGTTTTCCATATTGCCACCAGGGTGATTTGCCGGATGCGGAATTTGGCCAGGGTAAGTCGTGCAACGACTACACTCCTCCAGCAGTGAAGTTGAACGCCCACTCAGCCTCCCTCGGCCTGATGTTTTACACGGGAACAATGTTTCCCCCTGGCTACACCGGGGCGGTGATCATCGCCCGTCACGGCTCGTGGAATCGCAGCAGCAAAATTGGCTACGACATCGTCCTCGTGCGGTTTGATGCGGCTGGCAAGCCCATGGCGCCGGAAGTTTTCGCCAGTGGCTGGTTGCAGGGCGAAAAAGCGTGGGGAAGGCCCACTGATGTTATGCAGCTGGCAGACGGGTCCGTGCTGGTTTCTGATGATATGGCGAACGCCATCTATCGCATCTCCTACGCGGAAAACTAGAGTGAAGGCTCCTCTGGCCGGCCATGAACCCATGAAACCGGGAACGTCGCGCCGCTATCTGTTCTACGTAGAACAGAATTATTGCTACGGAATCATGCGCCCGGTGCAGCAGGTGCTGCGCGCCCGCGGCGACGAGGTCGCATGGCTCCCGGTGGGTGGTGATTTCGATTGCAGCGGTTTTCGCGACTACGAGCAGGTATTCACCAGTGTAAGGCAAGCGATAGCCTGGAAGCCCTGTGCAGTATTGGCCCCTGGCAACTTTGTGCCTTCGTTCATTCCCGGCGTCAAGGTCATGGTGACGCATGGCCTGATTTCCGAGAAGCGTCGCAAAAAGGACGGTGTCATTTATTCCTTCATCGAGCGCGGATTGTTTGACCTGTACATCACGCACGGTCCGAATACCACGAAACGGTGGCTGGAAATGCAGGAAAGGGCCGGCTACTTTACGGTTGCTGAATGTGGTTGGTCGAAGTTGGATCCGCTGTTTGATGGCAGTCTGAAAAGAGCAGTGAACGATCGCCCGGTGATCTATTTTGCCTCGACGTTTTCTCCGCGCCTGACTGCTGCCCCGGCGCTGGTAGAGACCATACGCTCCCTGGTGATGGAGAAGGACTGGCAATGGCTGGTGCATTTCCATCCCAAGATGCCGGCACATATTACCGACAGGTACCGGGCCATCGAGTCCGGGAAATTGCGCGTTCTGGACGGGCACGACACCTTGCCTTTACTACTCGATGCGGATGTACTGTTGTGTGACACATCTTCGATCATTTCTGAGTTTGCCCTGCTGCGCAAACCGGTGGTTACTTTTCGCAACCTGGCGCCCAGGGACTACATGATTGATGTTGCATCCCCCGCCGAGGTCGGGCCCGCGCTGGAACTGGCTTTGAGCCAGCCTGCCGCTGTCATGCAGGCGATTGACCGGCATGCCCTGGATACTCATCCCTGGAATGACGGACACAGCAGTCAACGCATCATCGACGCCACTGACCGGCTCATTGCAAAAGGGCTGGCTCAATTGAAACCCAAACCACGCAACCTGATCCGGCATTTGAAGATGCGCAAAGATCTGGGGTATTACCGCTTTCTTTGAACGATCCGTTTTGCGCGCCGCGTTCGCCACGAACGGGTGCCGCCGGGGTAGCAGGATCAGGTCGCGTTTCAGGCCCTGCGCAGTGGAGTTGATCTGCCTGCAATCCTCCGGCGCGATGTCTAGGTGCACTTTTATGGTGCATTTTGCTATGATCAATGCACTGTCATTGGGCGCCGCCGTGCCTTGAGTGATTTTTACCGTTTACCCGTATTTCTTCCAGCGCAAACTAGCGGCTAAATGCGCGTAAAATCTGTTAAACAGAGGCGAAAATCTATTTAATGCAACAAATTGCTCGAATACGGTTTGGCATGAGACCTGCATTATCAGTATGATCTCCATGCACCAACCCATTTCGTGCTAATCCATTTCGTACGACCATCGAGGACAACAGGAAAATGAGCGCTGAAAAATTACTTAAAACACTCAAGGACCAGGAAATTGAATTCGTAGATCTGCGCTTTTGCGACACACGTGGCAAAGAGCACCACATCAGTCTGCCCCTGGCGGCGGTTGATGAAGATCTTTTTGTGGAAGGCAAGATGTTCGACGGTTCCTCGATCGCCGGATGGAAAGGCATTGATGAATCGGACATGGTGCTGATGCCGGACACCGCAACCGCCGTGGTGGATCCGTTTGCCCGGCACAAATCCATGATTATTCGTTGTGACGTACTTGAACCGCATACCATGGAAGGTTATAGCCGCTGCCCCAGGTCACTGGCCAAGCGCGCCGAAGCCTATCTCGCCTCCAGCGGCATTGCCGACACGGCTTACTTTGGCCCGGAGCCGGAATTCTTTGTATTTGACGATGTGCGCTTCAGCAATGGCCTGCATGGCTGCTCCTACGAGATTGATTCCGAAGAAGGCGCCTGGAACTCTTCAGCTGAGTACGAAGGCGGTAACAGCGGACATCGCCCCGGCGTAAAGGGTGGATACTTTCCCGTGCCACCGGTGGATTCATTGCATGATCTCCGCGCTGAAATGTGCCGGGTGCTGGCGCAAATGGGCCTGGGTGTTGAAGTACACCACCACGAGGTGGGAACCGCCGGGCAGTGCGAGATTGGCACCCGGTTTTCAACACTGACCCACAAAGCGGATGAAATCCTGGTACTCAAGTACGTGGTACACAATGTTGCTCACGCTGCCGGGCAGACGGCCACGTTCATGCCTAAACCACTGGTGGGTGACAATGGCTCGGGCATGCACGTGCACCAGTCCATTGCCAAGGGTGGCAAGAACCTCTTTACCGGTGACGGCTATGGTGGACTCTCGGACACGGCGCTGCATTACATCGGTGGTATTTTCAAACACGCCCGCGCCCTGAACGCTTTCGCCAATTCCACCACCAACAGTTACAAACGCCTGGTGCCCGGTTTTGAAGCCCCGGTTATGCTGGCGTATTCGGCACGCAACCGTTCAGCTTCTTGCCGCATTCCCTTTGTCGCAAATCCGAAGGCCCGCCGTATTGAAATTCGCTTTGGCGATCCTGCAGGCAATAGCTACCTGATTTTTGCTGCAATGATGATGGCCGGGCTGGACGGTATCGCCAGGAAGCTGGACCCGGGCTCTCCCATGGACAAAGACTTGTACGATCTGCCTCCGGAAGAAGCCAAGGCCATACCGCAAGTATGCTCCAGCCTGGACCAGGCCCTCGATGCCCTGGATGGCGACCGGGAATTCCTCAAAGTGGGTGGAGTCTTCAGTGATGACCTGATCGATGCGTACATTTCATTAAAAATGCAGGAAGTTACCCGCTTCCGCGCGAGTACACATCCGGTCGAATTTGATATGTACTATTCGCTATAGGCCCGTCCGGCAAGCCTTACTTTCAGCCTGCCTGACCCCGGAGAAACTGCCTGTTCTGCAAAATTGCAGAGCAGGCAGTGTCCCATGCTAACAGGAGGTAATGATGAACAAGGAATTGACCGGGAAGGTGTGCGTAGCCGCCGTGCTGCTGTGGGCATGCGGCCTTTGGTCCAGCGCAGCGGTGGCGCAGATTTACAAGGTGGTTGACGCCCAGGGTAATGTCACTTATACCGATCAGGCTCCTGCTGACGGCAGTGCACCGATGCAGCTACCCGAGCTTTCGGTCGTCGATACGGATTACGTGGAGCAAGCACCCCCCAGCGATACCCCAGCGGATGCCGCTGACCCCGCGCTACCCGCAGAGCTAACTCCCCGGGAATTGCGCAAAATGTACAAGGATTTCAGTATCACCCGGCCAGTCCAGGACGAAACATTCTGGGGCACTGCCAACACGGTGGTGGTCAGTTGGGGCAGTTCAGCTGCACTTCAGCCCAACATGCGGGTGCGCGCGTATGTGGATGGCACTGCGCAGGCGGAAACCAAGGATGGCATGTTGGCGCTGACACTGGACCGGGGTGAGCACACCGTGTATGCCGATCTGCTGGGTGACCGGGGCAAGAAAATAGCCAGCACACCCAAAGTTACGTTCTACATCAAGCAACAGGCAGTGCAGGCGAACGCGCCAAGGCCGACACCGCACGGCGGAACTTGAACCAGCCTCTCCGCCCACCCGTTACAGCTTCATACCAGGATGCGGTCCTGGACTTGATGGACACAGCCGTCATGTGCCTGGACGGCCACGGTCGCATCCAGATGATGAATTCCGCCGCAGTGCATTGCCTGTGCGTTGGCCGGGAGCGTGCTCTTGCCCGCCCTCTGGCAGACGTGCCGTTTATCCCGCAGGAAATGCTTGCGGCTGTGCGGCAGTGCCGGGCAGATGGAACCAGCGTACGTTTGCACGAATTGGAGCTCGCTGGCGGGGTATATGATTGCACGGTGCAGCCTGGCGAACAGGGTATGGTGTTGCTGGAATTGTCCAACCTGGAATGGGAGCGCAAACGCCACCGGCTGGAACAGCGTGAGTTGCAAACCGGGCTGCTCGAGTTGCTAAGCCGCAATCTTGGCCACGAGATTCGCAATCCGCTGGGCGGCATTCGCGGGGCCTCACAAATGCTGGCCAATGAACTGGCTTCCCCGGAAATGGCAACACTGGCGCGTTTGATCATGCGCGAGGTTGACCGCATTGACGAATTGATCTTGAGTTTTGGGCAACCAAGGCTGGCACAGAATCCGGTGCAGTTCTATCCGCTGCTGGACGAGGTAATCGGCCTGGTCGAAATTGAGTTTGGCCAACAAGCTGTTGTTGAGCGGGATTTCGATCCCAGCATCCCGGAATTCCTGGGTGATGCTATGGCGATTCGCCAGGTGCTGCTGAACCTTTTGCGCAATGCCATGCAGGCCGGTTCTTCGCGCATCGTGATCCGCACTCGCGTCGAACACGGTGGTGCGTTGCTGCAATCCACCAGCACCAGTTTGCTGCGCATTGATGTAAGTGATGACGGAGAGGGGGTGCCGGAATCCCTGCGCAATTTGTTGTTTCTGCCACTGGTTACAGGAAAACGCAATGGAACCGGTCTTGGGCTGGCTCTGTCACAGCAGATTGCGGCGGCTCACGGCGGCTTGCTGACGTACGAGCCGATACGCGCAGAACCCGGTGGCGGTAGCCGGTTCTGCCTTTACCTGCCGTTGGCGCGGAAGCTGGCAGAACAACCACCAGAGCAATCACCCGGGCATGTGCCGGCACAGCATGCAGCGCGCAGAATGGAAGCAGGGTCATGACCAAGCGTCCGGACATCTGGGTAGTGGAAGATGATGAGGCCATAAGCTACGTGCTGCAACGCGCACTCAATCGCGGTGGCTACGAGGTGCAATGTTTCACTACCGTGGCGGACGCGAGTCTCGCGCTGGAGCAGGCGGCACCGCAGGCTATTCTCACAGACATTCGCCTGCCGGATGCGGATGGACTCAATATTCTGGATGTGCTACAGCGCCAGGGCGTTACGGTTCCCGTCATTGCGATGACGGCATATTCCGATCTGGACCAGGCAGTAAAAGCCTTCCAGAAGGGTGTATTTGATTACCTGTCCAAGCCTTTTGATCTGGACCAGGTCATTTCCGTGGTCGCCAGGGCCATTGCACCCGGTTTGCTGGAGGTAGATAAGGCGGGTGAATCTGCTGACAGCCAGTTGGTGGGTGAATCCCCGGCGATGCAGGAAGTGTTCCGCACCATTGGACGACTCTCGCGCTCTGACATCAGCGTGCTGATAACCGGTGAAACCGGTACCGGCAAGGAAGTCGTGGCGCAGATGCTGCATGTGCACAGCCCGCGTTCAAGGCGTCCGTTTGTTGCATTGAACACGGCCGCTGTTCCTGCGGAATTGCTGGAATCCGAGTTGTTTGGCCATGAGCGCGGCGCATTTACCGGCGCCCACGCCCGGCGCGAAGGACGATTTGAGGAAGCCTCCGGCGGCACGCTGTTCCTGGACGAAATCGGAGATATGCCGCTGGCTTTGCAGACTCGGCTCTTAAGGGTACTGGCGGAAGGTGATTTTTACCGCGTGGGGGGTCACGATCTGTTGACTGCGGATGTACGCATCATCGCAGCCACGCACCAGGATCTCGCTGCCAAGGTTCAGAACGGTAGTTTCCGTGAAGACCTGTATCACCGGCTGAATGTGATCCACATTGCCTTGCCGCCTCTACGCAACCGCGCGGAGGATATCGGCTTGTTGGCGCGGCGATTCCTGCACCTTGCTGCACGCGAACTGGGGCTCGATGAGAAGCACCTCAGAAAAGACGCGCTTGCGGTCATGGAAAAGTTCCACTGGCCCGGAAACGTTCGCCAGTTGCAGAATATCTGCCGGCAACTGAGCGTCATGGCGCCCGCGGAACTTATTTTTCCGGAAGACCTGCCGCCCGAGATGCGATCGCCAGCAGCAGCCCAATCAGCAGAACCGGCATGGCCGGACGGACTGAGGCGCTGGGCCAAAGCCGAGTTACGTGCGGGCGGCGAGGATCTGGTCAACCGCGCACAAAGCGAGTTAGAGCGGGTATTGATCGAATGCGCTCTGGAGCAAACCGGCGGGCAGCGTATTCGCGCTGCGGAAATGCTGGGCCTGGGACGCAACACCCTGACCCGCAAGCTCAAGCAGATGGGGAATAAGACGCCTGACCCGGAGGACGACTCATCGCCCCCGCAACTTCAGGTGGCCGGGCGCACCTGAAGCCAAAACGTCACTGGCCCGTCGTTGACCAGGCTGACGTTCATATGAGCACCGAAGATGCCGGTTTCGACCGTCCGGTGGGCCTGGCGGGCTAACTCAACCACCAGCTCAAAAAGGCGGGTGGCCTCAGCAGGTGGAGCAGCGCGCGAAAAGCTCGGCCGGTTTCCACTGTTGGTGTCAGCGGCAAGCGTGAATTGCGGCACCAGCAATAAGCCACCGCCGGATTGCACAAGATCAAGATTCATTTTGCCCCGGGGATCGTCAAACATGCGCCAGGCCAGCATGCGCTGCACCAGGCGCTGCGCCTGCTCGTCTTCGTCCTTCCGCTCGATCCCGATCAGGGCCAGCATTCCGTGGTCTATGCGCCCGGCCAGTCGCGTATGCTGAGTTTCGCCGCCCGGACTCATTTCTTCAACATGCACCGCGGCTGCGCATACTCTTTGCAATAAAGCGATCATCGAGCGAGTTGAAACCTGGTCCGTTGGCCAGTGTTACTTACGGTCCGGCTTGGTTTCATCCCTGGCCTCCCGAGCTTTCAGTAATCGTTTGAGGAATACGGTCATTTCTTTTTCTGCCTGCTTGTCGCCATTGCGCCTGGCGACTTCCATGCCTTGTTCGTAGGCCGCTATTGCCGGTTCCGCCAGGCCTGCCTGCTGGCGCTGCTGGCCCAGTTCCTTCCATGCTGCAGTGAACGCAGGATCCAGCCGGACTGCGCATTCTGCGTGTCGCAGAGCGGCATCGGCCTGGCCTTCCCGTAGTAACAAGCGGGCCAGGGTCAGGCGGAGCAGGGCGCTGTCACGCCCGTTTTCAATCAGCTTTTCGAGACTTGCGCTGTTCAGTGGCAGGCTTCCTGTTGAGCTGGTTCTAAGGAAACCCTGAATAAATCAGAGTTTCCCTAAATAAATGTTGCGCTGACCTGGAACAAGCGTTCGATTGCGGCAATCTGACGCTTATCCGGAACGAACAACAGGACATGGTCCTGGTCCTGGATGACGGTATCGTGGTGGGCAATGATAACTTCCTCGCCGCGCACCACGGCCGGAATGGTCGTGCCCTCGGGCAGGTCGATTTCCTCAACCTTGCGGCCTACCACGCGCGAGTTGCGCCGGTCACCGATCGCCACTGCTTCAATGGCCTCGGCAGCGCCCCTTCGCAGTGAGTGTACACGCACCATGTTGCCGCGCCGGATATGGGTAAGCAGCGCTCCGATTGTGACCTGCTGTGGCGATACCGCAATGTCAATCGAGCCGGATTCCACCAGGTCAACGTAGGCCGGTCGGTTGATCAGGGCGATTACTTTTCCAGCGCCCATTTTTTTGGCCAACATGGAGGAAAGGATGTTGGCTTCGTCATCATTGGTCAACACGCAGTACACATCAGTATTGTCGATGCCTTCCTCGCGCAGCAGTTGCTCATCCGCGCAGTCACCCACCAGTACGATGGCCTTCTCGAGTTCTGCTGCGACCTGCTCGGCAGTTTCGCGCGAGCGTTCAATAATCTTGACGTGATGATTGAGTTCCAGGCTGCGTGCCAGGCTGGCGCCAATGTTACCGCCACCGGCGAGAATGATGCGTCGGCCCGGGTTATCTTGCGGTCTCAGCTGCTTCATCACGGTGCGAATGTGCTTGTGTGCCGCGAGAAAAAAGACCGTGTCATTTTCCTGGATCACGGTGCTGCCATCAGGAATGATGGTCTTGTCCTGCCGGTAGATCGCTGCCACGCGTGCGTCAACACCGGCAGGCATGTGATTGCGCAGGGTTTCCAGGCGTTGCCCTACCAGCAGCCCGCCGGCCTCGGCCAAGGTTGCAACCAGTTGCGCCCGGCCGTCGGCGAAGTCCAGAACCTGCAATGCGCCGGGATACTCAATCAAGCGCGAGATGTACTGTACGACCAGTGATTCCGGGCTGATGAGCCAGTCAACAGGGCAGTGAGTGCTGGCGAACAGGGCCGGGTGATCCATGTACTCGGACGAGCGGATGCGGGCAATTTTTGTTGGTGTGTTGAACAGGCTGTATGCAACCTGGCAGGCTGTCATGTTGACTTCGTCACTGTTGGTCAGGGCGATGAGCAGGTCAGCATCCTCGATGCCGGCGCGTACCAGGACTTTGGGATGCGAGGCGAAACCATGCACACAACGGATGTCCAGCCGGTCCTGCAGAAACTTCAGGTGGTGCGCGTCGGTGTCGACAATGGTGATGTCGTTTTCTTCATTGGAAAGGCTATGAGCCACCGTTGACCCGACCTGCCCGGCACCCAGGATTACAATCTTCACTTGCCTGTTCCCTGGCCTGTGGTTGTCTTTGGATCGATTCCCAGTGCGCGTAATTTGCGGTACAGGTGGGTGCGTTCCATGCCGACCGACTCGGCAAGTTTGCCGACGCTGCCATTGGCTTGTTGTAATTGATAGCTCAGGTACTCACGCTCGAACTGTTCCCGCGCCTCGCGCAACGGCAACTTGAATATCTCGAGATGACTGCCACTGCTGGTTGGCTCTGTAAGGTTCTGGCGCAATGCCTCGTCCACTTCGGCAACGGTTACGTCGCCCTCTCCACCCAGGATGAGCAGGCGCTGGACCAGGTTGCGCAACTCGCGGACGTTGCCTGGCCAGCTGTGATTGCGCAGCCGGTTCAGGGCGGACACGCTAAAGGACCGATAGGGCAGGCCTTCGTGATTGGGAAACCAGTCCGCATAGAATCGCACAAGATCCGGTACATCATCGGGTCGCTCGCGCAGGGGGGGAATCGCCAGCGCCAGCACATTCAGGCGATAGTAAAGCTGTTTCAGCGCCGGTTCGCGTTGGGCCAGGTCGAGCAGATCGACGCTGCCGCTGGCCATCACTCTGCAGTTGAGCGGGTGCCTGCCGGCGCCGCCTTCGTGCACGAACTGGCCGGATTCGAGTACCTGGTTGATGATCCTGCGCGCGTCGACCGGGATGCGCTGAATTTCGCTAAGGAATAAGGTCCCGCCCATGGCGAGATCAAATATGCCGGCCTGGCCGCCACTCGCGCGATCCTGTCCCAGTAAATAGGTACGCACATTCTCGCCTTCCAGCTGCGAATGATCCAGCACTACGAACTCGCCCTTGCGCGCGCTGCGGCTATGGATGAATCGCGCCATAGCCTCCCTGCCGTTACCCGACTCACCAGTGATCAGCACGGGAGATTCATGTTGGGCCGCCTGCTCGACCTTGGCGCGCAGGATTTGCATCACCGGGCTGTTGCCCACCGGTTCCGATGGCAAAGCAGGTGGCGGTCGCCGCGCAGGCTCGCTGCTGCGGGAGGCAAGCGCCTGGCTCACGATGGCCAGCAGCTTGGCCAGTGAAATTGGTTTTTGCACGAAATCAAACGCGCCCAGCCGGGTTGCTTCAACGGCGGTTTCAACTGAGCCGTGACCTGACATGACTACTACAGGGCAAGGCAAACCGGTGCCCGCTGACCACTCTTTCAATAACAGGATGCCATCGACATCCGGCATCCAGATATCCAGCAGAACGAGGTCAGGATTCTTGCGGGCAAAGGCGCTGCGCGCAGCTTCCCCGTTCTCGGCTGTGGTAACGCGGTAGCCTTCATCCTGCAGGATCTCCGAGACCAGATCTCGAATATCCGGCTCGTCATCTACTACCAGAATATGTGCTTGGGACATGGAAATTTCTTGATGTTGCGTCGGCGCAACATGCTACTCCAATCCAGTTGCCCTGCCTAGGCGGAAAAGTGCCTTGTTAGGTGCAATGCTGTAATGTTCCCTGTGTGCAAAGTTAAAGTGTCCCCTTGTGTGGGGGAAGATCAAAACACCGAAATAGAGGCGGTGTCTTATGCTGCTCCGATCCCTCATCAACGCTGAGTAAAGGTGGCTGAAACCGCTAGTGACGTTCCCGAGGGAACGCGAGTTCGATTTCACTTTAAGAAAGCTAGATAAGTGCAGCGAGATTGAAGCCGTGAGCGCAAGATATGGTGGCCAGGGGCAGAATCGAACTGCCGACACGCGGATTTTCAGTCCGGAATCCGGTGTATCTCGACCGTTGCATGAGTAATTGCGAGATCCTCTGGGATAAGCGATTTGTAGTACTCCGGCGTTTTAGGGTCATCACTGACAATAGCAATTTCGGCTGCAAAAATGCCATGACCGATACTCCAGACGTGCAAATCCGTCACCTCGTCCCCGGACTGATCTTCAAGTGATTTTCGCAAGACGGTCACGCGGCTTTCATCTGCCTGGCTGTCGAGCAGTACGAGTGAGCTGTCTCGGATCAGTCCAAATGACCAACGTGCCACCAGAACGGCACCGACAATGCCCATGGCCGGGTCAAGCCAGAGTGCGCCAAAGTACTTGCCCGCTAACAGGGCCACGATAGCGAGCAAGGAAGTCAGTGCATCCGCCAGGACATGCAGATAGGCAGCACGCAAATTATGATCATGATGGTGGTGGTGCCCATGATCGTGTTCATGATCATCGCCATGACCGCCCCCATGACCGGCATCAAGTTCGCGGACAGGCCCGTGGTTGTGTCCATGTGGCGTCGCAATCAGTATCCACGCGCACACGGCATTAACGGCAAGCCCGACCACTGCCACAATCAATGCCTGATCAAATGCAATCGCGAGTGGATTGAACAATCTGTTCGTGCTCTCAATGGCCATGACCAGAACGAAGCCCATTAACATTACTGCGCTGGCAAACCCCGCCAGGCTGTTGATTTTGCCGGTACCAAAGGTCAGGCGGCGATCAATCGCCAGGCGGCGCGAAACCACGTAGGCAAAAAAGGCAACTCCCAGTGCAGTGGCATGAGATGCCATGTGCAGGCCATCGGCCAGCAACGCCATGGAGCCGTAAATCAGCCCGGCGGCGACTTCGATGACCATCATGATGGCGGTGAGAATCACGACCATGAGTGTGCGTTTCTCGCCTGCGCGTTCCTGGTCCTGGCCGAACACGTGGTCGTGTTGCCAGGGGCTTAGTTGATGTTTGCTCATGGAACTAGATCTCTTTCGTTGCCGATGTTACCGATTGACAATTCGGTAGAGAGCAGGCAGAACGAGCAGGGTCAAGAGCGTGGATGAAATGATGCCGCCAATCACGACGGTTGCCAGTGGTCGCTGGACCTCTGCCCCGGTCCCGGAATTCAGCGCCATCGGCAGAAATCCCAGGCTGGCTACGAGGGCTATCATCAGCACGGGACGCAGCCGGGCCACGGCTCCTTCGGTAATGGCTTGTTCGACACCCGCCCCTTCGGCGCGCAGGGCGCGGATACAGGAAATCATCACCACGCCGGTGAGTACGGCTACACCAGACAGCGTCATGAATCCAACGCCGGCGGACATGGACAACGGAATGTCTCGCAGCCAAATGGCCAGTACGCCTCCGGTCAGGGCCAGCGGCACACCGGAGAACACCAGTGCGGCATCGCTCACCGAACCGAAGGTCATGAACAGCAACCCAAAAATCAGCAATAGCGTGAGCGGCACGAGCCATTGCATTCGTTGCGTTGCGGACTGAAGCTGTTCGAACGTGCCGCCATAGTCCAACCAGTAGCCCGAAGGAATTTTGACCTGGTCACGCACCTTGAGCTGTACTTCATTGACGAAGGTGCCAAGATCACGGTCGCGCACGTTGGCCGTTATCACCACGCGGCGCTTGCCGTTTTCGCGATTCACCTGATTCAGGCCGGGGATGGTTTCAATTTGCGCCACCTCCGAAAGGGGAATCCAGGTTCGTCCGTGAGCAGCGAGGTCGGCCAACGGATCGAAAGTCGCTGGCAGTGACGCATCCCCATGGCCTTCCAGTTCAGGCAAGGGTATGGGTAGGCGCGCCAGCGCATCAAGATTTCCGCGCAAGCGCTCCGGCAAACGGACAACGATGTCAAAACGCCGGTCACCCTCGAATATTTGCCCGGCCACTTCCCCGCCCAGGGCGATGCGAACCACCGACTGCACATCCGATACCTTGAGGCCGTAACGTGCCAGCAGCGCCCGGTCGGGGCGTATGCTCAGGATCGGCAGTCCGGTGGCCTGCTCCAGGGAAACGTCCGCTGCGCCGGGAACCGAGTTGACCACAGCTTCGATGGCCTGGCCCACTTCCACCAGTTGGTCGAAGTCATCTCCAAACAGCTTGATCGCAAGATCGGTCCGGACACCGGAAATCAGTTCGTTGAAACGCATCTCGATCGGCTGCGTGAACTCGAATCGATTGCCCGGCACGCCTTCGACCGATTCCTCGATCTCGCTCAGCAGTTCCGCCTTCGACTTGGCCGGGTCGGGCCATTGCTCCGGAGGTGCAATTATCAGGAACGTGTCCGCTACGCTGGGTGGCATGGGGTCGGTTGCGACTTCCGGCGTACCGATTTTGCTGAACACGCGTTGAACTTCCGGAAGCGAGCGGATTTTCTCCTCCAGCCGCATCTGCATGCCGATGGATTGTTCCAGGCCGGTGCCCGGAACTCTCAAGGCGTGCATCGCAATGTCACCTTCATCCAGGCTGGGGATGAATTCCGTGCCCATGCGCGGAACCAGAGAGGCGCTGCCAGCAAACAATAGTATGGCGAGGACCACGGTCGTCCAGCGATTGTTCAGCGCGAAGCGCAAGACCGGCGCGTACAGCCATTGTGCCACGACCATCACGCGATTGGGTTTCTCGCTGATCCGTCCGCGGACGAACAGCGCAACCGCGGCCGGCACGAACGTGGCGGACAAGACCAGGGCGAAGAGCAATGCCGCTACCACCGTGAAAGCCATTGGGTGGAACATCTTGCCCTCGACGCCGGTGAGCGCAAAGATCGGCACATTTACCAGGGCCACGACCAACACGGTTACCAAACTGGGTGTGAACACTTCCCGGGTGGCCTGAAAGACAGTGTCCAGTCGCTCTTTCAATTCGAGCAGACGGCCATGCCGATGCTGGGCCTCGGCAAGGCGGCGCAGACAATTCTCAACGATCACCACGGAACCGTCGACAATGAGGCCAAAGTCCAGCGCTCCCAGGCTCATCAGGTTACCGCTTACCTGGTTTGACACCATACCGCTCACTGTTAACAGCAGAGCCAGGGGGATGACCAGGGCGGTTACCAGCGCCGCGCGAAGGTTTCCAAGAAAAACAAACAGTACAACAATGACCAGCAGCGCTCCTTCGGCCAGATTTTTGGCAACCGTGGCAATCGTCTTGTCCACCAACACAGTGCGGTCATAGACGGTATTGATCGAAATGCCGGGTGGCAAGGTTCCGCGTACTTCCTCGATTTTCTGACCCACGCGGGAAGCCACGGTGCGGCTGTTTTCGCCCATGAGCATGAAGGCTGTTCCAAGCACCACTTCCTGCCCGTTCTGCGTTGCCGCTCCGGTGCGCAGCTCGCGCCCAAGTGCGGTATCGGCCAAGTCTTGAATGTGAATTGGCCGGTTGTCTCGCACCGTCACGACAACCTGCCGGATCTCCTCCAGATCGGTCATTTGACCTGGCACCCGGATCAGCAGCTGCGAGCCGTTATTCTCAATGTAACCGGCGCCGACATTGCCGTTACTGTTTTCGATGGCCTCAAGAACGTCCTGCAGGGTGAGGTCAAATGCCAGCAACCGGGTGGGATTGGGGGTGACGTGGATCTGTTTTTCAAATCCGCCGGTGGTATTGACTTCGGTCACTCCGGGCACGCGCATCAATTGCGGACGGATAATCCAGTCCTGAACGGTGCGCAGGTCCATCAGCGTAATCGGCGAACCGTCGGCATTGGTCGCTCCCGGCTCTGCGTCCACCGTGTACATGAATATCTCGCCCAGGCCAGAGGCAATGGGGCCCATTCCTGGCTCCAACTCTTCCGGAATCCGTGACTTCACGGCCTGCATGCGCTCATTGACCAGTTGCCGGGCGAAATAGATGTCGGTGCCGTCCTCGAAAATCACCGTCACCTGGGACAGGCCATAGCGCGAGAGTGAGCGCGTGTAGCTGAGGCGTGGCAATCCGCTCATGGCGTTTTCCACCTCAAATGTGATGCGCTGCTCCACTTCGAGCGGCGTATACCCGGGCGCCTCGGTATTGACCTGCACCTGGACATTGGTGATGTCCGGCACCGCGTCGATCGCCAGGCGCTGATAATCCCAGATTCCGAGTGCGGCTGCGCCAGTCGCCAACATCATAACCAGCCAGCGATGACGGATGGAGTACTCGATGATTCCTGCAATCATGACGGCGTTGTCCCCGGGATTTCAGTGGTCGTGCGTGGCACCCGACTTTTCTATGTCGGCCTTGATTACGAAGCTGTTGCTTGTGACGTATTCAGCGCCGGGTTCCAGGCCGTCCAGCACTTCGACCCAGTCTGCATCGCTTCGGCCCAGTGTCACGGGACGGATTTCGTAAGAATCGCCCACCTTCTGAAATACGACGGTCCAGTCCCGGAAGGTTTGCAGAGCCAGCCTGCGCACCGCCACGGGCACCTGGTTTTCGGCCACCGTCACTGTGCCGCTCGCAAACAGACCCGGCCGCCACAAGCCGTCCGGATTCGGCAACACGACCCGCGCCGTCATACTCTGGCTGGCCGGTGAACCGACTGGTGCAATGCTTTGCAGGGTCCCAACGGCAACCTGGTGCCCGTCCGCGTCGCGGATCGTTACCGTCTGCCCCGCTCGGAGGCGGTCCAGGTCATGCTGAAACGCTGCCAGCTCGACCCACACGCTGGAAAGGTCGACCAGCGTAAGGATTTCCCCCTCACCGACCGTTTCACCGACGTTGGCCTTGCGACTGACGACCACCCCGTCATTCGGGGCGGTCAACGTGTAGATGCGCAGGCTGTCACTGGACTCGATGCTGGCCACCACCTCGCCAGCACGGACGCGATCGCCGATACCGGGCTTGATGCTTTTGAGCACACCAGGGTAACGCGCATGGACGCGATACACGCGCTGCGGGTCTGGTACCACGGTACCTTGCAGTTCAAGTGTCTCTGTGATCTGGGCCGGCCCGGCAGTTTCGACCTCGATGCCGGATGCGCTTGCCGCCGCTGCGCTAATGGTGGTTCGGCCCTCGAAGGAGTCGTACTGCCAGTTGTGGGGGGCACCGTTGGCAGTCGCCCTGACCTCCACCTGGAAGGAATGAGGCTCATACACCACGCCGTCTCCCCGCTGGAAATCTTCATGCGGTTTGAATGCAAAGGTATCGGTGACTTCTCCCAGTCGGGTGAGAGTCACTTCCAGGCGCCATTTCGCGGGGGGCACCGGCGTATCACCCTGCCAGGTCCAGGCGCGAAATTCTGGCTCGATGCCGGACTCGAAAATGACCAGTTCCAGCCGGAAATCACCATCCACAAGCATTCGTCCGCCATGGGGCCCCTTGGTCTCCATGGCCGCAGGTTCTTCAACATGCCCGGAAGACTGCGCCACGTCTTGCACCGCGGGCCCGCTTTCGGAACAGGCGGCCAGTAGGATCGTGGCGAGAATGATCAGTGGAATTGAATTTGTCATGAATTTTCTCCGGGGTTGCCGGCAGGCTTTGCTATGGCCTCTCCCGTCAACCGTTCGATATTGGCCAAAAGTTCGTGGTAGTGCTCCGCCGCCTCGATCATGTCTCGCTGCACAGTTATCAGCCGGCTCTGGGCGTCAATCAATTCGAGAAAACCGTAGCGGCCGGTGGAGTAGGCCACTTGTGTTCCCGCCAGCGCGGACTCCAGTTCCGGCAATACCCGCTGGCGGAGGGAATCGAACAGGACGCGCATGCTGGTCAGTTCCTGGTGGTAGCGAAGCAGCAGCGAACGAGCCTCGGTCATGGCTGCCTCACCCTCAGCTTTCGTCTGTTGCAGGTCAGCCTGGGCTGCGCTGACGGCACCACTGCTGCGTTTGCCCGTGTTCAGCGGCACGCTGAGGGAAACCACCAGGGCGCTATCATCCAGCTCATTGAGGCGCCGGATGCCTCCGGAAAGGAACAGGTCCATGCGGGACTGCGACTGCGCCAGACGCAGCTCTGCCTCACGCAGAGCCTGTTGACTGCGCAGCATGCCGGCCAGCGGAGAACGCTCCAGCAAGGCAGTCATCTGTTCGAGACTTATGAGCTCCGGCAGGTCGTACAGGTCCGCCACCACACCGAGATAGTCGGGAGTGGGATCACCCCATAACGAAGCGAGCCACGCCATGGATCGCGCCTGGGAAAGGCGGGCCAGCTCGGCCTGGGTCCTGGCAGTTTCGAAAGCCGCGCGAGCGCGATGTTGCTCCGCTTTCGGCGCTAGCGCAGCATCGACCCGTTCACCGACCACATCCAGAGTGTGCTGCGTCAGTGCTTGCTCACGCTTCGCAAGTTCCAGCCGGCTTTGATCGGCCGCCACTTGAACGAATCGCTCAAGCACCTCGGCGGCCAGCTCCATCCATTGCCGACCCAGCTCGCTTTGCTGCAAAGCCAGCTGTGTATCGACCACCCCGACTCGGTGGTCGCGCTTGTCACCCAGCTCGATCAACCGGCTGAGCGTCAGAGTGATTTCCGCGCCTTCAAGGCCGTTCAGGCTGCCGCTACCCAGGAAATTTTCCACCTCCAGTGAAAGCTCCGAAGGAGGCCGCAATGCTGCCTGCTCCCTGCGCCCCACGAATCCCACCGCACCAAGGCGGGACGCCTTGATCGCAGGATTGTGCTGCTCGGCCAGAGCCAACGCTTCAGTGATGTTGATGCGTACCGGGGATTCGACCGGATCAGCGGCCCGGGAATGACTTGTCAGTGCAAAACCCAATACGCATGCAAGGCACGCATGCCACAATCGCCATACCATATCCAACTCCAACTTCAAAAGACTGTTCCCGCGTCAGCCAGGCGCGGAGAGAAATACATTCAGATCAGTTCAGACGAAGTGGTTAGCGGGTGGGGCGCGTAGCAGTGGGCGGGTAAATGGAAGTACGTTTTCCGGGTGTGAAGCGGGCGCATAGGCCAGAGACCGACGTAACCGTTCCGACGGCAATGAAGGTGCGCTGCCGACCGGGAGAGGTCCAATCAGGTCCGTATCCGTCCCCGGTTTTTTGACGATGCCATTGTCGGGCAAGCTGACTTCCGCATCGCGGTCGTGATGCTTGCCATTATCGCCAGCGTGATCGGTGGCCAACGCCAGGTGAACAGCTGCAAGCTCTGGTGAGCCATGTGGCCCAACCTGCTGGTGCGCGTGCACGTGCAGACCCGACGCTTGCAGGAAGAAAATCGCAAAGGTCAGGAAAATGTTGGTGAGACGGTTTTTGCGCACCGGCGGAATGTAGTCGCTAATCGCTTATGCGTCAATCGGCTTCCACGCGTTGCATAAATGGAAAAATTGCAAATGGAAAAATTGCCAACCGAAAATTGCCTGTGTTGCCTAGCGGGCAAGGTTCACCCGCTGACTTTCGCCGGCGTGTTTCTGCAGCGGCAGGAGTATCGTCACCAGGGCGCCGCCGCCAACAGGATTGCATACGGCGATGCGGCCTTCGTGTTCAGCCACAATTTTGCGGCAAATGGCCAGCCCAAGCCCACTGCCGCCGGCTTTATGACTTACATATGGCTCAAATGGCCGGTCGAGGATGGCGGCCGGAAAACCGGGTCCCTGGTCGCGGATTTCCAGTTGCATCCAGTCACGGTTTTCCAGGGCTATGACATGGCCTGAAATGGAAATTTCTGCAGCTGCCGGGGAAACAGCTTCCAGGGCATTGCGAATCAGATTGTGCAGCATTTGCCTGAGGCGCCCGCTGTCAGCAAACAGCCCTTCGGGACCTGCGCAAACCCGGATGTCGAACGAGGATGCCGCATCCCCTTGCTGGTACAAGGCAATCACTTCCCGGACCAGGTCAGCCAACTGGATGGTGCTGCGCGTCAGCACAGGTTCACGCGCATAATCACCAAACGCATCGACCAGGGTACGCAGGGCTTCAACCTGCGCCACGATGGTATTGGATGCGCGCTCGAGCATTTCGTGATCGGCAGCGTCGAGCTTGCCTGCCAGCTTCATGCGCAAACGCTCTGCAGCAAGCCGGATCGGCGTTAGCGGGTTCTTTACTTCGTGCGCGAGGCGCCGCGCGACTTCAGACCACGCGGCTGCGCGCTGCGCCTGGTTCAACACTGTCACATCGTCAAAGATGATTACCTGCCCATGTTCCGGGCTGAGTTCATACGGGTTCACAGGGCGCAGTTGCGAACCCCGCGCCAACAAGACCAGTCGGGAGTTGCCCCGCTCGAGGCTGATTTCCTGCTGCCAAACAGCCAGGCCCCGCTTACTCTGTTGCCGGATTACGCTGAACAAGGGCTCCAGCTCAGGTGCCTGCAGTTCGAGACTGTGCAAGGACGTGCCGGCTATCGCTTCCGGCGTCAGCCCTGCCGGCAATTCGAGGAATTCCCGGCAGGCCCGGTTGACGCGGATGATGTTTTGCCGGGCATCCAGGGTGAGCACGCCGGACGACAGGTTGCCCAGCACGGTTTCAAGGTATTCGCCTTGCGCCTGTAGTTGGGCCCTGCTGGTCTCGGCGGACAGGCTGGCCTGCTTCAGGGCCTGGGTCATATGGTTGAAGGAGTGCACCAGGAAGCCGATTTCGTCGCGTTCGCCCACTTCTACATCGCGGCCAAAATCTCCTGCCGCCACTTGCTCCGTGGCTGAAGAAAGCCGCGATAAGGGGGCAACCATGCGCCGCGCAGCAGTGAGGGCAGCGAGGATGGCGAGCAGCACGGTAAGCAGCAAGACCAGCGAAAGTATCAGCAGGAAACTTTGCTTCAGTGAATCGCGCAGGTAACTGACATTCTGGTAGCGATGGTATTCCTGCTCGATGGAACTAGTCAGTGCGGTGATGTCCGCTGGCAGTGGGTAAATGGCTTGCAGCAGTCGGGTGGATTCTCCCGGATACAGCGGCGGCACACTGACCAATACGCGTATTTGCAGTTCCCCGTCCGCAGCCGGTTCAGCGGCGGCGTACTCGCCACGTTGCACCGCCTGCAGCAGGGCAAAATCGGCAGCACGCTCGGGCAAGCCGGTGAGGGCATTGATGTTGGCCGTGGCCACCAGCGTCCCGTCCTGTTCCAGTACCGACAATTCCAATGGGCCGCTGGCGCGCACGCGTGCGAGCAGCGACTGTCGCAGCCGCTCACCATCCTCGCTCAGGTCCTGCAAACTCTCCGCAGTCTCCAGTAGCTGGTTCCTCACTTCCAGCGTGCGTATGCCCAGAAATTGCTGTCCCAGGGTGAGTGAATCGGACAGCGCTGTTTCCACCTCGACATCGAACCAGCTATCAATGGTGCTGCTTAGAAACCAGGCGGAAAAAAAGTACACGATCAGCGCCGGCGGCAGGGACAGAACCAGGAAGTTGCGTACCCAGCGGGCTGCGAGCAACGCCCCTGCCTCACTACGGCGTACTCGGCGGGCGAGCATAAGTAAACGGTAGCCAATGGTGCCGAGCAGGATCAGCAGGGCCAGGGCGGTCAGCACCAGGACCCAAAAGTAGCTGTCTTCAAACATCGAATTGCCCGTGTCTGCATCCTGCTGCTGTACACCGCTGACCAGGAACAGCGAAACCAACAAGGCGATGAGTACCGCTGCAATGGGCAGGATGCGCAACAAACGCCGCAACGTTCGGTGCCTGTGGCCGGCAGGTGTCGGATTAGCGGAATTCATTGTCCGGCAGTCTGTTTCAGAGGCCAGGTTTGCCAGCCTGAGTCGAGTTTCCATTGAGCAGAAAACCAGGCAGGCAGACGCATGGGGGGCGGCATGGCTTGCTTGTCCAGCGCGCTCCTGGCGCGCAATTGGTAATCCCCGGCAGGCAACGGGCCCGGCGCCAGGGAAAAACTCACCGCGCCCAGCTCTGCCAGCACATGCCTCAGCCGTGGGTAGGTATGCACGCTGGCGGGATTGCGGGTGACTAATTGGTAGCGATTACTCAAAGGCAGGTAACGAATTTCAAACTCCCGGCTGGCCTGGCTTATGGTTCCGCGAGAGCCGGCAAGTTGCAACTCAAGTTCAGTATGGATGGCCAGGGGCACTCCGTGGTTCAGGGCATCTTTGGCCTCGTCACTCAGCACCAGTTGCTGGTGTATGACGGCGTTAATGGCATCAGGGCCGGTGCTGGCCTCGATGCGCTTGATGCTGAAACCAAAGCCGGTAGGGTCCGCAGAACAAGCAAGCAGGCTCAGTGCGATCAGGGCCATTGTAAGCAGGCCCAGCGCAACCGGACCCATTGCAACCGTACCAGGCCCAGGCCGACCGGGCTGCCCGTGATTCCCGTCACGAATTTTTGCGCAGAACCGCGTAGTAGAAACCATCCATATCCTGCTCGCCCGGCAAGATCTGCCGGCCGACCGTTTGCCTGTGGCCCCAGTTGACCTCAGACAGATGCTCATGGGCATCTGTGGTCTGCGCAAGGAAGTGCTTGATTTGCACGCTGTTTTCATCTGTGAACACGGAGCAGGTCGCATACACTAGGATACCGCCCGGACCCAGCAGGGGCCAGAGTGCTTGCAACATACGCTGTTGGGTTTGCATTGCTTCGCCCACTTGTCCGGGCTTGCGCACGTGTTTTATTTCGGGATGCCGGCGAATGACACCGGTGGCGGAGCAGGGCGCGTCCAGCAAAATGCGCTGAAAGGCCACGCCGTCCCACCAGCCGGCAGGCAGGGAGGCATCGCCAACCAGCAGCTTGCACGACAGCTGCAGCCGTTCAAGATTCTGTTGGATCAACCCGACGCGGTGTGCGCTCAAATCCAGGGCGGTCACGTCGGCAGCCGGGGTGCGCTCGAGAATGTGACAGGTCTTGCCTCCCGGTGCGGCGCAGGCATCGAGCACGCGCATTCCCGCCTGCACGTCCAGCAGATCGGCTGCCAGCTGCGCAGCCGGATCCTGTACCGAGAAATAGCCTTCGGCAAAACCCGCCAGGGCACTGACGTGTACAGCAGGGGTGATGCTGATGGCATCCCGCGCAAATGGATGATTGCGGGTTTCTAATCCCTGGTCTTCGAGCTTTTCCGTGATGACGCGACGATCATGATCTTTTAGATTGAGCCGCAACCACATGGGAGCCTGGTGGTTGTTTGCCTCCACGATCGCCGGCCAATGTTCCGGCCAGTCGTGTTGCAGTGCCTCAAGCAGCCATTGTGGATGTGCAAAGCGTGCTGGCTGGACGGCTAGCTTGCGCAGCCACTCATCTTTTTCGCGTTGAAAGCGCCGCAACACTGCATTGACTAGGCCAACGGCCCAGGGTTTTCCCAGCAGGCGCGCACATTCGGCGGTTTCGTGGACTGCGGCATGTTCCGCGGTTTCGTCCTGCCATAGCTGGTAGAGGCCAAGCAAAAGAAGGCGCTGGATGTCCAGGTCGCGCTGTTTCAGAGGCTTGCTCAGCAGTTGGTTCGCCAACCAGTCAAGTGCAGTCAGCCAGCGCAGCACGCCATAAGCCAGGTGCCGGCCCATGGAGAGGTCCCGGCCTTTGCGCGTATCCTGCAAGGATGGGCAGTCGGTCAGGTTGAGTCCACCATCCAGCACATCGGCCAGGGCAGCGATGGCCAGTTGGCGCGGATTCTTGATCGGGCTGACGGTCATTGCGGCAGGGATAGCCGGGCTGGAAGCTTTACGGCGCGGAGATACTCAGCTGCACTGAGCTCGTTTCCCCCCGGACGCTGCAGATGCAGGATTCTCAGCACGCCGTTGGCGGTGGCCACGTCGATGCCGCTCGCACTGGCGCCGACAAGGCTGCCGACTGGGCTGCCGACCGGGGCGCCAGGAGGAAGGCTGTGTGATTCTGGCAAAGCTTCTGCATTTGTTATGCGCGTGCGTTCCCCGGATATTTCACACCAGGCCATGGGCCAGGGATTAAACGCGCGAATCCGCCGTGCCAGCGTGCCCGCATCGACGCTCCAATCCAGTTGGGCTTCGGCTTTCTGCAGTTTTGCGGCATAAGTCACACCCTGTTTTTCCTGGGCAAGGGGCGGCGGCAATTGACCTGCGATGAGCTGCTGCAGGCAGTCCAGCAGTGCGGTCGCTCCCAGTTCTGCCAGGCGGTCGTGCAGCGACCCGCCCGTGTCATCGGGACTTACGGCTACAGCGCGACGCAGCAACACGGCTCCGGTGTCGAGACCTGCATCCATGCGCATGATGCACACACCGGTTTCTTCATCGCCCGCCTCGAGCGCGCGTTGTATTGGCGCCGCTCCCCGCCAGCGCGGCAGCAGGGAGGCATGAATGTTCCAGCAGCCATAAAGCGGAATGTCGAGGACTGCTTGCGGCAGAATTTGTCCGTATGCCACTACCAGCAGCAGGTCCGGATGCAGGTCATGCAGCCACTGGTGAACCTTAGGGCTCTTGAGCGAATCGGGTTGATGGACGCTGATTCCGGCTTCCATTGCGAGCAGTTTGACCGGGCTGGCTTGCATCTTCCGGCCACGCCCGGAAGGGCGATCGGGCTGCGTCAGAATGGCAATGGGTGAAAATCCCGAACTGGTCATTCGCCCGAGGGCGGGAACAGCAAAGTCCGGAGTGCCGGCGAATACGATGCGCAGAGGCGAAGTGGGGGTCACGCAGCTAGTGTCCTGTCATGCATCTTATGGCGCTTCAGAGCCTCGCATGCGCGCCAAGGCAAGACGCAGTCCGCAGGGAATGGCGCGCCCTTCCCAAGGACTGCAACGCTGCATTGACG
This sequence comes from Lysobacterales bacterium, assembly GCA_031362985.1. Classification (GTDB taxonomy): domain Bacteria; phylum Pseudomonadota; class Gammaproteobacteria; order Xanthomonadales; family SZUA-36; genus SHZL01. Next base: position 12,932 of record JANLTO010000025.1, on the reverse strand, counting down.
TGCATGCGGGGCTCCCTCCGGGCAAGGCGATAAGCCACCATCTGCGGTGTTGCGCTCGCTTGAATTAGCCAAGCTAGTCCTGCACTCGCGCGCCTGGCTGCTGGTGGCTTCTCGTCTTGCTGAATGTGTCATAAGATGCGTGACAGGACACTAGGCAAACCCGGCAATTCACAGAATCACTTCTTCCACTTCGTTTTTGCGTTTCTGTTTCTCCAGTTTCTTGCGCACCATCATACGTTTCAATGGTGACAGGTAGTCGACAAACAGCTTGCCTTTGAGATGATCCATCTCGTGTTGCAGGCACACAGCGTCAAGCCCCGTCAGGCTTACCTCAAAATGGCTTCCGTCCGGATTCTGCGCACGCACGCCAATTTCGCGGGCCCTACTGACCTCCGCAAACACTCCCGGCACAGACAGGCAGCCTTCCTCGCACACCTCGGTTCCGTCTGCAAAGGTCAGTTCGGGGTTGATGAAAACGCGAAACTGGTCGCGATTGTCGCTCACATCAAGTACCAGCAACTGCCGGTGCACATTGACCTGGGTTGCCGCCAACCCTATGCCTTTTTCAGCATACATGGTTTCCCGCATATCCTCGATCAGGCTCACTAATGCCGCATCGAAGGTCATAACAGGGCTGGCTTCGGTTCGAAGCCTGGGGTCGGGAAAAGACAGAATATCCAGTATGGCCATATATTTACGCGCGCTAGAAATAATTTAGATGAACTTTGCCGCAGGTTTCACTATGATAGCTAATGGCGGACCCCGTTCGCCAGTTTAAAACTGACCGCATCTGACAAGATGGCTGGATGCCTACTAGCGAGGACGGAACGTGATCAGTAAAATCATTCTATCAATTACGCTTGCGGTATTAATGGTTGGGGTTGTTGCGGCACAGGAAGTGTCTTTGCGCTCTGATCATCCCGATGAATATGTCGTGGTTAAAGGCGACACGCTGTGGGGGATTTCAGGCAAGTTTCTGGATAAGCCCTGGCAATGGCCCGCGATTTGGCAAGCCAATCCGCAGATCGAAAACCCTCACCTGATTTACCCCGGAGACGTGGTATCCCTGGTTTATGTTGACGGAGTTCCCCAGCTGAGATTGAGTAGGGGCGGGGACGATCCAGGCCGGGCAAATGCCCCGGGCACTGTCAGGCTAAGCCCGAAAGTGCGTGTCGTGGGATCGGATGATCCAATCAATGCGATACCGCTGGAAGCCATTCAACCCTTCCTTCGGGACGTGCGGATACTTTCCCCTGCCGAGTTTGCCGGCCTGCCCTACATTCTCGCCAACGAGGACCAGCACATTTCGGCCACGGTGACAGACATCTCCTACGCGCGGGGCCTGAATGCCGAAGTGGGTACCGAATGGGCGGTGGTCAGACTCTTGAGTATTTACGACCGGCTGGAAGAAGACGGCCCCATTCGCCGCGTGCTACCTCAGCAAAACTGGAAAGTGGTGCCCGACGTAGATAACCCGAACCTGAGCATCTGGGGCGAGACTTTGCCGGGAGATCGGCGGCCCAAACACCCGGTTTCCTATGAAATGGTGGAGGTCAGTCGCGTCAGGGTAACCCAGACAGGGGAAATTTCCGTCCTGAAAATACTGGAAGATCGTACATCGGTACGGGCAGGGGACTTTATACTTCCAATTGATACCATGGGCTACCAGGCGACGTTTTTCCCGCACGCCATGAGCAACATGCCTTCGAACCTGGAAATCCTGGCAACGAAAGATTCACTATATGGCGTGGGCCAGAACCAGATCGTCTCCTTAAGCGGAGGTACAGCCCAGGGTTTGGAACCAGGCCAGGTTTTTTCGGTTTACCGGCCTGGGCCGGACGTGAAGGACCGCACCGGCTACCGTTACGGTAGTTTTGCCAAGGCCGCTACGGTTGAACTTCCGGCAGAGTTTCACGCACTGGTGATGGTGTTTCGTACCTTTGAAAACATCAGTTACGCGATGGTCATGAGCGGGGACGATGCCGTTCGACCGTTTGACCAGTTGCGCCCACCGAGTGAGCGGATGTAACTGAAGTAGAGCGCCCGCGCGGGCAGCAACAGGAAAAGGGTCAAGGGAAAAGGGTCAAGGGGGTTGCTGCCACGTCGCAGCGAAACTGGTTAATTGCACTTCGCGCTCCCCGCCTGGGGAGCGCAAAACTCATACGCTTGCTGCAGTCCCTGGGTGGCATTGACGCCCTCACGCGGGCCAGTGTCAGCAGTCTTAAAAACCTGGGTTTGGCCGAAGAAACCATTCACGCGCTGACCCGTCCTGACCCGGCATTGCTCAAAGCCGATAGCGCATGGTTGCAACAGCCCGGACATCATCTGGTCACCTGGGAAGACGCGCGCTATCCGGCCCTGTTGCGTGACATTCCTTCCCCACCAGCAGCCCTTTACGCTGACGGAGACTCTGAGACCCTGTGGCTACCGCAGTTGGCTATGGTTGGCAGTCGCAACCCCACAGCCGGCGGTGTCGATAATGCGCGTGCGTTCGCGCACGAACTGGTGGAGCAGGGCCTGACCATCACCAGCGGCCTGGCTGCCGGCATTGATGGAACTGCCCACGCTGCGGCCATGCAGGCCGGTGGCCGCACGGTTGCAGTTACCGGCACGGGATTGGACCGCGTCTATCCGTCGTGCAACCGGCAACTGGCCGCAGCCATTCGCAATCAGGGTGTGTTGGTTTCGGAGTTTCCGCCCGGAACCAGGCCGCAGCGTTCACATTTTCCCTCGCGCAATCGCATCATCTCCGGACTTAGTCTTGGCGTGCTGGTTATCGAAGCCGGGCTCAACAGCGGTTCCCTGATAACAGCCCGGCTGGCCTCTGAGCAGGGCAGGGAAGTGTTTGCACTACCCGGGTCGATTCACAATCCCATGTCCAAGGGGTGTCACCGGCTGATCCGGGACGGTGCGGTGCTGGTGGAATCTGTAGCGGACATTCTGCAGGAACTGGCGCCGCTGGCCGGGCACCTTGCGGAAAATTTGCGCACTCCCGCGGCGTCCCCCTTGTCACCCCGGCTTGACTTGGGTACGGAAGAACCCCAACTCGACGGTAACTTTGAGTACCGGCCTGAGGATCGGCTTGAGGATCGGCCTGAGTATCGGCAATTGTGGCGCGCACTGGGTTATGACCCCCTGTCCGTGGATTCAATTATCCGTGCCAGCGGATTGACGGCGAAGGCTGTGTCGGCCATGCTGCAGATGCTGGAGCTGAAAGGAAAGGTAGAAGCGCACCCGGGCGGCGCCTTCAGCCGTAAAACAAGAGGTCACTAGATGAAAGAAAACGTACTCGACGTGCTCATGTACCTGTTCGAGAACTATTTTTACGATGAGCCTGAGGACGAGCCAGACCGCGAGTCCATGGAGGAGAATCTGCAGCAGGCCGGGTTCAATAACGGCGAAATCGCCAAGGCTTTCGACTGGCTGGATGGATTGGCTGAGCAGCGCTATCAACCCGAGTTCAAGATCCGCACGGAACAGCCAATACGGGTATTTATCGATTCAGAAACGGACCGCCTCGATACCAACTGCCGGGATTTTCTCATGTACCTGTCGAACGTGGGTATCCTCGATGCGCAGCGGCGTGAACTGGTGCTGGACCGTCTGCTAGCGCTTGAATGTGATGAAATTTCGCTTGATGATATAAAGTGGGTAGTGCTAATGGTGCTGTTTAACCAGCCCGGCCAGGAAGCAAATTACGCCTGGATGGAAGATTTGATGTTTGACACGGAGCAAGACTACCGCCATTAATAGCAGGCAGTCCGGCCGCTCGTTGTTCTCCCCTGAAGAAGTCCAGCTGCGTTTAAAGCGCATCTGTGTTGCTTGTTCGAAGCAGGCGGGAATGGCCAGGGGTCGTCCATGTTTCATATAAAGAGGACAAGATAATCAAGCTCTTGATTGTAGAATCGCCGGCCAAGGCGGTCACCATTAACCGGTATCTCGGACCCGATTTCGAGGTACTGGCGTCCTATGGCCACGTGCGTGATCTGCCATCGAAAGACGGGGCAGTGGATCCAAACAATAATTTTGCCATGACCTACGAGCTCAACGAGGGCAGTGAAAAGCATGTCAGCAAGATCATCAAGTCGGCGCGCAAGGCGGAAATGGTCTACCTCGCAACTGACCTTGACCGCGAGGGTGAAGCCATTTCCTGGCACATTTACGAGATTCTCAAAGCCGAAGGCCTGACCGACAAGATCCCGTTTCACCGGGTTGAATTCTCCGAGATCACGGAAAAGGCCATCAAGGAAGCAGTGGCACACCCGCGCAGCCTTTCCATGGACCTGGTCAATGCCCAGCAGGCACGGCGCGCCCTTGATCATTTGGTCGGTTTCAATCTTTCCCCGCTGTTGTGGAAAAAAATTCAAACCGGCCTGTCTGCAGGCCGCGTGCAAAGCCCGGCGCTGTGCATGATCGTGGAACGCCAGCGCGAGATCGAGGCCTTCATACCGCAGGAGTACTGGACCGTCGAGGCGGACATGCAGCACGAGGGGCGTGATTTCATGTCACGCCTGGTGAAGCTGAAAGATGACACCCTCAAACAGTTCGATCTGAATAATGCAGAGCAATGCGAGGCTATTCGTGAGCGCCTGTTGCGGGCGTCCGGTGGAAAATTACGCGTGGACCGCGTCACGCGTAAACAGCGCGCTCGCAGCCCGGCCCCGCCGTTCATTACTTCGACCTTGCAGCAGGATGCCGCACGCAAGCTGCGATTTTCTGCGCAGCGGACCATGCGCACTGCTCAATCTTTGTACGAAGGTGTGAAGGTAAAAGGGGAGAGCCAGGGGCTTATCACCTATATGCGTACGGATTCGGTAACCCTGGGAGCAGATGCGCTGGCGGAATTGCGCGAGCAGATTCGAAAAATGTACGGCGCGGATTACCTCCCGCAGCAGGCGCTCACCTACAAAACCAAGTCGAAGAACGCACAGGAAGCCCACGAAGCTATCCGCCCCACCTCGGCTGCGCTCAGGCCCGAAGATGTGAAATCGGTCTTGTCCGACGACCAGTTTCGTCTCTACGAATTAATCTGGCAGCGCACCATGGCCTGCCAGATGACCAACGCCTTGATTGATACCGTGCAGGTCGAATTTGATTGTGATTCTGACGCAACGTTTCGAGCCAACGGTTCGGTGGTGGCGTTTCCCGGTTTTCTATCGGTGTATGAAGAGTCCCGGCCGGAAGCCGAAAAGGAGAATGAATCCAGTTTGCCTGACATGAACGAGGGCGATATGGTGAGTGTGCGGGACATTCGCGCCGAGCAGCATTTCACCCAGCCTCCCCCACGTTTTTCTGAAGCCAGTCTGGTCAAGACGCTGGAAGAGTTCGGCATTGGTCGCCCGTCCACTTATGCCAGCATCATCCAGACCCTGGTGCGGCGCAAGTATGTTGAGCTGGAGAATCGCCGTTTCACGCCCACAGACACTGGCCGCGTCGTAGCTCGATTTCTGGCAGAACACTTCCAGCCGTACGTTGACTACGAATTTACCGCCCGCATGGAAGACGAACTGGACGCCATTTCACGCGGCGAGATGGACTGGGTTCCGCCCTTGCGGGAGTTTTGGGAACCCTTTATCGCACGGGTAAAGGAGAAGGAAGAGTCCGTCAGTCGCAAGGACGCCAAGCTGACCCGGGTGCTGGGCATGGACCCCAAGAGCCATCGCGAAGTCTCAGTCCGGCTTGGCCGTTTCGGTCCGCATGCCCAAATCGGCACGGTAGAAGAAGAAGAGAAGCCTGAGTTTGCCGGCCTGCGTCCAGGGCAGAGCCTCGAGACCATTACCCTGGAAGAGGCCCTGGAGTTGTTCAAACTGCCGCGCGACGTGGGTGAGACTGAAGAGGGAGAGAAGGTTAGCGCCAGCATTGGCCGCTTCGGGCCCTACATCCGCTATGGCAGCAAGTACGTGTCCCTGAAAGAAGACGACCCGCATACCATAGAATTACCGCGTGCCCTGGAATTGATTGCCGCCAAGAAACAGGCCGACCTCGACCGGATCTTACGGACATTTCCCGGCACCGAGATCCAGATTGTTAAAGGTCGATGGGGCCCGTTCATCACTGACGGCAACAAGAACGCGCGCATGTCCAAGGATCGTGATCCGGCTTCCCTGACGCTGGCTGAATGCGAAGAAGCACTGGCTGCCGCCCCGGAGAAAAAGGGCAAGAAAACGGGCAGGAAGGCGGCCGCGAAAAAGGCGGACAAAGCGCCGGCTGCAAAGAAGACCGCTGCGAAGAAGAAAACTGCGAAGAAGAAAACTCCGAAGAAGAAGAGCGGGAAGAAAAAGGCTGCCAAGAAGAAGGCTGCCAGGAAAACGGCCACGGGGAAAAATCCTGGAGCAAAAACGTCCAGCCAAAAGAAAGCCGGAAGCAAGCAACAGGCGAGTGACGCAACCGGCCCGGCGGATCCTGCGGGATCGTCGGAATAGTTCCCGGGGAAGCGGGCTGTGACCCATGGGGCAAATGCCGTGTTGACGGTTACGCAAGCTGCAGAGTATCTCACTGCGGGCAAAGTCATTGCCTACCCAACCGAGGCCGTATTCGGGCTGGGCTGTGACCCGGCCAGCGAAGCGGCGGTGCGCAGGATTCTGCAACTGAAGCAACGCAGTGCCGATGCAGGACTGATCCTGATCGCCGATTGCTGGGAACGCTTCAGACCGTTTGTGGCTCCGGTCGATCCGGTGCAATTAAAAAAGACCCTCGCAACCTGGCCGGGGCCCGTGACCTGGTTGTTTCCCCGCGCGGACTCGGTGCCCGACTGGCTGGCCGGAACGCATCCGACCATTGCCTTACGTGTGAGCGCTCACGAAACCTGTCGTGCATTGTGTGCCCGCTTTGCCGGTGCAATTGTCTCGACCAGTGCAAATCCACATGCCTCACCACCGGCAACCAGCGCCGCGCAGGTGACGCTATACTTTGCTGACACCATCGACGGCACCGTGGAAGGGGAGCTTGGCAAGCAACACAAGCCCAGTGAGATCCGGGACCTTGTCAGCGGCGCGGTCATCCGGGCGGCATAACACGTGACCTGTAACCGAGAAATCGCAAGTATCTTGTTCGGCCTGGCGGCGTTTCCTTTGGTCTTCACCCGGCCGCTAACTTTTGCTGTCGACCTCGCTCCAGACCGGCGTCTTACACCACCGTTCCTTCGCAGACCCTCTTCCGCTTCTTTAGCTATTGGTCACTAGCATGGGAACCCACGAAGTCAGCATAGAACGGGTCAAGGAATACCTTCTGGGTTTGCAGCAATCCATCTGTTCATCCATTGAACAGGAGGATGGCGAGGCCCGATTCCACATCGACCTCTGGGAAAGGGAGGCTGGCGAACTCGCACCCGGCACGCTCGCCGGAGGCGGAGGACAAAGCTGTGTGCTGCGCGCAGGACGCGTATTTGAACAGGCGGGCGTGAATTTTTCGCAGGTCAGCGGCACGAACCTGCCTGCATCCGCCACCGCCTCGAGGCCAGAGCTTTCCGGTCGCAGCTTCCAGGCATTGGGAGTTTCCCTGGTCATCCACCCGCGTAACCCGCATGTCCCCACTTGCCATGCCAATGTCCGCCTGCTGGTGGCCGAAAAAGCCGGCGAACCCGAGGTATGGTGGTTTGGTGGCGGGTATGACCTCACGCCTTATTACCCGGTACTCGAAGACGTCATCCACTGGCACACCACGGCACAAGCAGCCTGTGCGCCTTTTGGCGAAGAGGTTTATCCGCGCTACAAGGACTGGTGCGACCGGTACTTTTTCCTCAGGCATCGCCAGGAAACCCGCGGCATTGGCGGGTTGTTTTTTGACGACCTCAGCGAATGGGGTTTTGAGCGCTGTTTTGAATTCCTGCAAGCCGTTGGCAGTTCATTTCTGCCTGCCTATCTGCCCATAGTGCAGCGGCGCAAAAACACTGCCTGGACTGAGGAGCAACGTCAGTTCCAGTTGTACCGGCGCGGACGCTATGTTGAGTTCAACCTGGTCTATGACCGCGGTACCCTGTTCGGGCTGCAAACTGGTGGCCGCACGGAATCCATCCTCATGTCCCTGCCACCACTGGTGCGCTGGGAATACGATTGGAAGCCGCAGGCAGGCAGTGCGGAAGAAGCCTTGTACCGGGACTTCCTCAAGCCGCGGGACTGGCTGGGGATTCAGGGCCGGTAGGCTGCTGGGATCAGGTTGTCCGGGGTTTCATTGTCCCAAAACACGTTGACTATCCACCAGCGACCGTCTTTTTGCAGTAACTGCATGCTGTTGACGCCCGTCATGAAAGCCGGGCCTGCTTCTTCCCAGCGGCACTCATAGGTGCTGAACGCCTGGGCAATCTTGCCGAACACATCCATGCGGCGCGCCACTTCCACCTCGTAAAAATCCTTGCCTTCAAACAAAGGCTTGGCGCCCGCTATCCAGCCTTCGATATCCAACAAATGCAATCCATGTTCACCGTTGGCCCGCATGCCCGTGGGTATAAGTCTCGCACCCGGCAGGTATAAGCCGCGGATGCTATCCCAGTCGCGCCCGCCCCTGGGGCCAGAAATAAGGCGGTACATGGCCTTGATGATGTGGCCGGGAGAAGAGACATCGGTAGTAGAAGGTGTGGAGTTCTTGCTGGGTGTATTCATGCTGGTGTTTTTCCCTGCGGGGTGCCTGGCTCATTATAGCCCGGCAAACGCTGCACCAATGCAGCTGCCCAAATCGCGTAGCTCGGGCCTGATGGATGAAACCCGTCAGCGCAGAAACCGTGTTTCTGTGGATTGATGGCGGTTGCGATGTGCATCATCCAGTGCTGCGTCGCCAGCATCTGCGCAGCAATTTGGTCGAGTAAGCGGGCGCGCAGTCCCAGGGCCTTGCGCAGCGGTTGCGGTGGCAGGGGAAACTTGTCCATGGGCGGCAAGCCGGTAAACACCAGCAGTGCATGTGGCCACTTCAAACGAATCGTTGCAATCAATGCGGCCAGACCCCGCCGCCACTGCCGGGCTGAGGTCAAACCCGTTACATCATTGACTCCTATGGATAGCAGGATGAGATCAGGCGGCTGTTCCGGCTGCAGAGCCTTGAGGCGTGCCAAGAGGCTGCTGAGGTCTGCGCCATTCACTCCCTCACTGCACCAGTTCACGCGGCACCCCGAGGCCGTGGCAAGCGCCCTGGCAAATTGTGCTGGCAGTGCCTGCAGCTGATGTTCGGCGCCGATACCGGCAATGATGGAGTCACCGGCAGCAAGCACGGTCAGCACACCAGATCCTGCACCACATTGCCCTTGAGTGGCACCGGGAGGTGCTGGTAACCGCAGGGCCTGGCGGCGCAACCACAAACCCTGCACAACGCAAACGGGCAAGAGCAACCAGAACACAATGCTGCGGGTGCACTGCAAGAGGTGCGCTGCTACCGAAATGTTCTGGTCCACCCTAGTGAGCGGTATCCCAGTCCGGACCAAACCCGGTATCAACCACCAGCGGAACCTGCAAATCTGCCGCGCCTGACATCCGCACCATCCTCGAAAATCATTTCATCAATAGAGACAACAGAGTGGATCGGGTTGGAGTAAAAGTCTATCCGACCCTGCTCCTGGTATCCGCTCTGGAAAGTGAAAAGCTTCAAATGCGTTTGGATCGGGGCGGCCAATTTGTGGTTCGAAAAGCTGACTGGCGTGAGGCTCTGGCGGGACGAATTGGCTGGCACAGAATTGTGCGCGTCCTGGAGCACCGTTTGATGGTCGCATGCCAATCATAGCGGTGCATATAGTATCAATGCGGCATTAAACTGTTGCAATTTACCGTCCATACCTCAAGTACTTTCGAGAGAAAATTCCCGCGGGAATGCGTGGATCCTTTGTAACGTAAAGATCCCTCTGGGAGTGGGTTGGACCGGCATATCTTTTTGGTATTAAGGAATAAACAGAACATTTTCATCACTATATCCTGCTTAAAGCCTCATTTATCTCGCCGAAATCATGGTTCCAAGCCGCTGCAGTTACCCTGATCACGCTGGAATTTCAAAAAAAGGCCGGTTTAACGATTGAAAAGCGCTGTTTCAGGCGTTCAGAACTTTGCTATTCAATCAGTTGCCCTGGTCCGACCCAGTGCTTCTACCCCTGTGCTTCTAGCCTGTGCTTACCCCTGTGCTTACCCCCGTGCTTCCCATCTCCTTGGTCAGGTAATTGGGCTCCAAAAGCTGTTGCTACCCAAATACGGGGGACGTCGCTCCAAGCCCGGAGCGGTACGTAGTCTCTAGTAAATTCACGTAAAGGCATTCAAAGAAACGGGAGGAATGGGAGGGTCGTTACACCCTAAGTTCATTAGAGCACCAAGGGCGATTGCATAATTTCCACAAGTGAAGGAGAGGGTACATGAAGGTAATAAGACTGCTGTTGTTTGCTTTGGCAATTCTTTCAGAATCCGCAGTTGCGCAGTTTTTCGATCAAGGGTTCGTAAATGCGGTTTCGCGAACGGATTACGACAGTCAAACGGAAGGAACGTCCTCCAATCCCATCACCTACATAAATCCCTGTCTGTTTCCGCCGACACCTTGTGGAAATACTCCGACTGTCTTCAGCGCTAACAACTGGTTTGCTCAAAACGTCACAGGCTATCCCCAGTCGAACTTTTGGGTTCTCAACTTTAATAACGAACCGGCTTACAACGTAGGAAGCATGACCACAGGTAATCCTGGTCCGCCGAACCAATCAATCCCACGGTCTTCCCCAGGGTTTGGCTTGATGGGCTTTACCGCTTTCAAAGATACTCCGGCAGGCGAAAATTTCTATCGCGCTCATTTGGTTCTGAATGGGAATTTTCCGAACCCAAAGTATGACGCCACGCCCTTCATGTCAGTCGGCGCGGACCGCGATCGTGGCAATGCCTCATTCACTCCTGGTTTCATTAACTATGCGCCGGGAAACAAAAAGGTTCAATTCAAAGCGAAACTGTGGGGCACCACGCTCGATTTGCCGGTGAAGTTCCCTGTAACCGCGGAACACCCTATTACTCAAAACCCGTCACTAGTCTTCAATCTTGTGGCGATTACATCATGGGGCGGCAAGAAGAGGGGTATCCAGGTCGCTTTAGCGCACTGGCTCATTAATTATTCCGACCCCGCCAGTTTCGAGAAGAATTGGTATTGGAACTGGCCCATGCAGGAATCTTTTTATCATTCCGGGGCGGAGTGGGTATTTATCGATGCAGACGATGTTTTGGCTCACTGCGGCTTTAACATTCCCACCCTTACAACACTGGGCCAACAGATTTCCTACAACATAGATTTGCACGCCCTATTTCGGTGCCTTGGAAGCAGCACCAAGAATGGATGGGACGTGGTGATCCCAACCACTCAAGTTCTCAGCATTACCGGGGTGCATTGGGCGGTGGAAATGACGGGTGACGGGGGCGCGATCTGGGCGTCCGTTCACGACATGAAGATGGTGCAATAATTTGACGTGTGAGGAACTAAGTCATGTACAAATTCTCAAAACTGTTGCTGATTGCCATTATTGCGTCGGTGCTGTCGCCAGACGTAGTTGCAGTTTTCGCTCAAGAATCTCCCAACGATGGAATTGAAGCCTGGCGCGAGTTGGATGAGGAATTAAGGCAAGCGATTGTCGAAGTAATCGCGGCGAGGCGTGGTTTGGATCCGAACGTTCAGAACCCCGACTCGCTAATTCGTTCAGCGGAAGATATAGCGGAAGCCCTGGGAGTGAGCTGCGAACTCTCAGGTGCGTGTGGTGACGATAGGCTGGGAGAGAATCTCATTTCGTTTCCCGAGTATGATGAACAAGAAGGTAGGTTGAATGCACAGAGGATTCTGCGGAGAAAGATGGGCTATGAAAACTAAACTGCTTCTCTTGATTGCCCTTGTATTTGGGCTTGCAAGCGAACTGACTTGGGCCCAGGACGAGCGGAAACTCGTTATCGAATCGGCACTGCCCGACTCTGATGACCTGATCACGATTTCGGTTACCAACTCGAGGTGCTACAACTATTTCCAAGTTGTGCCGCCGACATCTGAAGACAACGGAATTCAAATAACCCTGCAATACCTTTCGGGGACTAACCTTGAGTGCTGGCAAAGCCCCGATGCTCCCGACTTCGAAACGACAATCGGGCCTCTGGCCCCCGGCCAATACCATGTCGCGCTGCGCATAAACGGCGGAGGACTTGGCAGCCACCTGACTGATACCAAGTTCTTTTCAGTCGTTGAGGCATCGCCCTCCGCAAGCCTGTCTGAAGGCGGAATCACCGGACTGTATTTCAACCCGGCGGCCGATGGCAGCTATATATCCGTCCTGGAGACCGATTACAACACGCTGGTAATCTGGAACACCTTCGATGCGGATGGCAATCAGCTTTGGGTGTATGGCGTGGGTGACTTGCAAGAGGGCGGTAGTACCGTTGTTGCCGAGACCTATATAAATCGAAGCGCAGGCTTTTTGCCCAACGGTGAAGTGGATGCGGAAGCCGAGCCCTGGGGCCTGTTACGCCTTGACCTGGCTTCGTGTACTGAAGGCACCTTTACCTACCGGAGTGATCTCCCTGAATTCCACAGCGGACAGTTTCCGATTGTGCGCCTGGCTTATTCAAAACAGATCGGGTGTGTTGAATCCGAGTAGCCGCCCAAGTGGCCTCAGGGGCATGGCTACAGCCGGATTAGTGGGCAGTATCCCAATCCGGCCCAAACCCGGTATCCACCACCAGCGGAACCTGCAAATCTGCCGCGGCTGACATGCGTGCAACCACTCCTTCCTTGAGCCGGTCCAGTTGCTCTGCGGGAACCTCGAAGACGAGTTCATCGTGCACTTGCATGACCAGCTTGGCCTGCGCATCCGTACTTTGCAGCCAGTGATCGACAGTGATCATGGCGCGCTTGATGATGTCTGCAGCAGTTCCCTGCATGGGCGCGTTGATGGCAGCCCGTTCCTCACCCTGACGGCGTTGCATGTTGCTGGCGTTGATGTCCGGCAGGTA
>JANLTO010000006.1:0-5579 GCA_031362985.1 Lysobacterales bacterium | reverse complement strand
AGCAGGTAGTCTTCATTCTTGGGCGTGGCTACCCGCGTCATGGCCCGCACTTTGGAATAACTCACCCGGCCATGACGAAACGCCTCGCTGATCTGCGGTAGAACTTTCAAAGCGTGCGCCACGCGAACTTTCTCCCGCGCTGTACCCAGGTCAATGCCGCATTTCCAGTTCAACCAGTGCGCGCACGACTGCAGGGATGCAGGAGGTAGGGCAACGCAGGAGCAGTTGCCGAGGAGATCAAACCCTTGCCACCCCAGCCTTCGTATTCGTCGTACTCGCGCACCAATTCCAGTAAACGAAACATGGCTGCATCGACATGCGCCGCCAGTTCTGTGATCTGATCTTCCAGATGTTCGATGTGTTGCCGGCGTTGATTCGCCTGGGCGAAGTGGGCATTTTCGAACGTGCTGGAAGTGTGTGTGCAGCCTGGAGAAAGCATGATAATCACCTTAAAATAAATACTATACAACTATATAGTATATGCGATTATTAATCAAGTATATTCATAGAGTTAAATGAACTTCTATTTGATTTTCTTCTGCGGAATTTCAATAAGCTGGCACATGTAGCTGGTTGGTATTGAGGTGTGATAAACCCACTATGGTTGGGGAAGAGCCAGATAAATAATCCCGTCCTCGAACCAACGAAAGCTTCACCTGCACGCCGGTTAATTGGGACACAGGGCGACCACCGCAAATTGAATTCCCTGCGCGGCTTTATGTGGCGAGTAGAAATCGATGTGGTTTCGTGCATTCAGGCCCATATCGCTCAGCCTGGCACGGGCGCTTCCCAGTTCGATAAATAGCGCCGACAAGCGCCCCCAGTCCCCAAAAGCAAAGCTCTCACCCGTGACGCCGGGGATCACCAGGTCAGTGGTACATCCTGCCAGATCACTCACAATAGCCGGCAGGCCACAGGCCATTGCCTCATTCACTACCAGGCCCCAGGTTTCACCGGCATCGGAAGGCAGCACCAGGCAATCGGCAGCAACATAGGCGCGGACAATTTCAGACTGGTTGAGAAATCCCGCGAAACTTACCGGCAAGTCATGGGCCGAGGCGAACGCTTCACACTCAACCCTTAGCTCTCCATCGCCGACCATCAGCAGGTGGATTCCAACGCCTGAGCTGCAGGCAACTCTGAAGGCCTCAAGCAACTCCAAGGGGTGTTTCTTGGTTTCGAACTTTCCGCAAAAGAGGAAACAAGAGGCACCAGCAGGAATCTTCCATAGCTCGCGAAGAGCGTGTTCCTGGCCCGACAATTGCGCAGCTGCCGCTTCAAACCGTTCGTTATCAACGCAGTACCGAACTGGAAACAACTTGTTTTCGGCTACACTCAGCGAGCGATAAAAACGGAGGCTTTCCTCACCGATATACAGGCAGGCGGCATACTGATGCACCAACAGGCGTTGCAGCCACCTTTTCCAGGCCGGGCGCGCGCGCAAATTATTCGCCTCGCCCCGCACCAGGCAAGGTATGCGCAGGCGTTTGCAAGCCCATAGAGCTTGCAGACAGGTTTTGACCACCCAGCCGTTTACGATCACGGCATCCGCTTGCAAATCCCTTATCGCCCGCATTATTCCTGGTGTGTCGCAACCAGAGAACTGCACAACGCTGGGTGTTGCTGCAACATTCTCCAGCACCTGGTACGGATAGCCCTCTAGCAAAGGAATATCCCACTCAAATTGAACACCAAAGCCGGAACCCTGCGTTGCAGCATCAGGAATCATGGCAAACAACACCGTCAGGTTGATATCCGGAATTGCCGCAAGTTGCCTGAACACCGGCACCTGGTACTGAATGGGGTGGCTGGTGACAAATACGATCCTCATTCCGGCTGCGTCTTGTATGTCGATGCTCGCGCCTTACCTCCTTCACGATCGATCCAATCTATCATCGGTTGCGACACTCTCTTCCAGCGGAATCTTTCGACGTTGGCCAACGCGGCGTTCGAAGCAGCTCGCCATTGCTCCGAATCAGTCAGCAGCGCGTGAAGCGCTTCAGCTGCAGCGCCGATGTTCCCCGGCGCAACCACACTGCCCCCGGGTCCGGCTACCTCCGGCGGTGCGCAGACATCGGCAACCACGCTGGGTGTACCGAAGGCCTGGGCCTCGACGGCTGGAATACCAAAGGACTCACAACGACTCAGCAGGCAGAATACTCGCGCCCGACGGTAATACTCCATCAGTGTTGCCTGATCAACCACACCCGCGATCTCGACGAAGTCCGAGAGCGCCAGGCGCGTTACCCGGGCCTCAATTTTTTGTCGATAATCAGGATCAGACCATGGCCCCACCAAGGCCAGCCGTGCCCTGGTACCTCCGAGATGCAGCAAAGCAAGCGCATCGATGGCGTCTTCAACCGCTTTGTGCGGCGTCATCACCGAAACCGTGACGATCTCGAGTGGCCGAGCATTGAAATCGAGCGGCGCGCCAGCAGCCAAAAACACCTCATCATCCACTCCAACATAAATCGTCGCCCCGTGGCGCGGCGGACAGCCGGCGTTGTCCGCATAGCTCTGTGCCATGAAGTCGGACAGGTAAAAAATTGCCTGCGCATTGCGCTGCGCTGCTCGATACCCTGTGCGCTGTAGCCAGGCCTTGAGCCGGTCAGCAGCGCTGAAGTGAAATTCAGGGAAAAAACACCAGGGGTTCTGCGCCCACACCCACTGTGGTACCCCGGCAAATGGCACCATCGCACCCGAGGTCGAGATCAGGCAATCCACCTTAAGTGCCCGAAGCTGTCTGCGCATGTGCAAAGACTCCCACGCCAGTCGGCTCAGCCAGTGAGTTCCCACCCCGGCACATTCGATCCATTCAACATTTGGTCCGAGATCACAGCGCAGGTCGCGATTCCCAGCATGATGCAGCACATGGAAAGAGTTACGCCCTGCTCCAGCGACCGCAAGATTGCGCAAATGGCCAAGCAACACCCGTCTGCCGGAAAAATTATTGATTGGTAGCGCGTTGAGTGCTACTCGCATCGCGATGTTTGAAATCTAGGCGTTTTCAAAAACCGTCAGCTGTGCGGCTATCCGTGGCGATATCTAGCGACCATTCCAGTTGCGAAGCATATAACGGCAACAGGGCCATTGAGCCCGCTTCGGTCAGATGATGCGCATCACTGAACAACACCACGTTGTTCCTGATGGGAGCGCAGTACGACTCATCGCAGAGTGAGGGGAACGGGTCCACGATATGCACGTGCGCAGATTGCATAATGGCAGCGTCGAGCAACTGCATAGCCTGCGCGCGCTGCCGCTCCGCAATTTCGCGGTTCACGCCACACTCGGCGACACTGCGGCGCGCCAGACAGGCAGGCACTTCATGTGGTTGCTCCGGTACGGGCGCGGCAACCAAGGTGCGAACACCCAGGCGTTCGAGTCCGGCGAGCGTCTGCTTCAGTCCGGATTGAGCTGAGCGCTCCGCCTCGGGATTCTGCAGATATGCCCACCAGTGCGCTGCGATCACTACGGTGCTCAGTCCACGTAACCGCAAATCCGCGATTTCAGCAAGTACATCACGATTAAAGTGCTCGCACCCGGGCGCATGGTTGACGCCAGCAAATGTCGGCATGTAGTTCTGCAATGGCGGACATTCCGGCATAAAGCGTATGCGCACGGAAGTGCCGTGCTCCGTCGCAAATGTGGCAAGCATGGGAACCAGGCTCGAGGCATGCGAATCACCCCAGACCAGTATGCTCGGCGCGCCATCGCCTTGCGGCAAGTCGCAATCGGGGTGCACCAGCAGGGCGCCCGCGTAGGGATGCGGCTGCCAGCAAGCAAGCCGTACCTTACGCATCGCTGCCAGTGCGTTGCTCAGCGTGATGTTGCTGTCCTCCCTGGCCCAGACCAGCTTTGCAGAACTGCCAAAAGCAGCCGACAACACCACAATTCCCGCCATGGCCACCGCACCTGCACCAAACGCCCCCCGCCGTGTAGCCATCAGCGCAACACGTTTCCGGCGAATAGGTGCTTCGATATAACGATACGTCAGCGCTGCGAGCCCCAGCGAAAGAATGCACAGAGCCGCAATACCGAGCGGGCCGATCTCACCGAGGGTGTGAATGCGCGCGATTGAAAGCAAAGGCCAATGCCACAGATACCAGCCATAGGAGACCAGGCCGATCGCAACCACCGGATGCAGCGACAGGCAGCTGGTGACTACAGATCGCGGGGCCTTGGCGCAGCCAAAGATCACTGCGGCGGTACCAAGTACCGGCAGCAACGCCGGGTATCCCGGAAACGCCATGTCGCGGTGGAAAAGTGCTACCGATAACCCGATCGCGACCAGTCCTGTTGCGGCGAGCAACCCACCATGGCGCGAAAACGTTGGGCCACAGCGCAAAGCAAAGAACACAAGACCGCCCGCCGCGAACTCCCACGCCCGTGTTGGCGCAACAAAGAAAGCTGCCTGTGGCTGTGTGCTAGTCAACCACAACGACCAGGACAAGGACAGGGCAAACAAAACCAGCAGAGTAGTTGTGATGACCAGCGCTGGTGCACGTTCGTGGCGCAATGCAAAGCGCCCCGCAATGAGAAGCACCAGTGGCCAGAACAAATAGAACTGCTCCTCGACTGAAAGAGACCAGGTATGCAGTAATGGCTGAGCTTCCGCCGGCCCATCAAAATAGCCGCCGGTATGCCGTGCAAAATACAGGTTGGAAACCAGCAGAACGGTCGCAATCGCCGACTTGGCAAGGCCTTGCTGCTCGCCATTGATCGGGGTCAGGAACACCGCGCCAAGCGCCAGGGTTGCCAGCAATACCACCACCAGAGCAGGTCCAAGCCGACGAATCCTGCGCTCAAAGAAACCGGCCAGAGATAAGTCACCCGTCTGTTCAAACTCGCGAAATAACAAGCCGATGATCAGATAACCCGAGATCACGAAGAACACGTCGACACCAACAAAACCGCCAGCAAAGCCCGGCACGTGGGCGTGATACAGAACGACGGCAATGATCGCTATTGCGCGGAGCCCATCGACATCGGGGCGATAGGTGTTTGCCAGGGAACTATTCAATCTCGTGTGGGCGGCACATCCAGCAGCCTGGGTCCGCTGCGATGCAACTGCAGGGCCAGCAACAATCCGCGCATTTCCGCAAACAAGGTGACTGGAATCCCCCACGGCCGCCGCAAGTGATGGCGTGTGCGCACGGCACGCAAGGGCCGCCATAGCATTTGGCGCAACCACGCAGGTCGTCGCGTGCGCAAGAGTTCGTAGTACGCACCCGCTGAATGTGCCGGATTCAGCGTGCGCAGGTGATGGCCGTGTGCGCGCGTGCCGCCGGTCGCGATCTGCAGATGGTGAATCACAGCGCGCGGTTCGTAGCGGATCAGGCCATGTGCACGGGTGTAACGGTGCGCGAATTCCGCTTCGAACCGGTATGCTGCCCCGATAAAATTTTCGTCAAAACCCCCAAGCGCAAGTGCCACATCCCGCCGAATCGAAAAATTGCCGCCCATGAATTCGTCGACCCGCGCAGGCGCATCGCTGTTGAAACGAAAGCCTTCTCCTGGCGCCAGCATTTCCGCACATTCTCCCGGTTGCAACACCATGCCCGCGACCAGCGGAGAATCTT
>JANLTO010000002.1:0-33518 GCA_031362985.1 Lysobacterales bacterium | reverse complement strand
GGCTCCTGCAAAGTGACGATCTGGAAGCGCGTGTCCCTATCGAGATGGCCAGCTGCCTGCAGCACCTCCAGCACCGTCCAGTATTCCTGCCAGCTCAGGGAGTCCAGCGGGTGGCGGGAATCCTGGGCCTGGATTGAAGCGGACAGCAGTAATGCCAGCAGAATGCAACGGCGGGAAAGTTGGCAGCTCATGTCTTAACCCTCGTTTATTAATCCGGATTGAGTTGCAGGTCCAGGGTGATGACCGTAGGGGTTGTTTGCGGATTGGTAAACATCCAGCAGTAGGTCTCGGCAGCGGTCACGGTCAGGCGGTCATTGAGCTTGCTCACGCCGTTTTGCCGGGTTGGGTAAACCACTTCTTCGCCCTGGTGATAATGCACATTGAAATCCACCGGGGTGGAGGATTTCATCAGCCAGTCAACCGCTCCGTTGGCGTCCAGCGGGCCACAGATTTCGGTCATGGCCGCGCCGTGCAGTAAAGCCTCATAGCCAAAGCGGCCATCCGCCTCCCAGTTGATATCGACCTGTTCGGCCTGGGCGCTGAGCGAAACAAAAAGGAAAAACAAACTCAAGGTGTGTAATGACATGCGGGTGCGCAATGACATGAAAGCTCCTGGATTCGTGGTGTGATATTAGTTTTTCGGAGCCGTCATGTTACCCCTTTTTGCTATTCAGGCAGCGTGGGTGCGCACTTGTTGGGCCAATCGTTTTCCGAGCTTGCCACGCGCCTCCTCGAGGTCGTAATCAGCCTGAAGCCCCATCCAGAATTCTTCAGAAGTGCCAAAGTAGCGCGCCAGGCGAAGTGCCGTGTCGGCGGTGACGGCGCGGTTTCCGTGCACAATTTCGTTAATCCGCCGTGGTGGGACGGCAATTTCGCGGGCAATGCGGTTCTGGCTGATGCCCATGGGAACCAGGAACTCCTCCTGGAGCACTTCGCCGGGGTGAATGTTTTTCAGCTTGACCATAAAATTTTCCTCACTCAGTGGTAATCAACGATCTCGACATCGAAGACGTGACCCGTTTTCCAAATGAAGCAGATGCGCCATTGATCATTAATCCGAATGCTGTGTTGCCCGGCACGCTGCCCGCGAAGCGGTTCGAGGTGGTTGGCCGGTGGCAAGCGAAGGTCAGTCAGGGTGCGGGCGTTATTGATCAAGCGCAACTTTCGCCGGGCTAACTGTTGGATATCCTGAGGCAGTCGCTTCGAGTACTGCCCCTGCCAGATTTTTCTGGTCTCTTTTTCGCCGAAGCTCTTGATCACAGCGCAAATATAACGCAAGACGTTATATAACGCAATGCGGCATAGAAGGTGGCAACATCGCTGCTGAAACCGCCCGGCGCGTGTCTTGTGACTCCGGACCTGTGCATTGGCTGGAACATTCCAGTATTGATCGACCTGGCGGCGAACCGCTCAACATAGGCCGTAAAAGCCGCACCATTCCACCAGCGAGCATTATGTGCCCCGTCCCCTTTATTCTATTCGGGCAGCGTGACCTTGAACTTGATGGCATCCAGTTGCGCGGGAGACTTGCCGATGCTCTCGAGGAAAGGCAGCCAGCGCGGGTCGTCGTGGATGTTGGTGAACTCGATTTGCGTCGGGATTTGCACCAGGCCCGGGTCCTTGTACTGCACTGCCTTGTCCAGATACTCGAAGGCGCGGTCAGCCTCACCACGGTAGGCCAGCACGTAGGCAATGTTGTAGGGCCAGCCCTGCTCGTACTTATCGATCAGCTCAGCCAAGGCCGCATCGGATTCAAGCGCCTGGCCCAGCGCATGGTAGGCCATCGTCAGGCCGAGCAGGCGCCACTCCGCCCCGGCTTCCTGCTGCATCGCTGCCAGTGCGGCATCGGGCTTACCCTGCCGCAGCAGCGCATCGCCGATGGCAGATTGTGCGCCAATCCTGCCCGGGCTCAGGCTCAGCGTGGTGCGCAATGAAGCCAGGGCCTCGTCCGGCCATCCGGCCCAAAGATAATTAATACCCAGGCGGTACTGGCCCAGGGCGTTCACCGGGTCGCGACTGACCACGTATTCCCCGAGGGCAATGGCCTCCCCGGTGCGACCGAGATTCATGGTCAGGTCCGCGGCATTCAGGAAGATGTCGAGATTGGCCGGGTCGAGTTGCAACGCGCGCTCCATATGCCGTGCTGCAGCTGCCAGGTCGCCGTCGTAGGCCATCGCGATCGCGCTGAGCTGGGCATGGGCGGCCGCATTGTCCGGGTCAATCGCCAGTGCCTTGTCCGCCGCCTCGCGCGCCAGGGTATAGCCCTCGGCGATGGGCCGCAGACCCTTGTCGGCCTGCCGGCTATAGCTTTCACTCAGCCCGGCCCAGGCGGTTGCGTAGTCCGGGGCGATGGCCAATGCCTGTTGGTACAGAGCCATGGATTGCTCGAATCCTTCAGCCGTACCCTGGCGTAGCAATTGCCGCGCCTGCAGGGCGAGCACGTAGGCGGCCGGATCGGTTTCTTTGGCCTTGGGTGCCGCGCCCAGCAGGGTGATTTTCAGTTGTTCCACCACGGCGGCGGAGATTTCGTCCTGGATGGCAAAGACATCATCCAGTGAACGGTTGTAAGTCTCCGACCACAGGTGGGAACTGTCGCTGGCGCGGATCAACTGCGCGGTGATGCGCACCTGGTTGCCGGACTTGCGTACCGAGCCCTCCAGTACATGAGCTACGTTTAGTTCACGCGCAACATCGGCAATTTTTGTCGTTGTGCCTTTATAGGCAAACGAAGAAGTGCGGGCAATCACCCGCAGTTGTGGAATTTTCGCCAGCAGGTTGAGCAGTTCTTCGGACAGGCCATCGGAGAAGTACTCGTTGCTCTTGTCATCGCTCATATTGACGAAGGGCAGCACCGCGATGGACTTGTCAGATTCCGCAGCTGCAGCCACATTGGTCACGGCTTGGGACGTTGCCTCGCTTACAGCAGATTCAATGGCCGCCCGCTCGCGCCCGCTCGACAGCACGAACTTGTCAACCGCTAAATAGCCCAGCGCCAATAGCAGCACCACCGTAATCATGAGGTTGAGCTTCTTGCCGGTCTGCGGGGTGATGGACTGGGTGCGATCCACCTCGGACTCGCGCTTGAGGCCCTCCGGGGTGAGCTCAAAAGCCCAGGCGAAGAACACCGCGAACGGCAGGCCAATGGCGAGAAACAACATCAGCACGTGGAATATCCAGCCCGGGGCCGTAGTGTGGCCGAGGACAACATCGGCAACCTGCAGCACCAGCCACGCCATAACGACGTAAGCGATCGCTACCTTGAAGACGTTACGGCGTTTGAGTTCGTTGAATAGGGACAAAGG
Organism: Lysobacterales bacterium; assembly: GCA_031362985.1. Taxonomy (GTDB): domain Bacteria; phylum Pseudomonadota; class Gammaproteobacteria; order Xanthomonadales; family SZUA-36; genus SHZL01. The sequence goes on along the minus strand of JANLTO010000002.1, from coordinate 30,216 downwards.
CTGGTTTCTGCTTGGTGGTGAGTGTGTGCAAGGGTACTCGAATGTGTGGTGAATACCAACAAAGGCAAGCACTCGTATTTGAATAAAGGACTCTTCCCTAAACGTGGTGGCTAAATCACACCTCAATCGCGCATTCCGCCATCCCGGCCCCGGATCGAGTCCGGGGTGATCCGGGATCCACTCAACCTCGGGATTCCGGGTCAAGCCCGGAATGACGAACCTTCGCGGGAATCTGTTAGATTGTCCCCGGTAGTACCCAAACGGTTGCCGGAGGCTCGCGCATGAACAGCGATCCACACGAAAACCCGTCACGAGCCACCGAGGTGGGCTGGTTTGTCCGGCTACGCCAGCGCGGTGTATTGCGGGTGGCCTTCAGCTATGCCCTGATCGCCTGGTTGCTGTTGCAGATCGGCGATGTGGTGTTGGGTCCGCTGGGTGCCCCTGGCTGGGTGATGCGCGCCTTGATCGTGCTGGTCGTGGCCGGATTTCCGGTGGCGCTGCTGCTGGCGTGGTTTTTCGAGCTGACACCCGCAGGCATAAGCCGCGACACTTTGCCGCCGGCAGCCACGAGACCCGCCGTCCCCGGCATTCGCAAATATGCAGACGTGCTGATCATCGGCGTGTTACTGGTCTCGGTTGCTTTCCTGCTGGCGCGGCAGCAGGGCTGGGTTGAAGAGGATCACGGTCCACCGGTGATCGCAGTCCTGCCCTTCACTGAACTCGGCGCTGCGGATGGCAGTTACTTCGGCGCGGGCCTCGCCGATACAATGACCCACAAATTGGGACAGCTCAGCCAATTGGTGGTGCTGGCTTCCAGCTCGACTTCTGAATTCCGTGGGTCCGGGCTGGACCTGCGCACGGTGGGCGACAAACTGGGGGCCAGCTCGATCCTGGAAGGAACGGTGCAGCGTGCCGGAAATCAGCTGCGCATCAATGCGCGGTTGGTGGAGGTGGAGTCCGGCAAACAGCTCTGGTCTGGAAGTTTCGAGCGGCAAAACGCTGACCTGTTCGCGGTGCAGGACGAAATCGCCGGGGCCGTGAGTCATGCGCTGGAGGTGGTGCTAAGTCCGGCCCAGCAGGACCGCCTTAACAGGGCGCCCACACTGAGCCTGTCGGCCTACGATGCCTATCTGCTCGGCCAGTCCAAACTGGCGGAACGGCGGCGTGAAACTATTGGCGAATCGATATCCTATTTTCGCCAGGCCATCGAAATAGATCCATCCTATGCGCTGGCCTACTCGGGCCTGGCCGAAGGCATCTACCTGACTGCGTCATATCGCTTTTGGGAGGAAGATTGGAAACTGCAGGGGCCGGAGGCACACAGCGCCGCTGCCATGGCGCAGTCACTCGACCCGCAACTCGGCGAGGCCTACCTCGCGCAGGCCTTTGCTGCCATGGGCGATAACGAATGGGGTGATGCCGGTACCTGGCCGGATGCGCACATCGCTGCCCTGCTGAAACGGGCAGTTGAACTGAGCCCGAACAGTGCAAATGCACTGAAAGCTTACTCGGGCTATGTTGAATCGCCGGACGAGAGTATGCAACTGCTGCAACGCGCCGCGCAGCTTGATCCGCGGTCCAGCATCATTCGCGTGAACATTGCCGAAAAGTACCTTGAGCGGGGTGAGATAAATCTTGCACGGACATGGGAGCTCAAGGCAGCCACTGCTGGCGACAAGATTTACTTGGAGGCCTATAGGAACATTTCCGAAATCTATTTCTATGACACGCTTGAAATCGATGAAGCTGCGCGCTCGGGACGGGCCTTGTGGACCGCACATCCGGAAGACTGGAACGGTTACACAGCGTACCTTCGCCCCTTGCTGGAGCTTGGTGCCTGGGACGATGCCGATGCGGTACTGCAAGCCATGCCGGTCGAAACCGGCAGTCCCGCACTACCAAGCCTGTTGTATGTGCGCCTGTCTATTGGCGCGCACCTCGCCGCGGCGCAAGGCGACATCAAGCAGGCTGCACAGTTGGCGAACTCGGTGAGCGAGACCTTCTTCGAGCGCCTGCCGGAATGGCCGGATTTGTCCAAAGCCCCGGCGACATCAATGCTGGATATCCTGGCGCTGGCCGATATCCAGAACGGCCAGCCACAGGTCGCGCTGGAGCGCTACCGCATCGCGCTAGCAGATCCCAAAGCCTGGCCATATCAAAATCGCGGGGCCGGACCTTTGCCAATGCCGGCACTGGTCGCCGTGCTGCATCGGCTGACCGGTGATGCCGGGACCTGCGACCGTATACTGCGGGAATACCTGGCAAAGATTGCCGCAGAGCCGATCAAGGGTGATGACGGCATTGGCTTCATGCGCTTCACCTTACATGCCTTCCTGGGGGAAACCGACGCGGCCATCGCGGCACTGGAAGCGGCGGTCAAGGCTGGCTGGTTGCCGGGTTGGTGGGGACTGAAGTCCGGATCATTTGATCCCAAATACGCGGCAGTGCTGGCTGATCCGCGCTTCGTAAAACTCTACGCAGAGATCGAACGGCGGGTCACGCGCATGCGCGAAGATTTTCTCGCCAATCCTGACTTGCCTGAAGGCATGGAGGTCAGGTAGGCCGGCGCAAGTGGGGCTATACTCGAATGCAAAGTCAAATGAGCGAATGGGCCCTGCCGTGTCGTTCATCAATCTTTAGACTGACCCGCGATCAACATGAGCACCTTGCCAGTGACCACAACCAACAATCTGGATCAATAGCATGCCACTGGGCTACCCGATCTCGTGGTTCAGGCCGGTTGATGCGGACCCCTGTTTCTGCGCCAGCGGGCAGCCTTTTGGAGAATGCTGTGGCACGCGCTCCGAGCCGCGCAAGCCACCGGTCGGAACGCATCTGGTCGCCGGGTTCCTCGATCCTGCTACCTGTCGCAAGTGGGTTGCCCGGCTTGAAAAGCAGCCCCGCGATCGCGCTAAAACACTGGATTTCAAACGTTCCACCGCTGGCTCCGTAGTCCACGTGGAGGACCCGCGGCGGGTTTGCCACGACGTCACACCCGGCGTCCTGCGCAAACAGATCAACGAGCGCATCGCTGCCGCTTTCCGCCTGGTGGCAGCGAAAACAGGCCGCGGCCTGGCCTGGTTTGAAACCCCACGCATCCTGCGTTACCAGCCGGGTGGTTTCTACCTGCGTCATGCAGACAATTGCCTGTTGGATCTCCCGAGCAATACCTGGTACCGGGTCCGGGACCGCGATTTGAGTTTGCTGATCTACCTCAACGAGGACTTCACCGGCGGAGGTCTCACCTTTATGAATTTCAACTACCATTTTCGCCCGCATGCCGGTGACTTGTTGGTATTCCCCTCCGATAACCGCTACGAGCATCAGGCGGAAGTCGTTGAGTCGGGAGTCCGCTATGTCATCGCCAGCTGGGCGGCGTTTAGTGACAGCCGCCGGGTGAACGCAGGCCCGCCCGAGGGTGCCATTTACTTTAGCCCTTAGGCACAGGCCGCGCCCTCCTACTGGATCTTGTCCCGCAGCAGGTAGCTGCCTGGCTGCAAGGATTCATCGCCGGAATGCAGCGGCGTACCAATCATGCTGTCACCTTTCTGGTGGTCCATCCAGATGTTCACGGGCTGGATAATCGCCAGGCTCTCATCGTCCTCGTCGGCAACGATCAGCTGCACCTGGAGTTTGGAACGGTCCACGTAATACCAGGCGCTGTTACTGTATTGCCACAGGGTTTCGCGGGTCCAGGCCTCGGAGGGGATGCGGCTGGTGAGCACGGTGAAGTCAGCCTGTTGCCCTTTCCACGCATCGACTGCAACGGCGACGACTTTCTCGCGGTCCGCGCCGGTATAACGATCCGGTGGCAGGGGATTTTGCTGGATGATCAGCGCACCGAGCGATTTTTCGCGCTGCTGCAGGCTGGATTCAGTGTTCTTTAACTCTTTTGCCAGCGCAGGCGCCTGCGCCGGATCCAGCACGGTATACAACGCCAGCTTGTCTTGGGCATTGCCCATGGACTGCGGCACACCACCGGTGAACAAGAGGGGATTCCGGTCCGTAGCAGCCCTGTCGGCAATGTGGTTCGCTTCGGCAAGGTCGGCGCGAATCTGCTGCGGCAGAGCCTGCTTCTCCTGCTCAGCGGCGGCCTGGAAGGCCTGCAGATTTTCCTGGAAATATTTGCCCGCTCCTTCAAAGCGCCGGCCATCTTCGGTCTGTTGCTGGATCAATGACCGATAATCCTTGGCGATGCGCGCGGCCTCGGTTTGGGCAGCCGGCTCTTCCTTCAATACAGCCGTAGCCTGTGGCCGATCGCCCTGCAGTATCTGCGAGTTGCCATACATCGAAGCCAGCTCTCCCAGGCGCTTGAGATCGGCTTGTAGGTTGGGATAGTTCGCCGGATCGATGGACTTGTTCAAGGCCACGCTGAGTGGCTTGAGGTATGTTTCGGCGGTATCGATCTCGCTCAGTGCGGCCTTCAGGCCCCCCGCTGTTTGCGCCACGTCCTGGCTATCGGCCGGCAATTTATCCAGAGCATCCTGGGTAAAACCGGCCTTGCGGCGTGCCGTCTCAATGGTGTTCATGCCGGTCTGCACCTGGCGGTAGTCAATCGCCATCTGGTCCGTTTGTGGCTTCAATTCCCCAAGCAGTTGGGTTAAGGCAGCGGCATAGCCTGCAACTTCATTCAGGTTGTATTGCGCACGCTTGAGCACTTCTTCCTGCTGGTAGCCCAGCTTGGCCCCTGTCGCCGTTGCCGGGGGCGTGGCGGCTGGTACGGGGGTCGATGCCGCGGTTGCACTTGCAGGTGGGGCTGCCGTTGCTGCGCTCGCGCCCGACAGGCGTGCGTCCAGGGCGGCGATGCCCTGTTCCGTGGCAGAAAACTCCGCGGCCACCGGTTTGACCGCTGCTGCATCCGCGGGTAGTTCCGCCAGCCACTGCTTGAGCTGAGGCATGTTGGCCGCCGCCGTGTCCAGCCGCATTCTGCTCAGCTTGGCTTTTGATCCCTGGGGAACTTTCGTCCCGGGTCCGGCGCTATCCTGTGCCAGCTTCAGGTTGGTCTTGACCTGGTTGAGGCCGGACACTACCGCATTGAGCTTCCCTTGTTGCTCGCCGGACAGCTCTTGCGCCAAAACTGGTAGCGATAGAATCAGCGCAAGCAGTACTGAGCAGCGCAATGCTGCCTGCAGTGAGTGGCTGGCACGGGCTTTGTGGCACATGGTCATAACTCCTTATTGGTTGAGAGTATTGTGCAGTTGATCACCGGCTGGCGAATTTTCACGAGCCAACGTGCTCATGATCCAGAGGTTGCGACCTTGAAAGCCAGAAATCCGTGCAGCATGACCAAACCACCCAGCGCGTATAAGAAGTTGGCAACACGGTGGCCCTTCTCGCCATGGCGCGTGAATACGCTGCGGGGCCGAAGCGGCCCCCCCACGAGCAACACCCACATCAGAACGTAAGACAGCGCAAACATGCCCATCACCGCCCACTCCACAGCGGCGGTCAGCCTGTCGGCGCCATAAGGAATGAGCTTGCCAAGACGGCTGACGATGACTGAGAGGATGGCAAGGCCATACGCCGCCCAAATATACCTGCTGGTTGGGATGGCCAAGATGCGACGCAACATAATGGGTGACTACCTGACCGGCCCCAGAGACGCAAATACGACAATCATGATGGCGTAAACGCCAACCGCCAGCCAGTAGCGAATGGGCTCGTCTGCACGCGAGACAAAGCGCAGGACATAAGCGCGCCCGGAAATGAGGGCCCAGACCAGAACGCCAAGCCAAATTGCTGCAATGAACATCATCGGAATATCACCCCATGCGTTGTGCCGTGGCTTATACCCCTGGCTGCACACTCGCATGGTACTCTTCGGTCCGGCTGCAGCAAATGATCATTGATTCCCCGCACAGCAATGCCGGGTCTTGCTATCCTGCGCGTCATGTCTGCCGCTAAGCACTCATCCTTTGACACCATCATCATGGGCGCCGGTGCCGCCGGATTGATGTGTGCCCTGACGGCCGGTCAGCGCGGCCGCCGGGTGCTGGTGCTGGAGCGCGCCAACAAAGTTGGCAAGAAAATCCTCATGTCGGGCGGCGGGCGGTGCAATTTCACCAATCTGCACGTGAGCCCGGAACGCTTCCTGTCGGGCAATCCACATTTTTGCAAGAGTGCCCTCAGCCGTTATACCCAGTGGGATTTCATTGAGCTGGTGGAGCGTCATGGCATTGAGTATTTCGAGAAGCAGACCGTTAACGGCCTCAGCGGGCAATTGTTTTGCGAGCAGTCGTCCAAACAGATCGTGGCAATGCTGTTAAAGGAATGTGCTGATGCGGGGGTAGAGATCCGCACCGCTTGCGAGGCTTCGGAAGTTACGCACAGTGATGGTTTCCACCTGGCCACCAGCGACGGGCCGTTCAGTGCTGGGACGCTGGTGATCGCCACCGGTGGCTTGTCCATTCCCAGCCTGGGTGGCTCCGGTATTGGTTACCAGTGGGCAGAACAATTCGGCCTGCGCCTGCTGCCCACGGCGGCGGGCCTGGTGCCATTGACGATTACTGGCGCACTGAAAGAGACCTGCAATACCTTGTCCGGGATTGCCTGCGAAATGGTGATATCCAATCAACGCGCTTCGTTTCGCGAAGACCTGCTGTTTACCCACCGTGGCCTGAGTGGTCCGGCGGTATTGCAGATCTCCAGTTACTGGCAAGCGGGTGAACCTGTGTACATCGACTTGCTTCCGGGTGTGGATGCGCACCTTTTAGTGCGGACCTGGAAACACGAACACCCACGTGCACTGCTGCGCACGCAATTGAGCTTACTGCTGCCCAGGCAACTGGTGCTGGAACTGGAACGGCTGTTCTGGCCCCGCAGGAGCGAGAAACTTCTGGCCGACTGGCCGGACCGGGATCTGGAAAAGCTGGCTGCCCGCTTGCAATCCTGGGAACTCAAACCGGCGGGAACCGAAGGCTACCGCACGGCCGAAGTCACCCTCGGCGGTGTCGATACCCGCGATCTGTCATCCAAAACCCTGGAGTCAACCACGCCAGGTCTGTTCTTGACAGGCGAGGTGGTGGATGTTACCGGCCACCTCGGCGGGTTCAATTTCCAGTGGGCCTGGGCCTCGGGACATGCTGCAGGTCTTGCGGTTTAAGCAATGTCGTTGCACTCTTGCAGCAGTTTCCCAGCAGGCAGGCATAGCATGAAATTTTCCAAGCGTGATTTTCTCAGGAACAGCATGATCGGCGCAGGGGCACTGGCCCTGGCACCGACGCTTAGTGTGAACTCCCTGCTGGCGCAGGAAGCGAGTGCGCCCAAGCCGGGGTTTGAGCCATTGCCGCCGATATCGGCGCAGGAACGCATGCAGCGCGTGGCGCGGGCGCAAGAGCTGATGCAAGAAGCCGGCATTGGCGCACTGTTGCTCGAGCCCGGCTCGTCCATGCTGTATTTCAGCGGGATTGACTGGTGGCGCAGTGAACGCCTGACCGCCGTGGTGATACCCGCGCAGGGCGAGATCGGCGTGGTTACTCCATTCTTTGAGGAGCCGTCCGTCCGGGAAAGCCTGGCGTTTGGCGACGATGTGCGCAGCTGGAACGAAAACGAGAATCCACTGGTGCTGGTGAACAGCATCCTGGCCGATCGCGGTGTTTTGGGGAAACCGCTCGCGGTGGAAGAGACGGTGCGTTACTTCGTGATTTCGGAACTGCAGTTGGTCAACCCGGCCATCCAGATTATTTCCGGCAACCCCATTACCCGTGGCTGCCGCATGTTTAAATCGACCCACGAATTGCAGCTGATGCAGCGCGCCAGCGATATCACCATCGCCGCACTCCGCGATAGCTATCCGAAGATTACCGTCGGCATGAAGCCGGAGGACATCGGGCAATTGATCGCCGCTGCCACGACTTCTTTTGGTGGTGTTCCAGAATCACAGCTGGTGCTTTTGGGCGAGGCCAGCGCCTATCCCCACGGATCGAGCCAGCCGCAACAGGTGCATGAGGGCGAAATCGTACTGCTCGATTGCGGCTGCACCTATCAGGGGTATCAGTCAGATATTTCGCGTACCTTCGTGTATGGCGAACCGTCGAAGAAACAGCGCCAGGTGTGGGAAGCCGTGCGGCTGGGCCAGCAACTTGCGTTCCAGACGGCAAAGGTCGGAACCCCGGCAGGCGTGGTGGACGATACGGTGCGCGCGTTTTACCAAACACTGGGATACGGACCGGGTTACAAGACTCCGGGCACGCCGCACCGGCTTGGCCACGGCATCGGCATGGATGGTCACGAACGGGTCAATTTCGTTGGCGGCGAGACTACGCCGCTGCAGCCGGGCATGTGCTTTTCCAACGAACCGGGAATTTATATTTACGGTGAGTTTGGTGTGCGGCTGGAAGATTGCATGGTCATCACTGACTCCGGGCCAAAATGGTTTTCGGTGCCGCCTCCATCGATCGACCAGCCCTTTGCCTGAATGCCGGAAACCCCGGCGACGCACAGGTTAAAAACAGCTGCCAATTGAACCTGCGCCTGCCGGGGCGTATTGTCCACGACGGGTTCTGTATTCATTCAAGTGGAGGCTCGCCATGTCTGAGAACAATGTAGTCAAAGCACCCAGGTGGTTTATGATCGTTGGTATCGTTGCGCTGGTCTGGAACTTGCTGGGCGTCGCAGCGTACATCATGCAGGTCAACATGAGTGCGGAAGCCCTGGCGGCGTTGCCGGAGGCGGAACGGGCGCTGTATACATCCATGCCGGCCTGGGCAACCGCGGCCTTTGCACTGGCGGTAAATGGCGGCGCTTTGGGTTGCCTGTTGCTGGTGCTGAAAAAAAGCCTGGCTCTGCCGGTGCTGGTCATTTCGCTGGCAGGCGTGTTGGTGCAAATGTTCCATGCATTTGTAATCAGCAATTCATTTGAGGTACTTGGCACGGCTGGCCTGATCATGCCGGTTCTGGTCACCGTTATAGCGGTTTACCTGGTCCACCTGGCCAGATCAGCAAAGGCCAATGGTTGGCTTGGCTGAGCCAATCCTGGACGGGAACTGACCATGGCCAATGAATATTTCTTTCCGTCCATTGAGCCGTTTGCCAGCGGACGGCTAAAGGTCGACGACCCGCACGACTTGTACTGGGAGCAGTGTGGTAATCCAGCAGGTGAGCCGGTGGTGTTCCTGCACGGAGGGCCGGGCGCGGGTTGCACTGCCACCGACCGGCGGTTTTTCGATCCCGATTATTTTCGCATCATCCTGCTGGACCAGCGCGGCAGCGGACGTTCCCGCCCGGTAGGGGAGTTAAGCAATAACTCCATGGCCGATACAACCCGCGACGTGGAGGTCTTGCGGGAAATGTTGGGCATAGAACGTTGGCATGTGTTTGGTGGCTCGTACGGCAGCACCATCCAGTTGTACTACGCGCAAACCCATCCAGAACGCTGCAAGAGCCTGACTCTGCGGGGCATATGGATGCTGCGCGCGGAAGAGATCGACTGGTGGCTGTACCGGGTGAGAATGATCCAGCCGGAATTGTGGAACGATTTTGCCAACTTCATTCCGCAATCAGAACGCGGCGATCTGTTGGAAGCCTACTGGCAGCGGCTCACCAGCCCGGATCGCGCGCTGGCGCTGGAAGCGGCCAGGCACTGGTCCATCTATGAAGGCTCCTGTTGCACGCTCCTGCCCAACCCGGAATTCACCAGCATGTTTGCCGATGCCGATACCGCCTGGGCGGTCGCGCGTCTGGAGGCGCACTACTTTCGCAATGTGAAACCCCAGCCCGATTCGTTGCTGCTGGACCGTGTGGACCGCATCCGGCATCTGCCGGCGTTTGCCGTACACGGCCGCTACGACATTGTTTGCCCGATCAAGAGTTTAATCGACCTGTCCCAGGCCTGGCCCGAACTCGATTGCGTGGTCGCTCCCGATGCGGGGCATTCATCGCATGAACCCGGCATCACCCGTGAACTGGTGGCAGCCACCAACCGCATTGTGCAGAGCGGTAGCCCATGTCGGACATGATGGGGTCGCCCGTGATTGGGAAGCACGTGATTGGGATGCACGAAATCTAGATCAGCCTCTTGCCGGTGCCATACAGCAGATACACGGCCAACCCGAACAGGTAAACCCCGGCAGTCACATAAAACGCCGAGGCAAAACTTCCCGTGAGGTCTACCAGGTAGCCCGTCAAGGCCACTCCGACGATGCCGGGAACCGAGGCTGTCGTGTTGGAGATTCCGAAAATGACCCCGGCGTGTTTCGGCGCTATGTCCAGGTGGTTACTGGCGAAGCCGGCAAACGACCCGCCGGCTAAGCCCAGTGCAATGGTGAGCAATAGCACTGCGGTGACGGCATCATCCGCGCTGGCGAGGACGACCAGGGCTGCGGCCGGGCCGGCAAAACCGATGGTCTGCATCAATTTTCGCACCCGGGTTACAGGATTGCCCCGCGCTATCAGGCGGTCAGCCAGCCAACCGGCGGCATTGGCACCCAAAAAATTCGCAATCCAGGGCGGCGCCACATACAGCCATACCGCCCCAAGGTTCACGCCCAGCTGTGAAGAAAAATAGCTGGGCAGCCAGCTAAGCAAAACAAACAAGCCCCAGTTGTTGCAGAAATGCGCGACGATGATGGCCCATACCGGTCTGTGGGTCAGGATGAGGCGCCACGGAGTCTCGGGATTATCTCCATCCATCAGTGCTGAGGTGGGGGGTGTTGCTCCCTCGCCAACGGGGTCCTGGTCCACCGGAATGGCCGGCCGGTCACCGCCCAGCCGCCACCAGAACGCAAACCAGATAAAACCAAATGCGCCAAACAGGTAGAAAATCGCCGGCCAGCCATAACCCACCACCACCCAGGGCGTGATACTTACGGCGAACAGTGTACCCATGGAAATTCCGCTGAGGGTAAATGCCGCTGAGCGGGAGCGTTCGAGTGCCGGCACCCAGCGGCCCAACAGGTTATAGGTTGCGGGAAACGCCACGCCCTCGCCGACACCCATGGCGATGCGTGTTGCGATCAATACCGGAAACGAAGCCATGGCCGAAAATGGCGTGAGTAAAGTGAACAGTGACCACCACACCACTCCGAAACCCAGCACCGTCTTGCCGCCGAAGCGTGCCGCCAGGCTGCCGCCCAGCAACTGCGTGACCATGTACCCAACGAAGAACGCAGACAGCACGAGACCGCGTTGCGTATCCGTCCAGCCGAATTGTTTCGCCATGGGGATGATGGCAACTGAAATATTTACGCGATCGATGTAGCAGATCAAAATACTGAAAAAGCACAGCAAGACCACGGTGTGCCGGCGCCTCCAGCTGGGTTGGCCGGCACTGTTGTCAATGCTGTCGATGACGAAGTCTCCCTTGAGTTTTTTTGTTGGGCACAGCATTAGCCCATGAGACAGGCATCAACGCAACTGACTGTCTTTGCTACCCCGCCGGTTGTAGCCGCTGTTAATGTCCTGCCCGGCATCGTGTGCTGCCTGGCACGTGATGCACAGGCGCACACCCGCCAGTGCTTTGCGCCGTGCTTCCGGGATGCGCACGCCGCACTCTTCGCAATCTTTCAGGCTTTCACCGCTTGGCAGGCGACTGCGTGCAAGCAGCACCGCATCCTCGACGCTGGCGTCGATCTGGTCCTGCACCGCCCCGTCCTTAGCCCAGCCTCCAGCCATGACAAGCTCCCGTTCAAATCTTTCGATGAATGCTAACTTAGCACTGGTGAACGCTACTCCACTTGGTGCAGAATACGCTGCAAACAGGGCCAAATAAAAGGCACCATTAAATAAGCTGGAGAGGACCCATGCAAAACAGGCACGCGCAGGCAGTGTTGTTAGCGGCTATGTTCAGCTGCACCCTGGCAACCGGGGTGCAAGCTTCCCACTTTTCTCATATCAAGGGCCATCCCGATCTGCGCTCTGCTTCGGCCCTGGTGCTGGATTCCAAGGGCAACGTGATCTACGGCAAGAACATCAATGCCGTTCGCCCCATTGCCTCGATCACCAAGCTCATGACCGTGATGGTGGTGCTCGATGCCGGCCAGAACCTCGACGAGAAAATTACCGTGACCAAGGAAGACCGGGACCAGGGAAAAAATACCGGTTCGCGCCTTGGCTACGGGGCTACCCTGAGCCGCCGCGAAATGATCCTGATTGCCATCATGTCCTCCGAGAACCGCGCAGCCTCGGCCCTGGGAAGGAACTATCCCGGTGGGCTGGCCAAGTTCATACCAGCTATGAACAAGAAAGCGGCCGAGCTCAAGATGACCGATTCCCATTTTTCCGATCCGGCCGGCCTTGACCCGGCCAATACCTCAACCGCCAGCGACCTTGGCAAGATGGTCGTGGCGGCGCACGGCTACCCGCTGATCCGGCAAGCCAGCACCAGCCGGCATATGACGGTTCGGCCTTACGACCGGAAAGGCGAACTGGTCTACAACAATACCAACCGTCTGCTGAAAAACGCGAACTGGGATATTGCCCTGAGTAAAACCGGCTATATCAGCGAAGCCGGGCGTTGCCTGGTGATGCGCGCCAACATCGATGGGGAAACTGTTTCCATTGTGTTACTCCATGCCGAAGGGAAGCTCACGCCTTTTGGCGACTCCAACCGCTTACGCAAGTGGATGCTGGCCAACAGCTGATCCGGTGCTCAGCAGCAGGGCCATGACAACAGGCAGGAAACCTGCACAGGAACAAGTGGCTGCCAGGCAGTTCCTGGTCGCGGCGTTTTACCGTTTTGTGTCGCTGCCAGACTACCGGGAACTGCGTGCGCCGCTGTTGCAGCAGTGTGAGCAGCTTGGGTTGCTGGGCACCATCCTGCTGGCGGCCGAAGGCATCAACGGAACCATCAGTGGAACAGCGCAGCACGTGCGCCGCCTGTTTGATTTTCTCGGTGAAGATGAGCGACTGCAGAGCCTGCATTACAAGGAATCATGGGCGGACGAACAGCCGTTCTACCGCATGCGGGTGCGCCAGAAGAACGAAATCGTCAGTCTCGGCATAGCGGGCGTGGACCCCTCCAGTCGCACCGGTACCTATGTTGCCCCACAGGACTGGAATGCCCTGGTCACGCGCGAAGATGTCCGTCTCATCGATACGCGCAACCACTATGAATACGGTCTTGGCACGTTCCAAGGCGCCGAAGATCCGAACACGGTGTCCTTTCGTGATTTCCCTGCCTGGGCTTCCACCCACCTCGATCCTGAAAAAGACCAGAACGTCGCGATGTTCTGCACCGGGGGAATCCGCTGCGAAAAAGCCACCTCGTATTTGCTGGACCTCGGCTTCAAGAACGTTTACCACCTCGATGGCGGTATTCTCAATTATCTTGAAACCGTGGATAAGGCAGACAGCCTTTGGGAAGGGGATTGTTTCGTATTCGACAACCGTGTCAGCGTCGATCACGAACTGGAAGAAGGCGACTTCGAAGTTTGCCCCGCATGCCGCATGCCATTAACCGAAGAGGATCGGCAATCACCGCTGTTTGAACTCCATGTGTCCTGCCCGCGCTGTCGGCACCGGCTTACCGACCAAAAGCGCGAGGGTCTGCTGGAACGGTCAAAGCAAATAAAACTTGCGGCCGCACGCGGCGAACGGCACATCGGTCACAAAGCAAAAAAATAAACAGACCCGGAGAGCCAAATCCGGACAATCAGGCCCTACTTGACGAGGATGTGTTCACTGACATCTGCATCTGCAGTTGAAACCAGCACCAGGTGTGCAGGTGGTACAACCTCGCCTTTGGCGTTAAATCGAATATTGTCCCTGTCGGCCACAAGCCGGACACCGGCTGGCATCTGGTAATTTTTTGGAAGGAATTTGAGGGTCTCGACAGACTGTGTCGGAGCATGCACTAAATAGGACAAGGAGCTTGGTTGGTCAAGCCCGGTTTGCACGGTCAGCACAACCTCAACCTGATAGATTCGTGCAGTTTGGCGGGCGTTAACGATCGAGGATTCAACAATTTCCCGCGCCGACTTCACCTCGGACCTGGCCGGCGATTGACCGAAGGGCGGAACGACCAGCACGACCAGTGCAAGCACAGCGCCTGCTGCAATCAACGCCTCAATGGCAGTGAATCTATGTTTGGGTATCACTTCACGGTGCCCAACGTGTGAGTGATGCAACATGGTCTTTCCCCTATGTGCCATTCGTTCAGCGTTTAACGAAGGGCTGTCCATTAGCTTTGGAGCGTATTCGTACATCCAAAGCAACGCTTAGCGGGGCTAACGTTTGCTTCTCCGTCCGTGGGGAATTCTTGAATCCGTTCTAATGACTGGACTGCGGGTCACATTCTTGGCTTGTACCCGGAGCTGATTTTTACCTTGATGGTAAGTCTAATCCAGACCTGATTGTATTGTAAGCGTTTTCTTGAGATCACATTCGGCACGCAGTAGTGAATATCGCCCGCATGAGGATGTCGTATCATTGCCTGAATACGATCGGGCGAGAGTTTACGCATGAAGGTTCCACTTAGCATTATCGATTACCTGCGCCGGGCGGAGCAGGTGTACCCCAACCGCATCGCCTTTGTTGACGAAGCGCAACAACCGGCAGCATCCTGGGGGACAAAAACCTACTCCGTGATGGCTGAAACTGCGCGCGCGCAGGCTGCCGGCCTGGATGCACTGGGTATTGCGCAGGGTGCACGCGTAGCCATCGTCAGTCAGAACTCGGCGCGTTTGTTGACCAGCTTCTTTGGGGTCAGCGGCTCGGGGCGCGTCCTTGCGCCGATCAATTTCCGGTTGGTGGCTGATGAGGTGTCCTACATCGTCAAACATTGCGGGGCCGAAGTGCTGTTGCTTGACCCTGAGCTGGATGAACCCCTGCGGCAAGTCACCGCCAAACATCGCTTCGTGATGGGCGCACAGTCTGATGAGCAACTCTACCGCTTTGGCGTGGAGCCGCAGCCATGGATACCGGATGAAGACGCCACAGCCACCATCAACTACACCAGTGGCACCACGGCGCGGCCCAAGGGCGTGCAGCTTACCCACCGTAACCTGTGGCTCAATGCCGCTACATTCGGCTGGCACATGGGGGTAACAGACCGTGACGTGTATCTGCATACGCTGCCACAATTCCATTGCAATGGTTGGGGCATGGTCTACGCAGTGACCGCCATGGGCGGCAAGCACATCATTTTGCGCAAAGTAGACGGCGCCGAAATCCTGCGCCGCATCGAGGAACACGAGGTGACCCTGTTGTGTGGCGCGCCTGCCGTAGTGAACCTGGTGCTTGATGCAGCAGAACACTGGCAGGGTGAGATTCCCGGACGCGGACGGGTGCGGATTGCGGTCGCCGGTGCACCCCCTCCAACGCGCACCATAGAGCGGGTGGAGGCCGAGCTTGGCTGGCAGTTCAACCAGCTTTACGGGCTCACTGAAACGGCACCTCTGCTCACCATCAACCGGCCTCGTCCGGAACTCGATCATCTGGTACCGTCTGAACGGGCGATGCAACTGGGCGCAGCCGGCGGGCCGGCGCTTGGGGTTGAAATCCGTGTTGATAAACAGGGCGAGATACTGGCCCGCAGCAACGTCATCATGGAAGGCTACTGGAGCCAGCCCGAAGAGACCGACAAAGCTATAGTTGATGGCTGGTTCCATACCGGGGACGGCGGAAGCATTGGTGACAATCACACGCTGATCATCGCCGACCGCAAGAAGGACGTCATTATCAGCGGCGGCGAGAACGTCAGCTCCATAGAAGTGGAGGGTGCAATCTTTTCGCATCCAGACGTGGCGGAAGTCGCGGTCATCGGCATCCCCGACGAAAAGTGGGGCGAACTGGTGCTGGCGCTGGTGGTAAGAAAGCCCGGCTGCGCGCTCACCGAAGATGCAGTGATGGCCTACACCAGGACAAAACTGGCCGGCTACAAATGCCCCAAGCACGTCGAATTCCGCACCGAGTTGGCACGCACGGCAACGGGCAAACTGCAGAAATTCAAATTACGGGAGCCATACTGGAAGGATTTCACACGGCAGGTTAACTGAATCTGCCTGTACCGGATAATTTCATCCCGGTCCGCGTTGGGGCGCAATTCAAGGCTGCAGAAAATGCTGCTACACTCGGGGCGCACAGCCATGCTTCTCCATGGTGAGCGAACACAATACGAATAATCACTGGAGGTTAAAGTGCATCCCATTAAATCGAAGACTGGCGGCAGCAACTGGAAACGTAGCGCGATATTCAGCGCCATAGCGGCAGGCCTGACACCTGGAATGTCCACTGTCAGCTTCGCCCAGGATCAGGACGAAGAGGAAAACGCTCGGCTGGAGGAAGTGATCGTCACGGCGCGCAAGCGTGATGAAAACATCCAGGACATTCCCCAGTCGATCCAGGCCTTCAGTTCCGAAGACATCACCAAGCAGGGCATCAAGAGTCTCAAGGATGTCGCCAAATTCGTACCGGCCATGACGGTAGTCGGTGCAGCATCAGGCCTCAACAAGATCGTTTTCCGTGGTTTGGCCGACTCAGCCCGACCATTTATTGCCGACTCGTCCGCCGCGATTTACCTCGACGAGCAACCGCTTACGACCGGAGCCCAATCGCCGGAAGTGCGCCCGATCGATTTGGAACGTATCGAAACCCTGGCCGGTCCGCAAGGCACGCTGTACGGCGCCAGTTCGCAGTCGGGAACGGTACGCTACATCACCGCCAAGCCGGATCCGTCGGGATTCTCCGCCAACGCCAATGGCGGTTTGCACACTATTCATAAAGGCGGCACCGGCTGGGATGCGGACGCCATGGTCAACCTGGTGTTGGTGCCGGACACCGTCGCCATCAGGCTGGTCGGTTTCGGCGCCACGGATGCGGGCTACATCGACAACGTGCTCGGCAATAGCCCGGGCCGCGTTGATGCAGACACCGGTGAACACATCCAGGGTAGCAAGACCAATGAGGACATCCTCAAAAAAGATATCAACAGTTCCGATTGGGTCGGCGGGCGCGCATCTATCAAGTGGCTGGTCAACGATGCCTGGGCGATAACCGGCATCTACAATTACAGCAACTCCCGGATCAATGGCTACAACGATTTCGACCCAAGCACCGGTGATCTGCAGACCATCAAGTTTCACGAAGAGTTCTGGGATGACGAGTGGAGCAACTTCCAGTTCACCATCGATGGCGATCTTGGTTTTGCCCAGGTAAATTCTTCGACCTCGTACTTTGAACGTGATACCGCCTACTCTTTCGATGGCACCAGCGAAATAGCCTACTACCACTCCGTGCTGGGTTTTTATGGGCGCGGTACATGCGGCTCTGACCCGGCGTATGCCGCCTACAACACCTATGACTTCGCCACCGCCTGCGGGCTGAACGGCGTTGGTTACGACGTCGATGATGCTGACCCCTCGGGTTTTCTCACTAACGACCAGAAGGATCAGCGTTTTGACCATGAAACGCGCCTGACTGGCAGCGCGGGACGGTGGGACTGGACGGCGGGATTTTTCTATCAGGAAGTCAAGCAGCACTGGGTCTACGGGACACACATCGACGACTTCCAGCTGACCGAAGCCTGGGCCGCCTATAACGCACTGTTTGGGGAACTTGATCCTACAGATATTCGCTGGGCCTCGTCCGAAAAAAGCAAACGCAAAGACGTGGCCGTTTTCGGTGAGTCCACGATCAGCCTCAGCGAGCAGTGGAAGCTGCTGGTCGGTGCACGCTGGTATACCGCCGACATCAAGCGCTACTACACAGAGCGCACGCCGTCTACTTCACCGGTAACCCGTGTCGCAACGCCTTCCGGCAAAGACAACGGAATTTTGCCCAAGATCGGCTTTCAATATTTCTTTGCAGACAAAAACATGCTCTATGGCCTTTTTTCACAGGGCTTTCGCACCGGTGGCATCAATCGCGCCCGCGGCAACCCGACCTTGCCCGTTGCGTACCAGCCGGACCTGCTCGACAACTATGAGGCCGGCTACAAAAGCCAGTGGCTGGACGGGAGCCTGCAATTCAATATTACTGCCTATCACCAGGTCTGGAACGATATGCAACTGGAGTTGACCGACCCCAGCTTTGCCTATGGTGAACCTTTCCAGACCGTCATTGCCAACGTAGGCGATGCCATTGTCAACGGCACGGACATTGAGTTCAGCGTATTGCCGGCTGAGGGATGGGAACTCGGAGTAGTTACCACCTACCTGTTCAAGGCGGAAATCAAGGATGACATCGAAGTGTTTGACGAACGTGATCCTGACCGCCTCGCCCTGAACATTCCTGGCGGAACCGCTCTACCCCTCGCTTCCAGGTTCAACCTTGCCGCGTTCGCGGAGTATGACTGGAGAATCGACTCGATGGGCGGCTGGGATGCCTATGCCCGTGTGCAATTTGGCCACACCGGCTATTCCTATAATCGCCTGGTCGACAACGATGGCGACCCGGATGGAACAGGGTATGGCGGCCGCGTGAAGCAGCCAGCTTACTCAACTTGGGATTTGCGTTCCGGATTCAGCAGCGACAACTGGGAGATTTCCCTGTATCTCGACAATGTCTTTGACGAACGAGCGGTCAATTTGTATCGTGCCAACGCCGATGTGTTCTGGGGACGGGAAAATATCCGCACCAACCAGCCACGCACCCTGGGCTTTGACCTGAGGTATTACTTCAGGTAAGCATCCACCTTAGTCATCCCACCCGTCCAGTTCATCACCGAGCACCTCGATCAGGGGTGCGAGCTGGTCGCGGAAATTGCGCCAATGGTTGACCGAAGAATCGTACATGGGTTGGCGCACCTGTTCTGAACTCGCGGTCCGCACCGCGCGTTCGGTCTGGTAAAAGCGCAGGCACGCGTCTTCCCAGGGCAGGCCGCAATGGTCCAACAAGCGCCGGGTCTCAGCTTCCTGGTTGCGCACCATGTCCTCGTAGCGCACTTCCAGCACCCGCCCTGGCAGCACCTGTTGCCAATGGCGCATCATCTTGCGGTATTCAAGATAAAACTCACCGATTTCCACCAGGTCATAGCTGAAGGTTTGGCCATGGGCAAAATGCTGTTTGAAACTGCCGAAGCAACTATCCAGCGGATGGCGCCGTGCATCGATGATCGTGGCGTTCGGCAACATCAGGTGAATCAGGCCAATGCTGGCAAAATTGTTGGGCATTTTGTCAGTGAAGCGCGGCATGCCGGTGCGGTGCCGGAGCGTCTTTTGCAGGTACATCTCGCCGAGTTCGCGCAGACCAGTGGCGTCCAGCAGCGGCACGGCTTCGGGGTAGGACTGGCCCGGAAACCGCCTGGCCAGGCTGCTGATCACGCGCCCCACGGCAGGCAGCTCTGCAGTCCCTTCAACCGCACTGTGGCTGGCCAGTATCTGTTCGAGCAAGGTTGAGCCCGAACGCGGTAGCCCGACAATGAAAATCGACGCGGGGTCGGGACAGCCCTGGCCGGCACGTTCGGCAATGAATGCTGCGCTGAACACGTTGCGGATATTCTGGTTCACCACCTCGGTGTCCACCGGGTCATAGGCGATGCGCATGCGCTGGATGGCACACGACTCGGCGTACCAGGAAAAGGCACGCTCAAACTCACGCAGGTCCTCGCGGGCCTTGCCCAGGGTAAACATGAAATGTACGCGCGCGTCTTCGTCCAGCAACTCTTCGGCGAGGCGTCGTTCCATGTCGGCGATTTCTTCGACACTGAAGCGAAAGGTTTTAAGGTTTGCCAGGCTCCAGTACACCTCACCGAAATTGGGCCGCTGCGCGATCGCGGCCCGGTACGCGGCAATGCCTTCTTCCTGACGGCCGAGCGTCTTGAGCAAATGCCCCATGCCGAGCCAGGCCGCCGGGTGGTAGGCGCGTGCTTGCACTGCGCGTTGATATGCCGCGAGTGCCTCTTCATGCCGCGCCGCAACGGCCAGCATGCTCGCGTGCAGGTAGTGCGCGTAGGCGTTGCGTGGACTGCGGGCAATGGCTGCTGCAGTGCAGGCTACGGCTTCCTCCATGCGGTCTTGCTGCTTGAACACCTGGGCAAGATCGAGCCGAGCATCGTCGAAGTCCGGTGCAAGTTCCAGCACCCGCGCGAGCAAACGCTCGGCTTCGCCCCAGCGTCCGGCCTCGCCGGCCACCTTGGCGAGCAGGCGCATGGCATTGACGTCGTCGGCATTTTTCGCCATGAGCTCGCGGCAGATGTGCTCACACTCACGCGCACGTCCTGCACGCAGATGCTCGCCGGCGAGTGCCAGTTGACCCCGGTCCGGGGCCAGCCCGAACGCTTGCTCATATACCGCATCGGCTTCCTCTGCCTTACCACTGGCAGCCAGTGCATGCGCCAGCTTCAAGCGCACCGATTCGGATTGAGGCTCCAGTTGGGCTGCCTGTTGCAACTGGTCTACCGCCTCATCCAGACGGCCGAGCAGGATCAGTGCCTGCCCCAGGTTCTCGCGTGCACGTGAAAATTGTGGCGCCAGCGTGACTGCGCGCAACAGGGGTTTGGCCGCCTCGCCGGGCTGTCTGCAGCTCAACAGCGCCACACCCAGCAAGACCAGCAAGTCCGCATCGTCAGGTGCAGTCGTGAGGGCTGCGCGACACACTGCTACGGCTGCGACGGCATCATCTGCATGCAATAGCTGCATGGCCTGCTCAAAACTTTGTCTGGAAGTGAGTGGGTTCATTGGGCGAGGAAGTGGTTCAGCTGTCACTGAACGGATTCACTACGCGTGCGCCCGTGGCGCTGAAATCTTTATGATTGCGCGTGACCAGGCTCAAGTCATGAATCAACGCCGTGGCTGCAATCAGTTTGTCCAGTGGATTTTCCGGATGTGGCACCCGCAGCAAACCCCACAGCTGGGCAATATCCACAGTCAGGTGCAGGATATGTGACCGGTGCTGCTCCACTACATCGTTCAACCATCGCTCCAAACGCCCGGCCTGGCGACTATCGCCCCGGTGGCGTATTGACTCCACGCCGCGGCGCAATTCACCCACGGTAATCACCGACAGGAACAAAGGAGATGCTTCTGCAATGGCCTGCCGGAAAAAACGTCGCACGCCGGCATTGGCTTTAGTGCCTTTGCGCGCTTCGCTGATAATGTTGGTATCAATCAAATACACGGGTACTGCGGCCGTGGTTGTCCATACGCGCGAAATCTTTATCCCGGCCCACGTTGGGTATGGCTGCCAGAACCTGCGCAAAGCTCCGGCGCCGTGGTTGCAACAACGCGGTTTCAAGCAAAACCCTGTGTTCAGCTTCTGCACTGCGTCCGTGTTGCGTGGCCTGTCGCTTCAGTGCGTCCACGATGTTTGGGTCGAGGTTACGGACAATCAGATTTGCCATGCCGTGGGTTCCTTGTTGTAATGAAAAATGATATCAATGATATCACAACCGAACATCCCACTTGCCAGGCATGCCGCTCGGGTTGTCCATGGCGAACATTTTGATCTCCCGCATGGATGGTTCAAATCGGTAAACCTGCCGCCTGCCTGTAGGGTATTAACTTTGAACATCGGGTTGAATATGGCACCCTCTGTGGTTTTGGAAGTAAGCCATGCTGCGACTGTTCGCCTTGTCCAGCCTTTTCATGGCTGCGCTGCATGCACCACGCTTTCGCCACTAGCGCTTGCTGGCAGCGATCCAGCGCTCGGTCTTGGCCGTCAGCACCGGCAGGGGCTTGGCGCCGTCCGACAGCACGATGTCATGGAAGTCGCGGACGTCGAACGATTCACCCAGAGCGTCCTCGGCGGCGCGGCGCAACTCCCACATCTTCTCGTAACCGAGCCGGTACGCCAGTGCCTGCGCCGGGATGCTGGTCGAATATCTCAGCGTTTCCGAATCGATTTCAGCTTGCGACTGGATGACGCGCTCGCGCATGTAAGCCCGCGCGTCCTCCAATGACCAGCCCAGTGCGTTCATTCCCGTGTCGACCACGAGGCGCGTGGCCAGGAACATCTCGGCGACATTGCGGCCGTAGAGTTCCTGCGGGGTCTCGTACATGCCCATCTCAATACCGAGGCTGGCGGCGTATTCAGCCCAGCCTTCGGTAAACGCAGCCACGGAGTACTTGCGCCGGAACTGCTGCAGTGCGGTGTTTTCGTCCTGCATCGCTATGTGGAAATGATGACCAGGCAGCAGTTCGTGGTAGATCAGCGATCCGGCCCAGGCCAGGCTGCGGCTGGGTAGGTTGGAGGCATTGTAATTGTAGTAGCCGACCGGGTCCGCCGCCGAAGGTGGGTTGTAGTAACCGTAGGTCATGCCGGCTTCGGAAGCCAGCGGCAGCCGACGCACGCCATAAGCGGCCGCCGGGCGCCGCTTGAAGTATGCTTCCAGTTTGGGCTCGATGCGGTGGATGTATTCCAGGTAGCGTTGCTCGACCGCCTCAGGGGTTTGCGCAATGAAGCGCGGATCAGCCTTGAGCTCGTCGAGAAACTCCTGGGCAGTGCCTGTGAAACCGAGTTCCTCACGGACTGCCGCCATGCGCGCGGAAATGTCGGCAACGGCAGCAAGGCCGCGCTGATGGATTTCCTCAGGGCTAAGATCGAGTGTCGTCTCCTTGCGGATGCGCCGGCGATAAACCTGATCGCCATTGCCATACTGCCCCAGCCCCACCGCTTCGGGGGCCATAGCTTCGTAGTCCGCGCCTAGCGCTGCCAGCAGCCGATCGAATCCGCCGATGACGCGGGTCTCGATCAGTCCTTCCAAGGAAGCCGTAAAGGCGGCGCGTTCTTCGGGTGTGAGCGCTGCGAGGCGGGTGTCATTGACCGAGATTGCGGCCGGCAGCGCAGCCTTCAACCCTTCCCAGGTTGCTCGCGTCGACGGTAGTGCCGGCTTGGGCAGGAAGATGCCGCGTTCAACCTGGCCTTCCACCTGGCCGATGAGTTGGTCGATGACATCCGCCGTTTCGTTGACGAGATGGAGGTAGTGAGCTGCGGCCGCAACGTCGTTGATCTTTTGTACCTCCAGCGCCTGTTGCGCGAACTGGAAGGTGTACGGCCCGGCGTAGGGTGTGATGTCGAAATTGAGCCAGTAGTCAACGTCGGTGGCGCCGGTGTCGGCGAGCTCGAATCCCAGGATTTCGTAGGTGATCAGGTCATCGCCGCCGAGCTGAGTCCCGTCGATTGCTTTTAGCTGTGTTAGAAAGTCCGCCGTGCGCGCCAGATTTTCATGGTACTGCGCCAGGGTCATGTCCTCGATCCGTTCGATGGGCAGGCCTTCCTGCAACCGCAGGTAGGTGCTGCTCTCGAGGTACCAGGCCCAGACATCATCGGCCAGCATGCGCAGCGACTGCGTTGCGGAAGTTTGCTGGTTGGCGGCCCCGGTTGCTGCTTGGGAGACGGGCTCTGCCGAAGGTTCGGCTGGTGCCGGGGTTTCCGGTTGGCGATCGCAGGCCGCGAGGAACCCGACGACAAAAACAACCAGCGTGGCAGCCGGGATCTTCGCCGCGAGTTGACGAATGCTTTCGAATGGTTGCATGAACGGGTTACCTCTTTGGTGAGTATTTCTGTAGTTCGCCTGCTCTGTCAGTCGCCCGGAAGGGCCTCGACCAGTTGCTTCAGCGCTTCCAGTTCGTTCTGGCGAAAGGTGTTGAATATCCTCAAAACACCGACATTCTCGGACCGCTTCATTTGTATCGTTCCATGGGTTGGATTGAACATCAAGCTGAGCCCCACCCCAATGTCCGGGCGCAGTGGAAGGTACTACTAATTTATCCCCTGTGGTGGCACCATCTGTTCTTTTGGGAGTAAGCCATGCTGCGACTGTTCACGCTATGCACACTTCTCATTGCTGCGCTGCACGCTCAGGCCGTGCATGCAGATGATGGCGCGACGCCGGCACAGGCCGGTGGTATTCCACTGCGGGTCATGTCCTTTAATATTGAGTGGGGCGGGGCGCACATCAGTTTTGATAATGTGGTCGAAGTGGTGCGGCGGTCGCAGGCGGACGTGGTGGGTATCCAGGAAGCCGAAGGAAATTTGCAACGCCTTGCCAGCGCCCTGGGCTGGCATTACAACCTGCGCCAGTATGTCATTTCCCGCTTCCCACTGGCTGAACCACCCGGCGCGGATGGCAAGTATCTTTTTGTCGAAGTGGAGCCCGGCAGGATGGTGGTGCTGGCCAATGTGCATTTGCCTTCCGATCCCTACGGCCCAGAAGCGGTGCGCGATGGCGCCGACCCCGAGACCGTGCTCGCGCTGGAGCGCAAGGAAAGGCTGCCGTTCATCCAGCCGGTGCTTGCTGCACTGCAACCACTAATCGAACAGCACATCCCGGTGTTCCTGACCGGAGACTTCAATGCACCTTCATACACGGACTGGACGGTAGAGATGGTGGGCAGCCGGCCCTTTGTACGCTACCCACTGGATTGGCCGGTCAGTCGCACCATTGTCGCCGTCGGGTTGCATGATTCCTGGCGCGAGCACTACCCGGATCCGCTGAGCCATCCTGGCCTGACCTGGTGGGCGGGACGGCCTCCCTTGCCAAACTATGCCCCGGGTGCAACCGACCCGCAGGATCGAATCGATTTTGTCTGGTTTGCCGGCCCGGTGACACTCACCTCCAGCCAGATCGTGGGCGAGAGTGGCGCTGCCGATGTTTCCATCAGCGTTGATCCCTGGCCCAGTGATCACCGCGGTGTCGTTTCAGGCTTCACTGTTGTTCCGGCCACCATGCCGCGCTTCGCCAGCACCGGTCAACGCGTTTACTCGCAGGGCGAGGACGTTGTCGTGGCACATCATGGGGCTCTTGAGCCGGAAAGCCAGCAGTCCAAGGGGGATCTGCTACGCATTACGCGCCTGATCCCCGGTCAATCGGTTGCGGAAGTTACCAGCGTGCGGGTGTCGGGCAACGCGCAGTTGATCTATGCTGCCGCACTGTTCCCTGTCGGGCACTACCTGCTGCGCATGGGCGCCTCGACCGGCACACTCTCGCCGCAAAATGAATTCTGGGTGTTGGCCGAGGGTGCCGAGCCTGCAGTTAGTGTGAGTGCCAGTTCGTTCAAGACGGGTGAGCCGATTGCGGTCAATTGGAACAATGCGCCCGGCAATCGCAACGACTACCTGGCCATTTACGCTGCGGATAAACCCCAGGACAATGAGGACATCCGGGCCTGGGTGTACACCACCGCACTGCCCGAGGGCAGTCTGGAATGCGATGGCGGTAACCTCGATGGGAAGTGGCCACTGGAACCGGGCACCTATGTCATCAGGCTGATGAAAGATGACGGTTACGAATCCATGGCCGAATCGGGCCAATTTACCGTGAAGGACTAGACGTGGAGCAGGCAACCGTGGCTCATGAAACTGTGGATCAGGCGCAATCGGGAAAATGCACGATGCAGTCACGCATGCGCTCCATCATTTGCCCCATCTCACGAGTTGCGCTGCTGACCCTGCTGCTAAGCAGTGCCGCGAACGCCGCAACGGCATTGCTGGCCGATCGCCTGATCGATGGGCGTAGCGACGAACCTGTCAGTAATGCGGTGGTGGTGATCGAGGGTGAGCGCATTGTCGCCGTCGGTGATCGCTCCATCATTCCCGCAGGGGCAGAAATCATCGAACTGGGTGATGCAACCCTGATGCCCGGAATGATCAATGCGCACGAACATCCGCTTATGTTTACTGCCGATTACCAGCAATCACACCTGGCCCACTCGTCCGCGTACAAGGCATTGATGTCACTGGCCGGTTTGCAGCGCCTGTTGCTCGCGGGCTGGACCGGGGTGCGCGTGATGGGCGATGCGGATGTGTACTACGCCAACCAGGACCTGCGCCGCCTCATCGATTCCGGGGTATTCATCGGCCCGCACATTACCGGGGCTGGGCATTACATCTCGATCACCGGAGGCGGCGGGGACGTTAACTATCTGTCTCCCGAGCAGCAGGTACATGCCGACGGCCTCATCGCCGACGGCCCGGAAGAAATCCGCAAGGCGGTGCGAACGGAAATCAAGTACGGCTCCGACTGGATCAAGCTGCTGGTGACCGGTGCATTCGAATCGGTAGGCGACGATCCGCGCAATGTTGCTCTTTCAGCCGAAGAATTGAACGCCGCGGTTGATGAGGCGAATCGCCACAGTGTCCCGGTGGCGGCGCATGCCCATGCTACTGCAGGAATCAAGATGGCTGTTGCCGCGGGCGTGCGCTCCATAGAGCACGGCACGTACATCGACGATGAAGCCATCGCGATGATGGTCGAGCACGGGACCTACCTCGTCCCAACGGTATACATTGGCGACTACTACGCCGAAGGCGAGCAACTGCGCGCGCAGGACAAGAACGATGCCTACATCAAGAACGAACGCCCGGCCTTCCTCGCTGCCATTGCCCGGGCGCATAGGGCGGGGGTGAAGGTGGTGGTGGGGCTGGATCTTGGTTCGGCGGCTGATCCCGGTGTTTATGCGCGGGAATTTGCCGTGTTCGTGGAAGCCGGTATTTCGCCCATGGATGCGATTCAGGCGGGAACACGGGTAGCAGCTGAACTGATGCGCTGGGACGATCGCCTCGGCACCATCGAGAGTGGCAAGCAGGCCGACATCATCGCCGTGCCGGGCAATCCGCTCAACGATATCAGTGCACTGGAACACGTATCGATGGTCATGATTGGCGGGAGGCTGGTGAAGCGGCCTGGTGTCGAGTCATCGCTGGCTGGGATATTGCCTGCGCCGACGGCCACTGAGTAAAGGAGAACATGGAGTGCCGATGAACGCGATGAATTGGATGAACTGGACGCGAGTGACCCTCTCCATGGCTGCTTTGGCAATGGCTGTCGTGCTGATAGCCCAGGCACGAGCGAATACGCTGGCACCGGCCGATCTGGAACCGCGGGTGGATGAGTTCGTGCAGGCCGAGATGCAACGGGAAAAAGTGCCCGGTGTTGCCGTGGGCATATTCCAGCATGGCGAAATCATCATGGCCAAGGGTTATGGCTACTCGAATATCGAGCTGCAGGCGCCGGTGAGCCCGGAAACCATGTTCCAGTCTGCCTCCGTGGGCAAGCAATTCACCGCCGTTGCCGTGATGTTGCAGGTACAGGATGGCAAGCTGGACCTGGATGAGTCCATAACGAACTATTTCCCTGACGCTCCGGCAAGCTGGCAGCTCATCACGGTGCGTAACCTGCTCAACCACACCTCGGGCATTCCGGACTACAACTTCGAAAAAGTGGAAGGGGGCGGGGAAGCCCTGGATCAGCGGCACGATTATTCCGAAGACGAGATGCGCCTGAATTTCTACACGCTCCCGCTGGAGTTCGAAGCCGGGTCGAGATGGAAGTACAGCAATACTGGCTACGCCCTGCTCGGCTTTCTCGTGCGCCGGGTATCGGGGCAGTTTTATGGTGATGTACTGGCCGAACGCGTGTTCAAGCCGCTGGGGATGAAGACCGCACGCGTGATCAGCGAACGGGATATCGTGATGAACCGCGCGGCCGGATACGAAATGGTGGATGGCGAGATCAAGAACCAGGAATGGTATGCGCCCTCTTTTCTCACCATGGCTGATGGTTCGCTTTACCTGAGCCTCAATGATTACTTTGCATGGGATCGCGGCTTGCGGGCAGGGGCCATCCTCACACCACAGAGCTGGGAGCAGATTTATACACCGGTGCGCTTGAGCAGCGGCAAGACCTATCCTTATGGTTTTGGCTGGGGCATCGATGAGTCCAATGGCGGGCCGTGGTATCACCACAGCGGCAGTTGGCAAGGATTCAAACTGTACTTCTCCCGCTACCTTGCCGACGATTTGGCCATCGCCGTGCTGGCCAACCTCAGCGATGCCACGCCGTGGCGTTTTGTCGACGGCATCGCAACCATCATCGGTCCACAGCTTGCACTGGTGCAGGCCGTTACGCCGATCGCCGATAATGATCCCGCCGCCACCGCACAGGTGCGTGAATTGCTGGAGGCGCTGGCACAGGGCAAGCTGAAGGAAGAGAGTTTTGCCTACCCAAGCCAGGGTCTTCAACAACAGTTGATAGACTATGCAAGGCTATTGGGCCCGCTGGGCGCATTGCAAAGCCTTGACCTCCTGCACCGGCGCGAGCTCGGTGACGACCTGGAATCCTCCTTTGTCGCAAGCTACCCCGCGAAGAAACTGCGCGTGTACCTGGTGCTCACGCCGGATAAGCGCATAGCGGGGATTGATATTTCAGCGCAGCCTTAGTTTGCTGGCGGGACTATTCCTTTTCTGTCCATGGGAAGCAGGCGCCATCGATCCTGGTTTCCATTCCCAGGGCGAGCAAGAGCCGCTTCAAGGTGGATCGCTCAATCAAAAACTGCAGGCCGGTGCACACGCAGCCACTGGTTGAGAGTCTCGATCAACGCTTCTGCCACGCGAAGGCAAGCCGTGGCTTCTTCCTCGCTAACTTCCAGACCGCTGTAATCAGTAAGATTTCTTTTCTTGCGCAGCCTGTCCAGCACAATCATCCGCTCATTCGAGAGGCCGATGGTTCTTGGCAGGGTCTGAATGACAGTGGCGTGATGTCCTGGTTCGCTGGTCGAGGGACGGAAGCCGTTGGCCATCAGTGCGAGCAGCCCAGACTGCATGACTGCTTTGTATGCGATGTCGAATCGCGTCTCGGCGCTCAGCTCAGCCACGTGTACATCATTCAAATTGCGTCGCACTGCGGAAAGCAAGTTGACTAGTTCCGCATGGTTCGGCTCATGCGCCTTGAGCTTGCCGATTCTTACCAGGTTTTCTAATGTCACGTTCCTTTCCCATAATCATCAGAACCGGATCTTTCAGTACTCGTGCGAGGAACTGTCCTTTTGCCTTGGCTCTTTGACTAAACTCCACCTCGCTGTACACGCTGGCATTGATCTCGCGTCGCAACTCTTCCTGGCAGGCGTGGAGCGCCACGACGACCTCTTCAAAAGCCACCTTGCCAACGATCATCACGTCGATGTCGCTGGCACGCCGCTCAGTGCCACTGGCAACCGAGCCGTGGACGAAAGCAACGGCAATCCTGTTGCTCAGTGGCGCCAGAGCATTGCGAAGCACATCAACGACCCCCGCGGTTTTCTTCAGAATGCTGCGTAGTTCGTCATAGATTGGACACATCGGGTCTGCCCGGTAGCAAACAAGATTGCCAACCGTTTCACGGCTGAGCACACCCGCATCCGTCAACTGCACTAATTCTCGCTGTAACGTTCCTGGCTGGGTATCGGTAATTCGCGCGATTTCGCGCAGGTGAAATGCTTCGTCCGGATGAAGCAGGAGCAATGCCAGCACCCGCCTACGGTAGCTGCCAAAGAAAACCGCACCCAAGTCGTTTGATATGTTTGTATTCATTTCGGCTACGAATGTAGCCTAATTAGCCACGATTATCAAACTGGTAAGGAACAGCGCAAACGATGTCTCCTAAATAAGCAGTCGCTAAGGGACTTGACAACCAAAAAGCGAAGTTGTGGACATTTCCGTCACGAACCCCCAAAAAACCGCACCAGCCGCACCATCGCCTCGGTATCGTGCTTGCAGTACTTCAGCAGATTTCGGCGAATCTCCTCCCTTCGTTCCGCGCTCGCTTCGGGGTGTATCGCTTCCAGGTACGCGCGCGAAGCCTCGGTACCCTCCTGGATACCCTCGAGCAGGGCGTAGTCCATGTCGGGGGCGATGGTGGGCAGCACGGCCTTGATCGACCAGGATCCGAGCATGTCCGGGTGGTAGTAATTTGCGGCAGCAACGGGATGAAGATCTACGAGGCGGGCATCGATGGCCTGCAGTGCCTCGGTGACGTCCGGGAACATCGCGGCCAACCCCCGGATGACTCTTTGCTCATAGTCTGTGTACATGAGCACCGGCCCTGCGGTTTCCAGCGCCGCAATCATCTGCCCGGCCAGGGCGCGCATGGGTGGGGCACCGGACAAATCGAGAAATTCAGCGTGTTGCATCAGCCCTGGTGCGCGCTCGATGTGGCAGGACCACTGGAACGGCAGCGTCTGATACGGCCGGGTGCCTGCCCACACGGGAATGGCGGGGGCAACAGTCTCGAAATCGAGGTAGAAGCGCGGGTAGGCCAGAGCCTCCACGAAGTCGCGAGCACCGGCCAACAGTTCCGGCACACCTTCCATCGTCACCCGGTGAATGCGTAGCTGCTTTTCGCTGTTGATTTCGGCCGCCGGCACATCGCGGACATCGCGATAGCCATCCATCACCCAGATACCGAGTTGTTTCTTGCTGCCTCCCAGGCCGTCGACCGGGTAGTTCGTATCGCGGGGCCAGCAATAATCCATGAACGGGCACTCGTAGGGGCTGCCGCAGTGCTGTCCCACCGGCACATTCGGCATAGTGCCTGCCGCCGCTTCACGCGCGCTTGCTATCCAGGCCGGCACTGCAGGCAGCAGCTCG
>JANLTO010000109.1:0-16065 GCA_031362985.1 Lysobacterales bacterium | reverse complement strand
TGA
The DNA here is from genome assembly GCA_031362985.1 of Lysobacterales bacterium. Classification (GTDB taxonomy): domain Bacteria; phylum Pseudomonadota; class Gammaproteobacteria; order Xanthomonadales; family SZUA-36; genus SHZL01. The sequence goes on along the minus strand of JANLTO010000109.1, from coordinate 16,062 downwards.
AGACTGCGATGGTAACTGGTGGGAAATTCAGTATGTTGGTGTGGAGGGTCACAACCATGTGTTTGAAAAAGGTGACTACGCAGAACCATGACCCGGCTGGTCAGACTAGTTAGCGGTGGCCAGGTCAAGCCGGGGGCTATGGTGGATAACGAAGTACTGGATCTCAGGGCATATGCCGCGTGCACTGCCATGGAAATGTACATTCCTGATTCACTGATCGAAATACTTTCGGACAATTCGACCATGAAGCCGGCGATTGATGGCATGGTCAAAAACGTTCTCGATAGCAGCGATGCCAACCGGCAAATGCTGCGCGAGAAAAATACGCTTTTGTGCTATGAGGATACCCAGCTCGCGGCACCGCTGAGCAAACCCGGGTTGATTATTTGCAGCGGGAATACCTATTCGGCTCATGTGCGTGAAATGCAGGGGAAAAAGAGAAATCACGTGGCAGGTTTCATCAAGAATTCCCACAGCGTGATCGGCCCAGGTGAATCCATCGTGCTTCCGCAGCGGCATCCCGGGCACGTTGATTACGAAGGTGAACTTGCGGTCGTCATCGGCCGCGCCTGCCACGATGTTGCAGAGGAGGAAGCCTGGAATTGCATTGCCGGGTACTTGAATATCAATGATGTGTCGGCCCGGGACTGGGTTGAAGAAGGGCGTGCCTCAGGCGACATGTTTTTCAATGAGCTGGGCAAACAGTTTCCCACGTTTTGTCCGATGGGCCCGTGGTTGCTCAGCGCCGATGAGGTTAATAACCCATGCGATATGAAGCTGACTACCACGGTCAATGGGCAGCAGGTGCAGAACGCCAGTATTTCGGAGCTTTCCGTCAGCATTGCGGAAATAATTTCGTTCTGGTCCAGGTGGTACCAGTTTGCGCCGGGTGACGTGATCAGCACAGGCTCGCCCGCGGGCGTGGGGGCGGCACGCAAGCCCCCGGTCTACTTGCAGCCAGGCGACAGCATAACCATTGAAACCAGCGGATGCGGAAAGTTGACCAATCCCGTTATGGCCGCCACTCAAAGCGCAATCTAGTGGAGCGGATGGATGAACCTGTTTGAGCCCAGCAATCAACCAAAACAGGATGAGCTGCTGGCTATGATGCGCCCTCGCCACCTGGCGCCGCTGTGGGACATTTATGAGCGGGTTGTCCGCCCTGAACCCAGTGGCGCCGAGCAAAGCCAACACTGGGCCTGGCAAACGCTGCAGCCAGTGCTCGAACTGGCTGGCACTTCGGTGTCTGGACAGTATGCAGAACACCGCGTGTTATTGCTGGCGCATCCCGAGATCACCAACCGCATAGCCACCACGGATAACTTGCTCACTGGCGTGCAATGTGTGATGCCCGGCGAGCGTACCACCGCGCATCACCACACTGCCGCCGACATCCGCTTTGTGCTCGAAGGCGCCGGCGGGGAGACCACCGTGGAAGGCAAGGCCTGTCCGCTGCGCAAAGGCGACCTGGTCTTGACTCCAAGCTGGACCTGGCACGGCCACACCAACAACAGCGATGTCCCCGTCATCTGGGTTGACACCCTGGACATTCCCATCGTAGGAAAACTGGGTGCCTCCTTCCATGAACCCGGCCCGCCGGAGCGGCTCCCCGAAAGCGCTGTTACGCTGCCGGATCAGGCTTACCGGCGCGGTGGTCTCGCCCCGGTGAGTGGACATGCTGCGGTCAATCACTCAGCGAGGGTTCACTGGCCGCTTTCAGAAGTGCTCGACGTGATTGAGCACACACCCGCGGAGGCGGATGGCTGCCGGCGGGTGAGGTATACCGACCCGGCGAGCGGCGGCGCCATAACACCCACCCTGGATGTATATGCCCTGGGCCTGGCCGCGAACCAGGCGACCAGGCAGTTTCGCTGCACCGGGACGGCCGTCTGCATAGTGATCGATGGTAGCGGTACATCCACCGTCGGGGACCAGAAAATCAAGTGGATGCAGAACGACATCTTCACCTTGCCAAACTGGACTTGGCAAAGCCACATCGCGCAGTCAAAATCCGCCCACTTGTTGCTGATCACCGATCGGGAACTGTACCGGCGGGCAGGTCTGCTGCGGGAACAATTCGCAATTCAACCATGACCCTGCAGGGGAGAAAAATGAGCCAGCAACAGGTAAAGCACAGAACAATGACACAACTCATCCTTGGCGCAATCTTGACCGTGTTTTTGCCGCCAATTTCCGTAATCGCCCAGGAAAGCCAGGCACTGGAGAACGACGAGTTATCGGTCCTGGACGAAATCACCGTAACCGCTCGCCGCGTCGAGGAATCGCTGCAGAAGATTCCCATTTCCGTGTCGGCATTTCAGGGCGACCAACTTGAAGCGCTGAATATCACAACCGTTGGTGACACCGCCTGGTACACGCCAAACTTCACAACCATAACCGGGCCCACCGGACAGAATGATGCCTTTTTCTTCATCCGGGGCATCGGGCAGGCTGACCTGAATGCCGCCACCGATCCCGGGGTGGGAACTTACGTGGACGGGGTGTATCTCGGGCGCGTAGTGGGCGCCTCACTGGAAACCCTCGATTTGAAAATGATTGAAATCTTGCGTGGCCCACAGGGAACGCTGTTCGGCCGCAACTCGACCAGCGGCGCCGTCAACATTACTACTGCGGACCCGGCAGAAGAACTGAGCGGCGGCTTCATTTTCGCTACGGGTGAGCGCGACCTGATCAGAGCCAAGGGCACCATTAGTATCCCATTGAGCGATACCCTGGGTGTTGTGATTGCCGGTTTGTACCGCAACCAGGATGGCTGGGGCCCCAGCGTGTTTAACGACAATATCTTCGACAGTGTCGACGACACAGTGGGCAGAATTAAATTCCTGTGGCAGCCCAATGATCAATTCGTGGCGCGGCTGGGCGCAGACGTTACGCGGGCCCGAGGCACCTCGCAAAGTCAATTGCTGGTGGGTGTCAACACGGCGGGAGCTTCTCCATTCGGTGTTCCCATCCCCGCGGGAATTGCCGAAGACATATCGACCGATCCATTTGAAAATCGCTCGTCCACCCTCAACCCGCGCTATGACATCGACTCTTGGGGAACAAACCTGACCATGGAATGGGATCTTGGAGACATTGCTTTCAAGTCCATCACGGCTTACCGGGAAATGGACCAGGACGTAACCAGTGATTTCGACGCCAGCCGGTACGATTTCTATCAGTCATTGATTTCCACCCGCCAGGATCAGCTAAGCCAGGAATTCCAACTGACCGGCAGCAGTGGAAAGCTCAACTGGTTGCTGGGTGCCTACTATTTTGACGAGGACGCTTACCACAACAACTCCATTTCGCTGGGTGGCAACAACGGCTGCCTGCCGGTTCCACCATTTGTGATTCCACCCGGCAACATGTACCCCAGCTGCTTTGTTACTGGCCAGCAGTACGCCACGCCTTTCGGGGGTCGTGTGTTGACCAACAACCAGCAGTTCGATCTCAGCGTAGAGGCATGGGCTCTTTTTGGCCATCTGAGCTACCAGATCAATGATACCTGGTCCATTTCTGCGGGCCTGCGCTGGACCGACGAGAAAAAGACCCAAAGGTATAACTACTTCATCGACAACTTGAGTGGCGTGGCGAGTTTTGCAGGTTTCCCACCGATCATCTTGTGGACCCTGTCGCCGAACAATCCAAACATCAACGTACCCACCACTTACTCGAAGAGCTGGAGTGACCTGAGCCCGAAACTCAGTGTTGTGTATCAGGCGAATGAAGACGTCATGCTGTACACGTCCTTCGCCGAGGGCTTCAGGAGCGGCGGCTTCAACGGACGCGTGCAACCCAACCAGATGGGCCAGTTTCCAATTGTTCAGTCCTACGATCCGGAAACCAACATGACGTTCGAAGCCGGCTGGAAGTCCATGTTGGCTGAAGACCGCGTGCGCCTGAACGGTGCCGTCTTCTGGTCGCAATATCAGGATATCCAGCTCCTGGTACTGGACGCTGAATCCGGGTTTTTTTCCAACCAGAATGCAGCCGAAGCAGAGATTTCGGGCGTGGAACTGGAATTCCAGGCCCGGCCCGTACCGCAACTTGACCTGATTGCCAGCTTGGCGTATCTGCATGCCGAATACACCAAGCTTGCCCCGGGCACAGAAGCATCAGGTATCACCCTGGATTCACATCTGCCTGGCGCACCGAAATGGAGTGCTTCTTTTGGCGCCGCCTATACCTTCGAACTCGGGGACAACGGCAGTCTGGTTTTACGCGGTGACTACTCATACAGAGACAAGGTCTATTTCAATGCCGTAAATGGCCCATTAGAAGGCGGTGACAGCTTCGGCTTGCTTAACGCCAGGCTGACCTACTTCACGCCCAGCGAAAACCTGAACGTGGCTTTGTATGTGCTAAATGCCACCGACAAAGTTTATGTAACCAATGGCCAGGACGTGATTGCAGCACTGGGTGTTGCATTCAATGCCGTGGGAGCACCGCGAACCTGGGGTGTTGAGCTGACCTATAACTTTGGCCAATGAACACATGAGCGATGCGAACCCTCGTATGCAACTGAAGCTGTACGGCGAGCCGGTGTCCTTGTTCACCGTGCGGGTAACCCTTGGGCTGCAGGCCAAGGGTTTATCTATTCCTTTGTATGAGTTGCCCGGCGGAGGGCCTCGATCCGAGGCTTTTCACCGCATGAATCCCATTGGAAAAATGCCGGTTCTGGAAGTTAATGGGCAGATCCTGGCTGAATCGCAGGTAATTGCAGAGTACTTCGAAGAAACTCATCCCGGCGTACCTTTGTTACCTGCCGACCCATTCACAAGGGCTCGTTGCCGTCTGTGCGCCCGAATTGTCGATTTGTACATCATGCCGGCGGCAACCGCCATTTATGTGAATCTGGACCCCAGCAAGCGCGACACAAATGCAGTGGCCGCCGCGGAAACGGAACTGCGCCGGTCGCTGGGTCTCTTTGCACACTACATGATGGATGGTCGCTTTGCCGTTAGCGACAGGTTGACCCTGGCGGACTTCGCGCTGGCTCCTTTACTGGACGTGATGGAGTACACGATTCTGCCCCAATTTGGTCTGCAATCCCCGGTGACTTCCATTCCACGGCTGGCCCAATGGTGGCAACACATTCAGGAAGATGCTTTATGCGGACCTGCCTTGATAGCATACCGCCATCGGTTCCGTGAATTCCTGCAACTGGCCGACTGAAGTGGCGACTGCAGGGATACTATTCGACATTGACGTAGATCTTTTCCAACAAGCTGACCAGTTTGGAAACCGCAGCGTCATCAAGGCCTTTGAAGGCTTGCTCGAACACCTGATGGCCACGCGGCCGAACGGTGTCCACAACAAGCTGACCACGCGGAGTAAGCCGGACTTCCGTGACACGCGCATCGGTGCGTTTAGGGCGGGTGTTAACCAAGCCATCCGTTTCCAGCCGCTGTACGGTCCGCGTGATGGTTGACAGCTTACTCACCGCATGGGCAGCAATTTCACTCACGCTGGCGTCACCGATCTCGCTGAGGATCAGCAACACGCGCCATCGCGGGACATCCATACCGATCTCTTTGAGAACGGCTTCCATTTTCATGTAATAGCGGGAACTCACCCGTGTCACCAAATAGAAGGGGTAGCCTGACATGCGGAAAGGAACTTCTGGGTCCGCAGATTTCCAGTGCGTGGAGGCGCGCGCGAAGGCGGCTTTTCTCTTTGTTTTTCTGGGCTGTTCCATATCGCACTCACATAATAAACGCTCGCAGGGCAACTGGCCACGATAGACGTCATAAAATTCATGCAGTCCCGGAATTCCGAAGCAACAGCAACTCTGTCAACAGGCAGCGAATGGGAGTTTAATGAAAATCAAAACAGATGTGGTCATTGTTGGCGCCGGCCCTGCCGGCCTGTTCCAGGTATTCGAACTGGGGCTGCTGGATATCAAGGCACACGTTGTCGACTCTCTGCGCCAACCGGGTGGCCAATGCTCCGAGCTGTACCCGGACAAGCCGATTTATGACATCCCGGCCTTGCCCAGGTGTGGTGCGCAGGAATTGGTTGACCGCCTGATGCAGCAAATCAAGCCGTTTCAACCGTCACTTCACCTCGAGCAGACGGTTGTATCTTTGCAGCGGCTTGCGAATGGCCGATTCGCCCTGGAAACCTCAACAGGCACCCGGTTTGACACGGCAACGGTCGTTCTGGCGGCCGGCCTGGGCGCTTTTCAACCGCGGCGATTGCGGGTGGAGGGTGCTGAAGAATTCGAGAGACGCCATGTGCACTACCACGTCTCTGATACAAGCCTCCTGGCTGGCAAACGAATCATCATCCTCGGCGGAGGAGATTCAGCGCTTGACTGGACACTGGAACTGCACGGCAAGGTCAGCCACATCACCCTGGTGCACCGGCGCGAAGAATACCGGGCGCAACCCGCATCGGTCAATAAGATGAAAGCCCTGGTCGGCTGTGGTGAATTCGAAGAGTTCCAAGGGCAAGTTCGGGGTGTGATCAAGCGCGATGGTTGCTTCGCTGGATTAAAGGTGTGCGATGCGAATGACCAGATGCACCACCTCGAGGCAAACGAGGTGTGTGTTTTCTGGGGCCTGTCGCCGAACCTTGGCCCGATTTCAGAATGGGGCCTGGATCTGGAAAAGAGGCAGATCAAGGTGGATACCGAGAGGTTTCAGACCAGCGAACCAGGCATTTTTGCAGTGGGGGATATCAACGCCTACCCTGGCAAGAAGAAGCTCATCCTCAGTGGCTTTCATGAAGCAGCCCTGGCGGCATTTGCTATCCAGCAATACCTGCATCCGGAGCAGAAGGCACATCTGCAATACACAACCACCAGCCCGATCATGCACCGCAGGCTGGGGCTGCAATAGTTCAATGAACCTGTTTGTGGTATGTGAAGCCAGGAGTCTGAAAAATGTTGCCTCACGATGAGCCCGTGCAAGTTGTCATTGTTGGAGCAGGTGCGGCAGGCAGCCTGTATGCGGCACGGCTTGCTGCTGGCGGAAAGCAGGTGCGGGTGTTGGAAGCCGGGCCGGCATGGCAGTTGGGGGATTTGTACAGCTCACAAATCTGGGCGCGCCGACTGAAATGGGGGGGCGCCCCGGTTGAAGTGAGCGGAGAGGACCGAATCCCGCACAATTCCCAGACAGGCTGGGGTTTCGGTGGCGCAGCCCTGCATCACTATGGTACCTGGCCACGATTCTCGGAGGAAACGTTTGAACTCTACAGTCGTTACGGGGTCGGGATGGACTGGCCGATGTCATACGATGATTTGCGGCCCCACTACGACCGTGTTCAGGCAGAAGTAGGAATTTCCGGAGATGCCGGCGCGGAGATCTGGCGGCCGCCGGGTGAACCCTACCCAATGCCGCCATTGAAGACCTTTCGCCATGGTGAGATGCTCAAGCAGGGCTTCGATGCGTTGGGTATGCATACTGCGCCGCTGCCAGTAGCGATTAATTCCACGACTTACAATGGCCGGCCTCCCTGCATCTATGACGGCTGGTGCGATGCCGGTTGCCCCACAGGCGCACTGGGCAACCCTTTGGTCACCTATTTCAAAAAGGCGCAGGAGCTGGGCGTTCAATTTTCATCCAATGCACAAGTGACCCGTGTGAAGATGGGAAGGAAGGGGTACGCAACAGGCGTTGAGTACGTGAAGGATGGTCAAACGAGAATTCAACCAGCAGACTGGGTCATTCTTGCCGGATCCGTGTTCCAAAACCCGCGCTTACTTCTGAACTCCTTTTGCGCTGATCATCCAGACGGATTGGCAAATCAGAATGGATTGGTTGGCCGTTTTTTGCTGGCCGAAGGCGCGGCCGTGGTTTATGGGCTGTTCAAGGAGGAAACGGAATGTCACATGGGCGTTAACGCCGGACAGTATACACATCGTGAACCATATGCCCTGGCAAGCCGGCCCGAAGTCTTTGGGGGTTTGCAATGGCAGATCGGCGGCGCAGTTAAACCCAATGACCTCTATGGAATTGCAATGAGCCGCTCTGAACTGTATGGCCATGCCCTAAACGAATTTATTATCCGTGCCAGTAAGCATTTCGCCTTCATGATTGGCTTTTGCGGCGGTACCCCGCTGATCGAGAATCGCATTACTTTGGCTGACGAACGGGATAAAAATGACATGCCGCTTGCGCGCGTTCTGCATACAACACCACCGGCCATAAAGTCCATGAGAGATTACATGCAAAAGCAGGGGCTTGAGGTAGTGCAGGCAGCAGGAGCCTTGGAGCTCTGGGCCGGCCCGGCCATCTCCGGGCACCAGGTCGGCGGCACCATCATGGGCAATGACCCTGCGAAATCAGTAACCAATGGTTACGGTATTTGTCACGACATTCCAAACGTGATGGTAGCCGGTGCGGGGCTGTTTCCTTCATGTACGGGCGCCAGCCCCACATTCAGCCTCATGGCACTGGCGTCGCGGTCTGCTGATTTCCTGTTACAGAATGGATGAACAGTGGCGTTTATCAAACCAGTTGCTGGTTTGAAGCTTAGCCGTAATATCTTTTCACCGATAAGGCGATCACCCGTCCAGGCTCCACGGTCCGGCACCAACTGAATTGGTCTACTAAATCCGGACACCAAGTTAAGGCGGTAAAATGCCATTACGAGGTGACCAATGACAAGAAAAACGAGCAAGAGACGCAGTTACACGGAAGACTTCAAGCGCGACGCAGTGGCCCTGGTTACGGACCAGGGCTACACAATTTCCGAGGCGGCCCGAAGTTTGGGTATTGGGGATAGTTTGCTCAGCCGCTGGCGCCAGGAATTTGACCAAGGAGCTTCGGCTACCGGCTTCAATACCGATGAGCGTGAAGAGTTGAAGAGCCTGCGTAAAGAGAACCGCTTGTTGCGGATGGAGAAAGAGATTTTAAAAAAAGCTAGCCAGTACTTTGCCAAGGAAATGAAGTGAACTATGGGTATAGCCCGGGAGCATACGCAATGCTGGCCACAGGTGAATCTGTGTCGCCTTCTGGAGGCACAACGCAGCGCCTACTATGACTGGCGAGATCAGCCAGGCTAAGGTCGTTCCAGCATAGGATCTGGCCATGCGGCGGCGGATGAAAGAACTGCTTGTGGCCTCGCGTGCCAGCCTGGGCAGTCGCACGATGATGAAGAACCTGCGCCTGGAAGGCCCCAAGATTGAACGTGACCGGATGCGCCGCTTTAAGCCGCTCGTGCGCATCGCTGACGATTAACTCGATGCCATACAGGTCACGGTCCTTGAGCGCGGACAGAAACGCCCGCCAGTGCACTTTGGCTTTCGACAGCGATTCTGCAAATCGCCAAAATTCGCTTTCAAAAGGATAACTGGATGGCTCGGCACTTCCATACCATCAGCAATTTACAGATAAAGACGTTACACCACCACCGGCGCCCTGTGGTCCAGGGCGCCGGCAAGAGGGGCAGATCAGAAGTTGTATCTGATGTTCACACCGTACCAGCGGGGCAGCTGGTAGGACACTTCGTTACAACCGCACAAGGTTGCGAGGTCAAAACCCTGGATACCTGCACGATCATCGGTCAGGTTCTGGCCCATCAGCGCAAACTCCCAGGTATCGTCCGCCGTGGTCCATGACCAGCGCAGGTTGAGCAGGAAGTAGCTGTCAAACTTGTCGGCGTCAAAGTTACGCAGGTTGTAGTAGAAAGAGCTGGAATAGGCGCCATCGACGGCGACAGCCATATTCCCGCCCAATGCTTCCCATTCGTAGCGCACCAGGCCGGATGACTTGAACTTGGGTGCATAGTTTGGCCGCACATCCTTGGTAGGCAGGGGGGAGCCGATGCGCAGCGGCACGTCTTTCACGGTTGGGTCCATCCAGGACACGCCGAACACGATATCCCAGCCATCCGCAGGTGATGTCTGGACCTGGAACTCGATGCCATAGTTATCGGCATCGCTGTTGATCACGACGCCGGAGACGCCGGTGAACAGAAAGGTCTGGTAATCCTTGTAGTCGTAATAGAATGTATCCACCTGGAACCGCGTGAGCCCGGACTCGGTAGTTAACTTGAACCCGGCTTCAATGGTGCTGAGGATTTCTTCATCGTAGGGAAGGTAGGAGTCAGGGAAGCCCAGTCCACCCGGGATCGGCGCGTTGTAGCTCGCTGCTTTCACACCGCGGTTCAAACTGAAGTAGGTCAGCAGGTTTTCGCTGGACTGCCAGTTGAGTTGCAATTTACCCGCCCACAGGTTGTCAGCCCGGTCGTCGGTGTAGTAGGGCGACTCGCCGAGGAAATCGCTGCGGATATTAACGAACGGTTCACCCACGTTGGCAGTGTAATTACTCTCGTTAAACCAGAAGCCCTGGCGCATGGAGTAGTCCTTGTCTTCCCGCATCAAACGCAAACCGGTAATCAGGGTGAAATCTTCGGCGAAGTCCCACTCGTACTGACCAAACAAAGAATAATTCTTGGTTTTCAATGTTGCCTGCACGCCGATATCGGCACCCGCAGGGAAGGGGAAGCCACCCAGCAGGGCGGGTATGCTATTGGCCGGCGCTTTCAGGCCATTGTTCGAATCAGTATCAATATCGAGGTAGAACAAACCAACGACCCAGTCGGAAACGTCAGTGGAACCCGTCAGGCGAACCTCCTGGGTGAAACTGCTGGCATCAACTCCGGCAAAGTTGGCCAGTTGATTAACCGGGGCAGAATCCACATCGATGAACAGCAGTTTTTCGTAGTCTTTGTAATCGGTGACCGAGGTCAATTGCAGGTTGTCATCATAATCATGCTCGATCCGCAGATTAACGCCCCAGGTATCCGCCCAACCGTTGTTCTTGAAGGCGAAGTCACCCGAGGTCTTCAGGCCGTCGCCGTCGGGATCCTTGTAGCCAAAGAAATCGGTACCGGCGCCAAAACGTCCAATCAGGTCGCCACCGGGGTCATTCAGGCCAAACAAACCATTGTTGTTGGTGTCGCCACCGAAATCGTTGCCGTCCAGGCCAATGCCGGTACGGGACTCTCCGGGGTTGGTGACATCAATAACATTGATCAACTCACCGACACCGTTGACTCCATCAAACACACCAATGGTGGGCTTGGACTGGTAGGGGCCGGTGGAAACATCGGTATTGGAGTAATTGCCTGACAGGGTAACTGCAGTGGCATCGCTGGGCTGGAACAACATCGTGCCGCGCAAAGCCCAGGTCTCGTCGTCGCCCAGGTCAGCACCGGCGCCGACGCCGGGTGAGTTAGGTGTACCCGCGCCGAGAGAACCGGCACCGACTGCAGCATAGGGATAGAGGTTCTTCAGGTACGGGTCGGTCTTGTTGTAGTAAACGGCCATGCGGCCAGCCACTGTGTCACTGAACGGCCCGCCTACAGCACCTTCAAAGCGCAGCGAATTGGCGTCAGTGGGTGAATCAAACCAGCCATAGGTAAGGTCGCCATAGCCTTCAACCCCGTCAAAATTCGGCTTGCGGCTGACATAGTGGATCAGACCGCCAGTGGCGTTGCGCCCGAACAAAGTACCTTGCGGACCCTTGAGCACTTCCACCCTGTCGATATCGAAGACCGCAAACGTCTGGGCCTGGGCGATGGCGATGTAGCCTTCATCCAGGTAGACCGCGTTGGGTGATTCGATGATGTCGTTGAAGTCATTCTGGGTCACGCCGCGAATGGAGAACTGGGTATTCTGGCCGGCGAGGTTGCCGCTGATGTGCACTCCGGGCGTGAATTTCGCAATGTCGAAGCTTTTCTGGATATCCAGGATGCGTAGCTGGTCGGAATTGAAGGCCGTGATGGCAATACCCACATCCTGCAGCGATTGTTCGCGCTTCTGGGCCGTGACGGTGATTTCTTCCAGCATGACCTGGGCGCTCACCGGCAGCGCCAGAAACAGGCCGAGACTAAACGATAGAAAACGAACGAGTGACTTGTTTGGACTTTTCATAACTGCCCCCGCAAAACGTACCGGTTCACTGCTGAATTCGATGGGCTGTCGCCTGCGTGCTGCGAACTGATGCGCACATCGACTGAGCCCCGAGTTTAACCTGTTTTTAACTTTTGACTATACCCTCAGCGTCAAGCTTTTGATTGAGGGCGCAACACAGTCAGGCGCAGTGCCGGATAGATAATGGCAACCAGAATGAGGGAACTGAACACTTCGATGGGCTGAATGGGTTTTAACAACCAGTGGGCGCCGCAGACTGCGGCCAGGATGGCAATCAGGCCGGCCCAATTCACTGCGTCAGGCTCCCCGCTGCGCACCGGCAAACGCGGGCTCACGACGTAGTAGTCCAGAATGATGGTGGCCGCCAGCGCGCTCAACAGCACTCCCAGCAACTTGATCCATGCTTCAACGAAATGCAGGATTTCACCGTACAGCATGCCCAGCGCCAGCAGGTTGGCCAGCACCACGAAAATCAAGCGGCCTGGCCGCCAGCCAAACAAGGCATCGCAGAGGTTGCTGATGCACAGTGAGGCGCTATAGGTATTGAGCACCTGGGCCTTGGCCTGGGCCAGTAGCATCAGCAGGAATCCCACGATGCCGCCAAACACCATGAAGGTTGCAGCGATGCTGTCGGGACTGCGCAGCACTTGCTGGTGGGCGCTTGCAACTGCCATGCCGGTCACTTCGGTGAAGTAGGCGACCATGGCCGGGGCCGCCGTTTTCATCAACACCCCGCCGATCACCATCATCACCAGCGACTGGACAAAAATCGCAATCATCGCCGCTGCTGCAACGTGCCCTGTTGATTTTCCATAGCGGCCAAAATCAGCCGTATTCAGCGCCAGGGCGCAGGCGGGGCCAACCAGCAGATTGAGCGCGAACACAAATTTGTCTGCATCAGTATCAATCCCCATCCCGGCAAGGGTGGTGGCATCCAGTTGGCTGGCAAACAGCAGGCTGCCCGCATCCAGCGGCACGGCGCCGGCCAGGACTTTGATCATCATCCACGCCAGTACCACCAGGAAACCGATGATCATCAGTGAGGAGGTACGCGTGACCAGCCGAAAACCAAAGGAGGTGAGTAGGATCCAGCTCAGCGTCATGCCGCCATAGAGCAGGCAACGCGCGAACCAGTCATCTTCCCATTTGAAGAAAAACAGGAAGCCGCGGTAGAGCAAACCATTCTCCACCGCCAGGAAACCTACGATCAGGAATCCGAAAATGATCGAAGCCAGGGCCGATCCGCGCACGCCGAGACCATACTTGCGGGTAATGAGCGTGTTGGAACAACCGGTTTCGACGCTTACCCGCGCCAGGGCCAGACCCAACGCGCTGCCAATGGAAAAGGACACGATACCCGCAAGCAGGGCAATCTTGACGCCAGCCACGAAACACACCACGGCGCCAAAAAACATGATCACCAGCGTGGTGATCAGTCCCACCGTATTCCAGGTGATTTTTAACCAGTTTTCGCGTTCACCGGCCGGCACGCTTTCAAGAGCATGATCTTCAATGAGACTGCTTAAGCTGGGTTTGGCCATGAAGCGTGGTCCTGCTGTAGTGTGGTCGCGGGCGGGAGCAGGGACGCGACACGCCCGATTGTATTGGAGTGGTCATGCTACAGGCAAATAAGCGTTTTCACGCTGTGGTTGATGTGCTAGCGTAGTGCCCTTGCTACGAGTTATGCAGAGATAGACACACACCGATTTTAATCCTCTAACATTCGGAAGCTATTCATGTATCCCGCACCTTTCAAGTACCACCGCGCGCACTCTGTGCCACAGGCGATCGAGCTGTTATCCGGGATTGGCGACGGGGGTCGCGTCCTGGCGGGTGGCCAGTCACTTTTGCCCCTGCTCAAGCTTCGTTTTGATGAACCCACGGATCTCGTGGATATCGGCCGGATTGCAGGCCTTGCTGGTATTGACACCAACGCCGGCACTGCCAGCATCGGGGCGCTCGCTACGCACCGGCGAATAGCCCTTTCGGCCCTGGCCGCTGCGGTGCCGATCATCTCGGATTGCGCCAATGGCATTGCGGATAACCAGGTACGCAGTCGGGGCACGATTGGTGGTTCGCTGGCTTCGGGTGACCCCAGTTGTGACTGGCCGGCCCTGTTGCACACCCTGGATGCGCAGATTCAGTGCCAGGGCCCAAACGGGGAACGGACTCTGGATATCAATGGTTTTGTCGAGGACCTGTACCAGACCGCGCTACAGCCGGGTGAGCTTGTCACCGGCGTACGATTTGCCATACCGGGCGCAGGCGCCGGTGGCGCCTATTGTGCTTTCAAGCGCTGTGCGCCAGCCTATCCGACGATTTCCATTGGTGTGCAACTGCAAGTCAAGGATGGCCAGGTAGTGAGCGCGCGCGTCGCCCTGGGTTCTTCCAGCCCTACCCCGATTCGTTCCCGCACGGCGGAAGCGGAGTTGATGGGCGGAAGCCTTGGCAAAGAACGGGTCGCGAGGGCGGCCGATGCAGCCGTTGCTTCGGCCGATCCTTATCCAGACCAGCGGGGGTCTGCAGCGTTCAAGCGCCAACTGATTGCCACGCTGACCCGGCGAGCCATCGGAATCGCCCAGCGCCGCGCCAGCGGGGAAACCGTCAAGAACAGCCACGAGTATTATTGATATGAGCCCCACTGATTTGAGCCATTCAGATATGAGCGAGAAAATTGGCATTACCGTAAGCGTCAACGGAACGGCCTACAGCAGGGAGGTGGAGCCGCGCCTGTTACTGGTGCAGTTCATTCGCGACGAATTGCTGCTGACCGGGACACATATCGGTTGCGACACCACCTATTGCGGCGCCTGCACCGTGTTACTCAATGACGAGCCGGTCAAGTCCTGCACGATGCTCGCGGTGCAGGCCGATGGCTGCGCGGTGCGCACGGTGGAAGGGTTGGAACAAAACGGCAAGTTGCATCCGCTGCAGCAGGCTTTTTCCGAGCATCATGCGTTGCAGTGCGGTTTTTGCACGCCAGGCATGTTGATGTCGGCAGTGCACTTGCTGGAAACCAATCCGCAACCCAGTGCCACGGAAATCCGCAAAGGCATCCAGGGCAACCTGTGCCGCTGCACCGGGTACAAGAACATTTTCGAGGCAATTGCCGCGGCAGCGGAAGACATGCAACAAAGCGCCGGGCAGGACGGAGCTAAGTGAGTTACACGTTTACCGGCGATTTTACCGTCCCGACCGGGCGCGGGCAGGTCTACGCAGTTTTGTCTGACGTAGCACGCTTTGCTCCGTTGTTGCCCACCTACCTGTCGCACGAAGTGAAGGCCGATGGCTCGGCGCTGGTGAAGGTCAAGGTTGGGGTGGGCAAAATCAGTGGAACCGGAGAAGTCGTGCTGACCCCGGAAGAAACAGTCGCACCCCTCCGCGCGAACTATTCAGGCAAGGGTAAGGTCATGGGCGGCGTATTCAATATCAACGCCGGTTTTGAGCTGGAAGAAGCGGGCGCCGACCAAACCAAGGTCGTGTGGCGCGGCGAAATGGCCATGTTTGGCAAGCTGGTTTCCCTTGCCGGAGGCCTGGTCAAGCCCGTAGCCGAGCGCGACATAAACGCCATGATCCGGGCCATAAAAACAGAATTTGGCGGCGCCATAGAAGAAGCACCGGTTGCAACAGTTCGCCTGGGTCTGGTCGCACGCTTCCTGGCCTGGCTGAAACGATTGTTCAATGCCGGTTAGATGCAACAGAATTCCATGCTGGCAACGTAAACCACAAATGAACGACGAGATCGAGGATAAATGACATGACTTGGGTAGGAAAATCCCTGCGGCGCAAGGAAGACGAGCGTCTGATTCGTGGCGATGGTCTGTTCAGTGATGATGAGCACCATGAAGGAATGCTGCACTTGTACATTTTGCGCTCGCCCTATGCGCATGCACGCATTCTAAGCGTTGATGTATCTGCGGCGCTGGCCCTGCCCGGGGTCGCCTGCGTGCTCACCGGTGAAGACATCAAGGCCCAATGCGCCCCGTTCATGCAGCTCGGTCCCGCGCCATGCGACAAAATCGTCGACCTGCCGCTGGCCACCGACAAGGTCGTCTACCAGGGCCAGCCGGTAGCGGCAGTGGCCGCAACCTCTGCCGCCCTTGCGATGGATGCCGGGCAACTCATCGAGGTGGACTATGACATGCTGGATGTGGTCGTGGACCCGGAGCAAGCGC
>JANLTO010000051.1:0-4406 GCA_031362985.1 Lysobacterales bacterium | reverse complement strand
CACGATCTCGACCGGGACGCTGTAGACCCGAACGTGGCCGGACAGAGCGCCGTTACCACCGTTGAGAGCAGCCCCTCAAGAGTGGCCCAAAACCCAAGAGCAATCCCACTGTCGAGTTTTTACTCTGACCCCAAATATTCGTCGTCTGTGACACTGAGATGCATTACACCGGTTATGCTGGCATAGCAGGTGTTGATTAACGGCGCAGGATAGACGTAAGCGTCATCGTCCAGCACCAGGGAATTGCCGGTGTTGTCCACTACCGTGACGCGGTTACCCGTCGCAGTGCTCATGACCCGGAGATGGGTGACAACGACCAGCACACCCTCGTAGGATTCCCCGTCATTTATTGAGTTCAGTGGGACGACGCTCGAAAATGCAAGCGGCAGGAGGGGCAGTGCGGCAGCAGTTAACGTCACATCGACATCGACGAGCTCGGTCAATGTGTTGCCGGCAGGAGGCAGGCCCAGGTCAAACTCGGCCACCGTACCAGAAACATTGACTCGCGCGCCAATGACAATGTCCGGCCCCAATAATCGTGAACGCGTTAACGGGATTGTGTCGCGGAATAGTAATGATCCGGGTGCCATCGGACATTACTATATGCTTGCCGCTACTTCTATTTCGCGTACTTCCCCGCCACGAAGCTGATCATCTACTACAGAGAGGTACTCGCGGATTGCGTCTCGGATATTGTCGATCGCTTCGTCTTCGGTTGTCCCTTGTGACCAGCACCCGGGTAACCCTGGAACCGACACACTTATACCTTCCTCAGAACGGTGGATTGCAATTCGGTAGTGCATAAAAGTTACCTCCGGCCGCCAGTGTACCCCCGGCATCGATACTGAAAAAGGGGCCGGATACAATTTCAGGAAAATGTACCCGGCCCCATTTATTCCGGTGCGGACCTTCGGCTCCTTTGATTCCAGCAGCACATGGGTCGATCCGTCGCGAAACGGGTGTTTGTACTGATAGACCACCCGCCCGCGGTCGGGGCGTTGATTGTTAAATGCAAATTCAGCTGAAATTTCAGAGCCTGTTCTTGGCTTTATGAGCAAAATGGATTCAAATCTGCTCTATGTTAATAAGATTCGAGGGAATTTAACTCCAACCCCGTTGAACCGGAGAGTGGGAGGCTGTAGATCTGGGAAGGCACAAGCTGTTCGTTGAGTAAAAAATATTATCCAGCTTGCGGTGAAAGTTACAACTTTAAGTCTATACTTTAATTGCTTCGTCAACGTGCTAAGTGAGGGATTCCCGATGAATTATGTGCCCGTGATGGTGGGGTTGATGGTGGTCTTATTGGCGCATGATGCAATGGCGGCAAAAGGCAACGATGATCCCGGTGCGCTCTTGTCAGTGAGCCTGGAGAGCGACGTCGGTGTGGTGTTGAACGAAGTCCCCTTGTCCGAACGGGGCCGTATCGCGGCGCAATTGCTGGCGAAACCGGCTTCGTTTTGGCGGGCTCGGGCGCAGTGGCAGGTGGAACATACCAGTTACCGGCTCATTTACCGGGGTTTTTTTTACGGCCCGGGCACTGGGGGGGGTGGATCCCGTCAAATGCTCCCCATCACCAAGCCGGAGGAGTGGAACATCGTGATTGACCCGGCTGGCCCCAGGCGCGCCAGTTACCAGGGGCACGATGTTGTATTCGTTGCGTTCAGCATGACCACGACGGTGCTCAGCGATGCCGCCAGTCCGGCTGCAGCGGAGCCCAACCTGAGTAACGCCGGTGGCACCTGGGACGAGTTGTTCAGCCTTCCGTTGGATCCTGAATTCCTTTACCAACGCACCCGCAACGCCTGCGTTGACGAGGACGCCTATCCACTAGGCACCGCGGACTCGGAGAACGCCTACCTATTGTTTGATGATACCTGCGAGGTGGAAGCACCCGGTCGCCAGTTCTGTCACCTGACCGAGCCACTTCCCACCGAGTCCTGCGTGGACGCCCTGACTCGGGCGACCGGGCGAGTTGACACGGCGCTTCACTTCAAACGGCTGGCCTGGAACCAGGCACTGGCGGACGCCGTTCGCACCGGCGCACCTGTCGGGACTACTGCCGATGTCCTCCCGCGTCTCAGTGGCCTGCAGGAGAATCGCATCATCTACCGCTATGTACCGGAAAATTCCTGTGCCATCGCGGAAGGTTGCGTGGGTGGTTCTGGCTGGCGCCGCCTGCTCCAGTTTACCGCGAGCGTGCAGAACCAGGGCCAACAACCACTGGTCGTCGGCAGCACCGCGAACGGCTCGCCATTGCGAGTGAACAACAATTTCGAGTTCAGCGCCTGTCACGGCCATTACCATTACGCTCACTACGGATTGTTCAATTTCGGCTCATTCCCGGGCGACAAACGCGCTTTTTGCGTGGAATCAACTTCGCGTTGGTTCAACAACGAAAATGCGCCGTTGGTTCACTCATTTTCTTGCGACAACCAGGGCATCGCCTCGGGTTGGGGTGACGACTACATTGCTGGAGTTGATTGTCAATGGGTGGACATCACCAATTTGCCAAAGAAACCCGCTGGAACCACTCTGCCACTTTCTTTTCAATTTAATCCGGACAATTTCCTCTGTGAAGGCACGCCGGTAACCAATGCGTCAGGCCAGCAAGTGTTTGAGCCGACCGAGTTTGTCACCGAGACAGGAGCGCCGGTAAACCGTCCTAAATGCGACTTTGCAGTGGGAACTCTGAACAACAACCTGGCAACCACGCCTGTCACAGTCTCAGAAAAAGGTGGTTTTGTAACGTCGCCCTGCACACGGGGACAATCGACCCGGTTGCGCGACTGCGGCTTCCAGGAATCGTCTATTCGTACTTGCACACCTGGGGCAAGTGTGACGCTTAGCTGCAAAACGTCCAAGAAGACGTCACCCCCGCAGGTTCTGAGGATTTGCGAGGCCTCTGCAATGCTGGGAGGAACTGCATGCGCTTACGTTGATGCGCTCGCCACCGCGAACCTCACTGGCACGGCCAGCCCAGTGACTTTCAGCTGCCCGTGGGCGCGTGATTTGCAGGAAATGGGTGGCCGCTACGCCATCTACTCCAGCGCGTTGGTGGATGGAGACGCTTCCGCGTCGGTAAGTTGTAATTGACGGCAATGAAAAAGGGGCCAATGAAAAAGGGGCCGGATACAATTTCAGGAAAATGTACCCGGCCCCATTTATTCGGCCCCATTTATTCAAGCAGCATGTGCAACCCGCTTTGCCACGGAATCGGGAAGGTCGATTGGCACGAAGAAAGAGGAAGGGTAAAGATAGTCTTCATCTGATTCATCCACCACTCGAAGTTGGCCAAGGGTATGAGCCTCGGAGTCAGGCAACACCCGATACAGCTTGCGCAGTTCCAGTGAGGCTTCATAGCCAGTGTTTTGCGTACAGATGACAAATTTCGTAGTGGTCATGGTCGCTGCATAAATCGCTTGATCTTGAATTCGAGTTTGCCCAGGCCGGATGCTTCATACCAGTGTAATTCAGCATACAGTAGTGCGCCATTTCCACTCCCACGTGCAATGGTTTTAGCTAAAAGTATTGGGCCGACAATTTCAAAATGCATCCGCCCAGCGTCGCGCCACTGCCGGGTTACGAACTAGAGGTAGATGGATCGCATTGGTGTAGGAAACGATCCTTGTGCAAAATGGGCCAGGAAAAAGTTCAGGAAATTGTATCCGGCCCCTTTTAGCTCGAAGCGTAGGCAATCTACTGAGATTTGGGTATCCCATTTAATTCCCCTTCCCAAGGTCGCCATCCCGTTTGCAATTTGGATTTATATGCGGCGTACAAAGGAAACCTATTAGCGTCTAGAACGCTACTGATGCACTCAGTGAGTTGGCTCTCCCTTTCCCTACTCCAATTTTCATCTGTTCTTTTCATCAGTCGCTTAAATCCACAGCTTGCAATTAAGGTTTCCTCAACTCCTGCGCGATACTCGCCGATTGATTCCACATCTCGCTCATTAAGCCAATAAATGTCATTTGAGGGGTGAGACATCATTTCGTCAATGAGGTACTGTGGAACGCCATCGGATGCCAACATAATTCGAATATTTCGCATAATTTCTTCTTGTTTTTGAGGGGCTTCAGAGTTTCCTAACGGGTCTTCTAAATATGGTCTATGTATGCCCAAAATTCCAATGATCTTATCTCGGAAAGCCTGATTTTCTAGCGCCCCATTCGTATTTGCCTCGCTCCCTGCCGCCAAGCGATATTCCCCGGCAAGCCACACGAAAAAACACGAACTTGCACAGAGCTTTCCACTGGGCACCTCTGCGTCTAAATGTACGTCTTTAATCAAAAAAGCTATTCGCATTGCTTCGTTTAAATCGCCGCCCATAGAGTCAAGTGCAATTCGAACAAGTAATTCTGCCTCCATGATTGAAGCGGCAACACGCTCAGCATCACCGCGACGCC
>JANLTO010000033.1:0-17515 GCA_031362985.1 Lysobacterales bacterium | reverse complement strand
CCAAGGCCGAACAGACAAGCGGTGAGTCGGGCGGCCCAGTGCAACTGAACCACGCCGGATAAAACCGGAAAGCCTGGGAAATGGCCATGGAAGCAGGACAAGGCATCAGACACCTCCAGGAGAAGACGATGTTGGCCGGCTTCCTCCACCCAGGACCGGATGGCAGCCATGTCTTCCCCGACAGCCACGGACGTAAGCCGGCCGGGAGGTGGTGTGACGAACCCGATTTCCGGAACGAAGTCAAACTGGCAAGCGCTCTCGCAAACACTGCGGATTTCCGCGACAAAGTTGTCAACTCCCTGGCTGAGAACCCGCCGGTGGCCGGCAGCACTTAAGCCGAGTCGCAAACGCCGGCCCGGTTCACACCCGCCACCCCGTTCGAGTACTGCACTGTGGACCCAGAGATTACCATCGACTAGCAGGTGAATATCCAAGTCCTCCACCGTTCACAATCAATCTGCTGTGGTCGGCGGGACGCCGCTGGAGACCTGGTAGGTACCCTTACGCCGCTTGTAGTAAATGCGGAACAAGAACTCAGCTCCCATCAGAAAGGCAATCAGGACGTAAGAAATCAACCCGTTGTAGAGTGTCCAGGTTTCCATGGACTGCGTCGTGGTCCAGAGCGCCAGCATACCATTGACCAGAAAAAACGCCGCCCACACTCCGGTAAGTCGGAACAGGTAGTTCAGCGAATGTTCGCTGGTAACAATCCCCCGGGCCTTGACGATTCTCAGGAGAGTGGGCTCCGAACCACGCAGGGACCAGGCAAACACCCCGCACAGACTAAAGTTGACCAGCACTGGATACAAAAGCAGGAATCGCGTGCTTCCAAGCAGGATAGCCGCGATCGCATATACCAGAAGAGCGCCCAGCAAGGGCAGCAAAACGGAGCGTTCCGCCGGGGTCAGGACACGGACGCGGAAGATCAGCAGCATGGCCAGCAGCGCGCCAAAAAACGCAGGTGAAAAATAGCCAATACCGAAGTACACCAGGGATGGGTAAACAACGGCCACCAGCCCGAATGCAACTCGCAGGAGCGCTGGCTTTTTATACATTGGTGAGCCTGTTCAAGACATCACCGATGGTGCGAACTTCCTGAAAGTCTTCAGGGAGAATTTTTTTGCCGGTCAGTTCCTTGATTCGAACCAGAAGATCAACTGCATCAATGCTGTCGATGTCAAGCTCATCGTACAGTTGGGTATCAACCGTAATCCGCTGTTCATCAACCTCAAACTGTTCCACCAGGACTCGTTTGACAACTGTAAACAGCGCTTCTCTATCCATATTCAATTCCACAACACCACCTTAAACTTCAGTGCGGTCAAGTTTATCATTGTACAGGCTCACCAGGGCCTTGCTGAGTTCGCGCACAGCCTGGCGATCATCGGTTGCTGCGGGCGCCAGTGAAGAGCTGGGCACTGCCCTCAGGACTTCAAACCTCCACCTTGGTCTTCGGGGCGGGACGTGATACCACGGCTCGCGCTTTCTCAGCGTCGGCGGAACGCACCGGATGATGATTGGAAGGATCTCCGCATCGGCCCGCAGGGCAATTGCGGCCGCACCCGACATGAATTGTAGTGCCTGGCCAGGGTCGGTCCGCGTTCCCTCCGGAAAAAGCACCAGGTTTGCACCGGCCTTCAAACGCTCAATGCATACCGTGAGCAGCTCGTGTGGGTCGCTGTTGGAAATGTAGTTGGCTGCCGTGACGGTGTTGCGCATGAAAACGTTGCGGATAACCGCCTGCTTGACCACGCATTCCGCCTGGGGGAAAAACGCCACCAGGAAGACAACATCGATCAGTGACGGGTGGTTGGCAATAATCAATGTGCCACTCAGGTCGCGCATGTTCTCTTTACCCTGGATTTCGTACTCCAGCACACCCAGCACTTTCATGATGTGTATAAAAATCGCGAATCCGCGCCCAATCAGTTGGCGCGCAGTCGCTTGCCGCGCAGCGGCATTTGACCGAAAAACGGACAGCAGCGGAATCAGCACAAGGCCAATTACCAAACCGCCCGCGCCGAACACAGCGAAGCTAAAACCAGTGCCCAGCAGGCGCCAGGTACGCTCTGGCCATGCTCTGAACGCGGCTACCCAAGGATACATGGCGCTCTCACCGCCTCCCGTCGACACGGAAGAGGACCCTATTCATGAATTCTCCATCGAGCAAACATTAACGGTTATCCTAGCGACTTATGATCACAGCGCATACAAGATCGATGTATCAGTGGTAAAGCACCGGGCCATTGAACCGGCGCGTGGCACGCGGGGGGAGCCGGTTGAGCTCGTTGTAGACTGCTACACAGCTACGAGCGCAGCCGGTGTGGGCCTGTCCGCCTTGTGGGCGTCCATTCGGAACCGGCAATCGGGCCTTTCGTGGCAAGACCTTGCCGGAAGCGACCTCGGAACCTGGGTCGGGCGAGTGTCAGCGCTGGACGAATCGCCTCTGGCGCCAACGCTCCAACACTTGGAAAGTCGCTGCAATCGATTGGCCTGGCTTGGGCTTCAACAGGATGGCTTTTTGTCGCGGATGAAGCAAATCACCGCGAGACTGGGTGCTCATCGGGTGGGTGCTTTGATCGGGACTTCAACATCCAGCATCGGGCGTACCGAGGAAGCGTATACCCGGCTGGACGCGTCCGGGCGAATGACCGTGCCCTATTGCCAGCCCGACGTTCACCACATGCATTCACCAGGGACGTTTGTGGTCGAGGCGACGGGCATCGCCGGTCCTGCGATGACCATAAGCACGGCCTGCTCCTCCGGCGCCAAAGTGTTTGCCGCGGCTGCACGCTGGATTCGCCATGGGCTGGTCGATGCCGTGCTGGTTGGCGGCGTGGACTCGCTTTGCTTCAGCACACTGTACGGATTTCGCTCGCTGCAGTTGGTTTCTTCCGAGCCGTGCCGTCCATTTGATCGGCGACGGGATGGGATCAGCATCGGTGAGGCTGCCGGATTTGCGGTCCTGATGCGCGGTGACCTGGCGCCGGGCGCGGAACACGCTTTCCTTGGCTCTGGCGAAAGTTCTGATGCCTACCACATGTCCCATCCGCACCCTGAAGGCAAGGGGGCCGTCCTCGCGATGAAGAAGGCACTGGAGCGGTCGTCTCTTTCCGGCGATGACATTGATTATGTCAACCTTCACGGCACCGCCAGCAAAGCAAACGATCTTATCGAAACGCTGGCGCTGGCCCAGTGTGTCGGCAGAGCTACCTTGGCCAGTTCCACCAAAGGATGGACCGGCCACACTCTGGGTGCTGCGGGAATGCTGGAGGCGATAATCGTGTTGGAATCCATCAGGACGGGCCTCGTCCCCGGCACCCTGAATTGTGAGCAGCCAGAAGATTCGTTGCACTTCCCTATCCTGTCGGAAAACACCGAACGCCTGGTACGCCGGGCGATGACGAACTCGTTTGGATTCGGTGGAAATAATGCAACCCTCGTGTTTGGAGCACGTGGTGGCTGAATTCGACATTACTGGCGTGGGTGTCTGGAGCTCACATTTTCCCGACTGGGCAGCTTTTTGTCGTGGCCTTAACTCCGGGGTTTGGTCGTATGGGGCAGACTTGGACCCGGATGTTATTCCGGCACGCGAACGGCGCCGGGCACCCGCTTCGGTGAAGATGGCAGTAGAGGTGATGGACCAGGCATGCAGAATGGCAGAGATGGATCCGGAGAATGTGGCATCAGTTTTTGCTTCCGCCATGGGCGACATGAAGATTACGGACAGCATGTGCCGTACGCTTGCTGTGCATCCGGAACTGGTATCGCCAACGCAGTTTCACAATTCAGTCCACAATGCGCCACTCGGATACTGGTCCATCGCCATGGGCTCACATGCCCCCGCCACAGCTGTCGCTGCCCATCATTTTTCCGCGTCCATTGCCATGCTGGAAGCGGCAGTGCAGTGCTTTGAGGAGTCCGCCCCGGTTTTGCTGGTCGTGCAGGAGGGGGATGCCCCGCTCGCACTAGAAGGTTCCTGTAAATCGGACCACCCGCTCGCAGTCGGCCTTCTCTTCACCCCGGCAGGCACTACGAGTAAGTGCATGGCCCGGGTGGGGTTCACCGTGAAGCCCAACGAGATCGCCTGGCCCTCGCTGCCGGCTGGGTTAGCCGACAGCTACTCTGGCAACCCGAGCGGGAAGATGCTTGCCCTTTTGGCAGTGCTGGCTCAGCACTCTTCCCCCGAAACGGGTTCCAGCCCTCACGGAGTTCTCGAGTTTCCCTTGGGCCAACACACCAGCTTGAATCTGGAGATCCGTTCAGCCGAGCCCGGAAGGACACCTTGAACCTCGCCGACAGTCCCTTCGATGTCGCCATAGTCGGAGGAGGGCTAGCTGGTTTGACGCTGGCCATGCAACTCAATCGTGCCAACCCCGGGCTTGCAATTTCCGTTCTGGAGCGAAGCCAACTACCACCACCACCAGCGGCACACAAGGTCGGAGAGTCCACAGTTGAGATTGGCGGGCGCTACTTGTCGCACACGCTCGGGCTGAAGAGCCTGTTGGAAGAAACTCAGCTACGCAAATTCGGATTGCGGTTTTTCTTCGGTAGTGGAACCCAAACAGACCTGGCCAGGGCAGATGAACTGGGCGCAAGTGATTACTTCGATACTGCCGGCTACCAACTTGATCGCGGAATCTTTGAGGCAGACCTTGCACGGCTGCTGGTGCAGCGCGGTGTCGATATCAGAGCGGGGTGTCATGTGCGCTCCGCCACAGTTTCCAAAGACGGAGGTGTGCACACCGTGCGAGTTCGTAGCGATGGCCGTGACGATACTCTGCGTTGCCGGTGGCTTATTGACGCGTCTTCGCGGTTCGGTTTGCTTAAGCGTAGTCTGAATCTGGCCAGGCCAAGTTCCCATCGCGTTTGTGCTGCCTGGTTCCGACTGGACTGCGAAATTGCGGTCGATAACTGGTCTTCCGAACCGGCCTGGGGTGCCCGCTGCAACGGACTACCGCGTCGCCTGTCAACCAACCACCTGCTTGGCAGTGGCTATTGGGCCTGGATCATTCCCTTGCCCAATAGGCGAACCAGCATCGGGTTGGTGGCGGACCCGGTTGAACATCCGCTCGACAGCTTCAACACCTTTGAGAAATTCATGAGCTGGTCACGGGAACACCAACCTTTGTTGGCCATGCATATTCAGGACAATGAATCCAGCGTAATGGACTTCCATTACCTGACCGACCTGGCACTGAACAGCAAGTCTGTCTTGTCGGCGGATCGCTGGGCGCTGACCGGGGAAGCGGGCGTGTTTGCCGACCCGTTCTACTCCCCCGGGATGGATTACATTGGAATTGGGAATACCTTTATCTGTGACCTCGTGACGCGAGAATGCGCGGACCAGGACCGGCGGCTTCACGCCACGGCTTACGAGAACATATACCGCTCCTTTTTTATCAGCACAATGAGCCTGTATCAGCAGCAGTACATCGGGTTTGGCGACACGCGTCTCATGGTGCTTAAGTCAACCTGGGATTACGCCTACTACTGGTCGGTACTGGCCTGGATGTTCTTCCGTGAAGTGCTGACGGACATTCCTTTCATGAAAGCCTGTGAACCAGAACTCCATCGGGTGTTTTTGCTCAACTCTGAGATGCAAGCTCAGTTCAGAAAGCGGGCGGCCGAGCGGCGCAATTCCCCCGGTCGGGGGCGTTTTATCGACCAGAAAGCCATTCCCTTGCTGAATGACCTGAACGCTGCTCTGCTCAAGCCGGATTCTGCCTCTTTACTGGAGCTGCAAAGCAGCCGGCGCCGACTGGAAGCGCTGGCAGTCGTGCTCAACGACCTGTTGGGCTCGCAGCAGGGGAAACCGGGCTCACAGTGCAGCCTGCTCGGGGATCTCGCCCAACGCTTGGCTTAGGTCGTGGCGGGGCTCTGTTCGGGAGGTGCCTTGCGAGATCGTTGCCCGAAGTAGGCCAGCGTAAAGCTTGCGCAGGAACCGACGGCGACGGTGAGGCCGATAAACTTCAGCACCGGTATCGAAGATAGGGACAGGATGAAGAAGGGCAGCACGGTGGATGCGGCGCAAGCGATGATTGAACGCAAGGTCGCCTGGCGTCCACGCAGGCTGTCCGCACGGCTGAAGAAGAGGGCATAGTCCAGGTCGAGTCCCAGAACCAGCAGCAAGGCTACAAGGTGGATCAGCGTTAGGGCGCCATGCACGTAGACCACGACGGCAATGGTAACCGCCAGGGAACCAGTCACCGTGCTGGCAATCCACAAGAGGCGGCGCAGGCCAATTCGCTCCAGTGTCAACAAGGATAGGATCAACAAAACGGCAGTGCCAACCGCAATGGCCGCCTCCCGCCGGAAATCGCGCATCAGCGAACGTGTCGACTGCTGCAGGTCGAGCCATTCAACCTCAGCGGGCCAGCTCCGTACCCGCCGCTCCAGCTTCTCCGCGTCCGGTCGTAGCAAGGTTACCAAAGCGACCCAATGGTTATTGAGGTACACAAGATGCCCGTCCCGCCAGGAAGCCAGCGGCGACCCGTCAAAATCGGCGGACTCAATTGGATAAATCGACTTTGCAGCCGCGGCTGCGGCGAGGAAAGGCGCAAAGGCATCGACGCGAAAGGGTGTGCCTGAGATTGCAGCCTGCAGGCGACTATCCAGCTCGGCTGCATCCGGTATCGACTGCAGGCGCTGTGCCTGAAGTTCCGCGCTCGGCAGCAATGCGGTAACCGAGGTCCAGCCCGCAAGCAACCCATCGGCAACGGCTGCCTGCAGCAAACTGTCAACCTGCTCACTTTCACGAAGGAGTTGTTCCACGGATGCGGCGCTGAGAACCAACTGGTAGCGCATGTCAGACGAAGTAGTTGCCGAACGCAATACACGGTCCCTCTGAATCCTGTCCGGATCAACCGGGCTCAGCGCTGACAGTTCATCGTTCCACATTCCACCGGGAAGCACGAATTGGATCACCAGCAACGCCAGGATCAACGCCAATGCAGCCGGCACATGGCTCAGTCGGGGCAAGACCAGGGGGCCGCCCAGGTCACCAATTTCAGCTTTCACGGAAAGCATTACGGGAAGCCAATAACGCGTCACCAACGCCGCGACTACAACACCGCAGGACGAAAACACGCCCAGCTGTGCCAGCCCGTTGGATCCAAGGAAAACCATGGCTAAAAATGCAATTGCAGTGGTCGCAGCTCCCAGCCACATGGTGGGCCAAATAGCCTTGATCGCGTCAAGGCCGGACTGCCCACGAGCGTGGCTGAAGAAATGGAGCGGATAGTCGCCAGCGAGTCCGAGCAAGGTAAAACCAAATGCCAGTGTGATCCCGTGTACCTCATCAAACAGCAGGGTCAGTGCGGCCAAACCTGCCAGAAAGCCCATGCCGGCTGGCAGCGCTGCGATAAAAAACAGCCGAAAGCTTTTTAAGGCGACGAGCAATATGATGGTCACAACAATGCTGGCCAAAATGCTGCGGAATCTTGCCTCTGCGCGAATGGTCTGCTCCAGCTCCACACTGAACGCGCCAACTCCGGTGATTTCAAGACGCATGTCTGGGGCGTCGTATAAATCCGCAAATGCCCGCTGCACACTGTCAATAGCCTGTGACTGGGCTATCAGGTCAACACCGGCGGCTCGAGTCTCGGCCAGAAGGACCGCACTACCATCGGTGGCAAACCACAACCCCGCGTCCATTTTCGCCGGCGCCAGCTTTTGCAGAAGGTCCAGGGTTACCAGGTAGGGGTCAAAAGCAATGATACCTCGCAACATCGCCCCGCCTCCGAATGCGAGGTCTCTCAGACGTTGCTGCACAGCCATAGCCAGGGCGGGGGTGGCCAGATCAACGTCAGCCATGAGCAGGTAACCACTCTTGACGGGTTCCGGCACACTGACTTGCTCCAGGTCCAGCTCGCCATTGAATACGTTGGCAAACTGGTGGTCAGCCACTAGCGTCTCTTGCATGAGCCGGCTGGTCTCCGCACGCTGCGTATTCGTTCCACCCTGGATCCCGATGACCAGTAGACGGGAGCCTGGCCCTTGACTCAGTTGCTGCAACAATACGTCGTTACCAAGGCTTGTTTCGCGGGGAAAGAACGCGCTGAGATCAAAGCTGAGATTGAGGCGCAGCAACAACACAATAACAAGGATCGCTGCCAGGGTCAGCCATATCGCATGCCGTTTCCAATGCCCTGAACCTGGTATGCGCATGGCCATTAGCCCGGTGGCGAAAAAATCATCAATTGCCACTCTTTTTCATCAAAATTAAAGCGCATGCTGTAGAGAGTTTTGCTTCCACCCTCAATGCGCAGTCCCGCCAGATGCCGGGCAACCCGCGATGATCGGGGGACGAGTTCGAGCACCCAGGAACCGGGATTTCCCGTCAACTGATAGCTGAAAATGGCGTCCAGACGATTGGCATCTCCGGCCAGCACGGCTTCAATACCGCCCAGGAGCGTTTTCATCATCTGATTGTTCCGCAATGACAGGATACGTTCCTTACCCTCTCGTTCCACCCGGATTTGGTCCTGGTCGATCTGATAACTTTCCTGGAAAGGCGACTCAACCGTCTTGTTCACGTGGCCCGGGCCGAGGTACTCAAGGAATCCAGTGAGCACGAGCGGGTCATTCAGCATCGGATTGTGTCGCTCTTCACGGAAGCGAACCTGTGCCGGGGGGGTGACAGATATCTCCGATAGCACCGAGGCCAGGTCGAAGTCACTGGCCTCCGGTGACCCCGACATCCAGCCGCAAAGTAACCCGAGTACAAAGAAATTTGTCGTGCGTGAGTTCATCTGCGATCAGGTCTCGTTGCCCGAAGGATGGAGATCCCGCTTTGCGCATAACTCGGCAAACAGCGCCTGCACTGCTGCCAATGGCAGTTTGCCGGTCTCCTGTCTGGGTAGGCCAGTGACCAGTAGCAGAGGTCGGGGTACAAAGATGGGTTCCATCTGCACGCGGAGTTCTCGTTGGATTTCAGACACAGAAAGAGAGGGGGCAACAACCAGAGCTGCAAGCCGTTCTCGATCATTGTCCGGCTTGAAAATCACGCCGTCCTCGACGCCAGAGATGGCCAGCAGGCGCCGGTTGAGATCGGCCAGCGATCCGCGCTTGCCAGCAACATTGACCATGTCCTGTTGCCGCCCCAACCAGCGAAACTGTCTTTCCCCCGCCTGCTCAACAATATCCGGCAGTGCCACCGGCGCAGGCAAATGGGGTGCCCGAATGAAGGTCCCGGACTCCCGGGCTTCGAGCGTGAATGGCCGACTCAGCGTCCAGAGGTCTTCGCTCGCTGTGCGGCGAGTTGCGAAAATGCCACTTTCGCTGCAGCCAAACACATCCAGTATCGGTGCCTGGAAATGTGCCTCCATACTAATGGCATCTGCGGCAGTCAGTGGCGCGGTGGCAGTAAAAATGCACTCCAGCCTGGGCAAGGCCACACGCGACCGCATGAGCGCCCGCAAGTGCAGGGGCGAAGAAACCAGACCACGGGGTTCCGGTAGCGTGGCAAGCGCGTCGCTTATGTCCTTCGGGTAGAACGGGTTGAGTTCGCTGATCGCCACCTGGGCGAACAAGGGGAGCAGTATTGAAGTCCCGAAACCCCACGAATGCTGGGAAGGCACTGTTGCCACCAGAAAGAGCGGCTTATCCCTGACTCCAATCAGAGCTTCGCGATCGCTCAGGGTGCCGCCTCTCAGGGTCTCCCAGGTTTTCAGGATCGGCGTCGGTCTTCCGGTGCTGCCCGAGGTGAAGGCAATGACGCAGAGTTGGTCGTTCATAACCCGCGGGATGCCGTTTCCATCGCGCCGGGTCCCGGGTGCGCGGTTAGGAACTGGCTCAAGCAACGCGTGAGTGTTGGGCTCAAGGCGATAGCTGTCAGGGTAGGCGCTTTGCAGCTCTGACAAGGTGTCCGGTTGGCGATTGGGCGGCATCAGAGTGCACTGCCCGGCTATGACTGCTGCGCAAAAACCCAGCAAATAAGCGTAACGGTCGGTGTGCATATTAATTACATATGCGTGCTGCGGAAGCCTTTCCGCCAACTCAAGGGATTCAAAAAGGAGTTGATTCAGGTCAATTCGGCCAACTCGACGGCAGGCGATGGGTTGGTCAACGAGACGCTCACTGAGTGGCGTTGATGGAGGAGCATTCAGCTCAGAGGTTCCGGTTCGGCTCAAGGTAATACGGGCTTCGGATTCTGTGCAGGTATCAGGTACGGTGTTTCTGGACAAACAGGTTGAGGCTGCGCAGCGTTGCGAAGGCGTCCCTGCTGTACTCATCGTCTGCTTTGAGCTGCACTCCGTACTTCTGCGAAATGGCCAATACCAACTCCAGGGCATCGATCGAGTCGAGCCCCAGACCATCACCAAACAGAAGATCATCCGGCTGGATTTCTTCGGCGCGCACATCTTCCAGGTTCAGGGTCTCGATGATCAGTTCCGCGAGTTCGTTTTCTTGTTCGGCTTGTGCGTTCATTTCCCCGGCAGTCCTTCGAGACTTAGTGGCACGCCCGAATATATGATACTTTCCCCGGACCTGCCAGCAGACTTTGCAACCCGACCAGGTTCTATGGAAGAACAACACACAGAAGTGCTTGTCATCGGCGGGGGCCCTGCGGGAACGACTTTTGCGGCCCTGATGCGCAAGCACGGCTGGACCGTCACCCTGCTGGAACGCGGGCATCACCCAAAGTTTCATATTGGCGAGTCACTGCTGCCCATGTGCCTGCCAATACTCGACCGCCTCGGCGTGCTGGACGAGGTGCGAGGTATCGGGGTGGTCAAGCGCGGTGCGGATTTTACTATCGGCAACGGTAACGGGCAGTGCAACACCATCTGCTTCTCCGAGGCATTGGGCAACAGCCCCGACCATGCGTTCGAAGTCCGGCGCAGTGATTTCGATCAGATCCTGTTCAAAAATTGCGATCAAGCAGGCGTCGATGCGATCGATGGTATGAGAGTGTGCCGCGTCGAACGGCGTGCCGATGGTGCGCATGTGGTCGAGGCCACTGCAGACGACGGCAGCACGCGCACTTGGGTGGCTCGGTTCGTGGCCGATGCTTCCGGGCGGGATACCTTCATGGCCAGCTCGCAGCATTGGAAGAAGCGCAACAAAAGGCATGCCAGCGCAGCTGTTTACACGCACTTTCGGGGCGTCGCTCGCCGACCCGGAGCAGATCAAGGCAACATCAGCATTTACTGGTTTGAAAACGGCTGGATATGGATGATCCCGCTGGAACAGGACATCATGAGCGTCGGCGTGGTCTGCAACCCCAAGTACCTGAAGACCCGTTCGGGTTCACTGCAGGATTTCCTCATGGACACGCTCAATCAAATTTCGGAAACCCGCGAACGCACCCTCCAGGCCGAGGTGATTCAACCGGTGGAGGCGACTGGAAATTACTCGTATGCCTCGCAGCGCTCACTTGGCAACGGTTTCATCCTCCTGGGTGATGCGTTTGCCTTCATCGACCCGGTGTTCTCCAGCGGTGTTTATCTGGCCATGAGCAGTGCCGAGCGAGCTATCCCTGTGGCAGAGGCGTGGTTGCAGAGGAGGCCATTTCATTACCGCCTGGAGGCCGCCCGATACCAGCGCGACCTGAAGCGTGCCTTGTCGACATTTTCCTGGTTCATCTATAAGTTTACGTCTCCGACCATGAGCTCTCTGATGAGCAACCCGAGAAATGTGCTGCGTGTGGCACAGGCGGTTATTTCCATGCTGGCCGGTGATGTTTATGCCAATGCTCCGGTGCGGCGGCGCTTGGTGGTTTTCAAGTCTATTTATTACATTTCCTGCCTGTTCAACTGGCGCAGCGTGCTCAATGCGCGTCGGATGCGGGCGGCTGACGTCAGGCTGGATTCAGCCTCATGATTGCAAAGCTGGGAACCCTCTCATCCACGACCGACAGGCGCATTAGCCCCAGCCCGGACGAAGGTAAACTCGCAATAACACTGGGTTGCACCCTGCACCCCCCAACGCAAGACCATGAGTTGCTGGTGGGTTTCCAGTTCGATGCGGAGAAGGCCGAGCCCGATCATCCGGCCGTGATCAATCTCGGGTTGCGGCCCCTGAACCCCGAACAATCCGTGGAAGGCTGGTGGTACCGGGGCAAAGTGGCTTATCGCCAAGTGGGTTCCGTGCGGGTGGCCGAATGCGCTGACTACACGGCAGCCATCGCCCGGGCCGATGACACCAGTTGCGAGGATTTCAGGGGCCTGGCGCGGGACACGTACCGCCACTTGCTTGCTGCGGTGGATACATCCAGACACACCCGCCTGGTGCGTATCTGGAATTATTTTGGGGGCATCAATGTCGGCGAACACGACAACGAACGTTACCGGCTGTTCTCGGCCGGTCGGGCAGATGCGTTCAGTGAGCGTAACATCCATGATTCCGATACGCCTGTGGGTACAGCAATTGGCACCGTTACCGGCAGTGATCTGAGCTTGATTGCACTGGCCTCCAACCTGCCGTTTCACCCGGTTGAGAACCCGCGGCAGGTCAGCGCGTTCAACTATCCCCGTCAGTACGGTCCCAGCAGTCCAAAATTCAGTCGCAGCGGGCTGTTGAGCACTTCTGGTGGCAGGCTTTTCTTTGTATCCGGTACCGCGTCAGTGGTAGGTCATGAGTCAGCATTCCCGTACGACTCCGCCAAGCAGCTTGCCGAGACCCTCGCCAATCTCACAGAGCTACAGCAAGCGGCCTCACTATATGCAAAATTTGGCGAGATCCAGTTTGGCGCAGAAGCGGTGCTGCGTATCTACCTGCGTGATCCCAGCGACCAGGCCCATGTTGCCCGTGTCATCGCCGCACGGCATAATGGCTCGCACCCTCGCGTGCTTTATCTGCATGGCGACATTTGCCGCCGCGAGCTAATGATCGAGATCGAGGCGATTGCCGGCCTCCCCCCGCCCGTCACTTAACAGCTTTATCAGGAGAACAGCAATGAAAAAGCTCGTTTCCGTTTTTGCAATCACTCTTCTCTTGGGTGCCTGTGCAATCGGCAACCAGTACAGCTACGAGTCACCCGGAATGAATTTACCAGCTCAGGGCCCGGGCGAAATTGGCCTCTTGGTTGTCGACCGGCGACCGTACGTTCTGGACGGCCACAAATCCCCTAATTTCGTAGGTTTGCAAAGAGGTGGTTATGGCAATCCTTTTGATGTAACCACCCAAAGTGGCAAACCCATGAGCGTAGAGATGCAGAGTTCACTCGCAAGTGCGCTTGTAGATGATCACTTCGAAGTCAAGAGTCTTTCGCCCGCCGCACTCGATGATTCAGGCATAGTCGAAGCAGTCCGCCTGGCTGGCGCCAGTCGCAACATTGTGCTGATCCTCAATGAGTGGAAAACAGATGCGATGATGAACTTTGGGATTAGTTACGATGTAGAGCTTCGCATCCTGGGATCGGATGGCGCGCTATTGGCGAGCACGCGGTCCCAAGCTGTGAAAGAGAAACTAGGCGGGGCCGGGTTCGAAAGTGGCAACGCTGTCGCTGCTTCACGGGCATTCGAGTCGAAGATGAACCAGTTGTTCAGCGACCCGAAAGTTCTACAGATCATGAACTCGGAAAGTAAGTAGTTGAGAGCAGGGTCAAGATCGATTTCGACGTGGTTCAGCCCACGCGCCAGCACGCAAAACAGACCATAGGCTACATGAACACGTCGCGCCCATGAGTTTCTTCACGCACGACCATAAAACAGCTTACGAAGCTAAAGTAGAAGCGCAACGCATTGCGTTCGCGCCCGTGGCTTTCCAAACCTGCCGCGTGTTGCGAGTCAGCGGCATCCTCGAAGCAGTCCGGCTTAGTGGCACCACTGGGTTGACATTGAACGAGGTAGTGACCAAGGCCGCTTTGCCCCGTTACGGTGTGAAAGTCCTGCTTGAATCGGGCTTGGGCATCGGATTGTTCTGCCATAGCGAAGGGCGTTTCACGCTGACGAAGCTCGGATTTTTTATGCTGCGCGATCCGATGACCCAAGTGAACATGGATATGGTGCATGACGTCTGCTATCGCGGGCTCTTTCATTTAGACGAAGCCGTCGCCCTTGGCCAGCCCGCCGGGTTGAAGACTTTGGGGAACTGGAAGACGTTCTACGAAGGACTGTCTCTACTCCCTGAACAGGAGCAAAAGAGTTGGCTGGCGTTTGATCACTACTATTCGGATCAAGCGTTCCCCGCCGTGCTGCCCTGGGTGTTTTCTGATCGCCCCTTGCGATTGCTCGATGTGGGTGGCAACACAGGCCGTTGGGCGATCCAATGCGCGAAGCACGATCCCGACGTGCATATCACCATCGCCGATCTGCCACAGCAACTGGAGTTAGCGCGCGCAACCGTTGAGCAACTTGGGTTGGAATCGCGCGTTGATTTCTTCGCTGTGGACTTGCTTGACGAATCCCAATCCTTGCCAGCCGGCTACGACGCCATCTGGATGAGCCAGTTTCTTGCTTGTTTTTCAGAGCAGGAAATCGTGACCATCCTGCGCCGCACGGTCCATGCGATGACGGCAGACACGACATTGCACATTCTTGAACTGTTCTGGGACCGGCAGCCGAATGAAACCGCCGCGTTCTGCCTGCAACAGACCTCGCTCTACTTCACGTGCATCGCCAATGGCAACAGCCAGATGTACCACTCCTCCGATCTACTTCGTTGTCTGACTGAGAGTGGTCTCCGCGTCGTAGAAGAGCGCGATCAGGTGGGCCAGTATCATACCTGGTTGAAATGCCGGAAGACCTGACCGACTTCACTGAGAACGCCGGTAATCAACCGAGCACAGGGCTCATCTCCAAACATCGATATTTGGTCCACGAGCTGTGCATGCCCAATTGATCCACCCTTGCATCAAAGTTGATCCGCTTTGGGGGCACAACCATTTGTTTCGTATTGGTTTGCTAACCGCTACCTGGGTTATGTGGGTTAACGTAAGATTGGCGCATAATGTCGCGCACATGCTTGACGAATACCATCTAGATCAATCGATAATGATAGAACCTTACAGGAGTTCGTCATCGAACACTGATTAGTCGAAGTTTTTAATTAAGATTTTCTTGTCATTGGAGAGGAAATCATGAACCACCGCAAAGTGTTTCAAGTCGCCGCATGGTATGGCGCGTCCGCGTGGCTCTTGATCCAGGTGGCGAGCACAACGTTCCCCGTGATGGACCTGCCGATGTGGGCCGTCCGCGCCGTCATCGTTACCTGCCTGGCTGGCTTCCCGATCGCTTTACTGCTTGCATGGTCATTTGGGTTGCGTTCCGAGGGATCGCTTCCGCAAGTTGCTGGAGAGTGCACGATGACAGGGGCTGGTCCGGCACACCGTTTTGGCTATGCGCTGTGGCTCGCGCTTGCCGCCGGTGTTCTTTTCGGTGTCGGAGCGATACAGGGCTGGCGGGCGTTCACTGAACGCGAGGTCGGTGACCGCCCAGGGATCGCAATCCTGCCATTTGAAAGCTTGGGGGGAGACGGCACGTTCGCCGACGCCGTCCACGAGGCGATCCTCACGCAGGTTGCCAAGGTTGGCGGTCTAAAGGTTATCGCACGCACTTCGGTGCTCCACTATCGCACCGGGCCCCCTGACATTCGCACCATAGCACTCGAGCTGGGTGTGCGCTATGTGCTCGAAGGCAGCGTGCAAAGACTCGCCGATCGGCTGCGCATCACTGCTCAGCTGATCGACACGGACACTAACGACCACGTTTGGGCCGAAGAGTACGACCGCACCGTCAACGATCTGTTCGCGGTCCAGAGCGAGGTCGCGAGAACAATTGCAACGCAATTGCGGGTGCAACTCGCGCCCGAGGAACGAACAGACATCCGCCGGGAGCCAACGACCAATCCCGAGGCCTACGCAGCGTACCTTCGTGCACTGGTTAACGATCATGCGTTTTTTCAAAAGAAGGACGAGGCGAGCATGAGCATTCACCAGCATGCTGCGGAGAATGCATACGTTGATGCAGTCAAACTTGACCCGACGTTCGCACTGGCGATGGCGCGCCATGCGATGTTCTACAGCAGGATATTACTTCCATACGAGGAAGGATCGGCGGAGGAGGAAGGCTATCGCGGCCAAATCAAGGCACTGGTGGATGAAGCATTGCGTCTCGAGCCGGAATTGCCCGAAGCACATCAGGCATACGGGGCCTACCTTGCGAGGATCGGCAAGCTCGACGCCGCACTCAACGAGTTTGATCGGGCCCGCGAGGCATCACCCAACGACGCGGTGCTTCTGACGATGATCAGCCGCACGCTCGCGACCCAGTGGCGGTGGGCGGACGCACTCGAGCCGGCACAAACCAGCGTCGAGCTTGATCCACTCAATGACTCGGGGTTCGAACTGCTGGCGATCATCCTGCAGGCACTCCACAATTACGCGGATGCGTACCACGCCGCGAATCGCGCGCAGATCATCAATCCGGACAACATGTTTTATCCCCTTCGCCGTGCAGCGTTGGCGCTTGATTGGAAGGGCAGCACGCAGGAGCTTCGGGCGCAATTCAAGCCAGGAACAGTTTTGGGTGACGCCCCTGGAGCGAATTCGTGGTTGGCCTGGCTCGCGCTGATGGACCGCAATCCTTCAGAGGCGTTAAGGTTACTGGCGACGATTGAAGAGAATGAAGTAATTAACCACCCTAAAAGTGTGCTTGAGGCCCTGACGCATGAGATGGCCGGACGAACTGCTGATGCACGCCGTTGTTACGAGGCCGCACGGCAAGAGCTCGAACTCGAGATCCCGGAGCATGCTTCATCCACGGAACGCGCCACGTATATCTGGAATGTACAAACCAATCTGGGCTTTGTCTACGCCGCGCTAAGCCGACGGGAGGAGGCGTTGGGCGAGGTACGTCAAGTGTTTGATCACGAGCAGGCGGGGTATAGCTCCCAATCACTAACTGCCCTCGAATGGAGTTTTACCTTTCCGGAAGCAGATGCACAAGCGTTTACGCTCGCCCGCGCGGGCGATGTCGACGAAGCGCTGCGGCTGTTTGAGGAACTGATGGTGGTCCCGGGCGGTACTTCAGCACATATGATCCGGCTCGACCCACGCGTCGGAACCCTGGCGGATGACCCGCGCTTCAAAGCGTTAATCGCGAAATATCTTCCGAAGTGATTCAAGATATTGAGCTGAGCTTTCCGCTAGTGCCTAATATGACCTCAGCAAAAGGCTTGGCGCACTCTGCTGGACCGTCGCGAGACCTGTGACTTGGTGGGCGGCGTTTGCGATCACTTCCCAAGGGTTCTGATATCGACGGGATCTTACGTGACGTGATTGAATGGAAGGTAAAAGCTAACGGGGTCAGAGCAATTTGCACCGTTTCCGGTCCGGTTTCAGTCCTTAACCCGGCTAACCTGCACGGGTTCACCGCGCACCAGGCGGACGTAGCGGGGTGTTTTTTTCCATTCCACCCGGTCCAGTCCGTTGTTAAAGCCCCACACCCAGGCAGCGTCCCACTGGAACTGGTAATCGTTGGCGGACCAGTATTCACCCGGCTGGGTGTAGGGGAAAAACCGTAGGTTGATGGTCGGTGGCGCACTGCCTTTGCGGGGATCGCTGATGGAG
>JANLTO010000024.1:0-24739 GCA_031362985.1 Lysobacterales bacterium | reverse complement strand
CTGGCCTGGCTGAAACGATTGTTCAATGCCGGTTAGATGCAACAGAATTCCATGCTGGCAACGTAAACCACAAATGAACGACGAGATCGAGGATAAATGACATGACTTGGGTAGGAAAATCTCTGCGGCGCAAGGAAGATGAGCGTCTGATTCGCGGCAATGGTCTGTTCAGTGATGATGAGCACCAAGAAGGCATGTTGCATTTGTACATCCTGCGCTCGCCGTACGCTCATGCCCGCATCAAGAGTCTCGACGCATCGGCGGCGCGGGCGCTGCCCGGCGTCGCCTGCGTGCTCACCGGTGATGACATCAAGGCCCAATGCGCCCCGTTCATGCAGCTCGGTCCCGCACCCTGTGACAAGATCGTGGACCTGCCCCTGGCCACCGACAAGGTCGTGTTCCAGGGCCAGCCGGTAGCGGCAGTGGCCGCAACCTCTGCCGCCCTTGCGATGGATGCCGGGCAACTCATCGAGGTGGACTATGACATGCTGGATGTGGTCGTGGACCCGGAGCAAGCGCTGGAAGACCAGTCCATACTGCACGAAGCTGCCGGCACCAACCGCACCTACAACGGCGTGTATGAGTACGGAGACCTGGACCAGGCCTTTTCGGAAGCCGCCCATGTAGTCAAGATCGACCGCCTGCACTTTCACCGTTTTTCCAGTACTCCGCTGGAGAACAATGCCTGCATTGCAGAGTGGAACCGACAGGGCAACCTGGACCTGCTGTGCAACAATTCCTTTGCCGGTTTTGCCCTGCAGCTACTGGCCCCCGGCCTGCGCATGCCAGTAGAGAAAATCCGCATGCGCACCTACGATGTGGGTGGCAGTTTCGGTATCAAGATTGGCAATTATCCGTATTACGCACTGGCCGCACTGGCTTCAAAAGCCTGCCACGGGCGCAGGGTCAAATGGTCGGAAACCCGCAGCGAGCATATGCTATCGGCAGGTCACGGTAATGAACGTACTTTCCGTGACACCGAGGTGGCGCTGGACAAGAGCGGTGTCATCACCGCAATCAAATCGCGGCATATCGATGACTGCGGCGCCTATCCGCGCTACGAGCCGCTGGGTTGCGTGATCTGGTCCCAGGTCTTGCCCGCCACGTTCAAGGTGCGCAATGTCCGCATTGATTTTACCCAGACGGTTACCAACAAGTGTCCGGTGATTCCCAACCGGGGCTATTCCCGCATGCAACACCTGTGGTTCATGGAGCGGGTGCTGGACATCTGCGGGCACGAACTCGCCATTCCCACGGATGAAATGCGCTTGCGTAATTACATCCGCGAGTTTCCCTACGAGACGCCCAACGGCTGTGTGTACGATTCGGGTGATTACCCCAAGATGCTGCAACTGGCCAAGCAATTGGTCGGCTGGGATGAGTGGAAGAAGAAACAGACCGAGGCACGGGCCGAGGGCCGTTGGCTGGGTATCGGGATCGGCACCACGCTGGATTCGGGCACCAATAATTTCGGCCAGGCCCAGATCATGAACCCCTACTTACCATTCTCGGGTAATTCAGAAGTCTGTAATATCCAGCTCAACCTTGATGGAGCCGTGGTGGTGACCCTGGGTACCGGCCCTTCCGGACAAGGCCACGAAACGGTGACCTCGCAGGTCGTTGCCGATGAACTGAATATTGACCCTTCCATGGTTACGGTGAAAACCGGTTTTGATTCCCACTGGAATAATTTCTCCGGGCACTCGGGCACCTACGCCAGCCAATTTGCCGTGACCGGCCTGTCCGCTGTATACGGCGCCTGCCAGAAGTTGAAAAAAGAGATGCGCCAGCTGGCTGCGCATGTGTTGCAGGTCAGCGAGGACAAACTGGAGTTTGGTGTGGGCGCGCAGGGCCCGCAACTGGGCGTTCCCGGCACCGATAAAGCACTCAACTACTGGTACATGAGTAACCTGGTCAACAGCAATAACGCCGGGCTGGGTGAAGGGCTCTCCGAGGTCACCCTGAACGTGAAGCACACCTACCGCCCACCGTTCACCGTGCCGGATACGCAACGGAAGTTCGGCAATCTCACCCTGACCTATGCGGCACAACTGCACATCGCGGTGGTGGAAGTCGATAAGGAAACCTGCCGACCCAAGGTACTGGCCTATGCGGCAGTGGATGATTGCGGCACGGTCATGAATCCGCAAATCGTGCATGGCCAGGTGCACGGCGCCACCGGCCATGGGCTGGGCGCTGCGCTGATGGAAACGTTTGATTACGACGAAGGCGGGAATTTGCTGACTTCGACGTTCAGCGACTACTGCCCGATCACCTCGCTGAACATGCCGGACGTCCAGTACGGCAATATCGAAACGCCGTCACCGTTCAGCTATAACGGAGCCAAGGGCATGGGTGAGGGTGGCGGCGCGCCGCTGCACACCATCTCAGCTGCCTTGCAGGACGCGCTGCACGGTTCGGGGTTCATCGTGACCGAATCCCATCACTCGGCACACAAGCTGTTTGAACGGCTGCAGCAGCCTAACCGGAAACAAAGCGTCAGCGTGGAGTCGCGTTAGCGCGGCAGTGGTAGCGGCCGGTCGGTATCGAGACTATCGGTCCACGCTTGCACGGTCTGGCGGGCGATGACACGTCCAGCATCCACGTCGGCCAAAGCCTCGCGCGCCAGGCGGCTACGCTCCTCTTCCTGATCGATCCAGGCTGACAGTGCCTCCTTGACGATCCACCCGCGCGAGCGGTCCTGGCGAGTCGCTAATTGATCTACTTTCTCCGCGAGCGCCAGCGGCCAATGTGCAAGGATGCACAGGTGCCGCGAAGGCCAGGGATGGCCGCAAGCGGCACATGCGCGGTCAGCACCTTGGTGTTCATGGATTACCTCTTCATCACAAGTAATCAGTTTACATCGCAGCGATTGAAGATGATTAAACCAAGCGTAAATGAGCCTGGGTTCGTGATGCAGAGGGCAGCAGTGGGCCCCAAAAGGGCTCTGACCCCTTTCTTGACCCCTTTCTTCCAAGTAGTTACCTAATAAAGCCTGGCGCGTCAGGCGGCTGCGCATTGTTTTTGTAGTCACAACAGGACTACAATATAAACCCTGAAGCCGATCCAAGGGAAGCCACCATGAGCACCGCCGATACCTATGTCCGTGCCCGCATCGACACCGACACCAAAGAGCGCGCCGCTGATGCGCTCGAAGCTATGGGGCTGTCTATCTCGGACGCCATCCGCTTGCTGATGCTGCGCATAGCCGATGAGCGCTGTTTGCCCTT
This sequence comes from Lysobacterales bacterium, assembly GCA_031362985.1. Taxonomy (GTDB): domain Bacteria; phylum Pseudomonadota; class Gammaproteobacteria; order Xanthomonadales; family SZUA-36; genus SHZL01. Next base: position 21,509 of record JANLTO010000024.1, on the reverse strand, counting down.
CGAAGTGAAGGTGCCCAACGCCACCACCCGCAAGGCCATCGCAGAGCTTGAGGCGGGGAAGGGTAAGCGATTCGCCAGCGTGGATGACCTGATGACAGACCTGCATGCGGACGATTGACCGCGCCTCATCCTTTAAACGTGATTACAAGCGCGAAGCCAAGGGGCAGCACCGTGCCACCCTCGATAGCGAACTGATGACCGTTCTTGTGGCGCTGGCGACTGACCAGTTGCTTGATGCCAAATTCCGCGACCATGACCTGAGCGCCGATTGGGCAGGCTACCGCGAGTGTCACATCAAGCCAGACCTCCTGCTGATCTATCGCAAGTCAGATGCCGACACACTGAGACTGGCGCGGCTTGGCTCGCACAGCGAATTATTCGGGTAAGTCTATCCGGTTGGAGTAGGCTTCAACCTCACCATCGAGAATTCACACCGCTTATCCCCATCGGGGAAATAGATGCGCCAGAACACCCGGCGGCATGCCGGCCGCTACCAGCACCTCGTATCGAAAATTTACTTGCTTAGAACGTCACCTCGGCGCCCAGCCTTACCCGAAAACCTGGCGCGGGGAAGCCCGGCGCATCCTGATAGCTCGTGTCGAACGCGTTATCGATGGCGAACCACGCGGCCAGTTTTTCCGAGTGCTGGTAACGGGCCGTTGCATCCGCCATGAGATAAGCGCCATCCACAACGTCACCCGTGGGGATTGAAGCAATCAGGCGCTCACCAACGTATCGGGCGTTTGCGTTCAGCGACCACGCATTGGAAACCTGCCAGGTGAGATTCACTCCCGCCGTAGTTTCCGGGCGCCGCCGCAGTGGTCCCGAGACACTGGAGATGTTTAAAAACGTTGCATCGGCAGCCAGCCAGACAGCGTCGGAAAACTGCGTCTGCATATGCAAAAAGACTCCCGAGATGTCGACCGCGCCGCGATTGACGTTAGTGAAGCTTTCAAAGTCGAAATCCACCAGGTCCTTATACTTACTGGTGAATATCGAGACTCCAGCCTCGACACTTGCTCCGAAATCGCGGTCATAGCCGGCCTCGAAGCTGGTAACTTTCTCGGATACCAGGTCAGGATTGCCGAACAGCGGATTGCCCAAGGCGAAGAAACTCGGCAGCTTGAAGCCATTGGCAACCCGCGCCCACAGTTTGCCGCCGGAATTACGAAATTCCTTTTCCAGGCCAAACTTGGCCGAGGGGTTGGACTCGCTATTGGTTCGATCCAGACGGACGGCCGCCGTGGACATCACGCTATCGGACCAGTCATAGCCCCACTCGAGGAAACCCGAGACAGTATTTCGTTCGAGATCATAGGTATTGGGCAGCTGCACGAAGCCGAGATCCACGGCGCCGTCGTCCCGGCCGGTTTCAGCGACAAGATCAAACCCAAAGGCCAGTTGTGACCGGGCAGTGGTCGACAAGCGGTTAATCCACAACAATTCACCGCGCCGGTAATCACTTACGGTGGTAAAGGCGGGTTGCCCGTCCAACTCACCCGGTGGAACGGGCGGGGTATCAATGTCGTCTTCAAGCTCGCTCCAGCTGGCACTGATCTCTGCTCCCCACCTGGACGAAAACGTCCATGTGGTCATCGCCGATAGGCTGGTTTCCTGGCCATCAGCCGTCTCAAGATCGGGCAGCACGGCCAATTCGGGTCCGCCACTCACTTCCGGAAAGCTCGTGCGGGTCCGGTCAACGTGCCACACATTGAGTTGCCAATTATCACCTGTGCTGCGCTGACCTTCCAATCTCGCCGATACATTGGTGAGTTCCAGGCTCGAGCCATCGATTTCGTCGCCAGCATCGGTTGCCGATGCGCGTATCCCCATGGTGGTGGAGTCGCTTATGCCGAATGCGGTCGCGGCGCCTGCCCGCCAGTCGCTTTCCGTGCCGGCTTCCGCGTAGCCAGTACTGTGGCCAGGTTCCGGCCATGCCGTTTCTATCAGGATAACGCCGGCCATTGCATCGGAGCCATAGATGGCGGAGACCGCGCCCGTGCCAATTTTGACGTTCTCGATCTCGTTCGCGGCCAGCGCGGAAAAATCAAATGAACCACCGCGCGTGTTGGTGGGGTTGTTTAGCCGCACACCGTCAACGAACACAACGGTGAAATTGGACTCCGCTCCGCGGAGAAATACCTCGGAAACTCCGCCCGGGCCTCCGGGACGGTACACCGACACGCCGGGAAGTCGTGCCAGCAATTGTTCCGGCTCTGCCGGCATCATCATTTCCAATTCCTCACGCCCGACTGAGAACCTTGATTCCATCTGGAAAGACGGGCCCTGGAGGTAGGTACCAATGACGGCGACTTCCTCAATTTCTTCTTCGGCCATAGCCGCACAGGGAATAATGCCGGCACTGGCTGCGAGCAGCCCGAGCATCAAACGGAACGTTTTCCGGGGCGGCAACACTCTTAAGGAGCCTCTGATCAGAAATGCGCTCCGTGCATCCTTGATCATGGGCTCCTTAATGAGTATTGATCAGGTAGATAACGCTTGCTGCGTTTCCACCCCGGCCCTGCATTGCGGGATGTTCGCTGCGCCAGTTCTCGGGAACCAGGCCGGGGAAATCGCCCAGTCCCAGCACGATATCGGTTTTCTGGTCATGGTTGACGTCGGCTGCCTCGATCGAAACCCAGATTCCGAAAAATTCACTGGCAATTGAGTAGGGCTCGAATTTGAAATCGCCCTTGTTTTCCAGGTAGACAAAACTTTCCGGCTCAGCGGCATTCCATTGCGGGAACAGCGCAACCACGGCGATGTCCGGATCTCCGTCACCATCAAAATCATTGACCACGCCACGGGCCGCACCGTGCATGGGGTAAGTAAATGCCCAGGTGAATTTCAGCCCGCCGTGATTCTTGAACACGCGTACGGAATGTTGCGGCCTGGGTGCGGGAACATTTTTCGCTATGTGATTTCCTACGACGTTATCGCCGTTGAGCACAGTGATATCGATATTGCCATCGCCATCGAAATCACCCAGTTCCACGTTGTTGCCCCCGAATGCGGGACGGTTTTCTTCAATCAGATGCCGGGTGAAGGTTTCATCCCCGTTGTTGATGTACACCATCAATTCCTGGCGAGCTTGTGCAGCCAGCGCAACGATATCCGGCCTGCCGTCATTGTTCATGTCTCCAATGGCACTGCTAATCATCCCAGCTTGTTTGCTGATGATCGTTTCGCGTAGTGCGCCGGGCAGGACGCCGGGAGCAATTTCGGCCGGGGCACTTTGCCACAGCGTTGCATACTCCGGCGTTTGCCAGAAAATAGTCAACTCGGCTTGCGCATCGCCAAAGACCCCGTCGCCGAATGCATTGGCAACAATGTCCTTGAGGCCATCGCCGTTCAGATCGACATCATGGAATTTGACAAAGCGCTGCTTGCCATTGACCAGCATGCGGGCCTTGGGTGTGTCTCCTTTGAAGTCCCAGTCGGTCAGCGCCGCGAGACCGACCTTGGTCATCGGGAAGCGGCCATGGGTCAGCACGCGCACGCCTGTTTCCGTCAGGGCCATGTGGATCGGGTCGGTCAGAAGGTTTGTTTGACCAATTCGTTTGCCACTGTCGAGATCGAATACGACGATGTCGTCCCACTTGTCGAAGCCTTCCTTACGCTCCCCGCCGCCGACCCAGTCATCGATAACCGAGCGCCCGACGTAGATGCGCCGCCGTTCTTCGTCGACCAGGGTGGCAAGCACCAGCGCATTGGGTTCCAGGTCCAGGTTAGGAATGACCGGCTTGAAACCCGGCAATAGTGGCGCCTTGGGCCGCGTAATTTCCATGTCTTTCCACGGGAGTGAATTATCGACAAAGTATGCGCGAATTCTCTGTAACTCTTCCTTGCTCATCTCAGGTTCAGGAGGTATTTGTGGCCTGAAAATGCCAAAGTCACGAGTGAAGCCGTGGCTGTCGGTTAAGGTATAACGCTTGGTGTAATCCTGCTGGGGCTCCGCCTCGGGCGGTACCGGCGAAACCGTCATGTCTTCGAATTCGTCGCCCTTCATACCGACATAATTACCCATGTATTGTATGGCGAACGGCCAATATTCCCTGGAGAGATCCCCGGGTTCAGGCGCCAGGTGGCAGCGCGTGCAGTGCTGTTGAATCAACTCCTGCGCAGTCAATTCCTGCACGTTTGATTCTTTTGGTGGCGCATCGGCAGTTGCCGGAGCCGCTGCCACTGCCGCGACGTCCGCAGCTGCAGGCGCCTCCGTGGTGGTTGAATTGCACCCCGTGGCCAGTGTGAGCAGGCTCGTCACAAAACCGCACAGTAATACTGCTTTCGTGGCCGCTTTCTGCATGGTTATCATTCCCAGTTACTCCACATTTTTTTAGCCTCCAGCCATTGTTCGGCGCTCATGCCCGGATTGCCCTCGGGCATCATCCTCGCGCCCTGGTGTTGATGATACGGACGCGTCCAGGTACCTCGTTCATACAGTGACTCGATATTCTGACGATACACTTTGTCCACATCGTTGTGATGCAGAGGATCCTGGTGCAGCCACAGATTCTTCGGATGAATCGGTTGTCTGTACATTTCCTGAAACAGCTCGGTGCGCAGATCCTTCATCCAGTTACTGTTGAGGTTCATCGCGCGAAACTGGCGCAACGCCTCGATGTCGATAATGGCTGACAGGATCGTATTGTTACCCGATGCGCTGTGGCTCAACACCTCGCCACGGTATCCAATCATGTGGCCGTTGCCACCGGCAATGTCGATGGGATGGCGTGACGACGCCGAGAGGTATACCGGGCCGATGTTGGGACACAGCATGTACACCGTGTTGAAATCGGCATGTGCGCGGTTCTGCACCATCCAGCTGCCGCCTGGCGTGTCACCGAAGTTGGTCATGGGCACGGCTTCCGACGGACGGTAAACCACTTCCGCGCCGTTGAATGCCAGTGCTCGCACCGCCTCCGGGTACTCACCATCGGAGCAACAGATGGTGCCGATATTGCCGATGTCATGGGTCTTCAGCACCGGGTAGAAGGCGTCGATGCCGCTGCCGAAACACTCTACCCAGCGGTCGTAGATATCATGCGGTGTACACGAACGCTCACGGCACCACAGGTGATTCTTCGCGGCCCGGTGCACCACCTCACCGTTTGGCCCGATCACAAACAGCGAATTGAAAAAGCGGTCCTGCATCACTTCAGGCCAGCGGGCTTTGCACTGTACGATGATGTAGGTTTGGTACATCTTGGCCAGGCGCCCCAGGAACTCAGTCTCCTCGCCCGGGATATCGATGAACAGCTCTTTTGCTGCCAAGGTGTGGGGGATATCGAAGATTTCGTCCGTAAAGCCGGTCAGCGCACCCTCGGCCAGCGCGATGACCTTGACCGGCATATTGATGCCGACAATAGATACGGCCGCGTGGATCGCCTCCTCAATGGTCTCGAGGTTGTGCCTGATATGCCGCCTCTCGGCGATACCGTAGGCGACGGTGCACAGTCCGAGCGCCATGTACGGCGCGATCGGGCCATGGGTCCTGGCAGCAGGTTCATTCATGATCAGGCCTCGCTGGAGCGGAGAGCACTTTCTGCTTCCACCACCGGACTGCCAATATGGCGCGTGCGGTAAATGATGAAGAAGAACATCAGTATGCTGACGAAACAGAATGCGCCGGCCATCTGGTTGATGCGGCTATAGTCACCATGGTCGATCAGGGACGCCGCAATACCAGGTCCGACGGCAGCTCCCAGCCCCTGGAAGCCTGTCACCAGCACCAGGAAATTCCCCCGGATATCGATCTTGGAGATGACGCCGAGCTGATAGGAATTGGCGATTACAAACAAGGCCTGGAACAGGCCCGCGCCAATATAGAAGGAGAGTGGCGTGAATTGGCCAACCAGCAGCCACAGTACCCCCATTTGCCCGACCAGAACCAGCGTCAGCGGAGCGGTGCGCCCGTATCGATCACTGGCAATGGCTGCGGCACTCGCGCCGATAATGGCGGCGAACTGCGATATCCCCAGTGCCAGTCCGATGGTCTCTATGGAAAGGCCGGCAGCCTGCGCCACGCGTTCGATGTACGCCCAGAAGCCGAAGATACTGGTGAAAAACAGCAGGCTGGCTATCAGCCCAACCCAGATCAAGCGGGTGTAGTTCGGAGTGTCTCCTGCAGCACCGTGGGGTACGACTCTTTGTGCCCCTTGGGATGGGTAGCGCAGCAGCGTCAGCAACATCAGCAAGGAAGCCGCAGCGAGCATGTAATAAAGCTCGCTGACCGACCAGTGCGCCAGGATGTAAGCGCCTCCGGCGAAGGCCACGAACATCATGGCGCCCTGCACGATCTGGGCAATGCCAAATGCCCGGTCCGGTTGCGTATTGTCGCCCAGTGCGGCAACGGTTAGCGCGAAGATCGTCCCCGCGGAAAAGCCCGCCAGGAAACGCAGCAGCAAAAGCGGCATGAATGCGTCCAGGTTGGCGCTCAGGGAATTGAACACAGCCGTCAGGATAAACCCGGCAGCCAGGGCCCTGGTCCATGAAACTTTGCGAATCCACAGCGCAGTCACCAGTGATGCCAGCACCAGTCCCGCGCCTTCCGTGGCGGCAACGTAGCCGGCCTGCTGTTCGCTGAAACCCAGGTCATCGATCATGCCGCCGACCAGCAGCGGCATGAGAATGATCGCCGCCGGCCCGAGGGGGTAGACCATCGAAATCAGGAATGTCGTGGAAAGCTTGTGATCAAAGGGTTTTATAGCGTCATTCCTTGAAGTAAGCAGGTGCCAGTATAGTTCACTGCAGGACTAACCCGCCGTTTCTCCCCCATCAACGATCATTTCCGACCCGTTCATGAACGAACTCAGGTCAGAGGCGAGGAAAGCCACGGCATTGGCCAGTTCCTGCGGCGTTCCCATTCGCCCCGTGGGGTTCAGGCTCTGCAGCGCCAGTCGCATCTCCGCGGGCGTCGTGGCACCCATGGCACCGAGTTGCGCCAACTTGTCACTTTCATGTTCAACCATGGGAGTATCGACCAGCCCGGGGTGTATGGAGTTGACCCGGATGTTGTACTTGAGCGCCGCAAATTCCAGCGCTATGGACTTGGTGAACAGGCGAATAGCACCCTTGGTCATGCTGTACAGCGAGCCAAATGGATATCCCTTGATACCCATGGCCGAGGAGAAGTTGATGATGGAGCAGCCCGCCGGGTAGACCGCCGCGCGCGGTTTCATCAAGGGCAGGGCATGCTTGACCCCAAGGACCACCCCTTCGATATTTACCCGGCAGATCCGGCGTATCTCTTCGAGCGTGACATCCTCGACCCGCTTTACCAGCACCACACCGGCGTTGTTGACCAGCACATCCAGCCCGCCGTGCCGCTGTGAGATTTGCTGCATGACCGACTGCCAGTTCTGTTCATTGCCGACATCCAGGGCGATGAATTCCGCGTCACCGCCACGCCCGGTAATCTCTGCCACCACCATTGCAGCTGCATCGGACTGCGCGTCCAAATCAGTCACGATCACGGCAGCGCCTGCTGCAGCCAGGGTTTTGGCTACGGCCGCACCTATGCCTTGCGCCGCGCCGGTGACCAGTGCCACCTTCTTTTTCAGGTCAATTTCCATCAGCCGCTCAATTGTTCCACACGCCTATTCCGTTCAGGAATTCCTGCCAGGCACAGTCAAGAATACTGTTTACAACAATAGCACTTCTCTGTGGAAGTCTAAATCAGGGCGGGTTAGTGATCAGAGGCCCCCTGAGGACAGCCGGTGACACTTCAATCGCCCGCAATCTGTTGGTGATTTTCTGCCAGAATAGCGGCATCGCCACCACTGCCCCCGGGAGACCGCGCCATGCACGATACCCACACTTCGAGGCGTCTCGTGCTGCTGGTAACCGCTGCGGTATTCATCAACTACATCGATCGCGGCAATCTTTCAATCGCCGCTCCACTGCTGCAGGACGAGTTGCACTTAAGCGCCAGCCAGCTGGGGTTCCTGCTGTCTGCTTTCTATTACGGCTATGTAGCCTGTATGCCAGCGGCTGGATGGTTGGCCGAACGCTACGGCGTGCACCGGGTCTTTGCCACCGGCCTGGCGATCTGGTCGATTGCCACGTTTGCGACCGGTTTTGCCCAGGGCTTCCTTGGGCTGCTCATTTTGCGCATGCTGCTCGGGGTAGGAGAGAGCGTGACCTTTCCCTGCGCCTCGAAAGTCCTAGCGGGTGCGGTCGAGCTTAAGCACCTGGGCAAGGCGAACGGCGTGCTCAGCTCTGGCTACCTGGTGGGTCCGGCAGTAGGAACCTTGCTGGGTGGGCTCTTGATGAGCATGTATGGCTGGCGGCCGGTGTTCATCCTGTTTGGTGCCTTGTCGCTGCTATGGCTCTGGCCCTGGGCTAAAGCCAAGGTCGCACTCGCACCAAAGGGCAAGGAAGTGGATGAGGATGCGCCGCCCTACCGGCTTATCCTCAGGCAGCGCGCACTCTGGGGCGCTTCTCTGGGGCATTTTGCGTCGAACTACAGTTTTTACTTCCTCCTGTCGTGGTTACCGTTTTACCTGGTCAAGACGCGTGGTTTTTCGATGGAAACCATGGCCCTGACGGCTTCCTGGGCCTACCTGCTCAATGCCGCGAGCGCTCTGTTCATGGGTTGGGCCACGGATCGTTGGGTTCGGTCCGGACGCAGCATCGACCTCATTTACAAAGGGGTCATGGGGATGACCCATGTCGCGGGCATTGCCTGCATGGCCGGAATGGTGCTGCTGCCGGTTACCGGTTCGATCATCTCGCTCTTTATTCTGCAGGTTTTTGTCGGATTTTCTTCTCCGGGAATATATGCGATACCGCAAATCTTCGCGGGGCCCAAGGCATCGGGCAGCTGGGTCGGGGTGCAGAATGCCTGCGGTAATGTGGCCGGCCTGATTGCGCCGGCGGTCACCGGGATACTGGTCGATCAGACGGGTCGTTTCGACCTCGCGTTTGCGGTCGTGGCCGGAGTGAATGTGCTGGGATTAATTGGCTGGCTGCTGATACTGCCGAAGATAGCGCCGATTGACTGGTTGCTTGTGGCCCGCACAAGGTCATAGTACCTTGCAGCAACCTTAGGTCAGCAACATCAGGCCGGCAACAACCACAGGAATCTCCGGAAATATGGGCACAACTTCCAAAGCGGCTGCGTTCGACAGCTGGATACGTTCCAGCTTCGCGGACCTCAATACTGAGCTTGAGGAGATTTACTTCGCGCAGGAAAATCGGGCGGCCGTGCAAGCGGTCGGTGGTTCCGTCAAGACGCGACTGCAGGAAGAAGGCAAGCGTTATATCGTCGATTTGCTCAGTGAAGGCAATACGGATGAAGGCTTTGACGCGGGCTTTGCCGTGCTGGGCAACGTGGGGTTGTACATGGCTGCATGCCGCAGGCATGAAATCACCGAGCCATCGCGGGAGCGGACCTCACCCCTGATCGAGGCCTCTGCTCTGGCTCTGCAACTGGGGGCATCGCTCGGCGTGGCGCCTCGTTTCGCCACCAGCCATCTTTCGACCCACAATCCTGCCTTGCAGGGCAAGTATAAATGCTTCACCTGGCTGGACGCGGAACGCTTCTTCCTTGAATACAATACGCGCGGTGTACTGGCATATAAACGCGCAGCCGATGCCCTGGTTCGTACCTTGCCTTTGGGGGTCTCGCATCCGGTTACCTACGACTTGCTGGCAGCGGCCAAAGATGCCTTGATGGACGTGATCAAGTTCAACACCGCACTGTTTGAGAAACTGGATACGAACCGGTTTTTCTATTGTGTCCGGCCATACTACAAACCCTATCGGGTCGGGCCGCATGAGTATCGCGGAGCCAATGCCGGCGACTTTGCCGGCATCAATGAGATCGATATGCTGCTGGGTTTATGCAGTGCAAACAACCTGTCGTACTCCCAGTTGCTGGTCGACAAATTCCTCTACATGATGCCCGAAGACCAGGCCAGGTTGCGCGACGTAATGCGTAGGAAAAGCCTGCTGGACAGTCTGCTTGAGCTGGTGGATTCTGCTGCTGATGAGCCCTGGTTCCAGCGCAATGCCGGGATGTTTCTCGAGGTCTGTGACTTGCACGGCCAAACTGCGGCGCAGCACCATGATCAACTGGTGAGCAGGTTTATCGAGGCACCAGCCCTCGCTCTCAGCGATGAGTTTCTGAAAAACATCACGGCGAGCGGCCCTCCATTGCCAGTGCTGCTTGCGGCGCTGGAGAAATTACGCGATCTCCGGGTTGCGGCGGACCGCAAAGACATACCGAGCAGGTATGCCGATATTCGACGCCTCAAAGCACGCTTGCATTAGTGGGCCAAGGCACAATCTCCCGGACATGAACTCCCAGGCATGAACTTAGGGAAATGAACCCATGAAATTCGGCCTGCGCCTGATTGGCTACCTCGGCGATGCGAAGGAACTTTTGCGCCTTGCCGTGCTGGGAGAGCAGGCGGGATTTGACTACGTCTGGTTTCCGCACGATACCTTTATGGCCAATACCTGGGTCATCACCAGCGCGGTTGCGGCTCATACGTCGCGTATTCAAATCGGTAGCGTGGGCACCAATCCCTACACCACCAACCCGGCAGAAATTGCCACCTATCTTGCCACCCTGGACGATCTTTCCTCAGGCCGCGCCGTGCTGGGCCTGGGCTTGCATACCGAGAAGATGGTGGAATGGACGGGAATTTCGGCCAGCGACTACATGCAGCGCACACACGAGGCGGTGGACATCATCCGCGCGCTGTTGCGCGGCGAGGTCGTGGATTACCAGGGCAAAGCGTTCCAGTGGACCGAGCAGTGCTATTTGCGCTTCAAACCGTACCGGCCGGAAATACCTATTTACGTGTGCGCCTTTGGCACCGAGTACCTGGAACTCAGCGGCGCGATAGGCGATGGCAGTTTACCCATGATTACCCCGCCTGAATCCGCTGCCTACATGGTTTCAGCCATTACCGCCGGTGCCCGCAAAGCCGGCCGCGACCCGGCTACCGTGGATATTTCCGGCTGCGGGTGGTTGTCGCTGGCGCAGGATCGGGGCGCAGCGACCGAAGTACTGCGCCGCATGGTCAGTTACTTTGGCCCGTACCTGGAGGCTCCTGCACTGGCGACCATAGGCTTGACCCCAGCTGACTTCCAGGCAATTGGCCAGTTGGTTGAAGCGGGGAACTACGATGAGGCGGCCAGGCGGGTGACCGACCAAATGACCGATCTGGCGATTCGCGGCACTCCGCAAGACGTGATCCGGCGCATAGAAAGCGTTGCTGCCATGGGCATCACCCAGGTCAACCTCGGTGGCCCCTTGGGGCCGGATCCTGCTGCAGCCATACGCCTGATGGGCGAGAGCGTCATACCGTATTTTCGCTCCTGATTTTCTGCCCGGCGGTGTCGTCGATTTTGCCGGGTCAATCCGCTACAGGCACGCCCCCGCCGAGAATTGTCATCATGTGTGCCTTGTCGATGTTGCCGCCGGTGATGACACACACCACCGGGCCGCTGGTCTGCAGCGTTAAGGCACCTGCCAGCGCAGTTGCGCCTGCTCCTTCGGCCACGATACGGTTGTACTCGAACAGCATGCGGATGGCATCCGCGATGGCGGGCAAGGAGGACACTACCGACCCATCGAGCCAGTCGCGCGCAAGCTGCCACATTTCCGGCAGTACAGTCAAAGCCCCAATGCCAGAAATAAAACTCTTACGGTTCTCGACTGCCACGGCGTGCCCTGCGGCCAATGACGATGTAAGGGGAGTCGACATTGCACATTCTGCTGCGAGGACACGCGTGCCGGGTTTCAGCATGCCGACAGCAGCAGCGATGCCACAGGCTACGCCCCCGCCACCGAATGGCACGATGATGGTATCAACCTCGGGCAGGTCTTGCAGAATTTCCAAACCGATGGTGGCGTTTCCAGCGATGGCAGCCGGATCGCACACTGCATCGATATAGAGGCCTTGTTCGCCGGTCACCGCGTGATTGCAGATCGCGTCCCACCAGTCGCTATAGGGCAGTTCCCTGGTCTGCGCTCCTGCGCGGCGAATGGATGCACATTTACCTGCAGGCGCATTTTCCGGCACGTAAACGGTGGCTGGAATTCCCATGCGCTGCGCCAGCCACGCCAGGGCGAAGCCACTGTTGCCGGAGCTGGCGGTGTAGACACCACCGCGCAGTTTCTGCGGGTCAGCGCTCATGAGTATGTTACCCATGCTGCGGATCTTGAAACTGCCAACCGGTTGGAGGTTTTCGAGTTTGAGATAAATTTCCGCTGGCAGATTCGGGTGGTTCAGGCGAACCAACGGGGTGTGCAGGGCAAGGCCAGCCAGGCGCGCTTGCGCAGCCCTGATGTCGCCAAGGCCGGGGGCTTCGACTGCCAGGCTCATGGCCGCGCCCGCATCAACTTAGCTTTGGTCGACCGGAGTATGAGCGTGAACGCCAACGTTAAAGAGATGCTGTGGGCTAATGCCAGACGCGCTCAGACCAGCAACTCACGCCGCTTGTGCAAGGCGCGAAACAGGTGTTCAAGATCGGCTTCATTGTTGTAAAAGTGTGGCGAAATTCTCAGGTTCCCGTTACGGCAGGAAACTACGATATTATCTTCCGCCAGGCTGGCCACCAGGCGATTGTCATCATTCGAACGAAGCGTAATCATTGCGCCATGCTGGGCCGGGTTCACCGGTGAGGCGAGGTGGTAACCGGCTTCGATGGCGGCATTCTTGATGAAGGCAGTGAGTTCGCCAATGCGGTGCTCAATCGCCTCCAGGCCTATTTCGTGCATGATCGCCAGTCCGGCCTCAGCCATGTAGGTGTTGGGTACTGCCGGTGTGCCAGCCTCGAATCGCCGCGCGGTAGTCGAAGGTGCGTAGCGCGTAATGTCCATCGCCATGATATCTTCCTGTGCGAACCAACCAGTGGCTGTGGGCGTCAACGACTGGACAATTTCCTGGCGGGCGTAAAGGAAACCTATGCCTGCGGTCCCCAGCAGGTATTTCAGCATGCCCCCGACGACTACGTCGACCCCGGCTTTTTTGACATCGAACTGCATGGTGCCCAGCGCCTGGTAGGCATCCACCATCATCAGCGCGCCTTTGCTTTTTGCTATCCCGGCGATGGCTGGTATATCCTGCTTTGCACCGTGGCGGAACGCTACCTGTGCTGTCGCAACAATCAGCGTCTCTTCGTCAATCGCCTCGGCAAATTTCTCCAGTGGAATCTTGTCATCTTCTGCGGCGATGCGGACGACGCGGGCGCCACGCAATTCCTGCGCGTACCAGATCTCCGCATTGGTGGGAAATTCGAAGTCAGTGATCACAACCTTGTTGCGTGGCCCGTCAAAGTTCAGGGCGCTGGCCAGGGAGTTGATGCCGGCCGACACCGAAGCCGTGATAGCTACTTCATTGGATTGAGCTCCCAGCAGCCTGGCCATCGAGCTTCTGACGGCTTCGTTACGCTCAACCCAGTAGTCCCAATCCGCCCCGCGGTTATTGCGCGCCTCAAGATAGCGTTGCAGCGAGGCTTCGACCTCGATGGCCAGGGCCGCATAGGAACAGCTGTTCAGGTAGGTCTGTTTCTGGAATACCGGGAACCGGGAGCGCAATTGTTCCCAGCTTTGGCCATTTTTTGGGTTTGTCATTTACACATTCCTGGAAGGATCAAGGGTCTGCCGGGCCGGCCGGATTCACGCAGCAAGGTTCTGGCAAAGATGCCGGAAACTGGGTATTCTCAAAATACATGAAAACGTATATACATTCAAACACGGGAACAGCCTGAGGTGGCCGTCAAAAAAAGTGGAGATCACTGGCTGGGAAAGTTTGTACCCTATCTGATTTTTCGCATTACCGGCCATCTCAACCGTAACTTGCGCAAGAATTTGCGGCGCTCCGGAATCAATCTCGCCCGCTGGCGAGTGCTGGCCGTATTGAATGACCATGGCCAACTGAACATCAGCCAAATCGTGCAACACACACTTCTTGAACAGCCAACAGTAAGCCGCGTGGTGGACCAGTTGCAGCGCGAGGGCCTTGTAGTAAGGCAAACCGGTGACGAGGATTCACGGTTTGTGCAAGTAAGGCTTACTGCAGCAGGCGAAAAGGCCTTCAAAGAGGTTTACCCGGTCGCCATCGCGCACCAGCAACAAGCACTCAAGGGATTCAAACAGCAGGAAATCAACACTCTCATTGGTCTGCTCGAACGTATTCAGAATAATATTTCTTCGAATAACTAAGCAAGCTCTGAATGAATCAGAGTTTCCCTAACCCAGCAGCAACAAGAACTCAGGAGCACGTATGGCTGAGAATAGCCTGGTAGAGCGCGAGGGCGGATTGCACCACAGTTTGACTCGTGCCCAGATCATCATGATTGGACTGGGCGGGGCCATTGGTACCGGCCTGTTCATGGGGTCGGGCATCGCCATTGGGTATGCCGGGCCTGCTGTATTGATCAGCTACCTGATTGCCGCTGTGGTCGCAGTCATCATGGTGTTCAGCCTGTCGGAAATGGCGGTTGTGCATCCCACCGCCGGTTCCTTTGGGACCTACGCCGAGATGTATTTGTGTCCGTGGGCAGGTTTTCTGGTGCGCTACACCTACTGGATGGCGCAGGTCGTTGCCATCGGCGGTGAGGCAGTGGCAGGCGGCGTGTACATGACCTACTGGTTCCCCGCAACGCCCGTGTGGATGTGGTCGGTGGGTTTTGCCATCGCGCTGATTTACATCAACTCCCGCTCGGTCACTAACTTCGGCAGTTTTGAATACTGGTTTGCACTGATCAAAGTGGTCGCCATCATCGCGTTTATCATCCTCGGCGTTACCCACATTTTCGGCTGGGTAGGAGAGCCAGTCGGCTTCCACAACCTGACCGGGCTGGAGGGTGGGTTTATGCCGCATGGTTTTGGCGGGGTGTGGATGGCAGTGATCATAGCCATCTTTTCTTTTTATGGAATTGAAGTCATCGCTGTGACATCCGGCGAAGCGCAGGACCCGGTTACCGTCATTCCTGCTGCACTGCGATCCATGGCTTTGCGCCTGTTCCTGTTCTATGTCCTGGCATTAACGGTCATGGTTACATTCATCCCGTGGACCGAAATCGGAGCACACGTGGTCACGGAAAGCCCCTTCGTCAGACTGTTTGACAGCGTGGGCATTATGTACGCGGCCGGAATCATGAATTTCGTGGTGCTGACGGCCGCACTGTCCAGCATGAATACTAATATTTACCTCACTTCCAGAATGCTTTTCTCTCTTTCCAGGGGCAGCTATGCACCCAGGATACTTGGCAAACTGGGCGCAAACGGAACGCCGGTTGCGGCCACGGTTCTATCCGGGACGTGCATATTGCTGGCTGCCTCCATTTCCCGCTTAACGCCACTTGCTTATAACTATCTGTTTGGTGTCGCCCTGTTCGGCGGCCTTACGGTCTGGATTATCATCCTGCTGAGCCACATTAGTTTTCGACGGCGGCATAAGGGTAAACCGTTGCCGGTACGTATGCCCTTTTTCCCTTATCTGCAAATACTGGGGCTTATTCTCCTGGCGGCCATTCTCATTACCATGGGCCTGGACACGAACTTCTGGAATATTTCGTGGATCGTGGGCATACCCTGGATGATTGCGGTATCCATTGCCTACCTGGTCTGGAAGCAGTACCACAAGGACGGCAGCTCAGCCTGACTCCGGCCCCGACCACGACCCCGCTGGCGAAGCGGGTAGCTGGATTGTGCTTATATATGATTCGGCATATAGTCGGCCTGCAGTCAATCAAAAATCCCTTTCAAAAAGAAGGACGCATATCATGAATTTAAATCGTGTCTGTCAGGTGCTAGTGTGTGGTGTATTGTTTTCACTCAGTTTGATTGCCCTCGCGGCTGAAACTACCATCGAGGAAGTCACCGTTACCGCCACCAAGCGCGGAGACCAGAACGTTCAGAACATTCCCGCGTCCATCTATGTGGTGGGCGGCGCTCTTATCGACGAAAAATCGCAATTCAATATGAAGGATATCGCCACCAGCATTCCCGGTCTTTCGTTCCAGGATTTGGGGCCCGGCGACATGGAATTCATTATTCGAGGTGTAAACGGCAACGGACCGGCCGTGGTGGGCAGTTACTTTGGCGAATACGTGATCACCGCGAGCGATCAACAGGATGGCGGTGGCAAAAACGCACCCGTCAAGCTGTTTGATATGGAACGCATCGAAGTCCTGAATGGCCCGCAGGGCACCCTGTACGGGGCCAATTCCATGGCTGGTAATATTCGCTATATTCCACGCAAGGCCCAGACCGATGCCTTCGATGCCTATGGAGATATCGATTTCTCTACCACCGACTCAGGCGGAAGTGGCTACACGGTGTCCGGCGGTATCAATATGCCTTTTGTCACCGATAAGCTGGCACTCAGGATGGTCGCTTATCGTACCGATGTGGATGGCTGGGTTGACCAGCCCCGCCTGGAGCAGACCGTCAACGGTGTAACGTCCTTTGACGGCGATGCGCACAACATCAACAGTGAAGAAACTGATGGCGGCCGGGTCAATCTGGTTTGGAACATTACGGACAGCCTGACGTTTGATGTGCTGTATGTTTTGCAGAATATGGACATTGGCGGCTCCTCCCGCTACACCACGAAAGGTGTAACTTCGTGGCCAGACAACAATCCTAATTATGCGCCACTGCCGGGTTTGTCTCCCTGCATCCCCACGGAAAACTATATCAACTGCGATGTCACCACCTCTCCCAGGAAAGATGACATTAACCTGTTCGGTGCAACACTTACCTACAATTCCGGCGTTGGCAGTTTCGTACTGTCCGGCAGTGACTATAAGCACGATATCGACTTCACCTTTGACAGCACGCCCATCCTGCTGTTTTTTGGTGTTCCGGTACAGGGCATCACGAACCAGCCCCAGTCCTATGACATCAAGATGCTGGAAGGCCGCTTTGCCTCCAGTTTCGACGGCCCCTTCAATTTTGTCGCCGGCGGATATTATCAGAAGGAAAATCAGGACTTTAATGTTCACGTTACATCGACGGATGGAAATGGCGGGAATGTGCCTTGGGATCCCCTGGATGCGAATGATTTTTTCAGCGGGGGCACGGCCATTTTTGGACGGGCCCGCCAGGATGAAATTGAGCAGAAAGCCCTGTTCGGGGAAGCGACGTTCGATTTTGCCGAACGCTGGCAGGTCAAGGGTGGCTTGCGCTGGTTCAACGTTGATCTGACATCCATCCAGGGCAACACCCATAATTTCTTTGGTGGAGCAAATACCCCTGCCGGTGAAATTATTGGTGTAGGAGTGAATGGTAACCTGATCGGAAAACTGACCGACAGTGAAAGCGATGTGACACCCATGGCAGCACTGTCCTACCAGGCGCAGGAAAGCGTCCTGATCTACGGCTTGTACTCACAGGGCTTTCGTACCGGCGGTGTCAACAATGCCAATCAGCCGTTCGCGCAGGGAATTCCTTCCACCTATGCTTCGGATCAGCTGGACAATATTGAGCTGGGCATGAAGTCCCAGTTCCTCGATAACCGGCTGCAACTCAATACGACCCTGTTCCACATAAAATGGGACGACATCCAGGTAGAGCCGCGCGACCCTGCCGCCGCCGAACCCTTCACGGTCAACGGCGGGAAAGCTGAAATCAATGGCCTGGAATGGGGGCTGATAGCGGTAATTACGGAGAATTTGCAGGCGACCTTCACCGGAACACATTTCTTCAAACACGAACTCACCACCGATCAGCCGACTTTGCCGGGCACATCGCCTTTTGTCATAACCGGATTGGCCGGGGACGAGATTCCCAATGTGCCGACGACCCAGTTGTATTTTTCCTTCCAGTTCACGCATCCCGTGGGCGACGGCATGATGTTTTCCCTGATTACGGACGTAAGTTATCGCAGTTCGACCAACACGGAATTTCGCCCCGACAGCCCGTTCAACATCCCCCTGGATTCGTTTGCGGAAACCAGTGTGTTCGCCAACCTGGATGTGAACGAGAAGTTGACGGTGGGTGCCTACGTGAAGAACCTGGGCAACGAACTGGGAGTGGTTGACGGTATTTCAACCTTCCAGGACCCGGAAGCCGTGGTGGGACTGCGGCCCCGGACGTACGGCGTGCGCCTGGTGTATACCTACTGAGGAATCAGAAGGACGAGGGTAAGTTCGGGGCAAATTGAGTCAACTTAACTTGCCCCATCCCCTTTTGTGAAAACCTGCTTGTTCAGCTGGCTAACAGGTTGCCATTCGTGTTAGTTTCTGTGGGATCTTTGCATTTCTTATCGCGGATGACCTCAAATAAGGTTACGCACGCAAAGGAGCACACCATGATTCACGTTCGGGCTCTGCCGCCCGGTTCTGCCGTTCGGGCCGTGTTAGGTGTCTTTCTATCCCTGGCGGCCTGGTCGATCAGCTCGACCGTCATTGCTCAGGTATTGCAACCTGACCTGACCATCAGCAAGACGCATTCGGGTAATTTCACCCAGGGTTCGACCGGTAATAATTACACGGTGACCGTCACCAACTCCGGCGCTGGCGACAAGAATGCCGGCCAGTCGGTGTCGGTAATCGATGCGCCACCGTCCGGCCTGACGATTACCGCAATGAGCGGCGCCGGCTGGACCTGCACCGTGCTGCCGACCTGTACCCGCACGGATGTGTTGGCAGCCAGCGCCGCCTATCCGGCGATCAGCGTGACGGTCAGCGTCACGTCCAATGCCACCTCGCCGCAGGTGAACTCGATCACCGTCACCACCGCGCAGACGGAAAGCAATAGCGCCAACAACACGGCGACCGATTCCACGGCTATCGTGCAACCCAACCCGTTGATCTTCTGCGATGGTTTCGAGACAGGGGGCACGTGCCCCTGATTATTGATTCAAGCCGCGAGACGGCCGCGCTAGTAGTTGACCGCCGGTGAGCCCGACGGATAGAACACACCGACCAGGCGCATGCCCCCCTCGGTGGTGCATTCCAGCGAATGGGCCTGCTTGAGCGGCAGGAAAATCGTGTCTCCCGGGCGCACTGGCGCTTTGCTGCCATCGGTCCACATGAAACCCTCGCCCTTGAGTATGGTGATGGTTTCCTCGTACAGGTGGCGATGATGCGCAGCGCGTGATTTTGGAACCTGGCCGATGAACTGCGTGACGTCGGTGCCGTGGGATTTTTCGTCAATCAACACCTGGAAAAACCGGTCTGCCATGCGTTCTGCCTTGGCTTGATCAACAGCGGCAATACGGTCAGCATACGTTTCATCGAAGGTCATGGGCATATCGTCCAGCCATTCCGGATCCGTGCACTCCGGGCAAACCGAGAGGTTGAGCAGGATCGGATTTCCATCATCAACATTGCTCACATTGAACGCTTCGCCCGCTTTTACGCACACACCGCTTTCCGGGCCGACTTCAAACGTCCGATCTGCGATGGTAATAACGCCTTGCCCCGCGAGCACAAAGAGCACCGTATCACTGCCTGGGAAACGCAGGGTCGGCGATGTGCCCTGGTCGATGACCGCAGAGTATTGCGACAGAAACTGCGCGTTATCGCGCCCGCTGATGACGGGGTAAAGCGCCAGGTTGCCTTTTTTCTGCATGGCCTCCGGCGGCACGCGGATCACGTAACAGTCATTGTCGAGTTTTGCCTTGAGCGCACCGCCCGCGACTTTCTCGTACTGCACCACCGGGGCATCGGGTGCGTCATCTTTCGCTTCTTCGTACTTTTCAGAAAGATTGTTATGCGTGCCATCGCAAAAGGGCTGGGTCCTCGTGTGCTTGCAGGCGCAAAACAGGATTTCTCCGTCGGCCTGGGCGACGAATTCTACCGGGGTAAATTCAGTCCCCTTGTGCGAACCGTCGCAAAAGGGCTGTTTCGCGGATCGACCGCAGGAGCACCAGAAATATTTCTTACCGGCCCGCACGGTTTCCAGGCAGGGTTTGCGTTTCGCAATGAGGGGTTCAGACATCAATTGGGTCCTTCTCTGTTCTGCACGGTTCGCCCGATACCAGGAATGCTTTTCCCGTCCAGTTTAACCCATGCACAAGGCCTTCATCACCAGTTTGACAAGCCCCCAAATTGGGCTACTCTGGGACTATAGCGGATTGACCCGTTCAGCAAGCTTTGCCGGATGCCTTCACACAGGAGATACATACATGGTTCGTCTGACCACGCTCGACAACAAGTCAATCGAAATAGCCAATGAATCATTGCAGGCTTTCAAAAGCGCGATCCGGGGCGAGGTCCTTACTTCTGCTGATGGCGGCTATGACCAGGCGCGGGTGATTTTCAACGGCATGATCGACAAGCGGCCTGCCCTGATTGTCGTTTGCAGCGGAGTTGCAGATGTCATTGCGTGCGTGAATTTTGCGCGGGAACACCGCATCCTGACGGCAATTCGCGGGGGCGGGCACGGTATCGCCGGTAATGCGGTATGTGAAGGCGGGCTGATGATCAACCTCGCGCTGATGAATTCGGTGCGCATCGATCCCAAGGCACGCATCGCCTGGGTGGGGGGTGGCGCAGTGCTGGGTGATCTCGATCACGAAACCGCTGCACTCGGGCTGGTGTGTCCCGGCGGGGTGGTTTCCACCACCGGTGTGGCCGGCCTGACAACGGGTGGCGGCTATGGCTGGTTGCGCGGCAAACTGGGGATGTCCATTGATAACCTGCTGGCCGTTGAAATGGTCACGCCCGATGGTGCTTTACGGCGCGCCAGTGCAACGGAGAACAGCGATTTGTTCTGGGCCATACGGGGTGGTGGTGGCAATTTCGGTGTGGTAACCACCTTCGAGTTTCAGTTGCATGAGATCGGGCCACAGGTGATGTTGTGTAATCCGGTTTATGCCGCCGAGCATGCCCGGGAAGTGTTGCGCGGTTGGCGTGATTTCATGAAAACAGCGCCAGATGAATTCACCACGGAGTTTTTCTTCTGGACCATTCCTGAAGTGCCAAATTTCCCGCCCGAGATGCATGGCTTGGATGTGGTCATTCCTTGCGGAGTTTATTACGGCCCGGTAGAGGAAGGCGATAAGGTGACAAAACCTTTGAGAGAACTGGCGCCGTTGCTGGTCGATGCCAGCGCACCCATGCGTTTTGTGGATATCCAGCAAATGTTCGACCCGTATCTGCCGTACGGGGAAACCATTGGTTACTGGAAGGCGCTCTATCTGGACAGCCTGAGCGATGACATGGCTGACACGCTGGTCGATCATTTCCTCGACCGGCCCGCCGACGCCAAAATTTGCCCACTGGTTTTGCACTACCTGAACGGCGCCAGCCAGCGCGTTCCGGCGAATGCGATGGCTTTCCCAGGTCGTCACTGGTCACTGCTGATGGAATATAACGTGACCTGGAAAGATTCCGCATCCGATGCAGAAAACACCGCCTGGACCCGCAGGGCCTGGAATGAGATGCGGGAAAAGTACGGCCAGCACGGTGGTGCCTACCTGAACATCGACAGCTACAACGAAGACGGTGAGAGTTGGGTGGCAGAGACGTTTAAGGAAAATTACCAGCGCCTGCGGCAGATCAAGAAAAAGTACGACCCCATGAACCTGTTCCGG
>JANLTO010000014.1:0-2539 GCA_031362985.1 Lysobacterales bacterium | reverse complement strand
GGGGTGGTACAGCGTTACTACACCGCCACCTCTCAAACACCGGGTCTTATCCTCGGACGATTAGCCGCCAACGCCAAGAACCATTTAAATAAACTCAACGGCGGGCTGGCGGGTTGGTACGAAAACCAGCTCGCCGACATTTTTGGTCGCATCAAGGATGCTGTGCCACGCACCCTCACCCTGGAAGAACAAAGTCTGTTCGCCTTAGGCTATTACCAGCAGCTCGCACACTTCAGAACCAGCAAGCAGGGCTTGCCTGAAGGCGAAGT
Source organism: Lysobacterales bacterium (assembly GCA_031362985.1). Classification (GTDB taxonomy): domain Bacteria; phylum Pseudomonadota; class Gammaproteobacteria; order Xanthomonadales; family SZUA-36; genus SHZL01. The sequence continues at coordinate 2,270 of JANLTO010000014.1, read as the reverse complement.
AGACGACGAATCCGAACCCACCCAACCCGAATAAAGGAGGACTACCCCATGACCATCATCGCTAACCGCTACGAATTCTTGTTCCTGTTTGACTGCGAGAACGGTAACCCCAATGGCGACCCGGACGCAGGCAACGCACCGCGCATCGACCCCGAGGACATGCACGGTTTGGTGTCCGACGTGGCGACCAAGCGCCGGGTGCGCAACTACGTACAGGTGGCCAAAGGCAACGCCACACCCAACGCAATCTTTGTTGAGCACGCCACAAATCTGAACCGACCCATTGCACTCGCGCACGAGCAGGCCAATGGCGAGATTCCTGCAAAAGCCACTAAGGACAAAGTAAAAAAAGCACGCGACTGGATGTGCGCCAACTTCTACGATGTACGCACCTTCGGCGCGGTTATGAGTACCGGCGCTAATGCTGGACAAGTGCGCGGGCCGGTGCAGTTTTCCTTTGCGCGCTCCATCGATCCGGTTCTACCAATGGATATTGGAATTTCCCGAATGTCCATTGCGGGTTTTACCCAGAAAAACCATGGCGTGAAAGAAAGCTCTGAGGTGCAGGCAAAAATGGGGACCGAGAAGCTTCTCGCTATTGAACTGCAAGTTGAGGAAGACACACTACGTACCCTAGGTCGCAAGCAACTCATCCCCTACGGCCTTTACGCCATGAAAGGCTTCGTCTCCGCCCACTTGGCCGAAGGCACCGGCTTTACGGAAGACGACCTTGCCCTGCTGTGGCAAGCGCTCGCCACCATGTACGAACACGACCGTTCCGCCAGCAAGGGGGTGATGACTTGCCGGGGTCTTTACGTTTTCAAACACGTCGGCACGGACAGCAACGTGGAACAGCGCCAGAAGCAGGCCATGCTGGGCTGCGCTGCGGCGCATCGGTTGCTGGATAACGGCAGCATCGTAGAAATTGGTCGCAAGCAAGACAAAACCAGTGCAGCCCGCAGCTTTGCGGATGATTATGAAGTTAAAGTAAAAGCTGAAAATGTGCCCAGCGGAGTGGAATTATGGGTCTGGAATGACGCCACGCGTAGCCTCTCTGAACATGGCTGACAGCATGATCGATGAGAAGTATGATGGGGCTACTGCACCTCACCACCGCCCCACCCAATACCCCGGGCGGCGGCTGTGATTGGCCGTGGCAATGATTACAATCTTCTCCTGCTGCAGGCGATAGACGAGATCAAAGGGAAACCCATGCAAAGGAATCTGACGAGCGTGGTTACGTGTCTGCTCGCCTATGGTGGGATGCCTGGACAGCAGCTTCAATGCACTGTTGACGACGTTCGCAAAATCCCTGCCGACGGCTGGCTCGGCGTGAAGGAGGTAATAATCCACCGCCTCGTCGTATTCGGCTTCCGCCAAGGGGTGCCAGATGTGTTTCATGCACCCGCTTTACGCAACTTCGCCTCGATCCGGGCAAGCACTTCTTCGCCCGGCACTAATTCAACTGTGCCGGCATCGATTTCCGCAATGCGTCGCGCGATTTCCGTATCCCATGCCGCCGCCACCTCTTCGTGGGGGATCGCGCTGACCAAGAGCCGGTCGGCAAGGTTTGCACGCTCATCCGGTGAAAGCTTCATGGCTTCTTTCATGATTTGCTTTGCAGTAAGGGACATGATTGCCTCCATTGAAACAGGTTTTGGTTAAGCCCTTGGAAACAATACTCTATGACAAGCTCTTCAATCAACATGGACCTTATACCTCTCTCCGCACTTAACCACTGGACCTGTTGCCCGCGCCGCTGTGGCTTGATCCATATGGAAAATGAATTCACCGACAACATTCACACTGCTCGCGGCACGGCAGAACACGAGCGGGTGGATAGCATACGCCACGTCACCACTGATGGACGCCGCATCGAGACGGCATTGCCGGTCTGGTCGGACCGGCTTGGACTCATCGGCAAATGCGATGTTGTGGAATTCCGGCCTGATGGAACGCCCTATCCTGTGGAATACAAGCATGGGGCACGCAAGAAATGGCTCAACGACGATATCCAGCTCGCTGCCCAGGCGATGTGTCTGGAGGACATGCTCGACCGGCCCGTGCCGTATGGCGCTATCTACCACGCCAGCAGTCGCCGGCGCCGCGAGGTGGAAATTACGCCCGAATTACGGCAGCAGGTTGAATCCACAACTATAGCCATCCGTGCAATGCTGGCTTCCGTTGTCCTGCCTGCACCGGTCAACGATCACCGCTGCCGAGAATGCTCGCTCAAGGACATTTGCCAACCGGAAGCAGTAGCCACAACG
>JANLTO010000136.1:0-5656 GCA_031362985.1 Lysobacterales bacterium | reverse complement strand
GCGTGATTGGCAGTGAGATCGCCGCACGTTCGCCTGCCTTATACATGCACGATCCCAGCAAGATCGTGCTCACTTTGTTTGGCACTGGCGCAGATGGTCATATCGTTGCGGATGTATTGGAGCAGCGTGGCATCCACCTGGAATTCGCCGATCGGGATACTTTTTGCCCGGTGATTACGCTGGCCGACACGGAGCAAAACATCGATCTCATGGTCACTGAAATCATCCGTGCCGTGGAACAACACCGCAGCACTCCGCGGCCGATGGTGCCCATCATGGCCTGGACGGTCAGGGCCGAAACCGCCATGTCCCCCCGCGATGCTTTCTTCGCGGATCACGAACGGGTATCGGCAGATCAGGCAATCGGCCGCATCGCGGCAGAAACCGCAGCTCCCTACCCGCCCGGCGTGCCGGCACTGGCACCGGGCGAACGTATCCAAGGGAATGTATTGGCCGCACTGCAAGCGGAAGCTGCCAGTGGTACCCGCATCGCCTATTGCGGCGACCCAATGTTGCAAACGGTGTTGGTGGTCAAGTGAGTCATTCCACCTGCTATGCCCTCAAGCGGAAAGCGGATGACATCTTCGGGCACTATGCTGCCGAGCACGTACAGCAGGGAAAGGTAATGTTCCGGGGTTGGGATGGAGAGTTTTGCATCCGGTCCCAATTTTTCACAGTTAATCAGTGCCGCGTGATCGTTTGCCAGTATGAATTCTTTTGCATGAGTCATCCAGTACCACCTCGATCGGCGAGAGCGCTTCCTGCACCCGGCGGGCGAGGGCCGGGTCTCCGGGCGCAGGATATTGCACCTCATATAATTCCCGCGGAAAGTCACCGAAATCGTGGATCGTGCGCGGCGTGGTGCTGATGGTTGCTGCGCTTGCCGATACGAACCAGTGTGCGGACACCGCCAGTATTGCGCGCGGCTTTGGAATGCCCAGTCTCATGCGCTGACCCAGGCTGCTCCAGGCGGCGGTGTAGCGATTATCCTCGATCGCATACATCGGGCTGCCGTGCCCGAAAAAGATGGCGGGTTGGATCTGCGTCATTTTGTCGTGAATCATCTGTCAGGCAGTCAATCGTCCCTGGCGATAATCGTCCAGCGCCTGTTCAATCTCCGCACGGGTATTCATTACGAAGGGCCCGTATTGAACCACAGGTTCACCCAGGGGTTTGCCGGCTATGACGATCAGGCGCAAATCCTCCCGGCCTGCTTCGATATCGACGTAATCGCCATCGCCCAGGATTCCGGCGGTTTGGTGTGGCAAGGTCTGGCCTACTATGCGCGCACTGCCTTCGTACGCGTAGGCAAAGGCGTTGTGGCCAGAGGGCACCTGCAAGCGATAGTGTGCACCAGTTGGCAAGTTCAGGTCCACGAACAAGGGATCGGTGGCCATGCTGCCAGGCGTGCTGTTGATCGGGCCCGCCAGCCGCTTACCGTTCAGCTCCAGCCGGCCTGCGATCAATTTCAGCTGACCGCCTCCGGCCAGGTCGGTCGAGGTTAACTCAGCAGCAGGAATATCCTTGTAGGAGGCAGGTTTCATTTTCTCCTTCGCGGGCAGATTGACCCACAACTGAAAACCGCGCATGCGGCCGCTTTCTTGCTGCGGCATCTCCGAATGGATCACGCCGTGACCCGCAGTCATCCACTGGACTCCGCCACTTTTCAGCTCACCGACATTACCCAGATGATCTTCGTGGCGCATGTGGCCGTCGATCATGTAGGTGACGGTTTCAAAGCCGCGGTGCGGGTGCGGTGGAAATCCAGCGATATAGTCATCCGGGTTGTCGGTGCCGAACTCGTCCAGCATGAGGAAAGGGTCGAGCCGCAGATTCTGGTTGGAACCGATGCTGCGGCGCAACTTCACGCCCGCTCCATCGGAAGTTTCCATTCCCGGAATGGTGCGTACCAGTTTTCTTCCTCGTTCTGTTGTTCGCTCATTGGCGTTCATCGAAATGCTCCATTACTCCTTGCAGAGGGTTAAATGCTGAGCTCATACTACTGATCTTCAATGTCGATTAAAAACGGAACAATACGAATGATTGAATCGAATTATTCGATATGTTAAATCCTCGGGTAACACTCGACCAGTGGCGGGCTTTTATCGCGGTGGTCGAGGCCGGAGGCTATGCGCGGGCCGCCGGAAATGTGCACAAGACCCAGTCGTCGGTCAGTTATGCAGTGCAGAAAATCGAGCAACTGCTCAATGTCAAGCTGTTCGAAAAGCAAGGCAGGCGCGCGGTGCTCACCCCCGCCGGCGAGGTGTTATACCGCCGCTCGAAAAATCTCGTGGAGCGGGCCGATGCCCTCGAGCGTAGCGCTGCTGGTCTGGGTGCGGACTGGGATCCTGAGCTGCGCCTTGCGGTTGATATCGTTTACCCCACCTGGGTCTTGCTGCACTCGCTGCAAACGTTCGGCGAAAAACGTCCGCAGACCCGCATCCAGCTTTTTGAAACTGTGCTTGGCGGCACCGATGAAGCCCTGTACGAACGCGCGGTTGACCTTGCCCTCACCACCTACATTCCCCAGGGCTTCAGCGGCGACCCACTGATGCGCCTGCGTTTTGTAGCTGCAGCACATCCGGATCACGCGCTGCACCAGCTTAGCCGGGCACTCACCCTTGATGATCTGCGCGAACACCGCCACCTGGTGGTGCGTGATTCCGCAGTACAACACACGCGGGACAGTGGTGGCTGGTTCGGCGCCGATCAGCGCTGGACAGTCTCGAACAAGGCGACGCAGATAGCGGCCGCTTGCATGTGCCTGGGCTTCGCCTGGTTCCCGGAAGACGCCATCCGCAAAGAACTGGATTCCGGTTCGCTCAAACCGTTGCCGATGCGCGAAGGGGCCGAGCGCTTCGGCGAGGTCTATCTCATTATTGCCGATCCCGACTTTCCCACCCCCAGCGCCTTGCGCATGGCAGAGATACTGCGCAAGGACGTTGCCGAACTGTGTCCCGGACTCCAACCGGTTTAGCGGCAGGCCTTCGTTCTGGAAGCATACGGGCTGCGGAAATTAATTTGCCTCACCTTCATTATCCACATACCCTGCCATGTACATCTGCGTGGACAAGCGCATCAGAGATAAATCGAATGAAAAGGAGTCAACCATACGCGCTCTCTAGTGCGCTGACCCTGCTGGTACTTGCCCTCGCCTGCTGGGCATCCGCTGCCCTGGGTCAGGATGCATCTACCGATCCACTGCCCGCCCCGGCGCGCGCCGAAGGTGAAGGCCCGTTTGAGCGTCTCGTCATCCGCAACGCGACCGTCATTGATGGCACCGGCGCGCCCGCGGGTGGCCCTATGGACATTGTGATTGAAGGCAACCGCATCACTGCAGTAACTAAATCCGAATACATCGCGGGCGATATGCGCCCGGCTGCTGATTCGGTCCAGGCATCGAGGGAGATCGACGCTACGGGCATGTACGTGCTGCCCGGGTTCGTCGACCTGCATGTGCACTCGGGCGACATTCCCAAGACACCTGAAGTCGAATACGTGTACAAACTCTGGCTGGCGCACGGGATCACCACCGCCCGTGGTGTTCCGTTCGCGTCTCCCGGGTTGTCCGAGAGCGAGAAGGGCCGCAGCGCGCGCAACGAAATCACCGCGCCGCGCATGTTCACCTACCGGCTGCCCTTCGACGAGTGGGAAGGCACTATCGAGACACCGGGCAAGGCGCGGCAATGGGTGCAAATGGCAGCCGAAACCGGCATCGACGGCCTGAAGCTCACGGCTTATCCTCCCGACATCATGGCGGCGCTGCTGGACGAGGCGAAGAAACTCGGCCTGGGCTCTACCGCGCACCTGAGCCAGGCCGGTGTGGCCAACATGAACGCCATCGATGCCGCGCGGCTTGGCCTCGGGACGGTGACGCACTTCTATGGACTGTTCGAGTCGCTCTACGACGGCCATGATATCCAGCCATGGCCTCCCGGGTATAACAACTTTGACGAACAGCAACGCTTCGGCCAGGTGGCGCGGCAGTGGAACCTGGTCCATGCTCGGGGCAGCAAGGAATGGCGCGCCCTGCTGGAAGAATTCAAGGAGCTCGACGTGACCCTGGATCCCACGATGACGGCCTACCTCGCCAGTCGTGATGTCATGCACCGGCGTAACGCCGACTGGCACGAAAAGTACACCCTGCCCTCCTTATGGGATTTCTACCAACCCAGCCGCGTCAACCATGGCTCCTACTATTTCGACTGGACTACCTGGGACGAAGTGGCCTGGCGTAACTTCTACCATGTCTGGATGGCCTTCCTGAACGACTACAAGGACCTGGGCGGTCGCGTCACGGTCAGCTCGGACGCGGGGTATATCTATAACACCTTCGGGTTTGCCACCGTCGCGGAGATGGAGCTGTTGCAGGAAGCCGGTTTCCATCCGCTGGAAGTGATCCGCGGAGCCACCCTGCATGGGGCCGAGACGCTGTTCAAGCCCAAGGGTAAGCCCATTGAATTTGGCGTCATTCGCGCGGGATTACTCGCTGATCTGGTCATCGTGCCGGAAGACCCCATTGCCAATCTCAAGGTGCTGTACGGCACGGGAGCTGTGCGCCTGAACGAGGCAACGGGTAAAGCCGAACGCGTTGGCGGCATCAAATACACCATCAAGGACGGTATCGTCTACGACGCCCGGGCTTTGCTTGCGGACGTGGCGCGCATGGTGGAGGAACAAAAGGCCGAACGCGGTATCACGCGCTTGCCGGAAATTGAGTTCCCTGCGGTGAGGCCGTAGGGCGCAGTGACGGCAGCCAACTGGCAAGATCCTGCCACCATTCCTGGTTGCTCAAGCCGAATAAAGAAGGTATTCGCGACAGCACAAACAAACCCGGCATGGCGGGAAAAACCATTCCGCCGCAGTGGGTGTTTCGTTCTAACCAGATCATAAATACAAAATGATACAAATACTTGGGGTGAGAGTAGAATCGTTTGGCGCTGAATTGCGTCAAGCGTGTTTTAATTCTGACCCAAAATCAGTAGTGTCCGGATGTTCGAAAAATGGATCATGTGGCAGGTCTGATGGAAAATGTCTTTTACGCTAACTATACTTAAGCGATGAACGCATCCACGTTGTTGCTTGTGGCCACTGCCGCGTTCGCCTTGCACGAAACGTGTGCCGTGGCTGAGGCGGATGTCTTCTTCGAGAGCAGCTTTGACGACTGCGGCGCGATCACGACTCGCGCCTGCTATGAAGGGCCGGTCGGCACCCAGGGCGTCGGTATCTGCCAGGCTGGCACCCAATACTGCAAGAACGGTGGCTGGGTGCCATGCACCAGCGAAGTCAATCCCGTGTTTGAGAGTTGCAACGGTCTCGATGATGACTGTGATGCCGGCCTCGACGAGGGCCTCGGCACCATCAGTTGCGGAATTGGTGCGTGCCAGCAAACCGTGTCAGCCTGCGCCGGCGGCAATGTGGCTTCGTGTACGCCGGGATCGCCCAGCGTCGAGACCTGCGACGGCATCGACAACGATTGCGATGGTGCGATTGACGAGGACGGCTGCAACTGCGTGCACGTGTCCCCGTTTGGCCTCGATACGAACCCCGGAACCGCTGCCAACCCCAAGCAAACCATAGCCGCTGCCATCACCACGGCCGCCACGATTGGGCCGAACGCAGTCTGCGTGGCCACGGGCGTAACCTGCCTCAGCGC
>JANLTO010000114.1:0-11490 GCA_031362985.1 Lysobacterales bacterium | reverse complement strand
TTCCACCCTGTTGGTTGGAGTTGAGCCTGACACAAACCAGAGCAAACGAGGTGCGGTTCGAGTGGTCCAGCCACAGTGAAGTGCATGCTCAGGGCAATCTGGTTTTCACAGGGCTGGCGAAGTGCTGAGTTGTATTGTCATTCCGCACTTCGATCACCTCGGCCAATTCCGACCGTTGTTACGCCAACTGGTTGAACTCCACCTCCCGCTGATCGTGGTTGACGACGGCAGCCCCGATGGTGTGTTCGAAGCGTTGCAGAGTCTGCTGGAATCAGAGGCGCCAGGCACGACCCTGATTCGGCATGAATTGAATCTCGGCAAGGGTGGCGCCATGATCACCGGCCTCAAGGCGGCAAGATCGTCGGGCTTCACGCACGCGCTGCAAATCGACGCGGACGGACAGCACGACGCAGGCAGTTTACCCGACCTGCTGCGGGAGGCAGGTCGTTACCCCGACCACATAGTCTGCGGGCAGGCGGTATTCGGCCAGCAAGTACCTGGACTGAGATACTACGCACGCTACCTCACGTTGTACTTCTGCTGGCTGGAAACTCTCAGCACGAAAATCCGGGATGCGCTCTGCGGATTTCGGGCCTATCCCCTGGATCAAGTGGTTGAACTGATTGACGCCAGCCGTGTAGGCACGCGCATGGCATTTGACCCTGAGATCCTGGTACGGGCCTGTTGGGCTGGTATTCCCATCAAGTACCTGCCGGTAAACGTGTTATACCCGCAGGGCGGACGATCGCATTTCCGTTACTTTCGCGACAATGTCGAAATCTCCTGGATGCACACAAGATTGGTTTTCGGCATGCTCATCCGGCTGCCACGACTGCTTCGGCGGCGCTCTTCCGGTCCCGCCGCGCGGCAGACTCCATGAGTCAGCATTGGGCGTCCATACGGGAAGCGGGCGTGCTGTCCGGGATGCGCATCATGGTGTGGATCCATACTCACTTGGGGCGGCATGTGTTTGGTATCGCCCTGGTTCCGGTGATGGCGTATTACTTCCTGCGACGTGGAGAGGCCCGGCGCGCTTCCCTCCAATACCTCAGGCGCGTCCGACGGAGTTACCCGGGTAGTCTGCCGGGCTTCCCGCTGCTCGCCATTTCCTGACGTTCGGTCAATCTCTGCTGGACAAGTATATCGCCTGGACCAAGGAAACACCGACGATCACCATGGAAGCCGGCGAACAGGCCCTGCTTTTTGACCTGGTTAAGCGGAGGGTGGGTTGTCTTGCCATCGGCTCGCATTTTGGCAACCTGGAGTACTCAAGGGGAATCTCGCGCAGGCATCCGGAGCTTGTCATCAACGTTTTGCTTCATGATCGGCATGCGGTAAAGTTTTCTGCATTGATGCAGCAGGCCGAGCCAAATTCGAGGATGCACCTGATCCAGGTGTCGGAAATGGATCCTGCCATGGTGCTTGTGCTCAAAGAAAAAGTCGCGCGGGGCGAGTGGGTCGTTATTGCGGGCGACCGGGTTCCGATCGGCAACCAGCAACGGACCTGCGCTACCACGTTTATTGACGAGCCGGCCCAATTTCCAATTGGGCCATACGTGTTCGCCAGCGTGCTGCAATGTCCGGTTTACCTGTTGCACTGCTTTCGCTTGGGTAGTGAATACCACCTGGGGATGGAGCTCTTTGCCAACAGCGTAACCCTTCCCCGCAATGAACGAGAGTCCACATTGGAAAGGCTGGCGGGTCGATTTGCCGCCGCGCTTGAGGCGCAAGTCGTGCGCGCGCCGTTACAGTGGTTCAATTTTTACGATTTTTGGGATGTCCGGCCGGAACGGGCCTTCCCGGCTACTGAACGGCGCGCCAAATGACCACGCCTACTCAAGGTCGTCGACTTCAGGCTACGTGCCAACTGCGGATCCCGTTTCATGATCTTGACCCTGCCGGCATGGCCTGGCACGGGCGCTACTTCAAGTATTTCGAAACCGCGCGCTCAGCCCTGATGGACAACCTTGGGTATAGTTACGTGGAGATGAAAAAATCCGGCTTCCTTTGGCCAATAGTCGATGCCCAGGTGCGCTATGTTCGCCCCCTGTCCCTGCACCAGGAAATTTGTGTGACGGCGGTTCTCAAAGAGTGGGACATGCGCTTGGTCGTGGAATACCGGATCAAGGACGAGAAAGGCTTGATATGCACGCGGGCCAAAACCGTACAGGTTGCCGTGAATGCAGAGACGGGTGTCATGCGGTTGGGATTGCCCGCGGAGTTCGTCGATCGGATCGACCGTCTGCTGCTAACGGCAGAGAATGACGGGAATTGAAAGCGGCGCGCTATCATGTCTGAGAGTTTCGAAAGCATGGCCGGGATGCCAGCAGCAGAGTTCGTGCAGCATCGTGGCTCCATGCTATTACTTGACCGTTTGGTCGAGGCCGGACCGGAGCACGCAATTTGCGAGTGGCGAGTGAACGCGACCAACGAGTTTGCCGTGCCATGCAAGGGCGTGCCCACCTACGTCGCAATCGAATGCATGGCACAATGTGTTGCGGTGCATGCTGGTGTTCGGGCGCGCGCTGATGGATTTGGACCGCCGCTTGGGTTTTTGCTGGGAACGCGACACTTTAGTACCAGTGATGCCTATCTTGAACAGGGGGTGACTTATCAGGTGCACTGCCACGAACTACTGCGTGACACCCAGGGAATGGCTTCATACGAGTGCCGGGTCATGCGCGGTGAGCACATGGTAGTTGGTTGTCGCCTTGCGGTATTCGAAAGACAGCGTGGTTTGAGCCTGAATGACCGAAAAAATTGAGCGCATACTAGTAACAGGCGCAAGCTCGGGAATCGGGCGCGCCATCGCGCTGGCATTGGCGCAAGCCGGTTATGACATTGCCGTTCATTATGGAAACAACAGGCAGGGAGCGGATGAAACTGCCGCCGCGATCGCCGGGCAATCCAAACCCTGCAACGTGCTGGGATTCGACGTGGCAAACACGGAGCAAACCCGGGAAGTGATCGAATCAGACATCGCCGCGAATGGACCGTACTACGGCGTGGTGTGCAATGCCGGAATCACACGGGATGCGGCGTTTCCGATGCTGTCTTCAGAGGACTGGAAACGTGTGGTTGATGTAAATCTCAACGGGTTCTATAACGTCCTGCAACCTTCCGTCATGCCCATGATTCGGCGCCGAAAACCAGGTCGCATAGTGACCGTTTCTTCCGTTTCAGGACTGGTGGGGAACCGTGGCCAGGTCAATTACAGCGCGTCCAAAGCCGGGATCATTGGAGCCACCAAGGCGTTGGCTGTGGAGTTGGCAAAACGACAAATAACGGTCAATTGCGTAGCCCCAGGGCTGATCGAAACCGATATGGCCAGCCATCCAAACCGCGAGGAACTGGTCGATGCGATCCCCATGCGCCGCATGGGCAAGCCGGAAGAAGTGGCAGCACTGGTTACCTTTCTTTGCTCGCCTGGAGCGTCTTACATCACGCGACAGGTGTTCTCCGTAAACGGGGGCTTGCTCTGATGCATCGGGTCGTGGTGACAGGCATGGGTGCCTACTCGCCGCTCGGCAATGGTTGGGATGAGGCTGAGGGGAACCTCAGGAGCCTCAAGAGCGGCGTGTGCCGAATGGATGAGTGGCGAGCTTACAAAGGCCTAAACACCTTGCTGGCCGCACCAGTCAAATCGTTTGTGGCACCACCTGACTTCACACGAAAGCGGGTACGCAGCATGGATCGCGTGGCGTTGTTGGCAGTGGCTGCAACAGAAAAAGCGCTGCAGCAGGCAGGCCTGCTGGAAGACCCTGTGCTGCATTCTGGCCGGGTTGGAGTGGCGTATGGCTCTTCAACGGGCAGCACTGATGCAATAGCCGACTTTGGCAACATGCTAATCAACAAGACCCTTGATGGCATTTCCGCGACCACCTATGTCCGCATGATGAGCCATACCGCGGCGGTTAACATCGGCGTGTTCTTTGGGCTCCAGGGGCGCGTTATTCCAACCTCCAGCGCCTGCACCTCGGGCAGCCAAGGCATAGGGTATGCGATGGAGACCATACAACGGGGCCTGCAGGATGTCATGCTGGCTGGCGGCTCGGAAGCGCTTTGCCCGACCGAGGCAGCAGTGTTCGATACGCTATTTGCCACCAGCACCCGGAACGATGCTCCGCATACGACACCGAGGCCCTTCGACCGCGACCGCGACGGCCTGGTTATCGGCGAAGGGGCATGTACCCTAGTGCTGGAAAATCGCGAACACGCGATCGCTCGAGGCGCTGCTATCCTCGCCGAGCTTGTCGGTTTTGGCACCAATTCAGACGGCAATCATGTGACCCAGCCAGTAACCCAAACCATGAAACGCGTTATGGAATTGTCGCTGGAGGACGCCAGGCTGTCCCCGGATGACATTGGCTACATCAGCGCACATGGAACGGCGACCACTATTGGCGACATGGCTGAATCGCACGCAACCCACATTGTGTTCGGCGAGCGGGTACCGCTCAGCTCAATGAAGAGCTACACGGGCCATACGCTGGGCGCGTGCGGGGCACTGGAATCGTGGCTGGCCATTGAGATGATGCAACATGGCTGGTTTGCTCCCACCATCAATCTCGAGCACATCGACCCCGAATGCGCCGATCTGGACTATATCTGCGGCAAGGGACGCGATCTCGATGTCGAGTTCGTCATGAACAACAATTTCGCTTTTGGTGGAATCAATACTTCCCTGATCTTTCGTCGCCCAGCCTGAGCGAGCAAGTCTAGTCCGGGTTTTTCGGTTCGTAGCTAAAACTCTGCCCTCCGACCGCGGCCTCAGCCATCAGTCCGCCTCCGGCATTGATGAATACAGCCACTCCTGAGTCATAGCTTGTGGCCACCATCGCACTCTCTGTGATGGCCACGGCAGATGCCTGAGCTCCAAACTCAAAATTACCCCGTTTGAAGTTTTCCAGTGCATTGTCATCCATGAAAAAAATGAATTGGGAATACTTCTGGCCACCGATTTGAGCGCCAATCGTGGCCTGAGATAGAGAGGTGTAACCAATCACCCGATCATTTGCGATGACCACGCCACGACCAAAAGCACCGCCGATGATAAAGCCAGCTTTACCTACGCTGGGGTATACAGCGTAGCCGGCAGAATGGTCGAAAAAACCTTGCATTTTGGGGTTTTTTTGTTGAATTTCCAGAATCGCTTTCTGGACATTCAATTCCATCTCATCGGATGTGTTGGGTTCCCAGGCCAGTATCGTGCTATTGAACAAGGCTGACGCCAACAGGATTAGAACTGCCACAGCTTTGTGCATGATTCGCTCCCGAGTTCTTGGCCAAATCCGAGGTTACGCCGCTGCCACGAATTTGTCGAACCCCCCGGCCTTCAGCCGACACTTATCTTGCATCACCAGCCGCCTCCAACGCTGAAGGATAAAGCCGCCCGCCAAGATGAATACACAAACCCATGGATTTAAATCGACTGTGCAAGTGAAGAAGGTGGGACGTCGAACGTACACAGGTGGGTAAGCGCAGTTCAACTCAATTCGCCGTGGCGAGGTTTACGCGATCAATCAACCCCAAAGTCGAAGAAGCTGTTCGAAGATTGAACAAAGTATCCAACAGTCTGGACCTCGGAAGTGTAAAGCACCACGGCATATTCACCAGCAAGAAGCGCCGACTGCGGCTTGATCCGATAAAGCAAGAAGTCCTCGCGGGCTCGGGACTGATCCTCTAATAATTCAATATTGATTGCAATCACACGATCCTTATTGATGCCGCTCGTGTAACTCATAAATCCGCCGCCTATAGAGACTTCCCGTGTTCCATTCTTGCGGGTCGCTAGGCTCGCCAGGGTGATGTAGCTTTCAGGTTGCGCGTTCTCTGGAACGCTGACAATAAACTCAACCCCAGTACCAGGCAGTCTGGTGGTGGCTTTGGGCCCCCGTAACACGGCATAGGAAGAAACACCACCAAACCCTAACGCCCGCGCTTTGGTACTGACCGATGGAACTATGTATTTCATGGAATTTTCGCTACCACCCTGGACAACTAAAACTTCCTCAGGGTTCAGGCCATCTGGCGATACCGCTTGTTGGACCGAGCGTGCTTTTTTGGGGTTCAGAACTGCTTGCATCACGGCACTGGATGCGCCTTTGCTTTGCAGCTTGATCAGTGCATCGGCCGAGGTGTCAAATTCTGTCGGCTGAGTGGCAATCGCGTCGAGTATCACTGTTTCTGGCAACTTGGCATCGAGCATTTTAATAAGCCCGGAGTTGGTGAGAGTTTCCGCGAAAGCGGATGTGACAAATGCAAAAAGCAGTATGGCAGTGGCTAGGCTTCGCATAGTTCTTCACCTGTTAATTGATATTACTGCATTGGCTGGAGTATCAGCAGAATAGTCCTATAGTTTCAAACATAAAAGGACCGGCTTCGACATCCTCCAATAGCGCAGACAATTCTGCGTCACATTTTCGCATGAGAAGTGGCCATGCGGCCGAGTGAATATTTATACAACTTCCTGGATTTCTTTCGGGAGAAGGCGCCTTTGACAATGCGCCAGGAATCTAAAGGAAAATAATCAATTCAATCGTTAATGGAGGCGAACAGCTCCCAATACCACTTCGACCAATACACTTAGCGCACAAAAAGCATACCCTTGAAAAAAAAGATTTCGTATGTAATTCAGTTACCGTATAACGTATTTACATACTGGTTTGTTGGATCAGGTAATAGGTCCTGAGGGTGGTCGCCACCAAGTGTGGCCCACTTGCTTTTTCCTGTGTATGTCGAGTTAGCCAATTCTTTTTGCGTCACAGCGTCATACACTACTATCTGAATTTCAATACGATCCGACTTTCCGGACCACTCCGTGTTTCTATCCTCCCAATGAAGGATAGAGGGCTTTACAAAGTACCCATATTTCTCAATGTCAATGGATCTGAAGCAGTCACTTCCGTTGCAGTCAGTGGTTAACTCCACATTGGACGCATGTTGTGAAAACGCCTCCTTTATGGCATTTGCAGTCATTATTCCTGAATCTTGGTATTGTTTTGACTCGTACGAACCATCCGGTGGCGTTGATATTAGCACTCCCAAATTGCGATCTAGTTTGAGCTCTGCGGGTTTTAGTTCACTTTGTTTGTAAGTAGAAGCGCAACCTGATACGAACAGAGCCATAAGCAAAAACGCAATCTTCAGTCTCATTATCAATTCTCCTCAAAACCAATGATAACCAGCCCAACGTTGCAATATTCTAAACATTTACCGTGGGGCCCGCCTTATGGTATCACCGGAATACGCGTCGGCACCCAATTTGTCGCTTTATCGTAGGAAGTTTCCAGCTATTTTGCGCACTCCAGCTGAAGATTAACCAGAATTGCATTGTTCAAATTTGCCATCCAGCCATTGCCATGCGGGTGCAGTTTCTTGACCCCATTCACCTCTTTGTATTTCAGATTGACACTACTGAGATAGTCAATATCGAAACTTGTATTGTCATACTTAACTGTAACCCTCAACGTATGTTTGTTTCTTACTACAATTACGCCCAACACAGTGCCATCATTTTGAAATTGAGGAGTCCAGGTCAGGGAGGCCATCCCGGCGGCTATTCCACTTTTGACTTGTTCCTCGGTCAAATTGCAGCCCCATGTGGTTAACTGGGGGTCCTGTAAAGGCTTCGCAGCACGGGCTTGAGCACTCGTGGTTGTCGACAAAAAGCCAACTACTGCAGCGATACAGATGGCGCCCCTGACAGATATGAGTCTTGACATAATTTAGCCCTCAGATGTTTGCCAAACATAAGAATACCTTACGACTTGACTTAACGTAATGCAGTTGGCTCTCTATTTGCAGAGGACTATCCTTCTAAAACTGGGTATGAATCAGGACCTGATCGTCATGCAAATATCGTTTAATGCCAGCGCGGCTCACTGAAATCACCAAACGTGATTCCTCGCCGACATTGAAGGGCTTAGCCTGAACCAACTCGACACCCGCAAAGTCTAGTCTGGAGTTGCTTACATTAATCAGACCGTGCACCCTTCCTGCGGTCATCACTACTGTTGAATGATCAATTTCAAAGGCCGTTCTGGAATTGAGAATCTCAGTGTTTTCAACCTCAACGACCGAATTACGAACAATCATTTCGTCGACTGTTACGCCATCCAGAATCAAGCCAGTGCAACCTTCAATAACAATGCGCGAATGGGCACCACTGACTACACCGCCGATCTGGTTAGTACAAGTGTAAACCGTTTTTGGTTCGGGCATTTTGCCAGAGCTCAATGGTTTTCGATCCGGCACAGTCTGCAGCGACTTTAACAACCACGCCGACACCTCTTTGGGATGACTTGCCATGGGTACATGACCCGCATCAGGGATAACTTCCAAACGTCCGCGCTCCAGATTTTGTACCAGAGCACGGCCAGTACGAGGCGGAGCGACCAAATCCTCAGCACCCCACAAAATGGATACTGGCTTCTTTTGCTCATAAATCGCGCTGGAAAAATTCTCCTCGATCAACCCCAACGATGCATTGATATTGGGATATCGGCCCAAAGCCGCACCCCAGGCATAATCGCTTTTGCCCAACCATGCCGTCGGGTCCGGCCATTTCATAATATCTTCAATCATTGCATTGCCAAGGCGTTGCAAACCGATCGCATAACCTAATAAGGCACCTGATATCATTTGGGGGTCTATGGGCATGCGATCGGTTGTGCTGTGCTTGATAAAAGCGGTCCGCTGCAAAATGCCGGCAACGTCAATCAATGCGATCTGGTTGACGTCGTCGGGATAGCGCTGAGCGTAACGCAAGGCCACTGCCCCCCCCAGGGAGTGACCAACAACAGCAATCGGCTTAGAGCTGAAATATGGTTTTACAAAGTGCAGGAGGTCCGCGTAGCGTGTGGGGGACAGTTTTTTGTTGGGAGCCGGGGAGTTGCCAAGTCCCGGTAAATCGATGAGTACTACTCGGTAATGTTCTTCCAACGCTGGCAGGATGCTTATCCAGTCCCGCAATCCGTTCTGCCCAAGACCGTGCACGAATAACACAACAGGAGCGCTACGTTCTCCAGTTTCCGATAGGAATATACGGGTTCCAAATACGGGTTCGTCCAACCAGTAAACCTGCCAGTGTCCGGGTAGTCCGTACTTGGCAGGCTGATCAGCAATAAACAATGATTCGGAGGAGTCGACTGGTGTCAGCTTGTCATAAAGATCCAAAGTTGCCGCGACGCCATCAACCAGGCCAGCACTTGAGGGAAGTGGTAAAAATAGAAATATCGATAGGATTGCTGTTTCGCGTATCACTGTGATTTTACCCTACCAAATAATCCTTAATGCTGGTAAGCGGCTAAATCGCATTTGGTCGAAAAAATGAAGCCACCCATCACTCTTTGTTGTTTCACCTTTTCCAGCATGTACACTGAGTAGACAAGTATGGTGTTTACTTGCATTCAATACTAATCCGATCAAAGCAAATATTTACGCCAATATCGCAGCCAATATCTGTGCCATCGATGGCCTCCCCCAAAACTGGATCGCTTACAGGGGAAAGATCAATGGCAACGGGTATGGAGCTTTAACAATGGGCTGGACCGCGTAGAATGGAAAAAATCACCCCGCTACGTCCGCCTGGTCCGCGGTGAACCCGTGCCGGTCGGAACCGCATTGGGGGTCACGATCGTGTTGGCACCCACGGCGACCGGGGAGTTCGGAGGTCTGGGGTTCTGGTACTTCATCTCGGTTTCCTTCTACGTAAGGCTTCGTGGTAGAGTTTGAATGAACTATTTGCACTTGACTTGGTTTTATTCGTGCTCAAGTGTTTGACCTTACTCACTCCCACAGGTGGCCGATTTGCTCAGACTCCTTGCTATCTTTATCGTTTTTTTCCTGCCGGCCACGCTATTCGGCCAGGATTTTGATATTTACGTCAGCGATGCCGGCAATTTCGACAATCCGCCCTGGCAGATCCTGAAATTTGATCAAAACGGTGAAAACCCGGAAGTTTTCATCAACCAAAACCTCGCCTGGCCGCAGGACATCCTGTTTCTGGAGGGCAGCAACACGGTTCTCGTTTCCAATTTCAACACCAATCGGATCAGCCGATACAATGCCGAAACCGGTGCTTTCATTGATGAGTTTGCGACCGACATTGCTGCGCCTACGCGAATGAAAATTGGAGCTGATGGCCTGCTTTATGTGTTGCAGTGGAAAGGCAATGGCAAGGTCCGGCGCTATCAACTCGATGGCACCTACCTCGGCGAATTCACCAGCGTTGGCGTCCCTCAAAGCATCGGGCTGGATTGGGACAGCGCGGGAAATCTATACGTTTCTTCGTACAACGGAGACTCGGTCAGGAAATTCGATTCCGCTGGTGCTGACCTCGGAATGTTCATCAACACCAACCTGCTCGGCCCAACCAATATCTGGTTTGACACAAACCACGACCTGCTCGTGTCCGACTACGATGGCGGGGCAATCAAGCGCTTCGATTCCACTGGGGCCTATCTGGGAAATTACATCCAGGGTGTTGGCCAGACGGAAGGCTTTGCCTACTTGCCAAATGGCAACCTGTTGATTGGTAATGGCGCCACCAGCGCGGTAAAAATGTACGACGGCAGCGGTGTATTCATCAGGGATCTTATTGCCAGCGGTGCCGGGAATCTCAAGACACCCAATGCCGTTGTCATTCGCACGCGGGGCAGCGGTTTCCAGATAAACTCCGGATTGAACGATGCCTGGTCCAATCGAGACACCCGCGGGCAAGGCTTCTTTGTTAACGTTTTTCCGAATATCGGGAAGATTTTCCTGGGCTGGTTTACCTACGACACCGAAAGACCCCAGGCCAGTGTTCCTTCCATGCTGGGAGAGCCGGGTCACCGTTGGCTGACTGCTTTTGGGGACTATTCAGGCAATGGGGCCGTGCTTGATATCGAGTTCACCCAAGGGGGTATTTTTGATGCTGCCATACCCGCACCCACCCAAGGCCCGGACGGCACCATCACGCTTGAATTCAGCAGTTGCACGGAAGCCACGGTCACCTACGATATCACTTCGGTTAACCGGCAAGGTGTCATACCCATACGGCGTATAGCGCTGGACAATGTTGCATTGTGCGAATCGTTGGCGGCCCAGGCCAGGTAGGCTAAACAGCCGTAGAAGAAATGGGGTCATGGAAGAGGATTGGGGTCAGAGTCAAGGGTCGGAGTAAATGCTCTGCCCAATCTGTTTGACTCTGACCCTTGACTCTGCCGAACTGGACTACCGCGGTACGGCTGATGGCGGAGAGTGCAGCGACAGCGCCTGCGACACCAACGCGTTTGTCGCTGCGGTTAACGCCAGCGCGCTGTGTGGCTACAGGGATTGGCGCATGCCCACCCGGGATGAGCTGGGCTCCATCAGCGATCCCCGCAAAGGCAGTGCGCCACCGACCATCAACCTACGGTTTTTCCCCTACACCCAGCCGGGTGAATACTGGTCCGCCAACGATTACCAGTTCCAGTGGGACGCTGCCTGGGTGTGGGGCTTTAACAA
>JANLTO010000112.1:0-1905 GCA_031362985.1 Lysobacterales bacterium | reverse complement strand
ATCAATCGAAAATCCGAAGCCATGCCCGCCCTTTCTACCTTTTCAGCGGCCTGTTAGAGCATTTTCCAGCGAAGCGGATACCGGTTCGCCGTGGAAAATGCGTCCATTTCAAGGAGCTAGCTGTGATCTTCCAATAGGCTGTTCATCTGGCTGCGGCCTGAGAAGCTGATGTTGTGAAGACGTCTAGCCACCTCCGTCGTGACAAATATGACAGCCTCGTCCATAGGCTAACCATATTGAACCAAGCGAGAGCGCTAGGCGAGGCAAAGTAATGGAAGTGGTTCTGGCCTGTGATCTGGGGGGCACGAGTTTCAGGGCTTGCCTTGTCACAGATGCGGGTGACTTCAAGGCTCAGACTGCCATAGCTTCGCCAGTGGCAACAGGGCACGACGGCTGCGCCGAAATTGCACCCGAAGCGTGGTGGTCCAACCTTGTGGAAGCTTGCGGGCAGCTCGCCTTGCAAGAGCCGGACTTGTTTCGTTCTGTCTGCGCCATTGCGATTTGCGGCATTACACGTTCACAGGTTCTCCTGGGGGCGGCTGGTGAGGCTGTGCGCGATGCGATGACGTGGAATGACAGGCGTGCATCTTCCGTCGCGACACACCTGGTCAGTGAATTCGCTGGGCAACACACGGAAGTCCAGCATCTCAATGCCTTTCATCCGCTCGCCCGGCTGGTCTGGATGAAGGTCAATGAGCCAGAGGTGTTCCAGCGCATCCGGCAGGTGCTCGACCCCAAGGATTACCTGAATTTCAGGCTCACGGGCCATGCCGCGAGCGATCGCATCTCCCTGGCCCGTCTTCTGGCTTCTAACAGACCTAAGGAGGGGTTTGATCTCCTTGCGGCGTGCGGGATTTCGGATGGCATTTTGCCACAGCTTAATGCGCCGCAGGACAAGGTCGGCACCGTCCAATCGAACCTTCCAGACCCTGTTGACAGGCTTGCGGGTGTGCCCGTGTTCTGCTGTTCCAACGATACATGGGCTGCAGTGGCAGGGCTTGGCGCGCTGCGGGCCGGCTACGCCTACAACATCTCGGGCACCACCGAGGTGCTCGGCGTGATGAGTGACGAGCCGGTCGCTGCCGAGGGTCTGCTGACCATCGACTGGGGTGGACTTTCGCAACTCGGCGGGCCGGGGCTCAACGGCGCCGACACGGTGAGCTGGCTGCTGTCCCTGCTCGGGCAGACGCAAGACGACATCGCCAGCAAGATCAAAAAACTGCTGTCGGTTCCGCGCCAGCCGCAGCCGCTGCTGTTCCTGCCCTATCTGCAAGGCGAGCGAGTTCCTTATTGGGACCCGTCCTTGCGCGGTGCTTTCATCGGGCTTGGCCGTCAGCACGGCGCTGCCGATCTGGTCTGGGCGGTGATGGAGGGCGTCGCTTTCCTCAACCGCGCGGTGCTGGAGCGCGCCGAATCCGCCCTTGGCTGGCAGGCCAGCTGCATTCGCTTCGGTGGCGGCGGTGCTGTCAACCCGGCATGGTGCCAGATCAAGGCTGATATCTGCGGACGCCCTGTGGAGACCGGTGCATCTCCCGAGCCTGGTGTGCTCGGCGCGGCGGCTGTCGCCTGGACCGGACTCGGGCGTTTTGCCTCGATCACCTGCGCTCAGGAGCAGATGGTGAGGGTCAATTGCCGTTTTGATCCTGACCCTGCCAGGGCACAGGTCTACACAAAGTTATTCGAGCAATTTCAGCGCAGCGGCGAGGCGCTTGCCCCGGTTTCGCGGGCGCTTGCAGGGATTGCGGCTATGCCACTTCATCCGCCTGGGACATGTTGAACTTAGGCGGCGTTTTGGATATCACCCTCCCAAAACGTCCGTAGGCGATTGACGCTTGGCAGCCAGCGTGGTTCGTTTGCGCGCGGCACTGACTTTTGAGGCGAAGCTGGGGCAGATGAACGGATTCT
>JANLTO010000093.1:0-1812 GCA_031362985.1 Lysobacterales bacterium | reverse complement strand
CGAATCGCGCTTTCCGGCGTCAACGGCTCGCCCGTCAGGCTGGCCAGTAATTCTGCGGATGCTTCCGCCGAAACAGCGGCGCTGGCGCCCTGCCCGCGTTCTGCCACCATTTCATCTACGTCACTGCGCCCAAGGTCAGGTGGTACACTCGCACAGCCACTGAGAATGAGCGTGGTAACAGCAGCGGCGATTCCAAGCTTGCTTATTAATTTCATGGGACCCTCTGCTTTCCTTTATTCGATTCGTCCGACGCATACATCGGACTTCATACGCATCATCGCTGCGCCGTCGCGGGCTGCCACCCTTAATCACAGGTAAAACCTTGGCGATGCTGGCGTTACTTGCCGCAGTAGGCGAAAAACATTACTCGCTCTTGACTTTATGGGACAAATATTAAAAGCTGTCTATACCGCTCTATAGTACTCAGTGCACAGGGCAATTTACCATGAAATCCTTAAAAATAAACGCAGCAAAACTGTGCGACTAGCAGGCTCACGGCATGCCATCAAGACTTGCTTTCACCGTCCGCAAATATCACAAGTGGCTGTCACTGATCATCGGCGCTCAGGCCTTGCTGTGGCTGGCAAGTGGCGTCTACATGGTAGTCATGGACCTTGATTTTATACACGGTGACCACCTGGTTCAAAAAATGGCAGTTTCTCTGTCTGCTGACACTTCGGGCCTCGTTCCGTTTTCCGCCATCCGCGCGCAATTCCCAATGGCATATGAAATAGTTCTTGAAAGCTGGATGGGAATGCCGCACTACCGTATTTATGAACCTACCAGAGCCCAACTCATCGACGCAACTACCGGCGTGGTACGTTCTCCCCTGAACGAAGCAGACGCCATCGCTGTTTCCCGCTACCACTACACGGGGAGCGGAGAAATTGCAGCTACCCAATTGCTCACTGATATCTCTCAAGCTCCCGACGAAATACAAGGCCGTGCTTTGCCACTTTGGCAGGTCAAGTTCAATGATTTCGGCAGCACTTCGTTTTACATATCCCCTTCGAACGGTGAGTTGGTCACTCGGCGCCATACCTTTTGGCGGATACTCGACTTTGTCTGGATGTTGCACATCATGGATTACGAAACCCGGGAAGATGTGAATAACAACCTCTTTCGAGTTGCAGCTACGCTGGGGCTGGCAATGTCGGTATTTGGCATATGGTGGCTTTATTTCAGCTTCCGAAAGAGCGAGGGCAGCGTTGGACAACCCGGCGCGAAAGGTTCCAGCACATGATCTGGATGAGAACGCTGCACCGCTGGGTCGGCCTCGTTCTGGGTGTTCAATTGCTACTGTGGATGTTAAGCGGGCTAGTGATGGGGATCCTGCCCCACGAACTGGTCAGCGGGCATCATTATCGAAATCCTGCGCCAGAGGCCGCTCCACTGCCCCCATTGAGCGCCCGGGCGGAACAGGCGCGAGCTGAACTAAACGCTCTCGTTGGGGAATCCGTTCGTTCAATCAGTTTGAAGATGTTTGAACAAGCCCCCGTTTACCGGGTTGAGCGAGATTCCGGAGTAGAACTTCTTGACGCACAATCCCACGAAGCCATTCAAATAACCGAGTCCGTTGCGCGCAGGGTGGCCACAATGGATTATGCAGGGCCGGGAAAAATCACCGACATTAGCCACCTGGAGCAACCTTCACTGGCCATGAGAGCCCATCAGGCCCCCGCCTGGCGGGTGGATTTTGATGACGCAGAAAGCACCAGCCTGTACATCTCGGCAAGCGATGGAGATGTGCTGGAACGGCGCAACACCTACTGGCGCATTTATGATGTCTTCTGGATGCTCCACATCATGGAC
>JANLTO010000080.1:0-3669 GCA_031362985.1 Lysobacterales bacterium | reverse complement strand
CCCTCGCCCAGAAGCACGCCCGGATACGGCGCATCAGTACCCGCAACCAACATGACTCCCGCTTCATGTAACAGGGCAGCGTTTGCTTTCGACTGTTGCAGGCTCAACTTATAGCGCTCCACAAATGCCTGCTCTTCTGTTGTCAATTCGCGATGATAGTAATCACGAAACGCCTGATCGAAGGCGGGCAGGCTTGTGTCCCTGACCAAGAGGTCATCAAGGAAACTGAGATTACCCGGACGCTCCCGGGCAAAAGTCTCCTTGACGGCCAGGGTGGTGATGAAACAAACCTGCTTTTCGACGATGAGTTCAAGCGTTGCGGGTTCAATGGCCCGGCCGGGTAAATGTGCAATGGCGCCCACACCGGTCGCCACTACGTCGTACGAACCGTTACGCGTCCACTGGTCGACGATCACCATCAGGCCCTTCTCCGAGGCTGCCTGAACCAGGGCGCTCAATTGGGGAATGGACAGCCCCTGATAAGCCTTGATAGCGTCAACGCCCAGCTTGGCCTGGCGCTCTACAATCGGCACGGCCTGGGACACTGAAGCCATCGGTATCGAGATGGGCGGCCAGACTGGATCGACGGAGTCGATCAGGGCGCCGACCGAGTAAATGCGGGGTCCTGCAATCGTACCTTTTTCAACTTCGCTTCTGATCTGCAGAATGTAGGGCTCCACGTTCGCCAAGTCGAATATCGTGGTGACACCTGCATATAGAAGGGCATTCAGATAGCTTTGGTAACCCAGCATATCTACGCTGACGCCATCCCAGCCCCCTACAAAATGAACGTGCATGTCAGCGAGGCCGGGCATGACGGTTTTCCCCGCCAAGTCGATCACGCGTGCCTGCGGCGGCACAGCGATATCCGGGCCGGCGCCCACCGAAGTAATGAGTCCATTTTCGATAAGCACCGTTCCACCTGCAATAGGCGCATCACCGCTACCATCGATGACCACAGCGTTTACCAGGGCGGTGGCCTCTGCGTGGCTTCGGTCGGCGAACACACCCACGGCAAGCACGATCAGTAGGGTCAGCTTCATCATGCGAGCTATTTCCATTTCTGGTTCCTTACATGCGCAAGTAATAACTTGAAGGGCCTATTCGGATCTTGGGAGAAGAGTCGTCAAGCGACCGCCGACCACTTCAATACAGCACTTACTAAAGCGTTTATGCGCTGATGAGTTTGGAACAATTACTAGGGCTCCGTCTTCTCGGCGTCGGCAGCGGCGCGCAGCAGGCTTTCAATTTGCGCAAGCAGAGCGTCCCGCGTTTGCCACTGCCCATGTATCATCACGCCGGCCAGATTCCACAAATTGTTGACGTCTTCCAATGGGTTGGCTTCGAGCAGGATAAGATCGGTTCGCTGGCCTGCTGAAACCGTGCCATCGCTGCCGGGAGTTTCCAGATATACAGAAGGTGCTACGGTGCCCGCATACAGGGCATCGTATGATGACAGGCCCGCCTTGACGAAATGGCCAACTTCATCGATGACGGTATATCCCGGCACCAGCATGGGAGAAGTGTCCGTGCCAATCATCAAAGGGGCGCCGGCGTTGTGCAAGGCCATGATGAACTTATACTGCTGCGGCAACACCCGGCCGAGCATTTCGCGCGATTCAGGTGAGAAAATTGCAAGCAGCGGCGAATTGGTCAGGTATCCGATCATTTCAGGTGTCATGTAGCGCGCCATGGGATGCTCGGTGAGCAGGGAAAGCTTCTCCGCGTCAGCTAACTGCTGATTCACAACAAGGGTGGGCGTATTCCAGGCGCCCGCCTGGGCTGTCTGCCGCGCGAGATCGGCCATGCGCTCATCGGACATGTTCAGCCACGAACCAAAGCGTTCGGGGCTGCGCCCGCCGTCTTTGGCCAAAACTTCTTGTGACAAGCCATCGATATCGTAACCGCGCAGATGTTCTACCGACGACTGCCCGTCGGCCAGCACTTCCTCAATGCCGACGGTGAAGGGCACGTGTCCCACCACCCGGATGCCTTGCATTTTTGCCTCCTCGATGACTGCGGTGTAACTTTCGTGGGAAAGTGTGTGGTAGACCTTGATGAAATCATAACCTTGAGTGGCGTACTCACGGACGCGGGCGCGCGCTTCATCCGGGTTCAGCACCTTCACCGAAAAGTCCCACACGGCATCCTCACCTTCCAGAATGGGGCTGGCTGCGAACAGACGTGGGCCCAGGACTTCGCCATCATTGATGGCATCGCGCAAAGCCAGGTCGCCCGGAAATCCCGCCATATTTCGCAGCGTGGTAACACCGGAAGCCAGGTAAAGCAAGAGTTCGGCCGTGGTCGTCGGTGGTTCAGGGGGAGTAATGTGCGCATGCATATCGGATAGACCGGGCATCAGGTATTTGCCCTGGCCGTCGATAGGCATGACGTCAGGCGCCAGCGTCATTTCTGACGCTGGACCAATGGCCTCGATTCGGCCACCATGCACGACAACGGTCTGGTGGCTGAGCACCACTGGCCCGGTCATGGGTATAACGTTCACATTGACAAAGGCGTACCAGGCTTCTGGTGGTTCAAAGGCATGCCCTGGACCAGTGAGGGCCAAAACCAGAGCAGCCACTGCCAGTTTTCGGATACATCGATTCATACCTGTAACCCCAGAACTATGACCAATGGAAACCCTGATTTATTCAGAGCTTGCTTAAATGGGTAATCAATTAAGGTCCCAGTTCACCTCGATTCCGATTTGGCGGGGATAGTCAATGGTAAATATGGGAACACCACCCGTAGGAGCCTGGGCGAAGATGGTTGCATCTTCATTCAACAGGTTCCGCCCGAACAGGAAAATGCCTACGCTGCCTTTTTGGACGCCAAATCGTGCGCGCAGCAAATTGCGAGAACCGCCCTTACCGGTATTTGCGCCGAATTGTCCATACTGACCATCCAGGTGGTTCAGGGTGATATTGAACAGCCCATCCCACGAATCGCTGATGCTCCAGACGTAGTTAGCCGCGGCAGTTAAAGTCCATGCAGGCACAAAAGGAAGCTGTTCACCCGAAACGGCGCCAACGTAATCCGGTTCGTAGGGTGGAAGCAGTGTTGCTGCGACAATGGGCACGACCTTGTCGAATTCGGAACTGTTCCAGTTTGCCGTAATGCTAAAGTCCAAGCCCTCCACCGATTCAGGTTGATACATCATGGAAAAATCGATGCCATAGAGTTGTGAGTCACCCACATCATAGGTTGCGTACAACCCGCCTATCGGAAGTTGTTGTGGCGTCCTTTGCCAATCCTGATAATAGATTGCGGAGTCGATAAACAAGCGTCCTCCCATCAGAGTGTACTTGGAACCCACCTCATAACTGACCAGTTCATCCGAATCCAGTATCAGCTCACATGTCCCTTCGATTAATAACAGGTTATGAATGAAACACACTTGCTGGCTATTGAAAACTCCTGAACGGAAGCCTTGCGCAATATTCAAATAGTAGTGCGAAGCCTCGGTCGGGAACCAGGAGAGGTTAAAGCGAAATTTCGTGTTATTGAAATTCTGACCATTCGGCGCACCTGCGGCAGTGACCGTATCCCCATCATTGGACTCATGCGAATAACGAACACCGATTAACGGAACCAGTTTTCCATCCATGAAGCCCCACGATGCTTCACCGAAGAACGAATACGTATCACGATTATCTTTGGTTGTTG
>JANLTO010000059.1:0-2594 GCA_031362985.1 Lysobacterales bacterium | reverse complement strand
GCAGTTCAACAACTACACGTTTGACGCATTGGGCAACATCAAATCCCGCTGGGACCAATCCGGCAGTACCAACCTCAAGGAAACCTTTGCCTACGACGGCCTTAATCGTCTGCTTAATGTTTTGCTCTCGACCAACGGTGGTGCTAACCAAACCACCCTGACCATGAGCTACAGCGTGGCTGGCAATATCACGAACAAGTCCGACGTCGGCGCCTACCTGTATGGCACCCGGCCGCATGCAGTCACCCAGGCGGGAACCACCACCTATAGCTACGATGCCAATGGCAACCAAACCTCCTCCGGTGCCGGCAGAACCATCACCTATAGTGTGTTTGATCAGGCACTGCGCATCCAGAAAGGGGTGGACTACACCGAGTTCTCCTACGGCATTGGCAACGAACGCATCAAGCGGGTAGACAGCAACACCATTGAGGGGTCCCGCACCACCAACTACTTTGGCAGTGTGGAACGCATTGTGCAGGATGGGGGCAATGCGTTCTATCGGCGCAGCATCGGCGGCATTGCCCTGGCCGATTACTTTCCGGCAACCCAGGTACAGATCACCAACTACTTGCTCAAAGATCACCTCGGTTCCATAGACAAAGTGGTCACCATCAGCGGGGTGACTGCCATGACCTTTGGGGCCTTTGGGGAAAGGCGCGCATTCAACTGGCAGGGCGCACTCAGCACCACCCTCACGCGCAGTGCCAACATCGGTATCAGCACGCAGGGCTTCACCGGTCACGAACAGGCCGATGGGCTTGGCATCATCCACATGAACGGGCGCATTTACGATCCCAAGCTCGGAAGAATGCTGCAGGCCGACCCCTTTGTGCAGGACCCGAAGAACAGCCAGTCGTTGAACCGCTACAGCTATGTGCTGAACAATCCGCTGTCGTATACGGACCCGAGTGGCTATTTCAGTCTGAAGAAGTACGCAACTTTAATTGTTGGAGCTGCACTAATCTATTTCACTGGCGGCGCGGCTAGCCCGTTTGTGACCAGCTGGTACGGGGCGGCGGCGGCAGGGGCAATCGCTAGCGGCATCGGCGCGGCTGTTAATGGCGGAAATATCATACAGGGGGCGTTGATCGGCGCGTTCACTGCAGCGGTGTTTTACGGAATCGGCACAAACTTCCAACAGTGGAGCGGCTCAGGTAGTTGGGGCGAATCTGGTTTATCTGGTCAAGCATTTGCTGAGAAAACTATTTTGCATGGAGTGGTTGGTGGCGTCAGTACCCTCGCCGGTGGTGGCAGGTTTGGTCATGGTTTTGCGGCGGCGGGATTTACCCAGGCATTTTCCGGGGCGATTGGGGGTATTGATGCCGAAAACGCTGGGTTCAGTGCGGCTCGCATTGTGGCCGCGGCGGTGGTTGGCGGAACGGCGTCAAGGCTGTCTGGTGGGAAGTTTGCTAATGGGGCGGTTACGGGGGCGTTCTCAAGGGCGTTTAATGATGAGTTGCGTCACCCGGACCAAGGACTGACCGAGGAGCAGCGCATACAAGCGGAAAAATGGCTGGCGCTCTCTCGTGCGGAGATTTCGAAATTGTTTTACACCGGGCGAGCGGACCCACCAGTTCCTGTCGGTTCATTCCAAGTCGATGAAGCAACTGTTTTGGCAGAGCCATGGTCTAGTAGTGATCTAGGAAGCAACACTTATTATCTCGGTGAGGGTGACGTATGGCATGGCAAAATAGTGATCTATCCGGCTGGAGCACGTTCGTTCAAGGAAGTGTTCACTACCTACGGGCATGAACTGGGGCACTTCAATCCATTCTGGAGCCATCAGCAAATTGAATCATACGGTCAAGAACTTTGGGATGTGTATAAAGGCAGCACCTATGATGCGCCATGAGAGTGTGAGGAACGAAAATGCGAATCGCTAAATGCCTCATGTTTTACTTTGCATTGTCATGTATCGAATGCAATGCAGAGTCACCACAATCGTATAGTTACGATGGGTGGATTGATGAAAGAATTACCATAGAAACTCCGAGCGCAAATGACACTAAAGGCTTTGTCATGGTAGGAACCGATGGCCGGGCGGTTGCAGAATTCTGCCCTTCGGATGCCGACTATTTCTGCTTATTTTCTCCGCTGTACGCTTTTGCCGTCCCGAAGAAATTAGATCCTAAAGTTCGGAGATGGACTGTAAACGAGTCGAAGTTTGACCTTGTAAGAACGGGAATAAAAGTGTCCCTATTCGGCAGAGAAATTGATGATGTGATTATGATTGCTACACCAGCAGAAGCAACAGCCGCCGGTCGGCTATCCAAGCAACCCAGTTGGTCGCTGTATTCACCAAAATACGGATTGATTGGATTTAAGACTCAACGGTCATTGCCGGTTTACTGGACCGTTGGAAGTGTGGGTTTTGCTGCAGGCGATACAGAGACATCCACCGATTGACGGGTCTCTCTGCCGAAACTCTGCCGGCACAGAGGTGGCCCCTTTTCTCGCTCTGTATCGAACGGGTAGTACAGGCACCATCCTGCACCAGCGCGACTACACATTTGACAGCTTTGGCCGGCCCAGCCTGGTCAGCACAACCCAAGGCACTCTGCAGTTGCCCGAGGAAACCACCTACGACCAAT
>JANLTO010000057.1:0-2758 GCA_031362985.1 Lysobacterales bacterium | reverse complement strand
CCGTGCGACGGGAGAGTTTCTCTCGCATTGCCGCAATGATTTCGTCCATCATTGCGCCGTCTGGAAACTTGTTGATCAGTTCGAGAAGCGCATCATATTCAGATTTCGAAATTTGCTTGGGCATAGATTTATTATGGCACGATTCGAATAAGCGAGCCATATAAATCTTTTATTGGCGCTATAACGGTTTATGTGGCGATTAAATAGCACTTTATGGCGCGAAACTGGGGGTATCTGTGAAGTAATGGCAGTGCGAACGGGCAGGGCAGGTTCTCAAACCTGTGGGGCGTTGCCGCGGGAACGCACATTAAAGGTGATTCGAGGATAGCGAACAGGAAATCTGTCCGCGCCGGCTTCCCGGGTGGGTGTTAGTTCAAAAGTGACTGAACGGAACCGGCCGGTTGTCTACGATGTCTTCGATTTTTTTCAGCAATGCTGGTGTCATCTTGTTTGCATGCTGCAAGGCTTCCAGGTTGTCCTGCAGCTGATCGATGCGGGACGCTCCCAGGATCACGCTCGATACGTGCGGGTTCTGCAAACACCACAACAGGGCGAGGTGGTGAACCGGCAGGCCTGCTTCTGCTGCGAGCTCTTGCAGACGGCGGGTTTTTTCGATTTGTGACTGCCCTTCCGCGCTGTCGAGCTTGCTGCGTAACCACTCGTATCCCGCAAGGCTGAAACGGCTGCCATCGGGAATGCCTGTGCTGTATTTACCGGTCAGGATGCCCATGGCCAGCGGGCAGAACGTTGTGCTGCCAAGTCTATGGTGCTCGAACAATGGCAGCAATTCCTTTTCAAACTTTTCCCGATGGAACAGGTGATACATGGCCTGCTCCATGGTCGGCGGAGTCAGGTAACAGGCGCGCGCGACTGCGTAGGCTTCAGTGATCTGTTGGGCGTTCCATTCTGATGTGCCCCAGTACAACACTTTGCCCTGGGTAATGAGATCATGCATCGCCCGGACCGTTTCCTCCACCGGTGTCTCGATATCGGGCCGGTGGCAGAAATATAGATCGAGGTAATCCACCTGCAGGCGCTTGAGTGCCGCGTGGCAGGCCTCAACGACATGTTTGCGGCTCAGGCCTTTTTGCGTCGGTTTGTCACCACCCCAGTACACTTTACTGGAGACGCAAAACGTGTCGCGCGGCCACGCCAGCCTCTGCAGCGCCTCACCCATCAGCACTTCGGACTGCCCTTTTTCGTACACTTCCGCGTTGTCGAAAAAATTGACGCCGTGTTCGTAGGCCAGCGCCATCATGTCGCGTGCGGCAGCACCATCGACCTGCCGGGCAAAAGTTACCCATGAGCCCAAAGAAAATGCGCTGAGCTTGAGTCCTGATTTTCCGAGGCGGCGATATTCCATGGCTGAGTGACGAGTATAGGATGCACACCGATTCCAGACCAGCTCTTGCAACCCGGTTGCGAACATTTTTGCTGCCCGGCCAAACTGTTGGCCAAACTGGTGAAAACAACAGGGTTTCAGTAAGCTGTTGCTCCTCTATGCCTGAACAAACGGTACAAAGCCCACCCGACCGCACCCTGATGACAGGCGTGTTCCTGGATGTTGAAACGCTGGACTGCGGTGACCTGGACCGGGCGCCGCTGCAGGCCAGCCTGCCGCAATGGCAGTGGCACGAGTTCTCTGATCACACGGATGTGGCCCGACGCATTGCCGGCGCCAGCGTAGTTGTCACCAACAAGTGTGAGCTGAACCGCGCCGGGCTGGAGCAGGCCGGGCGGTTGCAGCTCGTCGCCGTGTCAGCTACAGGCTGCAACAATGTTGACCTCGTGGCCGCCGCTGAGCTGGGCATCACGGTGTGCAATATCCGTGACTATGCCTCCGATGCCGTGGCGCAGCACACTATGACCCTGATGCTGAATTTGTTGACCGCGCAACCGTGGTACTGGCAGAGCGTGCGCAACGGTGACTGGAGTCGTTCCCGGCAGTTCTGCCTTGCTAACCGGCCGATACGCCAGGCGCGGGGGCTGAACTTTGGTGTCATTGGCTATGGGGTGCTGGGCCAGGCTACGGCCCGCCTGGCCGCGGCATTGGGTATGAATGTGCTGGTTGCGGAACGCAAAGGCGCTGCGGCGCGCCCGGGCAGGGTGACCTTTGCAGAGGTGATCCAGGCGGCCGATGTTTTGTCCATTCATTGCCCCTTGTCCGCGCACACGGAAGGCCTGATCGACAGTGCAGTACTTAATGCCATGAAACCGGATGCCATCCTGATCAATACGTCCCGTGGTGGCATCGTGACGGAACGCGACCTGGCAGATGCCCTGCGCCAGGGTGTGATTGCCGGTGCGGCGATTGACACGCTCAGCGAGGAACCGCCACCACCGGACCACGTATTGTTGGCGCCCGACATCCCCAACCTGATCGTGACGCCACACAATGCCTGGGCCAGCCACACGGCGCGGCAGGCTGCTATGGATCAGGTGGCCAAAGTGATTACCGCCTTTGTCGCGGGTACTGTAATCAACCGGGTGGTGTAGGCAAGCCCGGATCGCATTGAGTCACGGCATGCGCCTGGCGATTTCTTCCTCCACCGGCAGTTCCGGTGGCAGTTGCACGTAGTATCCCTGCTGTTCCAGGCGCTTTCGCACCACTGCAATGTCTGCATGGGCCAGACGCTTACGCCGTTCCAAATCCAGTTGCATGATTTCCCGCGGGTCGGGGAATTGCTCCTGCAAGGCAGCAGGTAACTGGTCGAATTCCTTGCCCTCGGCGAGGTAAATGTAGTGCCAGGGTTTTTTA
>JANLTO010000054.1:0-5647 GCA_031362985.1 Lysobacterales bacterium | reverse complement strand
GCAGGGATTCACCGGTCACGAACAGGCCGATGGGCTCGGCATTATTCACATGAACGGACGGATTTATGATCCCAAGCTCGGAAGAATGCTGCAGGCCGATCCCTTTGTGCAGGACCCGAAGAACAGCCTGTCGTTGAACCGGTACAGCTATGTGCTGAACAATCCGCTGTCGTATACCGATCCGAGCGGGTATTTCAGTCTGAAGAAGTACGCCACTATAATTGTTGGCGCTGCACTAATCTATTTCACTGGCGGCGCGGCCAGCCCGTTTGTGACCAGCTGGTACGGGGCGGCGGCAGCAGGGGCAATCGCTAGCGGCATCGGCGCGGCTGTTAATGGGGGGAATATCATACAGGGTGCTCTCATTGGCGCATTCAGTGCGGTGGTGTTTTATGGAATCGGCACAAACTTCCAACAGTTTAGCGGCTCAGGTAGTTGGGGTGAATCTGGTTTATCTGGTCAAGCATTTGCTGAGAAAACTATTTTGCATGGAGTGGTTGGTGGCGTCAGTACCCTCGCCGGTGGTGGCAAGTTTGGTCATGGCTTTGCGGCGGCGGGATTTACTCAGGCATTTTCAGGTGCGATTGGGGGTATTGACGCCGGTAACGCCGGGTTCAGTGTCGGCCGCACCGTGGCCGCGGCGGTGGTTGGCGGAACGGCGTCAAGACTGTCCGGTGGTAAGTTCGCAAATGGGGCAGTTACGGGGGCGTTCTCCAGGGCGTTTAATGATGAGTTGAGTCATAGAAATAGCCTAAGAAACACGAGTACTGAGGAAAGGCTATTAGAGCACGGTGATGTAATCGGCTACTATGAATCGAGACTTGCTAGGGGTGATGCCTACGCGGCTCTTGCAATCGACGTGGTAAAGAATCAAGGAGTGCTCGGAAAGCTGGCCAATGCTTGGTTATTTGACCAAGTGGCTGGTTTGCCTATTGATGCGCAAGAAAAGCTCTTGGGAAGCGAAACGTATGTTGACTTTGTAAATCGAGTCAACAGGGGCATT
This sequence comes from Lysobacterales bacterium, assembly GCA_031362985.1. Classification (GTDB taxonomy): domain Bacteria; phylum Pseudomonadota; class Gammaproteobacteria; order Xanthomonadales; family SZUA-36; genus SHZL01. Next base: position 4,644 of record JANLTO010000054.1, on the reverse strand, counting down.
GCGCTGCAACATTTCAATGCGGTCGATGAGGACTCATATGGGGTGTTTGGGCTATTAAGCTCTGACCAAATCTCGGCTTATCATGAAAGTTACTTCACGAGTCTCGGACTGTCGGCCAGGACTTTTGGGGGCTCAGCTTTCGGATCCCGCACCGAATATTGGTGCTCCGGTTGCGACAGTGTACCTTGAAGAGTGAAACGATGAGAAACGCGATAAATTGCATAGTCGTGATTACAGTTCTGTCGCTTGGTGTTGGCATGGCGATGGGTAAATTCGGTAAGAGCGACTTTGTCCTCGAAAAGGATGGAAAGCGTCTAGCGGTTCCCAATAGCTATTTGCCCGAGGATCGCTTTTCTTGGGTTAATTCTGCTGAAGGACTGGACTCTGGGGACCTTAGCGTTGTTGTTCAGATACCAGGCGGAGAAATAGATTCTGTTATACCCGATGAACAAACACCCAGTAATCCGCAAACCGTAGTACTCATGTTGTTGAGCCGAGAGGATTTCAGTGCAATTCAATCGATGCAGACCGCCAAGGTCGAGCAAATTAATCAGCGCCAGGGAAGGTTTTCTGATTATCGCGCTGAATTTGATCAAACCACTGGTTTTTATAAATTTTACAGCGGACGCGAAACCTCAATTAATTGGTACTATTTGAGAAAGGCCCCGCCCATTTCAGCAAGTGACATAATCGCATCATGTGTCCATTCGGATGAATCTCACGTTATATGTAGGATTCCTGTTTTCATTGTAAACGGTGTTGGCTTGGAAACAGAAATTCTTGAAAGTCAACTTAATCGCTTGGGTAATATTAAAGGTTACCTTTCTGAATTAGTTGGAGCCTGGATCAGTGAGGAGTAATTGAAATACTGAAGAACAGGCATCTCACTTCACTGCACGCGAAGCCTTGAAGGTGCCACGCGCCAAAAAAAGTACAGGCAACCGTGTATTGGGAGGTTTTCTGCCAATGGCAGCGAAGGAGTAGGTCATGCCACCACCCAAACCGGTAGCATCACCTACAGTGTGTTTGACCAGGCACTGCGCATCCAGAAGGGAGTGGATTACACCGAGTTCTCCTACGGTATCGGTAATGAGCGCATCAAGCGGGTAGACAGCAACACCATTGACCAGTCCCGCACCACCCTCTACTTCGGCTCTGTGGAGCGCATTGTGCAGGACGGCGGTAATGCGTTCTTCCGCAGAAGCATCGGTGGCATAGCCTTGGCGGATTACTTTCCGGCAACCCAGGTACAGATCACCAACTACCTGCTCAAAGATCACCTGGGTTCTATAGACAAAGTGGTCACCACCAGTGGAGTGACCGCCATGAGCTTTGGGGCTTTTGGGGAACGGCGCGCATCCACCTGGCAGGGCGCTCTTAGCGCCACCCTCACGCGCAGTATCAACATTGCCATCAGCACTCGTGGCTTTACCGGTCACGAACAGGCCGATGGGCTCGGTATCATTCACATGAATGGGCGCATCTACGATCCGAAGCTTGGACGCATGCTGCAGGCCGACCCGTTTGTGCAGGACCCGAAGAACAGCCAGTCCCTCAACCGCTACAGTTATGTGCTGAATAATCCACTTTCGTATACCGATCCGAGTGGGTATTTCAGCCTGTCCAAAGCCTGGAAGAAGATCCGGCCGTTTGTGGCGATTGCGGTAGTGGCGGTCGGATCCGCCTTTGGCCCCTTGGGCGCTTTCGCTGCCGGCGCCCAGGCAGGTTACATCTCAACCGGGAGCATTACAGGTGCCCTGATAGGAGCTTTCAGCGCCGCTGCGTTTTCGGCGATTGGCATGCAGTTCCAGGGAATTCTGACGCAAGCAAAAAGTGCTGCCTACGCTTCGGTATTCGCGCAAACGGGCTCAGTATTCCAGGCGGCCAATGCCTCGCTCTTTACCGGGTTGTCGGTAGGACAACAGGTCGCGAAAACACTCGCACACGGCATCATGGGCGGTGTAATGTCCTTCCTGGGCGGGGGTAAATTTGGGCACGGCTTTGCCGCGGCAGGGTTTACCCAGGCGTTTTCCGGAACAATAGGGAATTTCAGCACGCCGCAGGGTCGTATAGCTGCCGCCGGCGTGGTCGGTGGGACTGCTTCGGCACTCACTGGCGGGAAGTTTGCCAATGGGGCAGTGACGGGAGCCTTCTCCAGGGCCTTTAATGATGAGTTGGAGCAATCTGTGGATAAACGGGTAGGAAAACTTGAAAGACTGTTGACGGATGAAGAGAAAGCGATCTACGCCGACCATTTCCCGGCCGAATTATTGGGTTCCGTTCGTGTCTACGAAGGCAAAGTCCCGTGGTGGCTGCGCAGCGAGATGGATGGCATCACGCTTGGTAGTAAGATCTATTTCCGACAGGGGGTCTACGAGCCCGGAACCGCCGGCGGTGTGGAGTTCTTGGGGCATGAGCTCTTCCACGTTCAGCAATATGCGGACGGCATGACCTACCGGGAGTACATCTGGGCGTCTCGCAACGGATACTGGAACAATCCATTCGAGATCAGCGCTTATGCAAAGAGCGCGCAGATCCGGAGTGGCTTCTGCTCAGTTAACCCGCAAACAGAGGGGTGCTGATCATGGGGCGCACATGTCTTTGTGGGTTTTTTCTACTCCTCACGAGTGCGTGCCATGCCGAATCCGTCGAAAGACAATTCTTCAGCGGCGATATCCCAACGCGCATGGAGCGTCTGACTACATATCCTTTGGAGCAGCAATGGCGTATTTTTCGGTATGGCAACCAGGTGATCCATCCGCCTACAACAGGATTGGCGTTGCCCATTGCCAAGCAAGGTAAACCGGCGCTGGACTACATTCTTAAACAGCTCGAGCAGTCGCAAGACGACTTGGATTTCCGAGATTCTCTAGTCGTGTTTCAAACGATGCAATGGGGTGGCTTTTACGACATCTGCGGCGATGAAGTCGCGGTCGTGGCCATCACGCGCAACGAGTCGAAGATAAGCCATCCTGACTGGCACGATGTGTATAGCCAGATGCTTGGTGATTTGTGCAATCGCGCTACGCCTCCGCCCTCGGCGGAATGATTAGGTCGCACTCTTGATCCTCGGCCCCGCACAATATTTGGGGTCAGAGTAAAAACTCGGTGGTGAGTTTTGTTTTGGGCTTTGGGCCACGCTTGAGATGGTGCTGGCGTTGGCCCGTCAGTTGTTCTGCTTCTGCCTGAAAGCGATCAGTGCCGAGTACCAGTCCAGTATTGATAGCCTGGCGGATGTCCGTTACTTGTTCAGTGCTCAATTGAGCAGCGAACAGGTTTTGATATGACGACTGCCGCAATCGTTTGGTTGAGCCGAGTGCAAGATATTCCGGGTGTGGCCGCCACATCTGAGGTTGGTGCCCCAATGCATGAGCGCGATAACTCGACCACAGATAGTGAGCCGGATCGTCGACCATTCCAGCCCGTACTGGATTTAGTTCTATATAACGCTGACAAGTGAGGAGGTAATCCTGGCTTTGCACCAGGCAGGATTTGAATCTGCCCTCGAACAACGTACCTGTTCGCCGGTATCGATAGTTGAAGTACCGTACATAATGTCTTCCCAAGTACTGCATGCAACTCGAAACGCTGGACACTTCAGTCGGGGTGATCAACAGGTGCACGTGGTTGGTCATGAAAACCCACGCATGGATGGCGATGGAATACTTTTCGGCTCCTTCGCGTAGCCAGTTGGCGTAGGCTTTTATGTCAGCTTCCTCAGCAAAGCAGATTTGCCGGTTGTTTCCACGTTGGATGACATGCACAGCAACCCCGGTGGGACAATCACGATTCCTTCGCGGCATGGAGCGGCTCGCAGTAGTGGTTTCCTGCAGTTTGTACCGGTCAGCGTGAGTCGACCATGGAACATTGCCGCATTTTGCTGTAAGTTTTTACTCTGACCCCAAATATTCATGACCCCAAATATTCAGTTGCACGGGAGCAGTAAATGCCGGGCCCCATGCAGTGACCCAGGCTGGTACCGGCAGCTATGCTTACGACGCCAACGGCAACATGCGCTGTGGCAATGCCGCAACGGGAAGTCTTAATGTCAGCTACGATGCCTTTAATCTGCCGCTGGTGATGAGCCGAAATGGCAATCAGGCCACGTTCCGCTATGGCAGCGACCAGCAGCGGTACTATCAGGCCGCTGGGAGCGTAAGCTTCCCCTTTTTTTGGACGTTCCCGCGGGAATATTCTCTCGAATTCACTTGAGGTATGGACGGTAAATTGTAATTGTCGGGGGAGGTCGTTCGGTCAGGAGTTCTATACTGTAACCCAATTTCTCTGGCCGGCACTACAACGCCACGGGCTACGTTGAAAAACAGCAGGAAGCCCGCGAAGGCACCAGTGGGGTGAGTGGTGGCCCCAAAAACCGAGACAGCAGCATAAGTGGATTTCGGGGAGAACGTCACAAAGAAGAGAAACACCTACGGCATTGACCCAGACCTGTTGGATCGCCTGATTCGGGAACGTGGAGCACGCTCGGCGCTGGATTTTGAGAGCCTTGCGGTCGAGCCTGCTGGTTCTGAGCCATGGTTCTGAGCCCTTGTATTAGCAAGGCGGAGTCTATATGATTTGCGGCCTACTGATGCGGGGTGGAGCAGTCTGGCAGCTCGTCGGGCTCATAACCCGAAGGTCGCAGGT
>JANLTO010000045.1:0-16106 GCA_031362985.1 Lysobacterales bacterium | reverse complement strand
ACACCGAGCACAGGCAACAATTGGTGAATCTTCTCCAGAAAAATTTCCATTTCTTCGCGGTCTGATTCGGGCAGGCGCGCGCCACTGCCTTGACTGTTTTTGACATCAGCCCGACCCGCTTGCTTTGCCTGGTCGATCAATCGACCTTCGAGATACTTGATGTGGGCTTTGGTGAGATTTTCATCTTTGCTTATAAAGAACGCGATGTGATTCCAGAAGTCCTTACCAAGGTGGCCTTTCACTCTGCCCTTTATAGACTCTGCCTCACCGATGTAGACAGCACTCTTTCCTGTTTCTGGGTCAATGCCTGTAAGAAAGTAGACCCCTGAATTTTGTGATTCTTCGCGGGAAAGCACACTATCGAATTCGCTTCTTGGGCCGGCTACAGCCTTGCCCGTCCAGTTTGACAATTCTGCTGTTCGGAGCCGCTTTGGGTCCCCGTGGGCAAGGAAGATTTTAATCGTTGCACTTGGCATGAGCTGAATCCGGATAACGCAGACCTAAGAGGCAGGAACACGACGCGCAGATAATGCGAAACAATCCTCGCATGTGGCGGCCCAGCCGCGAAGCGGCGATCTTGAGCGACCTGTTATAAGCCAATCTTGAATGTAACTGGTACATGGTCACTAAACTCTAGCCAAGGATTGTGATTGCCGACCTCCAAGGTATTGCTTGGAGGATTAAACATGCCTTCAGACGCAAACGCAAAGTCTATGTGGTACGGCCTTTTCAGATTTCGATGAAGAAAGAATGTTGGGGTTGATTCCAAGCCTTGATCTTCGCCTGTAGCCAAATGGTAAAGGCTATGCATCTTTGCCGAGTTTAGCTCCCTGACAACATCACTGTGATTCCACCATCGATCCCAGACATCCCATATTTTGTTGCTATTGAGATCGCCGCATAGAACGGTGCGGTCTGTTGCCATTTTCTCTTTGTGCAATTCCAGGTATTTCCAAAGCTGGCCGATGTAACGGAATGTTGGAGAATTAGCTTGCTTTGTCCAGGTCGCAACCAAGTTGAACTGGTTGTTTACCCTGACGGGCAAAAACAACTGTAACCCATTGTCCTGCCAATCCAGGCGCCGAATATCTACCCCAGTTTGTGCAAATATGCCTATGCCCTTGTGTTTGTTTTCGCCATACCAGACGTAACTGTCAGTCCAATTTTTGTACTCGCCCTTTACATGCTCTGGATTTTCACATTCCTGAATTACATATAAGTCTGCGTCTAACTTCTCAATTTCCTGATACTTCTTGCGGAATGCACCGTTACAGTTCCATGTGACGATCTTCATTTTGCCTTCAAACGTCCAAACGGACATCAACGCTGCGAATTGGCGTCGGGTGCAGCGGATTGTTCGGCCACATCACGACGCTTTGCGAACCCGACGAGCGACATATTCCCGCAGTACGCCATCCATGCGTGTTTGCCAGCCTTCGCCAGTGGATTTGAAATACTCCACAACCTCAGTGCTGTATCGCACCGATATCAGCAACTTTTTATTTTGGGATTTCGGACGTCCACGAAGCGAACGAAGCGGAACCATAGCTTTGAGCTGCTTGGGGGTGAGTGGGTGTGCATCAAGGTCGGCCTTAGCCGCAGCGGTAATTGCCTTGTCCTCCTTCAAGGACGGCATTGCGACAGTAATTCGTTTAGTTGTTCTGGACATGATTTAATGTAGCTACATTAAATCAATAAGTCAACCGCTGACTGCGGTGACCCGGGGTCTAGAGAATATACCTACTCAAATCCTCATTCCCCGCCAACGCCTTGAGGTGCTCATCGACATAGGCGGCATCAATCTCGAAGGATTCACCGGAGCGGTCCGGGGCTTCGAAGGAGATGACGTCCAGCAGTCGTTCCATCACCGTGTGCAAACGGCGGGCGCCGATATTTTCGGTTGATTCATTTACCTGGAAAGCAATCTCGGCGATACGGCGCACGCCATCCGCGGTAAAGGTTACGGTCACGCCTTCGGTGGCCAGCAGCGCGGTGTATTGCTGGGTAAGCGAGGCCTGGGGCTCGGTGAGGATGCGGGTGAAGTCTTCCACTTCCAGCGCGTGCAGTTCGACCCGGATGGGCAAGCGGCCCTGCAGTTCAGGAATCAGGTCCGAGGGCCGGGCCATGTGGAATGCGCCGGAGGCGATGAACAGCATGTGGTCGGTTTTTACTACACCATTGCGAGTGGACACGGTGCAGCCTTCAACCAGCGGCAGCAGGTCGCGCTGCACCCCCTCGCGGGAGACGTCGGCGCCGGCATATTCGGCACGCTTGGCCACCTTGTCCAGTTCGTCGATGAACACGATGCCATTTTGCTCGGCGTTTTCCAGCGCCTGCTGCTTGATCTCTTCCTCGTTGATCAACTTGGCGGCTTCATCATCGACCAGCAGCGGAAATGCGTCGCGGATTTTCATCTTGCGCTTCTGCTTTTTTCCGCCCGAGAGGTTCTGGAACATACCTTGTAACTGGCTGGCCATTTCCTCCATTCCCGGCGGAGTCATAATCTCCACGCCAATTTGCGCGGTGATATCAAATTCGATCTCGCGCTCGTCCAGTTCCCCGTGAACGAGTTGGTAGCGCAGTTTCGACCGGGTTTTGCTGCCGGGTGCATCCTCGGTTTCCGGTTCGTTGGCGAATCCTATGCCCTGTGCGCGCGGCAGCAGGACGTCAAGGATGCGGTCATGGGCGGCGTCCTGGGCACGCGAACGCACGCGCTCCATGGCCTGCTCGCGGGTCATTTTTACTGCGGAGTCTACGAGGTCGCGAATGATGGATTCCACATCCTTGCCCACGTAGCCGACCTCGGTGAACTTGGTGGCCTCGACCTTGATGAAAGGCGCGTTCGCCAAATGGGCCAGGCGCCGGGCAATCTCGGTTTTGCCGACCCCGGTGGGACCTATCATGAGGATGTTTTTGGGAGTGATTTCATCGCGCAATTCCAGCGGGACCTGCATGCGGCGCCAGCGGCTGCGCAACGCGATCGCCACGGCGCGCTTGGCGTCCGACTGGCCAATGATGTGTTTGTCCAGTTCCTGGACAATTTCGCGCGGGGTCATCTGCGACATGGTTATTCGATTTCCAGTGTTTCGATGGTGAGATTGGAGTTGGTGTAGATACAGATGCCGGCAGCGATGCCGAGCGCATTGCGCGTGATGGATTCTGCATCCAGCTCAGTGTATTGCAACAGCGCCATCGCGGCGGCCTGGGCGAACGGGCCACCCGAACCGATGGCGATCAGGCCATTTTCCGGTTCAATTACGTCACCGTTGCCGGAGATCAAGAGGGAGTTGCTGCGATCGGCAATGGCCAGCAGGGCTTCCAGGCGGCGCAGGCTGCGGTCGGTGCGCCAGTCCTTGGCCAGTTCAACGGCGGAGCGGACGAGGTGGCCGGAGTGTTTTTCCAGCTTGCCCTCAAACCGCTCAAACAGGGTGAACGCATCGGCTGTTGCGCCAGCGAACCCGGCAATCACCTGGTCTTTGTACAGGCGGCGCACCTTGCGGGCATTGGCTTTCATCACGGTATTGCCCAGCGTTACCTGGCCGTCCCCGCCCATCACGACCTGCTTGCCACGCCGCACCGAGCAAATGGTTGTCCCGCGGTATTGTTCCATTGTTCTTCCCGGATAGTTGCTGGAACTCAAACGTGGGGATTTGGACCGTGAAATACAAGCTGGAGCCGTTTTGGATTATGCTTGCCAGCGGCCGGGTGCAAAACAGCCGGGTTGGATCCACCATCACTCATTATAAAACGGGAGAGAACAAATGAGCTTATCGAAAAAGGTTGCAGCCGAATTCATCGGCACGTTCTGGCTGGTGCTGGGAGGAGTCGGTTCGGCTGTACTGGCCGGCGGGTTTCCGGAGTATGGTATTGGTTTCGCCGGTGTCTCCCTGGCATTCGGCCTGACGGTGTTGACCATGGCGTATGCCATCGGTCATATTTCCGGTTGTCACCTCAACCCGGCCGTTTCGGTAGGCTTGGCTGTGGCCGGGCGTTTCAAGTTTGCTGAAGTACCGGCCTACGTCATTGCCCAGGTGCTGGGAGCGATTGCAGCAGCGGCCATACTTGCCTGGATCGCCAGTGGCGCGCCCGGCTTCGAACTGGCCAAAGGGCTGGGGTCCAACGGTTATGGCGAACATTCCATCGGTCACTATTCCATGCAGTCCGGGTTTGTTACCGAAGTGGTCATGACTTTGATGTTCCTGCTCATCATTCTCGGTGCCACCGACAAACGCGCACCGGCAGGCTTCGCACCCATTGCCATCGGTCTTGGCCTGACCCTGATTCACCTGATCAGCATTCCGGTCACCCAAACCTCGGTCAACCCGGCGCGCAGCACCGGGCCGGCTCTAATTGTGGGTGGTTGGGCGATCGCGCAGTTATGGATGTTCTGGGTAGCGCCCCTGATTGGTGCGACCATTGCCGGCTTGGTTTACCGGTGGTTCGAAAAAGACTGATCTAGAAGTGAACCGGGTCGGGTACCTGCTTACAAGACACGCCGTAAATACATCCCTGTAGGCCCCTCGCCAGCATCCCTGCTGGCGACGGTCTTGTAAGCAGGTCCCCGACCCAGTTCTTTACATCCACCCCCCAATAGTCTGCTTTGTTGCAGTGTAGGAGGCAGGGAGCGGAAAGTTTTTTCAGGACCGTCGCCAGCAGGGCAGGGATTGCTCCCGGCAATCCTTCTGCATTTCCTCCATCCCCGGTGGTCGAAGCTGGCGTGGTGCTTCCAGGGTTGTACTTGCCGCGTGTCCAGAAAAAACTTTCCGCTCCGTGCCGCCGGAAACGAAACCACGAACACAAAGATCACATAACAGGCTATTTCTTCTTAGCCCGCGGGTGCGCCTGGTCGTACACCTTCGCCAGATGCTGAAAATCCAGGTGGGTGTAAATCTGGGTGGTGGAAATATCGCTGTGGCCGAGCAGTTCCTGTACCCCGCGTAAATCGCCGGAAGACTCCAGCATATGACTGGCGAAACTGTGCCGTAGCAGGTGCGGATACACGTTTTGCGGCAAACCCTGCCTGCGCGCCCAGTAATGCACGCGGGACTGTATGGTGCGGGTACTTACGGGTTTGCCCGCGCGGCTGACAAAAATAACCGGCTCCTCGAACGCAGCAAATTCGCCACGCACTTTGCGCCATTCCGCCAGGGCCCGCGCAGCCATACCACCAAACGGCACCATTCGGGTTTTCCTGCCCTTGCCGGTAACCGTCAGCATGCCACCGGCAAGGTCAAGCTGTGCCCAGGTCAAACTCGCCAGCTCCGCTAAACGTAAGCCGGACGAATAGAACAACTCCATGATGGCCTTGTCGCGAATAGCCAGAGTGGTGTCGGTGGGAAATGACAGCAGTCGCGTGACTGAATCTGCGTCCAGGGTTTCGGGCAACTTGCGCACTTGTTTGGGTGCGCGCACGGACTGGGCCGGGTTGTTTTTCACCTTGCCTTCCTTCAACAGCCAGCGGTAGAAACTGCGAATAGCGCACAGCAGGCGCTGTACTGATCGCGCACCCAGTCCTTGCCGATGCAGCCGGGCCGCCAGTGCGCGAATGTGATGCTCGGTGACGGCAGCGGGTGAGGTGACGTCCTGCCGCGCCAACTCAGCGAGTAACAGGTCGAGGTCGCGTTGATAGGCCTGGATGGTGCGTGAGGACAACCCGCGTTCGATGCGCAGGTAAGTGAAGAATTGCTGCGTAAGGGCCTTCAAGCAGACAGCCGTTCTTCCTCCGGGCTGGAATTGTTCAAGCTGCTGGATATCACGTCGGCCAGCAAGTCCAGGAACAAGGTTCCCATGCCAGGATAGAAACGCCCCGGATCGCTGCTGCCAATGGCCATCACGCCATCCGCCCCGTTTTCGCCCAGGGGAACAAGCGCAGTTGACTGCACCCAGCGCGCCTTGGTGCCGAACAGGAACTCAAGCTTGCTGTCATTCAGCCGCCCGCAAACGGTGTGCTCTTTTTCCAGGTGGGCATGGAACTGTTGCACGCCCTCGTCCTTGCTATCCACCCAGCGAACTTCGTCACAAAGCAGTGCAGCGTGCTTTGGGTTGAACAGGCAAATACGCAAGACGTCGGCTTTGAAATCCTGCAGCAGGCTGCGACCCAATTGCTGGAAAAATAATGCGAGATCGTTGAGGCTCATCAATTCCAGTGTGAGCTGATGCAAACGTGACATCAGGTGCTCATTTTCGGAGGCGACCTGGACCATGCGGTTCAACTGGCGGCTCAACTCGTGGTTCTTGTTGCGCAGGTGCGTTACCTGTCTTTCAATGAGTGACGTGGCGGAACCGGCAGAGTGATTCAGCTGAAGTAATTCAAGTATGTCCGGGTGCTCTGATAGAAACGCGGGATTGCGGCGCAAATATTTTGCCACAACATCATTCAGTGTCAGCTTCTTCTCATGCATAAGTTAGTGTTCCTGAAAAGACGTGGACGGCGGGACCTTTCATCCTGATACTGCTCCCCATTCCCGGCCACTTTATCACAAGATGCCCGCCCGGCAGATAGACATTGACGACTTCGTTAACCCAATTCCCGCGGCGCAAAATGGCCACGGCCGCGCACGCTCCTGAACCACAGGCCAGCGTTTCGCCGGCGCCACGTTCAAAAACCCGCAGGCGCACGTTGTCGCGATCAACAATCTGGGCAAATCCTGCGTTACAGCCCTGTGGAAACACGCCGTGTTTGCTGATGAATGCGCCTACGGTCTGCAGCGGGGCGCTGGTGACATCCTCCACCGTCACGACCGCATGGGGATTGCCCATCGAAGCTGCACCAAATTGCACCGGGCCCCATAGGGTATCCAGTTCGTAGCGACCATTGTCGGGGCTCATACTGATTGGAACCAGTTCTGCCGCAAAAGCGGGCTCGCCCATATCCGCCTCAAACTCTCCATCGGAGCAGCACTCGATTGTTATCGTTCCTGCCGGGCTTTCAAATACCATGGGGGTAGCCCCGGACTCACCGCTCATGAGGAGGTAAAGCGCTATGCAGCGGGCGCCGTTACCGCACTGACCTGCTGCGCTGCCATCGGCATTGCGGATTTCATAACGAGCAATGCTGCCGGCCTGCCGGGGCGGGTGCAGCAAGAGAAACTGGTCGCAGCCAATTCCCAGACGGCGATTGGCCAACCTGGCGGACAATTGGGTATCCAGGTTCAGTGTTTCATGGCGCAGGTCCAGCAACACAAAATCGTTGCCAGCGCCATGCATTTTGTGAAAAGCAAAGCTAGATGGATTCGTCATCGGGGACTTCCGCCGGGTCCGGTAATTCCTGCGGTACTACATCCGGGAGTGGCTCGCCGTCCTGCGCAGCATCGGGTACCGGTTCGTTCGCATCCTCGCTAGTGGCGCTTTGCGGCGCTGAGGGGGCCTGGTCCGGGAGGGTCAGGGGACCGTTCTGGCCACAGGCTGCCAGCAGCAGGCAAAACAAGGCGAGGCAAATGTACCGGGTCAAATAATTCATCGGAAAGTTTTCGGCAAAGGGTGATAGTCAATGATCATCTTGATCGGGGACAGGTGCCAAGGCTGCTACACTATACGCCATGAAAGACAAGGAATCAGCCACCGACGAGAGCGGAGAACCCGGGCCAGGTGCGGCGATTGCCGTGGACCGGTGGCCATCGCTGGAAACGGTAGAAGTCACCACCGGGCCTGATCCGGTGTGTGCGATCATCTGGTTGCATGGGCTCGGCGCTGACGGGCATGATTTCGAGCCTGCGGTGCCGCAGCTGTCCTGGCCGGGCGCGCCGTCATTGCGCTGGGTGTTTCCACACGCACCGGTGCGGGCTGTCACCCTCAGCGGGGGTATGCAGATGCGCGCCTGGTATGACATCCTGAGCATTGATTCCGACCGCGGCCATGACGCAGACGGAATCGAACAAAGCGTGGCGCAGGTCGCTACCCTGGTGCAACGTGAACAACGGCGCGGAATTCATCCACATCGCGTGGTGTTGGCCGGATTCTCCCAGGGCGGGGCTATCGCAATCCAGTTGGCCTTGCTTTATCCGCAGCGCCTTGCCGGCCTGATCGCCCTGTCAACGTACATGCTGCATGCCCCGCGTCTGCGCGTGCAGGCCCACCCCATCAATTATGGCCTGCCCGTGTTCCTGGCCCACGGCAACATGGATGGCGTGGTGCCACTGCACATGGGTAAGGCTGCGGCTGAAGAATTTCGTGCCGGCGGTTACGCTCTCGAATGGCACGAGTACCCCATGGCTCATGCGGTGTGCCCCGACGAAATCCTGCACATTCGCACCTGGCTGGGCACACATCTGACCTGGCCATGAACGGGACCCTGGAAAAAGAATTGGAGGTGGAGTCGCGCGGGGTCTACCCGCCGTCGTTTTGCAATGGGCAACTGGTGCTTGCAGTGATCGCCATTACCGAGCTTTCCGTGGTGCTTATCAGCCTCGGCAAGGACGGTTTTCCCGGTTGGGCGTGGATGGGTTTGGCCAGCCTGTATTCCCAGTGGCTGGCATTGTTTTGCACTTCGGGGCTGTGCATCACCAGCGGTTGGACTAACCGCGGGTCGGCCAGGGGCGCCTGGGTTGGGAACTGGTTGATCGTGGTGGTGCTGGCCGGGGTTTTCAGTTTTGCCGCCCGGCAGGCAGAACCACTGCTGGGCGTTTCCTCCGGGCAGGAGTCCGTGGGGCAGTTTGTGCTGGAGAGCATGTTCATAGTTGGACTGGTGGCGCTGGCTTTTTTTCGTTACCTGCTGGTGCGCACGCGCTGGCGGGCCGAATTGATGGCGCAGGCTGAAGCCAGGGTGCAGGCGCTGCAGGCGCGTATCCGCCCGCATTTTCTGTTCAATAGCCTCAACACCATCGCCAGCCTGATCCCGTCCGATCCCAAGAATGCTGAAGCCGCCATCGAAGACCTGGCGGACATTTTCCGCGGCAGTATGCGCCGTGCAGACCAGGTCATCAGCTTTGCCGAAGAATTGCAGCTGGCGCGACAATACCTCGATATGGAAAAGCGCCGACTGGGCGAGCGCCTGGAAATAAAATGGCAGGTGCAAGAATTGCCGGCGAATGCTGCAGTGCTTCCACTGATGCTACAACCGCTACTGGAAAACGCTGTCGCACATGGCATACAGTCGCGTAGGGAAGGAGGGACCATAGCAGTTTACGGGCGCGCGGAAGGCGATCAGGTGGTCGTAACCATTGCCAATCCAATGGACCCCGGGGGTTCTTCTGTAAGTGGGCACGGCATGGCCCTGGACAACATCCGGGAACGCTTGAGGCTGGCATTTGGTTCGCGTGCCAGCCTGGTAACCCACGGGGAAAATGAACAGTTTTACGCGGTGTTAAGTCTGCCGTTGACGCAATTGAAATGAGTGAGCATGTCTGAGTGTTAACCGTACTGATCGTAGATGATGAGGCCCCGGCACGTGACCGCCTGGGCAGGATGGTGGATGAACTGCCGCATTACTCGGTGGCTGGCACAGCCCGCAGCGGAGAGGAGGCGCTGGAAGTAATCGCTCAATTGCACCCGGATATCCTGTTACTCGACATTTCCATGCCCGGCATGGACGGCATGAAACTGGCGCAGTTGATGCAGCGCACCGGAATGCGTGCTGCGGTGATTTTTTGCACCGCCTACCAGAACCAGGCACTGGAAGCATTTGAAGCCGAAGCGGTTGATTACCTGGTCAAACCGGTACGCGCAGAGCGCTTGCTGCAGGCTCTGGAAAAAGCGCGCCGCTACTTGGGAGACCGCGAAGACGCAACGCCCGATGAATTCCTGCGGTCCACCGTGGGTGGCAAGGTCATGCTCATTCCGGTTAACCGGGTGATCTGCCTTTTGGCTGAAGACAAGTACACCACGGTGGTGCATGAAAACGGTAGCACTGTCATCGAAGATTCGCTGCTGGAGTTGGAGAGCCGTTGTCCGCAGGAGTTTTTCAGGATTCACCGCAACGCCCTGATTTCGCGCCGGCATCTGCGAGGCATGGAACGGGAAAGCGACGGGCGAGTGCTGGCAGTAATGAGCGGCACGGACTGCCGCCCTGAAATCAGCCGCCGTAATAGTTCTGCCGTGCGTAAATTACTGAGTCAGTCGTGATCACTGCTCGGCCAGGCCCTGCGCCGTGAGTTCCGAGTGGCTACTGAAAATCGCTACGCGACAAAGTGTGCTTGCCCTGTGGCAAGCACGGCATGTAGCCGACCGTTTGCAGGGGCTTTACCCGGAAGGTCGGGTGGAACTGTTGCCTTTGTCGACCCAGGGCGACCGTATACTGGACCGGCCCCTGGCTGCCATTGGCGGTAAAGGATTGTTTCTGAAAGAACTGGAACTGGCGTTGTTGAATCGTGAGGCGGACCTGGCTGTGCACTCGATGAAGGACGTGCCTGTTGCAGTCACCCCGGGTTTGCGGGTCGACGTGGTGCTGGCGCGGGGTAATCCCTATGACGCGTTGTTGAGCAGGAACGGAGAAACGCTGGCCCAGCTTCCTGCCGGTGCACGGGTAGGCAGCAGCAGTCTGAGACGGCAAGCCCAATTGCTGGCCATGCGCCCAGACCTGCAGGTGCAGGACTTGCGTGGCAATGTCGACACCCGCGTGCGTAAACTGCAACACGGGGAATACGACGCGATCATCCTTGCCTGCGCCGGCCTGGAACGCCTTGGACTGGAGCAACTCGTGAGTGAAACCCTGCAGGCACCGGCCTGGCTACCCGCGGTTACGCAGGGAGCTATTTGTCTGCAATACCGCGAGGACGATCATGCCCTGGAGCAGGTGTTGCAGCCACTTGATGATGCCACCACGCATATGTGCGCCGGGGCTGAACGCCTGGTATCCCGTCGACTGGGTGGCAGTTGCCAGGTGCCCCTGGCCGTGTTCGCCCGCATGGAGTCGGGCCAGATGCGCATCGATGCCCTGGTCGCGACGATAGACGGCAAGACGTTAGTGCGCAGCGCTCGCAGCGGGCCAGCAAGTGATGCTACTGCCATCGCGGAAGAAGTTGCCCGGGATCTGGTGCAGCAGGGCGCCGACCGCATTATCGCCGCCTATCGATGAATTGCACCAATGAAATCCACGCAGATGAATTATTCGCATATCCTGATCACCCGCCCGCGGCAGGAAGCATTGGAACTCGCAGACCTGCTGGCCCCAACCCAGGCTGAAATAATTATTCTCCCGGCCCATACATTCCATGCGGTTAAACTGCGTCCGGACCAGGTGGCGCAACTACAGACCGGCCTTGCGCAACCGGGGCCAGGTCTGTTGATATTTACCAGCCCGCGCGCCGTGGAGTTTGGCTTGAGTCAGCTTCCGCCGGACGCGGTGCGAAGAGCACGGATCGCGGCGATTGGACCTGCTACCGCAGCATTGCTGCAACAGGCAGGCATCGAGGTAAGCATCCAGCCACGGCAAGGCTACACCAGCGAGGACTTGATCAAGGAGCTGGTTTTAGCGCCGCCAGGCGCCGGAATGGCTGCGACAGTTTTTGTACTCGCTGCTCCGGGCGGGCGCACCCTGATCAGGGACAGCCTGCAGGCAATTGGCTACAGTGCGCATACCCTGGTGGTGTACGAGAGCAAACCAGCTGCGCTGGACGCTGTTGCGCTGTCTGCAATTGAACAGGCGCGATTCATCCTCAGTGTGTGGACCAGCGCCAATGCCATGACTGCCTTGGCGCAGCGTGTGCCTGCAGCTTGCTGGCGCCAGCTTCGCACGGGTGAATGGCTGGTGATTTCAGACCGCCTGGTGGAGCTGGCACGGTCATACAACCCGGCTAAAATTCACACGAGCTGCGGGCCGGCCAACAAGGATATTGCCGCAGCCGTTCGCACCCTGTTTTTACCACGGTCAAAAACCGTGTTACCCCGAGCACATGGATAACTGCAATGAATGAGCCTTTTCCACAGCAAGAAAAAGAAAGCCCCCAGCAGTCACAGACGCAGCCTCAGACACAACCACAAAAACCGGGTAGGGGCCTGGCAATGCTCGTTTTGCTGCTGGCTTTAACCGGCTCAGCAGGAGTTGCCTGGTTATGGTGGCAGAACCGCACGGCCGACAGTGCTGCAGCCACGGAACTGGCCGCCGCATCCGCACGTGAAGGTCAGCAGCTGGCTGGTCTTGAATCCCGCATTGCAAGCTTGGAATCCAGTGTGAGCAGCCTCGACTCCGCCGATCCCGGCGCCCGCATCAGCACGCTGGAAAAAAGCCTGGATTCGCTGCAGGCCTCGAGCAACCAATGGCAGGCATTCCGGCAGGACACCTCTGCCTGGACCCGCTCCATGCAGGTAGCGATTGAAGCTGGCGAGGCCAGGCTGAAAACTGCAGAGTCCCAACTTGCTGTACTGTCCGCGCGCAACCGGGATAGCGCGGCGGAGCTGGACCTGGCCGAAGTCGAGTACGTACTGCGCTTGGCCGGGGAGCGCCTGAACCTGTTTGCCGATACGCGCACTGCCAACCAGGCCTTGCTCATTGCCAGCCAGCAGCTCGCAGCTTTTGATAACCCCTTGTACCTGGGTATACAGCAGGACATCGCAACTGCACGGTTAAAACTTACAGATCTGAGTGGGCCCGACTACCTCAGGATTTACGCAAGCCTGGATGCCCTGCAGTCAGCCGTTATGGCTCTGCCGTTCAAGGATGAGGCGGATACTAAAAAGGGAGTGCTTGCGGAAGGTGAAACAAGCTGGTGGGAACGGATTAAACAGTCACTCTCCGGTTTGGTCACCGTACGTCGCGACGATGAAATTGCCAACAGTATTCCCGTGTTTGCGGACCAGGATCTGATCCGCCAACATGCCTGGCTGGAGCTGGAAATTGCCCGGCTGGCGGCCTTGCGCCGCGACCAATTGTCCTGGACTGCCGCCTTGAACCGCCTTGCCGCCACGCTGGCGCACTGGTTTGATCCAGCCAGCCAGGCGAGCCGGGATGTGCTTGCGCAACTGGGCGACCTGCAGCACCAGGACATCGACCCAACCATGCCGGATATCAGCGCACCGCTCGCCGCCCTGCAAGCCATGCGGGCTGCTGGAGTGACGGGGGATACGGCCCAATGAGAAATGTGTTCCTATTGGTGTTGATGCTGGCGCTGCTGCTGTTGGCTGCGGCGCTGGCGCCGCTGATTCTGCAAGATCCCGGTTTGGTGCAAATCCATTTTCGCGGCTGGACTCTGGAAATGAGCGCGCTGGTGTTGGTTGGCGCGGTGGTGCTGGTCTGGCTGGTCCTGCATCTGGCCGTTCGGATCTGGCGCTTGCCGGCAGAAACTGCGCGCCGCATGCGCGAAAGGCGCGCCATGAAGCAACTGGAAAAGGGCTTGCTGGCCCTGACCGAGGGCGACTGGATCAGGGCCGAACGTGCCTTGCAGAAATCCACCCCAGCGCAAGGTCAGGCCACTGCCCGCTACCTGGCAGCTGCGCAAGCCGCAGACGGTCAGGAAGCGCCCGAGCGCACCAAATGGTATCTCGAGCAGGCCGATTCGGGGGGGCGCAGGAACCGTTTCCTGGTGGAGCTCACCCGGGCCCGTTTACTCACCGAGAATGGCCGCTTTGAAGAAGCGCTGCCGCTGCTCGAAGAGTTGCGTCGCCGACGCAAGCGTCATAGTCAGGTGCTGGAGCTGTTGTCCAGATGCTACCGCTCCCTGGGGCAATGGCAGTCCATGCAGGAAATCCTGCCGGTGATGCAGAAAGCTGGCCTGATCGATGCGCCGCGCGCGCAAACCCTCAAGCACGAGGCCGCTGTTGCTCAGTTGGATCAATGCCGGGACGTGGAGCAACTGAAGACGACCTGGCAGACCTTCCCCAAGGTCATGCAGACGGCCGCGGAACTTGCGCTGGCGTTTGCCAACAAGGCCTCAAGCCTCGGCGGTGCGGAACTTGCGGAGAATGTCCTGCGTGCCAGCCTCAAGCAGGAATGGAATTCCGCCTTGTTGATTCCCTATGGAATTCCCGGAACCGGCGACGCCAACGCCCGGCTGAAGCAGTGTGAGAAATGGCTGGTGGATCACCCGGAGGACGCCCGCCTTCATCTTGCCCTCGGACGCTTGTGCGCGCGTGAGGAACTGTGGGGCAAAGCACGCTTTCACATGATCCGCAGCCTGGAGCTCGAACCGACCGTTACCGGCTATGACTCACTGGGCCAGCTGATGGAGCGGCAGGGCAACCTGGAGCTGGCCATGGCCTGTTTCCGCAATGCCTTGCGGTTGAATCTGGGCGAAAAACCCCTGCCTCTGCCCAGCGAGCATGCGCGTTTGAATGCGCCGCTAAAAAGCTGACCCCATTCACACGTGCTGCTTCCTGTCCTGAGGTGCATTCCAGTCCGGAGCCGTGGACACCAGGGAATAATGCGCCTACTCTTTCCCTGCGCGCAGAAGTTGTGCAACCCGGCAAGGAGATCACAAGATGAAGAAGCTCTCTGGGGCCCAGGTGACGAGTGTAGCTTTTGTTGCAGTCTCCTTGTTGATATTCGCAAGCCCTGCGTATTCTCAGCGAGCCCCCGGAGGTTCCGTCGCGGTTGTGCGGGGTATTGAAGGCACCTCTCAACTTGACAACTGCGCGCTGAACCAGTGTTTTTACCCGCCGAGCCCCGGGGGTGCCATCGGCACCGCGCAGTTTCTGGAAGCCACCAACGGCAGCATCACCGTTTACGACAAGGCCAGCGGTAGTGTTCTGTCGCGGGTGAGCATGGTCACATTCTGGAACGACCGTGGTTTAATCGGTGGTTCCAATGGAAACCAGCGCGTGCTGTTCGACCACTATACCAACCGCTGGATCATCAGTGGCTTTGGCCCTACCACCAACAAGGTCAACCTCGCGATCTCGGACACGGCAGATGCGCTGGGCACCTGGAAGGCGGTGCAGATCACCGTTCTGGCTTCCGGCACCGCCTTTGCCGACAATCCTACGCTGGCTCTGGACGACAAGGGTGTTTACCTAGCCACCAACAATTTCGAGCCCGGCTTCACCGGCACCACGCTGATGGTGATCCCCAAGGTGGACCTGTTCACCGGCACACCCACCCTTGCCAACATGACTGTGATCACCACCCTGCTGGCTGGAGCCAACAACGGTTTTACCATCCAGCCTGCGCTTAACTGGCAGGGCAATCTTTCAAATACGGCAGCGGTCATTGCCGAAAGCCGTGGCTTCCTATCAGAGGTGTTTTACACGCTCAATGGCGTCAACGCGGCCGGCGCCACCCAGACTCCTTCGGCGCTCATTACCGGGTCGGGCTTTGTCGCATCTGGCACTGCTCGTCAGCCGGACGGCACCCGCTACCTGCCCACATTGGGAGGGCACACGCTCACCAACTCGGCGCAGGTCGGCGGCAAGGTGTTCTATGTATCTACCGTGAAATCCGGCCTGGGCGACTATGCCGCGGTGCGCTGGACAGTGCTCGATGCCAGCACCGGTGCTTTATTGTCCTCGGGTAAGATTGAGCAGTTGTTGTGGGACTATTACCAGGGCGCAATTGCGGTCAACGAGTTTGGCGAGGTGGTGATTGCCTACAACCGCTCAGGCTTCGCGCTGGGCGATGGCAATGGTGACACTCTGGATGATGGCAACATCAGTTTTCTGGCACGCGCCTACAAAATGAACGGCAATGCACTGGAGCAAACCGGTGCGGAAATGCTGCTGCGCGTGAGCCCGGTCAGTGACTATCACTGCGACCCCCGAGCGCTTGCAGGTGCAGGGTGCCCCCACCTTTGGGGTTTTTACTCGGCGGTGACGTTTGACCCGAGCGATCACCACAGGTTTTACGCCCTAGGCGCCTACGCGGCTGACTGGGCCGAACTCCCGCTCACAGGTGGATTAGTGCGCTCGGTCTGGCACACCTACATCGCCGAAATCGCCATAACTCCTCCTCCGGAGCTCGTTTTCAGCAATGGATTTGAGTAGGTAGCCCGGGGACGACAGCCTTAATGCGGCCGCGCCAGTACGCGCACCGGCACGTCGAGGCCGAATTCGAAGGAATCGTAGTACAGCCGGTCCTGCGGCAAGCCCTGCGCGCGGAAGCTGGCCTTGGCCGCGTCAATCATGGCGGGCGGGCCGCTCATGTACACATCGAACGCAGCGAGGTTGGGATGGTCGTGCAGTACTGCATCGTGGACCAGGCCGCTGAAATGGCCTGGCGCCGCCGTATCTGTGGCCTCCGACAA
>JANLTO010000015.1:0-14712 GCA_031362985.1 Lysobacterales bacterium | reverse complement strand
CAAAAACTCTGGAACTACTGCAACGTCCTCCGCGATGACGGTATGTCGTACGGGGTGTTGAATTGCACCCAAAACTGATCCAGTCGGTGTCTGTAATTGCGGCCTGGGTCGAAGACTTGGCCCGCTCGGTTTCGCCGCGGTCGAAGGAGTTTGATGCAAAATCAGAGATGGCTTCTTAGCTCAAACTTTCCACCTAGCTTGAAGCTGAATGTCAATTAGTTGGCATTGAAAAGCGGCTGAAGCTTTGCGAGAGACCATTTCATTCGGCAATTGATTCGTGTATAAATAAAAGCGTCAGGCACCTTTTAAGGGCTTGGTTGTGGTCAGACCGTGATCGGCTGGCTACCGTTTCGATCCTCGAGGGACGAGCGGACTTCTTAAACTATAGGAGCCGTTTATGTCCCAAAGTCTATCCAAAAACCGTAATAAGGCTTTCATGCATCAGGAAGGCCGTTGCTTCTACTGCACTTCCGAAATGTTGCTGGAAAGTCCCGACGACTTCATGCACAGGCACGGACTTAGCAGAGTTGAAGCCGCCAGGTTTCAGTGCACAGCTGAACATCTGATACCCCGCCAGGATGGTGGCGGCAATGCGTTGGCCAACATCGTCGCCGCTTGTCTCTTTTGCAATCAGAAACGACATGCAAGGGCGGTTCCTTTGTCAGCCGATCCGTACAAGCAGTTTGTCATCAAGCGATTGAGGCGTTCCAAGTGGCATCCAGCGCAATACCACCGTTTGTTGGCATTACCGCTGATTGCGTGAGTCTGCCGGAGAGTGTCACCTTTTCTAATCCCCACGCACATGGCACGATACACGCCGTGTCGATCTTCTCCGCCCTGCTCGATTTCATCCAGCACCGGATGCGCATGTCGCACATCTATCAGCCGGTGATGCTCGACGTTGATCAACAACAAAAGGTCCGGGCACATTTTCGCTATCCTCGAATCCACTTTAATGTGCGTTTCCGCGGGAACGCGATTATGTTAAAAAGCAGCTGGGAATCGGATTGAGAACCACCTGATGCGAACCAACGGAAAAATCACCCACTGGAATGCCGAAAAAGGCTATGGCTTCATCACCCCCAGTTCGGGCGCCAAGCAGGTGTTTGTGCACATTCGGGCTTTCCACAACCAGGCGCAGCAGCCAGCTGTTGGCGACATGGTGACGTTTGAGCTTTCAACGGACAGGCAAGGCCGGCCTTGTGCAAAGCAGGTGACCAGGGCGGGCGAAGTACTTCAGCGTGTACCACGCCGCGAAAGCGCGTATCAACGTAAAGCCCGCCACAGCCGCCAGTCTTCGAGCCTGGCAAAAACCATTGGCTTTCTTGTTGTCTTGGGCGTCCTTGGCGTGTTTGTCTATCCCAGGATTCATGAGTATTTGTTGCGGTCGGAAGTTACTACCTTGCCGGTATTGAGCCCATATCAGGAGACACCCTCATCGTTTCATTGCGACGGGCGCACCTATTGCTCGGAAATGAGCTCCTGTGAGGAAGCTACCTTCTTCATTCGCAACTGCCCGGGAACAAAAATGGATGGAGATGTGGATGGAGTGCCGTGCGAAAGTCAGTGGTGCGGTTGACCCTTGATTTAAGCTGCACTCTTAACCGCGATTCGGAATAACCCGAAGAATGTAATCTCTGCGCTCAATGTGAATTAGGTCCAGCGAAAAGGAGCTGGAAATATTAAGTTGAAATTAAGCCTGGCCCAACTGATCGGGCTCAAAACCCCCTATCCTCGAAACCACTTTAATGTGCGTTCCCGCGGCAACGCCTTTGAGCTGGCGCGACGAGGCGCCTACTTGCGTCGGAACTACAGTATACCTACAATGTAGTTTATGAAAGACCTCACTTTTGAATGGGACGACGCCAAAAGCAGGGCAAATATTCAAAAGCACGGGATCTCTTTCAAGGAAGCAGAGTCCGTCTTTGCCGATGAGCATGCCCGGCTAATTGCTGATCCTGATCACTCAGAAGATGAGGATAGATTCCTGCTCTTGGGCCTCAGCGCGAAATTGCGATTACTCTTGGTATGCCATTGCTTTCGAGTAGACGAGCGCCTCATTCGTATCATTTCTTGCCGCAAAGCCAGTCGGAGAGAAATGACAAAATATCGAAGGTGAAACCATGCGGGACGAATACGATTTTTCAAATGCGAAACCCAATCCTTATGCCCAGGCATTGAAACGCCAGGTAACGATTCGATTGGATGAGCCAACCATTGAGTACTTCAAAAAGCTCTCAGAAGAAGTGGGGGTGCCTTATCAAAGCCTGATAAATCTTTATCTCAGAGAATGCGCGGTTTCCGAAAAGAAGCTGAAATTGAAGTGGGCGTCCTAGCATCAGAGGACATGTATTAGGGCCCAGAACTTCTCGCTATCCTCGAATCTACTTTAAAGTGCGTTCCTGCGGAAACGCGATTATGTTAAAAAGACGCTGGGAATCGGATTGAGAGCCACCAGATGCGAACCAACGGAAAAATCACCCACTGGAATGCCGAGAAAGGCTATGGCTTCATCACCCCCAGTTCGGGCGCCAAGCAGGTGTTTGTGCACATTCGGGCTTTTGCCAACCCGGTTTCGCAGCCCGGCATCAATCAACTGGTGACGTTTGCGCTTGCTACTGACAAGCAAGGCAGGCCATGTGCGGTACGGGTCGCTCGGGTGGGTGAGCCATCCCCCGAGCGGATAAAGCGTAATGATGGAAGGTTGATGATGGGGGGCGCGGTGTTCTGGGCAACGGTAGTTGTTAATTGCGGTGTCTGTTTCTGGCTGTATACCACATCCGGAGCTTCGACCTTGCTGGCGTTGTTGCCTTGAAGGCAGAAATGATGAGTGAAATGGGGCGATCCATTTATCGAAATCGCGATTATTCAGGGGCGAAGCCCCGGGGCTGATTGCTATTCCGTGCGGGGGATTCTCACCGTTTGAGAACAAACCGTGACAGTATAGAGACTGTTTCCAGCCTGTTCACAGGAGCCAAAGAGCATGAAAGCCCTGATCACCCTGTTCTTGTTGTTTAGTGCAAACGCCTTTGCTGACCAATACATTGGCCAGCTCAGCGCTAATCCATATGATGCCAAATCCACCAGCAATGAGTACGGTCAGTACGGGTCGGAGTACTCCGGCAAAAGCATCAATAACGGCTATGGAAAATACGGCTCAAAATATTCCAACAGCAGCGCCAACAATCCCTATGCCACGGGCGCTCCGAAACTCTATGACAGCAACGGCAATTACCACGGCAAGCTGAGCAGCAACCAATACGACCCCGACTCAGTGTCCAACCCCTATGGGCGCTATGGCAGCAAGTATTCGTCCGATAGCATCAACAACCCGTATGGTGCGGGCAGCCAGTACAAACCGGACAGTCCGAACAATCCCTATGGCGATGGCTTGTCGATTTATGGGGATGATGATTGAGGGCAGGAGTTCAACACGGAGTAATTTAAGGATACATTGCAAGACGCGGATCACGTATAATCATCCCAGCGCCGATTTGATGTTCAGCTTGCGGGCGCTCAATAAATACAGCTAAAGCGTGGAGTTTCAGTGAAGCATTCCGAAACCCGCTTTGGCGCAAGCTGAGCGGGTTTTTTCATGGGTGGTCGACACCATGGTCAAAATGTCGATCCGGTATTTGATATCCAGCTTGTGCACCGGGGCGCCTGGCCCAAAGCACTAAAGAGGAAACACATGAACGCACCATCTCCGTATCTCCCGGCGCTCGATGTATTCGGCTTCGATAAAGTGGAGCCCGCCATTCTGGCAGCGCTGGTCACCGAGGATCCCCTGCTGCTGATTGGCCGGTCGGGTACCGGTAAAACCTTCCTGCTCAACTCACTGTCGGAAGCGCTGGGGCTTGAGCACCGGCATTACAACGCCAGCCTGATCTCGTTCGATGACCTCGTGGGATTCCCTTTCCCGGATAGTGAAAGCGGCGGGGTTAAGTTCCTGCAGACCCCGGCTACCGTGTGGGGCGCTGAGTCCGTACTGATCGACGAGATCAGCCGGTGCAAGCCGGAACACCAGAACCGGCTTTTTTCATTGGTTCACGAACGCAGGATCCAGGGCATTTCCATACCAAAACTGCGTTTTCGCTGGGCCGCAATGAACCCGAGCTCGACAGACCAGGGCAAGCTGGAGGAGTACTCCGGGTCCGAGCCGCTTGATCCAGCGCTTGCCGATCGTTTCTCGCTGTTTGTCTGGGCCGTTGACTGGGAAGACCTCAGTGACGAAGTGCGCCGCAAAATTGCCGATCCCGGCGGTGAAGGAATACTCTCAAAAGATGGCGGAAAGCTGCAACGCCAGCTCACGATCTGGCGGGCAGAGTTCCTGCGGCAACTGCAATCGTGCCCGCGCTTCATCCTGGATTACGCTACCACTGCAATTAACGCCCTCCTCAGCGCCGGAATTCGCATTTCCCCGCGCCGCTCAAGGCTGATCACCCGCAGCCTGTTGGCCACCACCGTCATCGAAGGGCAGAACACACAAGCCTTGTTCAAGCTGATCCTGGGTTGCAGCCTGCCACACATTGCCTGGGGTGAGGCCGTCAAACCACAAACCGTGGCGGCGGCGCACCGGGCGGCATGGGACACCGCCAGTGACGCTGCGGGTGGCTGGATTCATGCATTCATGGCCGAGCACACGCTCAAAGGGAAACTCAGAATTTTCCTGGACGAGTGCCACGATCCCGACCAGGGCACGCAGGCGATAGCACAGTTCATAGCTACGGAACCCCGCGAAAAAGCGGCCGCGCTGGCGTTTGCCATCTACCCGGCAGCAGTGATGGGCAAGCTGACCATAGGCGCCGACGGTGTTAATGAACTGGGGAAAGTTGCCTCGCCGGTTTTGAGGGTCAACGGAGAAATCAGTTGGCAGGAGAGGAATTGCGTGAGCAATTCCAGCCACCCGGAATTCGACCGGTTTTCACAGGTGATCGCAGCGACCAGAGCTGGCCGCCGTGAACGCGCCACGCAGTTTTTCAACTGGTGCCTGCTGGAGAAGGTCAGTCCGGCAGATCCTGCGGCATTGGAAAAAGACCTGCAGGCTTGCGTCAGGCTGCTGATGCAAAGGAGGCTGCTTTGAACATTGATATAGCCAGGTATGTGAGGCGAGGAAGAGAGCTTGGGGCGAATTCCGGCGGGCCGATGAGCAGAACGCGCACACAGAAAATTGCTTCATCCTTGCTTGGCAAAAACGATGGGTTTATCCACTGCCCGCGCCGCATCGTGCTGGGGCTGAAGTTTGAAGATACTCACCCCGTTCATTGCCTCGAAGCCATCCTCGCCGCTGCCGGCTTCAGGGACCCGGAGGAGCTCAGGCCCATGTTTTCATTACCGGAAACCAGGCTGATCTGCACTCCTCAATGGGAGCCGGCGGAGCGCATTGCCGTCACGGAAAGCTCACATCGTGCCGTGCTGGAACAGGCCCTGATGCTCGGCCTGTGCACCGCACAATTGTTCGACCCAGCGCGCCCGGTGATGTGGACCTTTGCCAGCCTGACGCGAACGCTCGAGCTGTTCGATCCCTCGGGGTTTTATGTATGAACGAAAAATACTTCAAGACACTACTGCAGGAATTGATCGATGAGAATCCATTTTCAGTACGGGCCGTATTAAAAATTCTCGACGTTCAGTTCACCGGCTCCGTGCCGACGCTCGCCGTGACCCGCGAAAAGCAACCGCGATTGCTGGTCAATCTTGCGTTCCTGCAGGAGCATTGCCATACCGATCAGCACGTCAAGGCGGTCATTATTCACGAATTCCTCCACGTCCTGCTGCGGCACACAGAAGACAAACGGCGCATGACCACAGCCCGTCATTTGGCGTTCGACGCCGTCATCAACGCGATTATTCACCGTCAATGCGGGCCGGAGTATTCCTCGATGATGTCGTCTTATTACGCCAAAGTGACTGACTTGAGAGTACTGCTCCGGCCGATGAATGAGAAAGAGCAGAGCCGGTATGTGAATCGCATGCCGCCACCAGGCCCGAAGTACCGTATCTGCGCTTCATGGAATGCGCTGTACCAGGGGTACCTGATCGCTGACGACATTGAATCGCTGGCGGAGGAGATGGCCCGTGCCGCGCGTGGCGGCACGAAGACCAGTGGCCCTATCGTGATCGGCAGATGCGTCGGGAGTGAATCCGGAGAATTGCCGGATGATTTACTCGGCAATCATCACGACCTGGGTGATGCACTTCCGGACGCTATGCAGGCAGCGCTGGATGAAGCGATGCGGGAGATGAATGGCTCAGGCATTTGGCGCGAGCCCAGATCGAGAGGAGTCGGCGCCCATCCCTACGCAGCCCTGTTCAGTGAAAAAGACGCACGCATGGAGCGCTGGAAAATTGCCACCCTGGCGGTTCTCAAGCAATTCCTGAGGCCGGACAGCAAATCACGGGCCAGCCACGATGTGCCCCGCGATTACCACATACCCGTATTGTCCCCCGGAGACCGGCGCGCGTTCATGCGCTCGCTGTGGTCACCTTTCCTTCCGGACGCCGCGTGGTCCACAACGGTGACCAGAAAAGACGGCACGGCCCAGGTCTATCTCGATGTTTCAGGTTCCATGAATGCCGAGATGCCACTGATCATTACCCTGCTGGGCCGGGTATCCCGGTATATCCGGCGTCCATTCTGGGCGTTTAGTGATGTCGTGGCCCCGGCCGTGATCGAAAACGGCCAGTTGAAAACCATAACATCGGGCGGCACCAGCATGACCTGTGTGCTGCAGCACCTGGTCAAAACCCAACCGGCTTCTGCCGTGATCATCACCGATGGGTACATCGAAGAGGTCGACCGAAAGCTTATTGCTCAAGCTTCTGCGACAAGAATACACGCCCTGGTAACCCGGGATGGAAACCCTTCTGCGTTGCGCAAAGCAGGGATTACATATACTCAGCTGGGCAAGGTGCCGTCATGATCCGCATCAGTGAAATGGTATTGGCCGGGCATCCGGATAAGTTCTGTGACCAGGTGGCCGATGCGGTCATCGCCGAGCTTATGTGTATTGACCGGGATGCATATGGGCAGGTGGAAGTATCGGTCTGGGACGACCAGGTTTGGTTATCCGGTGGAATCTGCACCAGGACCCCCATGGCCAGGACCCTTGAGGAAATCGTCATCGACACCGGAACATCCATTGGCTACACCGCGGGGAACTGGATCGATGCACAGCGTTACCGGGTGACGGACACCGTCTGCAGGTTGGTGGGCGATCCGCGCCAATGGTCGGACAAGGTCAATGACCAGTCCGTGGTAATTGGGTGGGCGGGTTATGACAAACACACTCATTACCTTCCGCCGGAACACTGGCTAGCACATGTGTTCCGCGAGGCACTGACCAACTCCTGCCGGGACGGGCTATTGGCCGGCCAGGGGCCCGATGGGAAATTGATGGTGAGAATAAGGGAGCAAAGCGCGGGTTGGGACGTTGAGCACGTGCTCGTCACCCTGCAGCACAAGGAGAGGGATGACTTTGGCGGCATCTGCCTCGCCATCGAACAGACACTGCGCAGTGCCTGGGAGAGCGTGCGCCTTGCTGATGACCGGTGGCTTACGCCGTGGCAGGAGATACAGCTCATGATCAACCCCAATGGCCCGTTGATCAATGGGGGAAGCGACGGTGATAACGGCCAAACCGGGCGCAAGCTCGCCATGGATTTTTATGGTCCCAGGGTGCCCATCGGTGGTGGTGCTTTGTCCGGCAAGCATCTGTCGCACATTGACCGGATCGCCGCCTATGCGGCTCGTGAAGCGGCGGTCCGTTCGGTGCGGTCAGGGGCCAGTGAGTGCCTGGTCAGGTTGGCCTATGCGCCAAACATCAGTTCGCCGCTGGACATTTACTACGACATGAATGGCCGGGGCAGCAGGGAAGGCGCTGATTTTTTTGACCATGCGCAGATGGTAGCCCGCTATGGCGCAACCCTGATCTCGGCTGACCTGGCGCGTGGCCGCCATTTTCTTGATCCCCGGTTGCCGTGGAACGGGATGCTTTAAGCACTGATGGTCTCACCAACACCGGACCGACCGCGGGGAAAAGGTCAGCAAAATTCTTCGAAATGCGGCGGGCACCGTTTTCTACCAGAAGTCCTCCCTACCCTCGAATCTACTTTACTGTGCGTTCCCGCGGGAATTTCCCTTTGTGATGGAAATTGCCCAGCCGAATCTCTGATTATTGGAACCCCGCTCTTCCCGGTGAACTTCTCACCGAATTGAATACCAGAGGCGGGGCGCTCTTGTTCTCCTACAGGACTTAGGGGGATTTGCCTATTCAAACCTGGCCTCGTAGCAGGCAGGCTTGCGATGGATGTATACCAACAGAGCCAGTATTGAATGCCTATACCCCAATGGGGTAGTATTACAGTGATCTTTATTGAAACGTCTGTTTTTACCCGCCAGATCAAGAACCTGATTTCCGATGATATCTACCGACAGTTGCAGGAATGGATAGCGGAGTCGCCAGACCGGGCAAAGGTAATTCCGGGAAGTGCTGGCTGTAGGAAACTCCGCTGGAAGATAGCCGGAAAGGGGAAACGGGGTGGCATTCGGGTGATTTACTATTGGCT
Organism: Lysobacterales bacterium; assembly: GCA_031362985.1. Taxonomy (GTDB): domain Bacteria; phylum Pseudomonadota; class Gammaproteobacteria; order Xanthomonadales; family SZUA-36; genus SHZL01. The sequence goes on along the minus strand of JANLTO010000015.1, from coordinate 6,144 downwards.
GAAGGATAGCCATCAGGTTTTTATGTTGATCGCTTACGCCAAGACAGCCTCGGATGATTTAACCCAGGAGCAAATCAAGCTGCTGGGGGAACTGGTTCGAAACGAATTCCGGAGTCCGTGAAATGGAAGAGCAACTCTTTAGTGACCTACTGAAGTCCGTTAAAGAAGCCGGACAAATTCGCCGTGGCATACTGCCCCCGACCAGGGTCTTTACGGTGAAGGCCCTCGATGTTCGGCGGCTTCGACAGAGCCTGAAACTGAGCCAGGCTGAGTTTGCTGCACTGGTGCATGTCAGTGTCAAAACCCTGAGAAACTGGGAGCAAGGTGCACGAGCACCTGGTGGCGCTGCTGCTGCGCTCCTGACCGCGATCCGGATCGACCCAAAGAATGTAATCTCTGCGCTCAACTTAAATTGATCCCTATCCTCGAATCTACTTTAATGTGCGTTCCCGCAGAAACGCCCCAGCTGCGTGGAAGGCTGCCCTGCCAATTCAGTTGCCGGGCGTTTTCCCTACATGGGATTGGATAGATTTCGACTTCAGACACATCAACGTTTGATGCGCGGTTGGTTGTGGTATCTCATACTGAGCGAGGTGATGAAATCAGACTCATCAGTGTTCGACCGGCTTCATCGCGAGAACGAATGGACTACGAGCAGAATCAGCCATGAGAAATGAATACGATTTCAGCAAGGGAACACGAAGCAAGTACGCCAAGCGATTTGCGGAAGGGACAAATCTTGTCCTCCTTGAGCCTGAAGTGGCCAAGTATTTTCCAACAGCACAGGCCGTTAACCGGGCGCTTCGCAGCCTGATTTCCGAAGGCAAGGTGCAGCTGCCGCGTGACAAATCGCTCAAGGGTGATCCTGCCTAAAGCCCAAATGTGATGTATTGAAGGGAAAGGCAATGAGCAAGGCATTTGAAGAAATTGGCGCCGGTCTGAATGACGCCATCGCGCATGCCAGAGGTAGAAAAAGCGCGGTTGTCGTTCATCAGCCTGAAACCATTGACGTAAAAGCGATACGGGAAAAAACCGGCATGAGCCAACAGAGGTTTTGTGCAACGTTTGGAATTTCATTGGGCACCTTGCATCATTGGGAACAGGGGCTACGTTCTCCCAGAGGCCCGGCGCGGGTTCTGCTGAAGGTGGTGAATCATATTCCGAGCGCTGTTATCCAGGCGATCAGGGAATGAGACTTACGTAAGTCTGTACCAGTCATTCACCTTTTCTAATCACCACGACCATGGCACGATACTCGCCATGTCAATCTTCTCCGACCTGCTCGATTTCATCCAACACCGGATGCGCATGGCGCACATCTACCAGCCGGTGATGCAATCTAATTGATGCGTACCCAGGGAAAATAACCTACCCCGCAGAGTGGCTGATTCCCATTAAAGCGCAACCCGTCCAATGTCACTATTCAGTCAGGTCCAATGATCGGGCCGCAGTGGTCTTTCACACTTAATCCTTGAGCACTTCGAACTGAGGGTGCGGCACTGGGATCAACAGGTGTTCAGGTTACTGAATTAATCCCTTGTTCCCGAATGGGGAACACACTATCATGTAAGTCATCCTGAGGAGTAAAAGGTGAGGATCATTGCCCTCAAGACTATCCGGGAATTTTGGAAAGTTGCCAGGCATAGGGATAGCGAGCAGGCGCTCAAATCGTGGTACGCAATTGCGCGCAAGGCCGACTGGACGGGCCCGCAGGACGTGAAGGAGCAGTTTGGTCATGCCAGTATCATCGGCAACAGGCGAGTCGTGTTTAATATCGCGGGTAATAAGTATCGCCTGGTGGTGCGTTTTAACTACCCTTACCGGCTGGCTTACATCCGGTTTATCGGCACACACGCCGAATACGATGTTATTGACGCGGAGAATATCTGATGGATATCAGACCAATCAGAACAAAAGCTGACTACGCTGCAACCATGCAGCGCATCGATGGCCTTTTCGATGCCAGCCCAGGCACCCCTCAGGGGGATGAACTGGAGGTGCTTACACTGCTCATTGAAAATTATGAACGGCAGCATTTTGCCATCGCCGCACCTGATCCTGTGGAGTTCATAAAAAATGTCATGGAGTTCAGGGGCCTGGGGCAAAATGAATTGGCGGTGGTGTTGAATTCACGTTCCCGTGCTTCCGAAATCCTCGGCCGCAGGCGCCCGCTGACACTTTGGCAAATTCGCAAAATCACCGAAGCATGGCAACTGCCAGCGGACTCGCTCATTTCCGAGTACGAAGTCGCCTAGTACTCCACGGCGGCGCTACCTGGAACAGCGCGATCAACCGCGGCCAGATTGCTCAGGGGGCCACCATCATGGGCTTGATTGTTCCCACCGTGATCCACCTGATGATGGAGAACCCGAACCAGTTGTGGGGAGATCCGTGTTATCCGGTGGTTGAATTAACCTGATGCATCGGCATAGCAAACTTCCTACATCAGTCCAGTGAATTTACCCCTTTGCATCGGCGATGCCCTGTTCACCAAGGTGCAGCAACGTGTGCTCGGCGTTTTGTTCGGCAATCCGAATCGAAGTTTTTACGCTAACGAGATGATTGCCTTGGTCGCGTCCGGCACGGGCGCTGTCCAGCGGGAATTGGCGCGGCTTGAACGGGGGGGGCTGGTGACAGTGAAGCGAGTGGGTAATCAGAAACATTACCAGGCCAACGCCCAGGCACCCGTCTATGCAGAATTGCGGGGCCTGATTTTGAAGACTTCCGGGCTTGCGGATGTGCTGCGAGACGCGCTCAAACCACTGGCGGATGACATTACTGCAGCATTTATTTACGGCTCGGTGGCCAAGGGGCAGGACACGGCAAGCAGCGATATTGACCTGATGGTCGTGAGTGAAATCCTGACGTATGCGGACGTATTTGCGCTGCTTGAGGTGCCCACGCAAAGGCTTGGCCGGGCAGTGAATCCGACGATATACACTGCCAGCGCCCTTGCCAGGCGTCTTAAGCAGGACAACGCTTTCGTCAAGCGGGTGCGGGCCCAGCCAAAAATATGGGTGATGGGTTCGGCAAGTGAAATCCCCGCTGGATAGACTAGCCGGCCCTGGCAAGTCACTTGCGCGTGAGCCAGCTGATGCATTGGAGTTCAGTGGCCTCAAGCGTTCCGGCTTGGTTTTCGGTCGGGTAACCGATACATCGTGTTTCAGGTGTTGCCTCACACTCTTGCGCTCGGCCCGGAGGTCTGGCGAGTGTTGGCCAAGTGTCACGATATCCGCAACCTCGGTGAATACGAAGGCGACCTGAGTGTTGATGATCGTCTGGTCAGGGATCTCGTGGCGGCCTGCCAACTTGTGGCTAGTGCAGTTGCAGGCTTGTCGATGCCGGACAATGAAAATTGAATAAGTCTGTACCAACCTCTCACCTTTTCTAATCAACACGACCATGGCACGATACCCGCCATATCTCACTTCTTTCCGCCCCCGGTCTATGTTTAACTCCACTCCGCAGACGCGACAACTATCCTGACACCGGGGGGACGTCATCAAAAATCTGCGCAAAGGCGGTTGGGAGCAGGTTCGAATGAAAGGCAGTCATCGCCAGTTTCATCACCCGGAGAAACCTGGCACGGTCACTGTCTCGGGCAAGCTTAGCCTGGATGTGCCACCCGGCACGCTAAAAAATATCCTGAAACAAGCCAGTTTGAAGTAGGATTAGCATATGAAATACGCTGTTGTCATTGAAGAAGGTCCAAAGAGTTTTGGTGCGTATGTTCCAGACCTCCCGGGATGTGTTGCCGTGGGTGAATCCCGGGCAGAAGTAGTTCAACTCATTCACGAGGCCATAGCGTTGCATCTTCAAAGCCTTCATGCGCAAGGCGAAAATGTCCCTCTACCTGCATCCTCAGTCGAATTTGTGAACGTCGCTGCGTAAACGCAGCACTCCTGGAAATGGGGTCGGATACAATTTCGACTTCGACGGGGCCAGAAATAGAGCATTGTCAGGCCCTTCCGGGGCGCAACTGCATCAGAGGCTTGGGGAAGAAAGCGGGCGGACTTTCAGTTTATTGGCATACTGCCTGACCTGGCTGAGGTCGTAATTCGTCTGCAATCGCATCCAGCCGTCCGCGGTTCCCCAACCCATCTTCTCCAGTCGCACCGCCATTTCAGCCGAGATTCCGGCATTTTCATTGACCAGGTTATTCAGAGCTTGCCGGCTTACGCCCAAGGCTTTCGACGCCGCTGTGACGGTGAGCCCCAGTGGCTCCAAACAGGTCATCCGCACGTGTTTGCCTGGATGAGGTGGGTATTTCATGGGCATATTCGCAATTCCTTAGTTCACCACGGTGTTTAAAACTCTCAATCATGTCGATGATATTAGTGACACGTGTCAATTGGCAATGTAATACTGCCCGAGCAGTGAAGTGACCAGTGTGATGATTGCAACAAAGGCGATACAGGGGCAATTACTCGAGGAGTTGTAAGAAATCTGCTGCTGAGCGGGTGTCCCTTTTGTGCTGCACTCCTGTTCTAATCAACAAGGCCATGGCACGATACCCGCCATGTCGATCTTCTCCGACCCGCTCGATTTCATCCAGAACCGGATGCGCATGTCGCACATCTACCAGCCGGGAATGCAGACTTATTGATGCCTTCCTGGCTTACACAGTACAGATAAACGTATGGCTTTTTATATTGCTTAGTGCTAGCCTTTGCTCATGGCAAGCACGCGATTCGACTGGGATCCTGACAAGGACGCCGAAAATCAAAGGAAACACGGCGTTCCATTCGTCCGCGCTCAATACGCATTTTCCGATCCGCAACGCGTTATTGCCAGGGATGTCACCCACAGCGACACCGAAGAACGGTTCTACTGTTTTGGAGAAGTTGATGGTGGCGTTCTCACGGTGCGATTCACTTATCGCACTTCGGTTATTCGAATTATTGGCGCCGGTTATTGGCGAAAAGGAAAGGTCATCTATGAGCGCGAAAATCAAATACACCGCTGAGCCGCTGGGCAAGACCCAAGTCGTTCCCGACTTTCTCCCTTCCCCGGCCGAATTGGCTTTTCGTGAAGAAGGCGTGAAAGTCACCCTGGCTCTGAGTAAGAAGAGCATCGAATTTTTCAAGTCCGAGGCTACCAAACATCACACACAGTACCAGCGCATGATTCGTCGGCTCATTGATGCTTATGTTGATGCTCAAGCCCTGACGCTTCGTTCAAGTGGGACACGCCAAAAACGGCGCGGCCCTTAATAGGCTACTCGTATCCGACTTCTGAGCAACGCGGGGAGTTGTTGCAAGCCTGCCAAGTAAAGCACGAATGCTATCTTGATTAATCCTGCACCGCGAGAATGAAGTGGTGAACCCACGCGGTGGAGTGAGGGGAGTTGTTCAGGGGATGCAATCTTATTGAAGGGGCCGAGATGCTCGATCACAAAACCCTAAAAGCAAGACAGCGAGAATCCGCGAAGGATTTCCGGAGTCCCTGTCCCTGCGCGTACACCGCGCCCTCAGCTGGCTGGGCCGGGCAGAACAGGAGACCGAAGACCAGGATGTGCGGTTCATATTTCTGTGGATTGCGTTCAATGCGGCCTATGCCAATGAAATCCTGGATCGCCAGTCCTTTACCGAACGCAAGCTGTTCCAGCGGTTTCTCAATCGGCTGATTGAGTCCGACGAACTGCTCCACGGCGGCGCTACATGGAACAGCGCGGTCAACCGTGGCCAGATTGCCCAGGGGGCCGCCATCATGGGCCTGATTGTTCCCACCGTGATCTATCTGATGATGGAGAACCCCAACCAGCTGTGGGGGGATCCGTGTTATCCGGTGGTGGAGTAAACCAAAGCGCCTGACTGGCCGCTGCTTTAGGTGGCCGCACCAAACAGTCGGTGGGAATACCAAACATGGTATGCAGTCGCCAAACCATGGGTAGCGTAAGGCGACGCTTGCCATTTAGTACTTCATACACACGATTCAAGCGACCAATCGCCGGCTCCAGATCGTTGGGGCTCAATTCAGCCTGCTCCATGCGATTCTCAGCTATTGAGAGCCGACCTGTTTAAAGTCAGGGTTGTGAGCATTCTCATACAAGGAAACTGCAATGAAATACCTGGTAGCAATTTGCGCACTGTCCATGACGATAAACGCCCTGGCCCAATACGATGACTACTCCACTCCCGGCAT
>JANLTO010000003.1:0-19835 GCA_031362985.1 Lysobacterales bacterium | reverse complement strand
GCTGGAGAGAATAATTCCAACCTGGGAAATCCTGCGCCGCGCGCTGAACGCGCGCTCGCACATGTACTTGCGCTGGTAGCAGCTGGGGTCAGATAACCATTTCCCTTTTGGGAAATGGTTCTCTGACCCCAATCTCACTCATGGGAAATCGCCTGTCAAAAATATATACGCGCACCGGTGACTCGGGTAGCACCGGCCTCGGTGACGGTTCACGGGTCAGCAAGGATGATCTGCGGGTAGAAGCCTATGGCACCGTGGATGAACTCAACAGTGCTGTCGGTTTTCTGCTCATGGCAGACCTGGCCGACAACATCCGCGCTTGCCTGGTGCGCATCCAGCACGAGTTGTTCGACCTCGGCGGAGAGTTGTGCATGCCGGGCACCACGCTGATCCCGGATGCCTATGTTGACGCGCTGGAGCGCGATCTCGACAGTTTCAACGACGATTTACCACCTCTAAAGGACTTCATCCTGCCGGGCGGTTCGGAAGCAGCGGCACGTTGCCACGTCGCCCGCACCATCGCCCGCCGCGCCGAGCGGCGTGTCATCAGCCTCGCGCATGAACAGGAGGTAAACCCCGCCTCCATCCGCTACCTCAACCGCTTATCCGATTTCCTGTTTGTGATTGCCCGCGTACTGGCGCGCAGCGATGGTGGGAAGGAAGTGCTGTGGGTGCATGGGGACCAGCGTTAACTATTACTCGGAAACGTATACTTCGCCTTTTCCCGCACCCCGCCCGTCGGCCAGCGCTGGGTGATGGTTTTGCGCCGGGTATAGAAGCGGATGGAATCGGGACCGTAGGCAAACAGGTCGCCGAAAAGTGATCGCTTCCAGCCGCCAAAGCTGTGGTACGCCACCGGTACGGGCAAGGGTACGTTAATGCCGACCATGCCGACCTTGATATTGTCACTGAAGTACCGCGCCGCTTCGCCGTCGCGGGTGAAGATGCAGGTGCCGTTGCCGTATTCGTGGTCATCGATCAGGTCCATGGCGGCCTGCATACTGTTGACTCGCACCACGCACAGTACGGGGCCAAAAATTTCGTCGCGGTAGATCTTCATATCCGGGCGTACACGATCAAACAAGCTGGCGCCGAGGAAGAATCCAGCTTCACTTCCGGGCACGTTCAGCCCGCGGCCGTCGACCACGAGCTCCGCGCCCTCCTCCTCACCGAGATCCACATAACTCCGGACTTTATCGCAATGCGGCCGGGTAATCAGCGGACCCATGTCGTTGCTGTTATTACTCCCGGCGCCTACTTTCATCCCGGCAATTTGCAGCTTGAGTTTTTCCACCAGTGTGTCCGCGGTTTTCTCACCCACGGCAACTACCACCGAGATGGCCATGCAGCGTTCACCACAGGAACCGTAAGCTGCACCCATCAAGGCTGATACGGTGTTGTCCATGTCCGCATCCGGCATCACGATGGCGTGGTTCTTCGCTCCGCCCAGAGCCTGTACCCGCTTGCCATTGGCCGTGCCGGTGCGATAGATGTACTCGGCCACGGGGGTTGAACCGACAAACGACACGGCCTGCACCCGGCTGTCATGCAGCAGGGTATCAACCGCTTCCTTGTCGCCGTTGACCACATTGAACACGCCATCGGGCAGGCCGGCTTCCTGAAACAGGGCGGCAATCAGCAAAGACGCTGAAGGATCGCGTTCGGACGGCTTGAGCACGAAGGTATTGCCGCACACGATGGCCATGGGATACATCCACATGGGCACCATGGCCGGGAAATTGAATGGAGTGATACCCGCTACCACACCCAGCGGTTGGAATTCACTCCAGCTGTCGATGGCCGGGCCTACATTCTTGCTGTGCTCGCCCTTGAGCAACTGCGGCGCGCCGCAGGCGTATTCAACGATCTCCACGCCGCGCATGAACTCACCGTGGGCGTCATTCAGCACCTTGCCGTGCTCCTCGGTGATCAGTGCCGCGACTTTATCCGCATTCTGTTCCAGCAATTCCTTGAAGCGGAACATGATGCGCGCGCGCTTCAGGGGTGGCGTGTTGCGCCATTCCGGAAATGCCGCTGCCGCTGCAGCTATGGCTTCCTCGACCGTGGCTTTGCTGGCCAGCGCCACCTGCCGGACCACTTGCCCTGTTGCCGGGTTGAAGACATCCTGGCTGCGCCCTGTTCCCGCCACCTGCCGGCCATTGATGAAATGCCCCACCATCTCGCCAGTCGATAGGGCATGTGCAGCTTTCGTAGTCATCGTTTCATCCTCTGTACAGGTTTTTGAATCTTTACGCTTTCTCGTCATTCCTTGCTTTCTCTCGTCATTCCTTGCTTTCTCTCGTCATTCCGGCGAAGGCCGGAATCCATCCTGCGTCGGCACATGGGCCCCGGCCTTCGCCGGGGTGACGGTTGCTGTTTGGGGTGACGGTTGCTGTTTGGGGTGACGGTTGCTGTTTGGGGTGACGGTTGCTGTTTGGGGTGACGGTGTCGATTCATTGCAGGCCATCGAGCACGCGGCGGATCTTTTCCACCACCATGGTCATGTCGTCCGGTTTCGAGTTCAGGAAGGGTGAGAACTGCAGTGTATCCGCGCTATTGCGAATCATCATGTTTTCTTCCCAGAAACATTTCTTGTGCACCTCGGTTCCGCGGGCACCGGGAGCGCCGGCCCGCGATTCGAGTTCCACTGCGCCCATCAGGCCAAAGTTGCGTACGTCCTTGACCAGCGGGTGATCAGCCAGCGAATGCAGCACGTTTTCGAAATGACCTTCCAGTGATCGCGACTGTTCAAACGTACCTTCTGCTGCGTAGACGTCCATAGTGGCAATACCGGCCGCGGCAGCCACTGGATGGCCTGAATAGGTGTAGCCGTGAAACAGTTCAATGGCCGATTCGGGCCCCTGCATGAACGCCTGGTACACATGCTCCTGCACCATGACGCCCCCCATCGGAATGACGCCATTGGTCAGGCCCTTGGCCATGGTGATGATGTCCGGGTTAACGCCAAAACGCTGGGCGCCGAAGGCCTCGCCTATCCGGCCGAAGGCGGTGATGACTTCATCAAATATGAGCAGGATGCCGTACTTGTCACAAGTGGCGCGCAACTTCTCGAGATAGCCCACCGGTGGCGGCAGTACACCGGTGGAACCGGCAACCGGCTCAACAATGACGGCAGCGATGTTGCCGCCATCATGCAAACCTGCAAGTCGTTCCAGGTCATCGGCAAGGTGCGCGCCCCACTGCGGCTGGCCGCGGGAGAAGGCGCCGTGTTCGAGGTCCCAGGTGTGGCGCATGTGGTCCACACACGGCAGCAGGCTGGAGCCAAAGGCTTTGCGATTGGGCACCATACCGCCCACCGACATGCCGCCGAAATTCACGCCATGGTAGCCGCGCTCACGCCCGATCAGGCGGGTGCGGTGACCCTCACCCCTGGAGCGATGATATGCCAGCGCAATTTTCAGAGCCGTATCCACGGATTCCGAACCGGAATTGGTAAAGAAAATCTGCTTAAAGGGTTCCGGCGCCAGCGCGGTGACTTTTTCCGCCAGTTCAAAGGCCTTGTCGTGCCCGGCCTGGAAGCCCATGGCATAGTCCAGCGTGGCTACCTGCTTTTGCACCGCTTCGACGATTTTCGGATGGCAGTGCCCCAGCCCACAGGTCCACAAGCCGGAAAACGTATCGTAGACCTTGCGCCCGTCATCGGTCTGGTAATAGTGACCTGCAGCACCGACGATGATGCGGGGTTTTTTCTTGAAATCACGATTGGCCGTGAACGGCATCCAATACGCTTCTAATGCGGCGGTGGAAACGGTCATGGGCGGGTCCTCAATGGTTAATATCAGGCTGGATCAGGGCCGTCTATTATATTGAACATTCGCCCGACAATTCCAGCTGAATTTCAGCCGAACTGAAGAAAATAGGGGAATAGTAAGCGAACTGGGTGGTGGTGCAGGCAGGCATAGCTTGCCAGTCCGTCTTTATCGATCAGAAGGACACGTTTACTGTGATCAATGCACGAAAGTCATTGGCAAAGACACCGCTGCTCACCCGATAGTCTCCATCCAGATTGCTTCCAACGCCTTTGAGTTCGAAATACAGTCGATCTGCGGTATACCCTACGCCCGCGCCGTAGTTCCAGTAAGCCGGAAAGCCGAGGGGCAAGCCGCGGTGCTGGTGATCATCAAAGGCGTTGCCGAAACTGTAGCCACCGTATAGAAAAGCGCTGAACTCCCCTTCCCACTTGTAGGTATAGCCGCCGTTGATATACCACCCACTTTCGCCTACGCCGGCAAAGTCATCAGAAAAGGAAGCCTTGATATTGAGTCCTTCATAAACGAGTCCGCCGTAGTACTCAACGAAATTGGCGCTGCTCAGACCGGGGTAGGTATAGGCCAGCACGCCGAGGTCCCAACTCAGGCCGCTGTCCCCGATCTCGCGGGTAAAGCCGCCGAAATAATCGATTTCAACATTTGCATCGCTGTCCGGACCCCAGTCCAGCGAGGATCCCCAAGCAGAGGCATAAAAACCACTATCCGTATTGAACAACACGCTGCCCTGCAGCGCCGGATGGCTGTCTGTCTGGGATATTCCGCGGTAGTCATAATCCGAGGTCACCGTCGCCGTGCCGGAAAATCCCGCAACGGCAATGGAAGAAACCATCGCCAGTAACGCCACCGCACCCACCTTGATCCATCCTTCCACACCCACACTCCCCGCCGGCTTTGCCGGCTTTTTGGTTGTCCATCAAAAACACGTTTTACCCTTGACTGCAGGATTTAAAGCAAGGCGTGTGCCAAATTGGGAAATGAGTTTTGTTTCAGAAGGTTAAGCGGGAAGAATGATGCAATGAGGGTGCCGGCCTCACCCACGGTGGTGCAGCAGAGTGGGAGTCGCACCAGTTGGGGGCGCAACCCACGGTCGGTGGTCGACTTGGGGCGCGAGCGGTTACCGGTATCACTGCCTGAAAGACGCGAATTGGTGCCAGTTGTCCGCAGGGGGCGCAATCTGTGTCCGGTAGGCTTACCCGTTAGACGCCGTAATTACGTCGCTGTTGCATCCGTGCCGGGGGCCAGGGAGCGGTGAGTTCTTTCAGGACACACGCGCTTAACGGCATTCCGGGGGCACTTTTTCGCCTGCGGCGAAGTCGCTCCCCCTACATTGCCTGCGCTGCAAGTACATCCGTGTAAGCTCCTCGCCAGCATCGACCTCCAAGGATGGAGGAAATGCGGAAGGATTGCCGGGAAAGGGTACCGGCGGCGGGTTGCGCCCCCAGGCCGAATAGCGGTTGACACTCGCACCCCCAAACCCACTGGCGGCACCTGCTCGGCGGACGGGGAGCAAATGCCCAGGCCAGTATCGCCAACCTCAGACGTTCAGCAGCAGGAACTCCCGCTCCCAGGAACTGATGACCTTCTGGAAGCTGCCATGCTCAGTCATTTTCACTGCCTTGTAAGCGGCAATGAACCGCGGGTGAAGAATTTCAATCAGTTCGGGGCAGTCGTCCAGGTAACGGAAGCCTTCCTCGATGGTGCGCGGCAGATCCTGTTTCAGGTAATGTGCACTGCCGGTCACCTTGGGGGTGGGCTTGATCTTGTTCTTGATACCCATGTAGCCGGTTGCCAGCATGGCCGCAATCGCCAGGTATGGATTGACGTCGGCGCCGCTGACACGGTGCTCGATGCGGCGGTTCTGCCCGTCTGATCCCGGAATGCGCAACCCCACTGAGCGGTTGTCCTCCGCCCAATGTGAATTGATCGGGGCCGAGCCGCCCGGTGTCAGGCGGCGGTAGGAATTGATGTTAGGTGCAAAAAATGGCACGGCAGCGTTCATGTATTTCTGCTGGCCACCGATAAACTGGTAAAACAGATTGGACGGCTTGCCGTTCTTTGAAGTAAAAATATTCTTGCCGGTGTCCATTGAAACGACGCTCTGGTGCACGTGCATGGCGGAGCCCGGCTCTCGTTCCATGGGCTTGGCCATGAACGTAGCAAAACAATTGTGCTGCTGCGCAGCTTCGCGCACGGTGCGCTTGAACAGGAACACCTGGTCAGCCAATTCGAGCGCGTCACCGTGCTCGAAGTTGATTTCCATCTGCGCCGCACCATCTTCGTGGATTAGTGTGTCAATGGACAGGCGCTGTGCTTCACTGAAGTCGTACATCTGCTCAAATAGCGGGTCAAACTCGTTCACCGCATCAATGCCATAGGACTGGCGCGCGGTTTCCCTGCGTCCGCTACGGCCTATCGGCGGCACAAGTGGATAGTCCGGATCCTTGTTGATGTCGGTGAGAAAAAATTCCAGTTCCGGGGCCACTACGGGTCGCCAGCCTTCGTCCGTGAAGAGTTGCAAAACCCGCTTGAGTACATTGCGAGGCGCGAGCGGCACCGGGGAACCATCGCGATAGTAACAGTCATGGATGATCTGCGCAGTGGGTTCAACCGCCCAGGGTACAAAGCGCACCGTGTCGGTATCGGGCAACACCATCATGTCGATCTCAGCGGGGTCGATGATTTCCTCGTATTCATCGTCCGGCCAGTCACCTGTTACCGTTTGTGCAAACAGAGCCTCGGGCAGGCGCATGCTTTCTTCGCGCACATATTTTTTTGCAGGTGTGATCTTGCCGCGTGCAACGCCGGTCATGTCGGGGACCAGGCACTCGATCTCGGTTATTTTGTTGTCTTCCAGCCAGGTTTTCAGAACTTCAAAGCTCATGATGATTTCTCTGCAAGGATGTACAGCATTTCCAGCGCCAGTGTTGCGGCCGCCAGTGAAGTTATTTCTGCATGGTCATACGCCGGCGCAACTTCCACCACGTCCATGCCGCGAATATCCATGCCTTTAAGCCCGCGAATGATCTGCAAAGCCCGGTCAGAACTCAATCCACCCGCCACGGGTGTTCCGGTGCCCGGCGCAAAACCCGGGTCCAGGCAATCAATATCAAATGTCAGGTAAACCGGTTTGTCGGAGACGATTTCGCGGATGCGTTCAATGACGTTTTTGGCCGACGTCTCATTAACCCAGGAGGCATCCAGCACAGTGAACGGATGGCCTGCATACGTATACGTCGTGCGGATACCCACCTGCACTGAATGTTCGGGCAACAACAAGCCTTCATTCATGGCGTGATGGAACATGCAGCCGTGATCGAACGTGGTGCCATCGTGGTAAGTGTCTGTGTGCGCATCAAAATGCAGCAGGGCCAGCGGCCCGTGCTTACGGGCATGCTCGCGCAGCAACGGCAGGGTTACGTAGTGGTCGCCGCCGAAGGACAGCATGGTCTTGCCGGCATCCAGCACGTTGCGCGCAAACGCCTGAATGGCATCGGTGGCCAGTTGCGGTTCGCCGTAGGGGAAATCGATGTCACCCGCGTCGGCAATCTTCAGCCGTTCACCCAGCTCAAAATTCCACGGCCAGCGCGGGCAATCCCACACCAGGTTGGCAGACGCCTGCCGGATTGCACCCGGCCCCGAGCGCGCACCAGCGCGGCCAGAGGTAGCCAGATCGAAGGGAATACCGCTGATCACGACATCGGCATCAGGTTGATCCCGATACCAGGGAGCTTCGAGGAAGGTGAAGGGGTTGCGGTAAATGGCCAGAGTCATGTCAGTAATCCAGTTGTACGGTTCAAATGCTTGGCGGTGTATTGGCGCTGACCAGCCTGGCCGGCACATCGCCCGTGTTGCGAAAACGGTGTGGCAGGCGACTGTCAAAATAGTACGCATCGCCGGCACCAAGCACCCAGGACTTCCCGGCTACCGTCAGCTCAAGTTCACCGGCCATGATGACGCCGCCTTCTTCGCCGGCATGAGTCAGCAAGTCTTCGCCGGTGTCTGCGCCGGCGGCATAGACCTCGCTCAGTATGGACATCTTGCGATCCTGTCGCGTGGCTGCTACCAGTCGGTATTCGATGGCCCCGGTGGCCAGGTCCGGCAAGTCGGCAGCGCGAAACACGATGTCATCAGGGCCGCGCAAGTCGCGGGTGAAAAACTCCGCCAAAGTCATGGGAAAAGCGCCGAGTATTTTCTGCAAGGAACCCACCGAGGGGCTTACCCTGTTTTGCTCTATCAACGAAATCATACCGTTCGTAACGCCCGCGCGCTTGGCAAGCTCACGCTGGCTCAGTCCGAAGGCCAACCTGATCGCTTTCAGCTGCTCACCGACTTGCGCATTCATCCCGCTGTTCTCTCGCTATCTGTTAATTAAAATAGACACAGGGATGACACTCTATCGGAAACACCAAGCGGCAAGCAACCAAAACTTGCTTCCTGTTGCGCTGCTGTGCTGACCTATTCGGGCCAGTATATTCTGGCCGGCTTATTGCTCCAGCGCATCCAGTGCAGGTACGTGGTCGTAGCCCAAGTCGCGGGCAACACCTTCATATGTAACCATGCCGCGATGGACATTGAGGCCCTGCAGCAGGTGGGGATCTTCCAGCATGGCTTGCTTGGTACCTTTGTCCGCCAGGGCAATGGCAAAGGGCAGCGTGGCATTGTTCAGGGCAAAGGTCGAAGTACGGGGCACGGCACCCGGCATATTGGCCACGCAGTAATGCACAATGCCATCAACAATATAGGTTGGTTCAGCATGGGTGGTCGCGTGGGATGTCTCGAAACAGCCCCCCTGGTCGATCGCCACATCCACCAGCACGGAACCCCGCTTCATGAGCCCAAGGTGTTCGCGCGTGACCAGCTTGGGTGCGGCGGCGCCCGGCACCAGTACGCCGCCAATCACCAGATCGGCGTCGGCAATATGCCGTTCAATCGCATCGGCACTGGAAAACACGGTTTCCAGCCGGGCGGAAAAGACCGCATCAAAGTGACGCAGCACGCGGATGCTGCGATCCAGCACGACCACGCGGGCGCCCATGCCCACAGCCATCTGGCAGGCGTTAAAGCCCACCGTACCACCACCGATGATGAGAACTTTTGCCGGATCAACACCCGGGACGCCGCCGAGCAGAACACCCGACCCGCCGTGCGCTTTCTCCAGGCACCAGGCGCCTGCCTGGATGGACAAGCGGCCGGCAACTTCGGACATGGGTGCAAGCAAAGGTAACTGGCCGGAAGAATCAGTCACGGTTTCATAGGCAATACAGGTGGCGCCACTGTTTACCAGGTCCCGGGTCTGCTCCGGATCGGGCGCCAGGTGCAGGTAGGTAAACAAAGTCTGGTCTTCCCGCAACATGGCGCGCTCTATCGCTTGCGGTTCTTTTACCTTGACAATCATTTCGGCCACGGCAAAAACCTCGGAGGCCTGCTGCACAATCACCGCGCCTGCAGCGACATATTCGCTGTCCAGCACGCCTATGCCTTCGCCCGCGGTGGACTGGACGAATACATCATGGCCACGCGACGTGAGTTCACGCACGGAAGCGGGCACCAGCCCGACGCGGTACTCATGATTCTTGATTTCCTTGGGCACACCGATTTTCATAGCAAAACTCCAGGACAGATTTATATGCCAATTTTATAGATGTTTCATTGGTGTTTTATCCTAAAAAAATGATAAATAAGGTCATTTATTCTTTTTTTTTGATATTCTTAGCCATTATCGGCTCAGTGCATCTGGTCAGCGTTGAAAACGCCGGCCATTTAAACCCGGGCAATTTTCCCTTGGCAGGGACGCCATCCACTTATCGCGCACTGTGCTATTGTTCGACATCAACACGGAGCATCCATGTTCCAACCTGCGTCCTGGCACCGGCACGGCACCGCACTTGCCGGAACTTGCAGTTCTCTTCGCCGGCCTGCCGGCTAGGGACGCTCATGCAAAACTTCTTTGCCGAACTCAAGCGCCGCAACGTCTATAGGGTCGCAATTCTCTTCGGCGTCGGCGCATGGCTGATCATGCAAATCGTCTCCGTCATGTTTCCGGCACTGCACCTGCCGGACTGGACCGTAACGCTGGTCGCCGCCCTGCTGCTGTTACTCGCCCCCCTGGTGCTGATTTTCTCCTGGATTTTCGAGGTCACGCCTGAAGGACTCAAACGTACCGCGGACATCGCGCCCGAACATTCGGCAACGCATCACACTGGGCGTCGGATGGAATGGATTATTCTCAGTGTATTGGCCCTGGCCATAGCACTATTGCTTTATCAACTGCTTAACCCGGGCCATGAACCGTCGCTGGCAACGGTGCCCGGCTCCCCTGCCAGCAGTGCAAATAGCGCCACATCGGACACCTTAAAATCCGTAGCCGTACTGCCATTCGTCAACATGAGCAACGATCCCGAAAACGAGTTTTTCTCGGACGGTATTTCTGAAGAACTGCTCAATGCCCTGGTCAAACTGAAAGGCTTGAGAGTGCCGTCACGCACATCCTCGTTCGCGTTCAAGGGCCAGGAGATGGACGTGACTGAAATCGGCCGCATTCTCGAGGTGGACCATGTCGTGGAAGGCAGCGTGCGCAAATCCGGTAACCGTGTCCGCGTAACCGCACAATTGATCGATCTGAGTAACGATTCGCACATTTGGTCCGAGACATATGACCGGGAACTGGTGGACATATTTGCAGTTCAGGATGAAATCGCCCGTGGAATTGCGGAAGCCCTGGAAGTTCAACTTGGTCTCGGCGAGGGCGAGCGGCTGGTTACGCAAAGCACCGGCAATATCCAGGCTTACGAGTTATACCTGCGCGCCGGGCAGCTGTGGCAACTGCGCCGCAGGGAAGCGGTCATCAATGCACAGAAGTTGCTGCTGCGGGCTATTGATCTGGATCCTGAATTCGCCCAGGCCTGGGCACGGCTGGCAGCCGTCCATATTGTGACCAGTTCGTGGAGCGAGGCCGAGTTGAAAGAGACAACTGATCGGGCGGAAATGGCGGCCCGGCGAGCGTTGCAGCTGGATGAAACCCTGGCGCAACCGCGCGCTGTGCTCGCGAACATAGCCGCTGGCCAGCAAAATTATGCCGACAGCGAACGGCTGTTTCTCGAAGCGATTGAGCTTGAGCCCTCTGATCCGACCACGCATCTTTGGTACGCTATTTTGCTCAATGGCCTCGGACGCCAACACGCTGCATCCCTGGAGTACCGCCTGGCGGTTACCCTGGATCCACTGGCGCCCATTGGCCTGACGTGGCTGGCAGCTTATGAAATCCAGGAGGGTAACTTTTCGGCTGCACTTGAAGCGGCTCAGCGCTCAGTCGAGCTCGGCTATGAATACGGCCATATCCTTGCTTACCAGGCCTTGTCACGGCTTGACCAGTTTGACCGCGCTGAAGTTGAACTGCGCAATGGACTCAAGCACGAGAGCATCGACCCCAAATTCATCGCAGTACTAATGACGGGACAGCGACATTCGGCCAGAAGTGAACCCGCCATCAAGGCAGTGGCTGCCAACCTGTCTTTACCAGACCAGGTCTACACCTTCGCCGACATACGGGCTTACCCCGAGCTATTTACAGCATTTGAGACTCTGCACGGCACCCTTTTGTACCTGTCCTTGCCCGTGCTTTGGGATTCAGCATCGGCTGAATTGAGACGTCAACCGGGATTTCTGGCCCTGGTAATTAATCTGCGTCTGCTGGACTACTGGCGCTCCAGCCAGCAGTGGCCCGACCGCTGCCGCCCCGCTGGAGAAACCATCGAATGTGACGTGGCACAGGAGGCACACCCATGAACGGGTGTCGAGCCCGGTTTGCTGCCCGGGGCGCCGTGATCGTGGTCGCGCTGTGGACCTTGTCGGCCCTGGCCCAGGAACCGGCACAGCTGAGTGTTTACGACGCGGTCTCTCGCGAACCTGACGATCCGGTGGCCGAAATAACCACCCAGGAATTGTTCGATGTGTTAGCGTCGGGAGAAGCCGTAGTTTTTGATGCACGCCCATTCGACGAATTTTCGCTGGGCCACATTGATGGCTCGGTCAGCCTGGCTGCCAAGCCGGGTGTCCCCATGTCCATTTACGTTTCCGATGTCGCCGAAGTCGACCGCCTGCTAAAGAAAAACCGGTCGGCCAACGTCGTTCTGTACTGCAACGGGCTGTTTTGCAAAAAGAGCAAGCTGCTCGCGGCGGAGTTGGTGGCAGCAGGTTACCTGAATGTCCGCCGTTATCAGCTCGGAATTCCCATGTGGCGTGCCCTGGGAGGCGTGATGGCCATAGAACCTTCAGGATTAAGGCATATTCTTGCCAACGACCGCACTGCCGTTTTCATCGACACCCGCGATCCACTCTCTTTTGCCGACAGCCACCTGCCGGGCTCGGTGAACTTGCCGCACACCGACCTGCAGTCCGGAATCAAATCAGCAAAAGACGATGGCCGGCTGCCTATGACGGATCACAACACGCGCATCATCATTTTTGGCAGCAATGGCAATGAAGCTCGCGAAGTTGCAAAAGCCATCACCGCTGAGGCGTTTCAGAATGTGGCCTACTTCGATGGATCGTTTCAACAACTCATGAGCCGGCCGGTGTTCATGCGCCGCCTTTGATGTAGGCTACTGTCATGGCAGCAAAGAAACCCGTCAAAACCCGACCCCTGGACCGCACCGACCGGCAAATCCTCACCCTGTTGCAAGCTGATGGCCGCATCGCCAACGTTGCCCTGGCCAAGAAAGTAAATCTCACTCCCACGCCGTGCCTGGAGCGCGTGCGCCGGCTGGAGCGTGAAGGCTATATCACCGGCTATACCGCTTTGCTCGATCCCAAAAAAGTTGGCGCCGGTTTATTGGTCTTCGTCGAAATCAGCCTGTTGCGGAACTCTCCCGATGCGTTCAGTGATTTTCGCCGCGAAGCCAGTAGACTGACCGGAATACTGGAATGCCACCTGGTGTCCGGGAATTTTGATTACCTGATCAAGGCTCGGGTAAAAGACATGGATGAATACCGCAAATTGCTGGGCGAAAAAATACTGGCCCTGCCCGGGGTCAGTGACTCGCGCAGTTACGTGGTGATGGAAGAAGTGAAAGAATCAACCGCGCTCCAGTTACTGACCCGCTAGCCTTCACAGGAACCCACTGTTGACCACCCTTATCCTGCACCATGACGATTGCATGGCACATGATCCCGGCGCCAGCCACCCGGAAAGCAGCGCCCGCCTCAGGGCTGTGCTGGGGGCGGTAAGAGGTATTGCAGGCACTGAAATGTTGCCTGCCCCTTTGGCCAGCCACGAACAAATCATGCGGGTGCATGGGGAAGAATATTGGGAACAGGTTGTGGCCGCCGAACCTGCGAGCGGCCAGGTTGCGCTGGATCCCGATACCCTGCTCTCGCCGGGGAGCGTAAATGCCGCGCTGCGCGGCAGTGGGGCCGCCTGTTTCGCGGTTGACCAGATATTTTCCGGCAAGGCAAAAAATGCTTTTTGCGCCACGCGCCCACCAGGACACCACGCCGAGGCCGCGCTGGCCATGGGGTTTTGCCTGCTCAACCACGTCGCCGTGGCGGCACGACATGCCCTGGCCCTGAAGCTGGCCAAGCGTGTGGCCATTGTTGACTTCGATGTGCATCACGGCAACGGCACTCAAGCCATATTTGAACAATCCCCCGAGGTATTTTTTGCATCCAGCCATCAGATGCCGCTCTACCCGGGCACCGGTTATCCCGACGAGGTGGGCTGCGGCAACATCCTCAATATGCCCCTGGAAGCGAATACGGGCAGCAAGGAATTTCGCCTGGCATGGACGCAACTGGGCTTACCTGCGCTGCATGCTTTTGCTCCCGACCTTATCCTGGTTTCCGCCGGTTTCGATGCTCATGCGGGTGATCCCCTCGCCCAACTGAAGCTGAAAGACAGCGACTATTCCTGGATCACGACGGCTATTTGTGCCTACGCCAACAAAAGCTGTGGTGGGCGGGTGATATCTGTACTGGAAGGTGGCTATAATCTTGAAGCGTTGGCTGGTTCCGCACGGGCCCATGTAAAAGCACTGGCACAAACGCACACGTAAGCCAGGCGGTTCAATGCAGGTGAACGAACAGGGCGGGTGTAGTTCAATGGTAGAACGGGAGCTTCCCAAGCTCTTAATGTGGGTTCGATCCCCATCACCCGCTCCACAGTTGCAATTACCCCCTGCCAAGCCCGACAATTGGCATTATCCAAAGCAGGTGACCCAAAAATGCGTGTTTGCGCGATGCTCAGCCTCGTGCTTTACCTGGCCATACCCGCGCCCGTGTTCGCGGCTGCAGAGTCTACAATTACCCCGGAACAGCAGTTGGCCGATGATTCGTATGCCCAGGGCGACTACGCGGGAGCAATGAAACAGTACCTGGCGCTGGCCAAGGAAGGCGATGCATTTGCCCAGTATCGCGTTTCCTACATGTACCTCGAAGGCCAGGGGCTGCAACCGGACCTGGTCGAAGCGTATGCATGGGCTGCCCTCGCTGCGCGACAAGGGCAAGCAGAACTGCAGACGTACCGTAACACCGTCGGTAGCCTGGTACCGGAAGACGATCGGCGCAAGGCGTTGCGAACAGCGGAATTCTACGTGCGCAAGTGGGGCAGAGATGACTCCGATTATGACTACGAACGGAGTGTGCGAAATGAAATGCGTAAATGCACTGGCTCGCGTATCGGCTCCCGCTGCGAAGATGTTGAATCTATGGACATGCCGCAATTCTGGGCCATTCAGCAGGCCGGCGGCAGTGAGGGCGGCGGCGGCACAGCCAAGGCCAGCGGTTCGACGTCTACCTCAACAGTGCATGGCAAAGGATCACCTCGTGACGTGGCCTACTACCAGCAGCTACGGGCAAGCCTGCGCCAAATGAACAGCAGCATCGGCGCATCCGCCGGGCATGTTGAGGTGCATGAAATTGAGACAGCCGAAGAACCTCCACCGGCAGCGGAAGCGAAGCAGGAAGACATCGGGGAAAACTGAGCCTTATCAGCCCTGCAGTACAGCAAAAACCGGCTGCAGCCAGGTTTCGTAGTGCTTCCACTTGCCCGGCGCAGCAAGGTCACGCTTCAGGTTTTCCTTATTCCATGCGGTTTCGATGGCAGGCTCCCAGGCAATTGACAAGGCGCTGACTACTTCGCGCAACACGCTGCCTGCATCCTGATCAAATCGTCTGGCATCCACCTCAATGTAATGCAGCGGCACTCCTGCCCGGCAATGCTTCAGTAGCGCCAGTTGCCGGAGGTACAGCTCCGCCATATCTGCAAGATCGCCATAACCCGCCCGGAACCAGCCTACGGCCAGGTCTTTGGGGTCCTGTTCCAGCACGATGACATGTGCCTGCGGGAAATAGCGATACACGCTGGGCAGGGATTCTGCCGTTAACCACATGGCATCCACGGTGAGCGCAGAAGTGCGGGACCCGTCAGCACTCAGGTTCAACGCTTTCCAGTATTTTCGCCGTGCCAGGCGGATATCAGCTGAAGTCACGCCGTTCAATGGCGCCTTGCCTTGCGGATGACACACCGTCTCGCGGCGCCTTTTCTGCTGGTCCATGCCATCGTTTACCACGCAAATGCCGCTGTGCTCCCTGAGCGCAGCCAGCAACTCCGCGCGCCCGGCTCCGGGCCAGGCAAAAACAAACACCGGTTCCGGCTTGCCGTCGTCCGGAGGTTGTGGCGGCCACGACCAGGCCACTTCACGTTCCATGGCAGTTTCGGCTGGTTCGTCGGCAACCAGGTAGAAGGACTCTTCGGCCCGAATGGTGATAACTTCGGCCGTTTTCAGGTCCAGCCCGAGGTACTGCTCCCACGCTGCCTGGTAGTTACCGCCGTGGTGCAAAGCGTCCCCCAGCAAGGCCACTGCAGCCTGCCGCTGCTGATGGCTGAGGTCATAGCGGCGCTGGATAGTTCGCAGGCCTTGTATGGCCAACTCATGATCACCGCGCTGGCGCAGTTTTTCTACACAATAAAGCACTGCGTCCACCGGTTGCGGATCCTGCTCCAGCAATGCTTGCAGATGGGCATCACCTTCGGTTTGCGCACCACTGGCATCCAGGGCACGGATCAGAAGCAGGCGCCCTGAAGACTCAAGTTGCCCGGCACTTAGCAAAGGCTGCAGGAGGCCGACTGCGGCAGCAGCATCGCCGACATTCAGTTTTGCTTCGGCCAGGCGCTGCGTCATGCGCGCCCGGTTGGCGGTTTGATCGGTGGCTTGTGCACAGCGGCCTTCGAGGAGGGTGATCACGTCTGCATGATTACCTTGCCGGATCTCCAGGTCGGCTAAATCCAGCAACAGATTTTCCTCGTTGTTGGCTAGGCGCAGCGCACGAATAAACAGTCCCCGCGCTTCCACGTCGTTGCCGAGGGCGGCGTGCGCGCGTGCCAGCCCGGCGGTGGTTTCTGCCGACTCCTGCCCCAGTTGCAACAATCTGCGGTAACTTTTTACGGCATCAGCATATTGCCTGCTGTGCAAGCGAGCCGCCCCCAGCAGGAGCAGGACCGCGGCATTATCCGGCCGTTGCTCCAACACATTCTCAAAACACTTGATGGCAAACCCGGAATTTCCGGCGGCAAGGAAAGCCCGCCCGAGGAACAACTGAGCGGTGACGTTTTCCGGGTCCCGGCTCAGTGCCTGCTGCAGGTGTGTAATGGCATCGTCCGGGTTTTGCTGCTCCAACAAGGCAATACCTAGGTTGACCAGCACCTGCGCATTCTCCGGCTCTGATCTTAGTGCTTTGCGCAAAGCATGCTCGGCTGCAGGGAAACGGCCACGGGATATTTCCACGACCGCAATGCCGTTCTGGGCGGCGGCAAAATTCGGGTCTATGCCGGCGGCCTGGTGAAACGACCGCTCAGCTTCCGCCAGCTCATTCCGGCGCAGGTAAACCTGTCCGAGTGAATTGTGCAACGAGGGATTTCCCGGCTGCACCTTTAGCGCTTTTTGCAGTAACTGCAGCGGCTCCTCCAGGTCATCCTGGTGCAGACGCGCCAGTGACAGCATGAACAATACCTGTGGATTGTCCGGCTCGTCCTCCAGCATCAGCCGATACAGCGCCTCGGCGGCCGCGAAGTTTCCGCTGGTAAAATGCTGTTGCGCTTCTTCAATCATGGGCTAATTGTTTCATATTCAGAGCTTCCTTCATTTTTTGTCCTGCAGCATGCGATCAAGCATCAGGTCTTCAGCCAGGCTATCCAGTTTCCAGTTTTTCAGGAAGCCGCAATGACCACCGTACCTGGTGACCAGTACTTCAAGGTTCGGGTTGGCGGGCAAACGGCCAAAATCAGCCACCGGCACTACCGGATCATCTGCAGAAGTGAGTATCGTCGCAGGTATTTTCAATGGAGATAGTCGCCCATTTGCAAGGGAGTAACCGTCGAAATAACTGTCCGCGTCTGCAAACCCGGCGTAACGGGTTGCGAGATAGTGAGTGCGGGCGCGCAATCCGGCGACATCATGCCAGTTGTCGTCCCCATACAGTTCCGGGAAGCACTGCTGCTTTATTTTCAGGGAGCGCGACCATTTGCGCTCAAAATAGCGCTCATAAAAACGCAAGCCCTGCTCCATTGCGTGCATGGCGCCGGCAGGATCGATCACCGGGCAAACACTGACTACGCGCTTGAGATCCAGGCCGGCCCGCTCCGCGTTAAGAGCCACGCGCAAGGCAAAATTCCCCCCCAGCGAATAGCCTGCCAGGCTCCAGGATTTCGCACCTGCCCGACTCTGCAAATCCGCCAGCGCACTGATGACTTCTTCCAGGCGGCACGAATGGAAAATCCCGGGATTCAGATGATGCGTATCACCATGGTCACGAAAATTGAGCCGGAATACATCGAAGCCCGCAGCATAAAGCCTGGCGCCATTGCTCAGGATATAACTCGAATTGACACTGCCTTCCCAGCCATGCAACAGCACCACCAGGCCTTTGGATAGTTGCGGCTGCACGGAATAGAAGCCTTGCAAACGCACGCCTTCACCTCCGTCAAGCACCCAGGCCTGTTCCACGGCGCGCAGCGCTACGGAACGCCGCAGGGCAAATACACGGCGCAGGGGACTGCTGGCCAACAAAGACTGCACGTGGGCATTGCGCAGACCCACAGGCGGCATGAACTTCAAGGAAGGTTCGATCACCGCCGGACCACCCCGGCAAATAACCGGGTAACCTGTTCCTGTGACTCGGCAGCCAATTCACGGCGTTGCTTGCCCTGCGTCGCAACAGGCGCTCCTATGCATACTTCGACGATACAGGATGGCTGTCGCAGCAGCCGCACAAAATTGGCCATGAAATTCTCGTGCGGCAAAAAGGTGATTTCAGGGTACAACTCACCGGCGCGCAGGTAACGCAGCATGACGGCCTGGACCGGGGCTTCGCCTTCAATCGCGGCGGCAAACAAGCGGGCGTGAAAGGTCTTTACACCGTCGCCCGGAAGAATTCCGCCTTCCGCAAAAATCGCCACTCTGCGCCCCGCCTTGAGCCGCTGCACCATGACATCCACGGCACTATTGGAAGAATCATGGCTGCCGCGAAGATGAAAGATGGTCTCACCAAATCCGGCGACCCATCCTGCCAGCGGCCAGGCCTCAATCTCTGCTTTGGCAACAAAGCCCATGGCCGAAATACTGTGCAGTACGGGGATATCCAGCCAGGAAATGTGATTGGCGGCAATCAACACGGGGCCCTCCACCAGCTTTCCAGTGACGCGGGGCTCTATGCCAAAGATCCAGCACACGGTAGCTGACCACCAGCGCTGCACTCGTTCAGCTACAGTTTGCCGGGGCAAGCGCAAATCACGTCGAGGAAACGACAAGCTGATCAGCGTCAGGGGTAATCCAAATACCAAAAGCAGTGACAGGCATGGAACCCGGTAAAGCAATCGCCAGTAGCCTGAAAGTCCGGTCATGGTGTGCCAGTCCTGATGAATGCCTGGTGGAAGCCTGATGAATGCCTGATAAATGATCAGGCTGCGCAGGTGCGAAGCCTAGCACAGGCCCCGTGCTCACAGAACCGGTCTGCTGTTCACACAGGCCTGGTCCCGCCCTGGTGCGCATTTTGGTTTTTCAGCTGTATCAGCGAGAATAGCCGCCTTTAGAGGAGGATGGCTTGAAGCAATTCCACGTTCGGTTGGCAGGCGGTGACCGCAGCTTCACGGTTAATGTCGGCGAAACCATACTTTCAGCCGCTTTGCGGCAGGGCGTGATGCTGCCCTATTCCTGCAAGAACGGTACCTGTGGTAGTTGCAAAGGCCACGTCCAAAAAGGTGAAGTGCACTACCCCTTCCATCCGCCACTGGCGCTGGAGCGCAGTGACCTTGCAGACGGATTCGCCCTGATGTGCCAGGCGGAACCGATTGAGGACCTGGTCATTGCGGTGCGCGAAATCGAAGCTGTGCGCGACATCGAAGTACGTTTGCTACCCGCGCGCGTTACCGCGAAAGCCATACTCTCCAGCAATGTGGTGCGCTTACGCCTGAAACTGCCCACGGCCCAGCGACTGCAGTTCCTCGCCGGGCAATACGTAGATGTCTTGCTGCAGGGCGGAAAACGGCGCGCCTTTTCCATTGCCAGCAGTCCCGCGCTCGAGGACGAGATCGAGCTGCATATCCGGCATGTAGATGGCGGGGATTTCACCGGGTTCGTTTTTGATACCCTGCAACTGCGCGACATCCTGCGTCTCGAAGGACCACTGGGAAATTTTTTCGTGCGCAATGACGAACCTAACAGGCCGATGATTATGGTTGGGGGCGGTACCGGATTCGCTCCTCTTAAATCCATGATTGAACATTTAATCGAGAGCGGTGACCGCCGGGAAATTCACCTGTACTGGGGCGCACGCACCGCCGATGACCTGTACCTGGACGAGCTACCGGCAGCGTGGGCCAGCGTTCATTCCCATATCCATTACCGTCGCGCCTTGTCGGAGGCCACAGATACGGCGGCGCCAGGCCATTTCAGCGGCCTGGTCCACGATGCAGTACTGCACGACCATCCCAACCTCGCTGCGTTCGATGTGTACATGAGCGGCCCGCCCGCCATGATTGACGCGGCCAAGGCC
>JANLTO010000164.1:0-5321 GCA_031362985.1 Lysobacterales bacterium | reverse complement strand
CTTGGCCAGGTAGTAGGGCACATACTGCACAAAGCAGGTGAGCACGTGGTGGCCGGGGGTGGCGAGGTCGGGGTCGATGGCCGAGGCCTCAATGCAGTCCACCCACAGGTCGCGGGCAATCTCACCGTTCTGTGCCGAGTTATAGCAGGCCTGTGCCTGGTCGAAGCTGGGCACCAGGGTGTAGAGCATGCGCTGCAGGCGCGGGGCGTCTTTGGGCATGCCGTTGACCCGCGGTACTTCGTTCAGCACCAGGTTGACCTTTGCGCTGGGGCCGCTCATGTAGATGGCTTTGACCTGCTCGATGAAGTCGGGGTCGAGGTGTCCGGTCGGGACCAGGCCGAGGAAGGTGCGCTTGGGGTCGGCGTTGCTCACCACGATATCGCCGTCCAGCACCAGGCCGTTTTCCAGTACAAGACCCGTAGCGCGCTGGCCTTCCACTTTCACGGTCTGCACGGCGGTGCTGGCGTTGATTTCAACGCCCACTTCGATGCAGGCTTTCGCCATGGCCTGGGAGATGGCGCCCATGCCGCCGATGACGTGGCCGGTGAAGCCTTGCTTCTGTTCTTCACCGCCACTCAATAAATGAAACAGCAAACCCATCGCGCTGCCCGCGTCCCTCGGGCCGCCGTGTTTGCCATAGAGATTGTTGGCGAGGATCAGGCGCTTGACGTGTTCTGATTGGAAGTACCGGTCCAGCAGTTGTTCCAGGCTGCCGGTGAGGAAGGCGATGAGTTCGCTGATTTTCTTGCCGTTGAGGCCGCGCAGGCGATTGCCCACGCGCAGCACTTCCAGCAGGCCGGCGATGCCTTTGGCTTCGGTGTTGGGTGGTGGCTCGAGGAAGAAGGGCTGCAGGTATTTGGCCAGCACTTTCAGTTCATCATCCAGTTTGAAGAAGGCGTCGGCGTCTTTGCGGCTGTAGCGCGAGAGTTCGTCTTTGGTGCGTTGCTGGTCATGCCACCAGGGCAAGACACTGCCGTCTTCGAAGGCCACCTGTACGCTGGGGTTGGCAGCGATCATTTTCAGGCCGTGGCGGCCGAGATCCATGTCGCGGATCACTTCCGGGCGCAGCATGCTGGCCATGTAGGAGGCGGTGGAAACGCGGTTACCCGGCGCATTGATCGGGTCGATTTCTTCAGTCACCGCGCAGCCGCCCACCACGTGGCGTTTTTCAAACACGCGCACCTTGATGCCGGCTTTGGCGAGATAAAACGCGCAGGTCAGGCCATTGTGGCCAGCGCCGATGATGAGGGCGGTTTTGGCGCGTGATTGTTTGTTGTTATTCATGGCCACCATCATCAGCTGTGGCAGCAGCCATTGCTACCCTGGGATTGCACCGGCGGGCAGGGTACGGTGCCGTAGGAACAGAACACGCAGCAATCACCCGGTTGGGGTTTCAGCACCACGTGGCATTGCTGGCATTCATAAAACCATTGGCAGGCGTCGATGGACATGGTCTCGGTGCTGCTGTGGCCGCACTCGGGGCAGGTCAGCACTGACTCAAGCTGCACCGCACTCATGAACCCACTCCCCCGTAAGGCCACACTTGCAAGCCATGAACGGTGTTGCGAACGTCCATGGAAAAATTGACCCGGACCGCCTCGCACACGGCATCGAGATCATACAGCGTGATGGTGGCAGGTGATGAGCCGGCGGCGATCAGTCGCTCGTTGAGCGCACACAAGCCACGCCCGAAGCCCTGGCGCGCCTCACTTTCGTCACCACGCCCGGTGTGCGTCAATTGCCCTGGGTCATGGGTGGGCACGGCAAAGCGTTTCTCCGTGCCGTCGCGATTGACGCAGCGCAAGGTGTTGGCCGAGGTGTCATTGAACAGCACACCATCGCCGTAAGGCCGCGCATTGTGCACGCCCTGCGGCAGGTCGACCACCCAGTTGAGAACGTTTTTGTTGCCGATATGCAGCATGCCTCCGCTGCGCCTGCCGCTTACGAAAATACCGCGCCGGTCGGCGAACACACTATTCAGATGCAGTTTGTTATCTGCCGGCGGGCCGTTGGCGCCGCCGGGCCCGTCGATGCCGTTGGGGTCGTAGGCCGTGCCCACCGGCCCATCCTGTGCCAGTGCAATGTGGATGGCCCAAAAAAATTTCTGCCGTTCGAGATCGAAGGCGAGAATGCAGTCATTGGCGGCAGAGGTCAGGTACAGGTGATGGTTGAGCTGGAAAATTTCGTGGCAGTGTTTCAGGTAAGTGCTGCGAAACGAGCGCTTGATCCTGAAGCGTTGGTCGAACACAAACAACTCATCGCTGGCGGCAATGTAAACCTCGCCGCCAAAAAACGCGATGCCGCGCAAGCCACGATCGCGGCCGTGGTCGCTGAAATCAATTTCCGTAGTACTCCAGTTCACCACCTGGTTCACATCATGCGTGGCAAAGTTCACCAGGTACACGCCACCGTGGCTCTCGCCTCGCTGCGCTCCGCGCACCACCGTGGTCGCAATCAGCGTGGGCAGGAGGATTTTTTGCTGCTGTGCGGCTGGCGCGGACTCTGCCACAGGTTCAGGCGCCGGCATGGGGCCCGATCCGGTCGATGACGTAGCGGCGGATATCGAGGTTCCAGTCTTCCATTGGGGCGTACACACCGCGCTCATGCACGCGCGCATTCATACCCTGCTGCACGCGCTCGCAGATGGCCCAGTCCTGCAGGTTTACCACCTGCCAGAAATGCACCACGTCGGACGGGTCGAAGTCGTCCTTGTCAATTTCATGGGGCTCGAACAAGAAGTGGCAGTCGATGATGGTTTTGCCCGGCCCTTTGGCTTGCAGGATGTAGAACGTCACATGCTCGCGCGCCATGCTGAGGAACAAATTGGGGTAGACCAGTTCGCCCTTGTGCCGTACCTGCTCATCCTCGTCCAGGCCGGGGAAACTGCGGCGGCTGGATTCACCGCTGAAAGTAAAGGTGGTCGCGCCTTCGCGATGCGGAATGCCGCGTTCCCAATCGAGGTTCGCGCCACCGGCTTCGCGGAAGGCCGGCACGATGCGGCACAGTTCGGGGTGCACCGGCCCGCAGTGGTAGCACTCATTGTAGTTTTCGCAGAGCACTTTCCAGTTGGCATTGACCTCGTAGGAAATGGTGTGGGCAATGCGCAGATCGGCAAGCGGATAACGCACAAAACGTCGCTTGGCGACCTTGATGGTTTCCTCGAAGTCGGGTGCCTCGTCCGGGGTTAAGTTGAGGAAGATAAACCCGCCCCATGTCGCGACTCCCACCGGGTGCAGCCGCACATTTTTCATATCGAAGTCGGGGTTGTCGTTAAGAAAGGGTGCACTGATCAGCTGGCCATCGAGGTCATAAGTCCAGGCATGGTAAGGGCAGATGATGGAGCGGCTGCCAACTACTCCGCCCTTGAGTGTCAGCACAGAATCATCATCCCCCGGTGCCGGGCAAATACGTGCGCCGCGGTGGCGGCAGACGTTATAAAACGCCTTGATCTCGCCCTTGCCGTTGCGCAACATCAGGATGCTTTCGCCGTACAGGTCCAGCACCTTGCTGTCGCCCTTGCGCGGAATTTCTTCCTCCCTGCCCACGCAATTCCATTCGCGCATGAAGAGATGTTCACGTTCGAGCGCAAAGTATTTTTTCCTGGTGTACCAGGACGAGGGCAGGGTGGGTTCGAGGCCGGGGAGGACGTTGGTTTGCATTGCCGTATTGTGACTACATTCGTTCGCGGCTTCCAGTTTGGGCATCACACGTTTGCTTGGCTTGGGGGCGCAACCCGTGGCCGGTAGCCTTTCCCGGGAGACGGCGTGAATACATCCGTGTAGCCTCGAATGCGGCTTCCCTGCCGCATACGCTCCCGGGAAAGGCTCCCCGCCACGACTTGCTTATCATTCCGGCACCGCGGAGCTGTTCAAACTCGCGCTTTCCGGCGTTAAAGCGTCTCCGCACCAAGCTTCTGAGGACAGGGAGGGGGGAGTTCTTTCAGGACCGTCGCCAGCAGGGAAGCTGGCGAGGAGCTTACAGGGAGGTACTTGCAGCGTGTCCTGAAAGAACTCCCCGCTCCCTGGCCGTCGCACAGATTCACCGCCAGCAACGTCAATTTGTGGTGGGCAGGAAGTTGGTTCATGATTGGCACGGAAAGCAATAACCAACAACAAAGGCCTATGCATGACCGAGAGTGATCCCGCTGCAATACCCGCTCACATGAGCCGTCCCACCAACGTGCGCTGGCGCATCCTGGCGATAATGGTTTTCATCAGTTTCGTGTCCTACCTGTTGCGCGGCAACCTGTCCATTGCCGGGACGACGATGGTGCAGGACCTGCAACTTACAGAGATCCAGTGGGGCTGGGTGATGTCCGCCTTCCCATTGGGTTATGCACTGTTCCAGTTTCCGGGTGGTTGCTGGGGTGA
The DNA here is from genome assembly GCA_031362985.1 of Lysobacterales bacterium. Taxonomy (GTDB): domain Bacteria; phylum Pseudomonadota; class Gammaproteobacteria; order Xanthomonadales; family SZUA-36; genus SHZL01. The sequence continues at coordinate 951 of JANLTO010000164.1, read as the reverse complement.
TCGCAAAGGTCCTCGGCTGACACTCACGCTGATAGCCATTGCCTGGGGTGTGCTGATCGCCGTGACCAGCCTTACGCCAGGCCGTGACATGGCACCTACCTTCCTGATTATTGGCTTTCTGCTCACGATACAGTTCCTGGCAGGAGCCTTCCACGCGCCGGTCTTTCCCATTGTTGTCTGCGCCATAGAACGCTGGTTTCCGCTGGGTCGTTGGGCTTTGCCCAATGGTCTGACCAGCAGTGGCTTGACGGTTGGCCTCGCGGTTACTGCTTCGGCTTTGCCCTGGTTGATCGGAAATCTCGGCTGGCGAGTTTCGTTTCTTGTGCTGGCCCCGTTTGCCTTTACGGCTGCCGCTCTTTGGTGGTGGTATGCCCGTGACCGGCCTGACCAGCACCCGGCGGTCAATGCGGCCGAGATTGAGCTGGTTTCTACAGATTTGGTGCGGACTCCTTGCGGTGAAGGTGGCGAGCGGGCCTGGCGCCGGGTGTTGAAAAACCGTGACGCCCTGTTCGCTACGCTGAGTTACGCTTGCATGAACTACGTGTTCTATGTGGTATTCAGCTGGGGCTTTTACTACCTGGTGACCGTTCGAGGCTTCGCGGCCCAGGAAGCGGGTTTCCTGACGTCGGCGCAGTGGCTGGCAGGCGCCGCCGGGGCGTTTTCGGGTGGTTGGTTTGGCGATTGGCTGTGCCAGCGCATCGGCCTGCGCTGGGGTTGCCGCTGGCCCATCCTCATTGGCAGTGGCGTTTCTGGTTTATTGGTGATTGGTGTTGCCTTTCATCCAAACGCCTACGTGGCAGCGGGGATGCTGGGCGCTTGTTTCTTTTTCAATCAGTTCACCGAGGGTGCTTACGCGGCCACCGGCTCGGCCATTGGCGGCCGTCATGCGGGTGCAGCGTACGGCCTGATGAATACTGGCGCCAACTTTATGGGTTTTATCAATGCCATTCT
>JANLTO010000053.1:0-11415 GCA_031362985.1 Lysobacterales bacterium | reverse complement strand
CACTTGGGTAGACGGCCCCTTATGGGAAGTTATAGAGGCACGCCAGGCATCGATGGAAAAAGATCCCGGCGCACGAGATGCTTGACAAGCCTGGCATTTTAACTCGGTACCATGTTCAATTTCAGCGAGTATTGTGTTCTTATGACCGCCAACGTAGCAATCGTGATTTCGCTCATATAAACTCTCATCATGGTGATTAAACTCTGAATTCAACACTACGGAGCGGCACAATGTCAGACGAGACCGGCAAAAAACCCAATTTTGATCCAATTAAACTTGAGCAAGTCGATGTAAACAAAGATTATCCGATGGAGCCGGATGAATTTCAGATCCTGTACAAACACAATTGCTATTGCCACATGGGGCATATATCTCAGTACGGCTACCCCATCGTTACGCCCATGTTTTACGTGGTTCTGGAAGACGGTTACATTTATATCAGCAGCGTGCAGAAGTACCGCAAAAAGATCGAACACCTTATTGCCAATCCCAAGATTTCCGTCAGCATCAGTAATGATGGGTCAAACGCGAAGCGCCAAAAGTCGATTCAGATCATCGGCAAAGCAGAGGTCTCTTTCGATCAGGAATTGATGACCAAGGTTCACTGGGCAATTATTGATAAGTACTGGTTCGATCTCAAGGGTAATGAAGAGATGCGTCAGGCTGCGTTCAAAGGCGTCCACACACCAAACAGAGCCATCATAAAAGTCATTCCCAATAAAAATTCACCAACGTCCTGGGATTTCGGCAAAATGGTTCAAATGTATGAGCGAGGCATTTGGTTCAATGAAGCTTACGAAATGGCCAAGCCTCACGACATCAGGTGAAACAATACCGCCTCGGGTGCGAACAGCCCTATCCCGGTCGCGCTGTTCGATCTCGTCGAGCAGGATAATTGGGGTCGATATTTGGGGTTAGTGTGAGCTGACCCGGGTTATCGGATACATTAATTTATATGAATGGCTGTTCAGTACTTTGGGTTTTAGGTGAATATGTTGTTTGTTCTGCCTATACCCCAATAGTCATGAGAAAAAATGAGTTAACAAGTAGCTCCAGCCGACACCGCTCCGATGGGTGGCAACTTTGCACCGGTTCAGGCGGCAAGCTTCGCGTGGAATGGGTGGCAATCTTCACTGGAATACGCAGTAGATGCGGGTATTGTTCGACCAAGGTACTCCTGTTCCGCTTCGGAACAACCTCATTGCACATACTGTTTCCACCGCGTTTGAGCTCGGTTGGCTTCGCTTACAAACGGCGAATTGTTGAGCCGTTCAGAAAGTGATGGAATTGCCCCGGATAATATGCGCAAGCGAGAGTTTCGCCAAGGAAAGCAAGCATGAGCAAGGACAAACCCAAACAGGAATTACCCGGCTGGATCTCAGAACACACACAGCTCTATCTGCAGGATCCGGACCAAGGCCACGCCTGGGATTCAACTGCAGCAGGTGGACCTGGAGTACTGCTCTCCTTGCTGCTTTTTACGGTGGGGCGCAAATCCGGCAAACCGAGTACCTTGCCATTGATCTACGGCAGGTCGGGTGAGGACTACATCATCGTTGCTTCGAAAGGTGGCGCTCCGCAGCATCCAGCCTGGTACCTGAATCTGCGCCACAATCCTGAGTGCGAGATCCAGGTGGCGCATGACCGTTTCCGGGTACGCGCAAGCACGGCCACTGGCACCAAACGGGAAGCATTGTGGAAATTGATGGCCGGGATCTATCCTCCCTATAACGACTACCAGAAAGCCACATCCCGGCAGATACCCATCGTGGTGCTGGAGCGCATGCAAGCCTGATGCCGTGTTTGGAAACCAAGGTGGCATATATGGGCCACTGCACTCTGCCCCAAACATCCCGCCACCGCAGGTTACTACATATACCTCAAGCGATTTCGAGGAAAAGTTTCCGCGGGAACGTCCGAATTATAGGAACTGATCTGCGTAAAGCTTTTAACTACTGAGTTTTTCCAATCTGAGCTAGAAAGGGAAAATTCCGAAGATCCAAGTGCAATTTGCTGACTGCTTGCGCGAAACGAAGGCTGGTGTGAAAACGAGCTAAGGGGGCAATCAGGGTACGCAAATCCCAGTTGCGCTTTGCGCAGAGGACCTCGTCCACCAGCCGCACAAGACGAGGCCCCCGGCGCCGCAGATATTTCCTCTGATCCACCCCCTGATCAGGGGTCTACTTGGAGTTATGTTTCTTGACAGCACCTTTGAACAGCTGCTATTAATCGTCCTGTTTAAATGAGGACGTTAGTATGCAAACCAAGTTCTCTGAGGATGTCATTCCGCTGTCCGACTTGAAGGTCAATCCTGGCAAGGTGGTAGGCCGTGCAAATGAGACGCATCGGCCTATTCTCTTAACGAGTCGAGGTCGAGGGGTTGCCGTGGTGCAAGGCCTTGAAGATTATGAGAACACTGCTGAAGAGCTGCGCTTTGTTAAGGCTGTGGCTCAAGGACTGGCTGATGTCCGGGAGGGCAATACCGTCACACTGTCTGAGGCTAAGAAAATACTCGGCGTGGCGTAAGTGAAGCTCATTATCGCGCGGTCTGCGCTAAACGACCTTCGAGCCATAAAAGCTTACTACCTTGAGCAGGGAGTTCCGGAAATTGGCCAGAAGTTCGTAAGCACCATTCTGGAAAAGGCGCAAAGCCTGATTGACCACCCCGACTCCGGCAGGAAAGTTCCTGAATTTGATCAAGAGCAAATTCGGGAAATTATCCACCCACCGTTTCGTGTTGCTTACCTGCGGCATACTTTAGTGGTCAATTTGGTTCGGGTCTGGCGTAGTGAAAGATTGCTGTTGCTTCCCGAGGACGAAACATAACAAACAGCTCCAAAATGGCGCGTGAGCAAGGATCGTAAGTAGTTGCGTAAGCTTCCCCTCCAGGTAGACAGATAGAAACTGGCAAAAGGGCTGTAAAGCCCTGATGCCTCAGTGCGTGGCTGCCGGCTGATGCCCCACCTGGTCCGGCAGTTCAAAAACGTACAGCGCATTACCCCCATTGGGCTGATAGATCTCGGGGCTTTGCTTGGCGGTGAGCAATTTGAATACGCCCATGCCGGTTGGCACCGCAATGTATTGCTTGCCTTTGACCGCGTAGGTGATGGGGAAACCGTGCAAGGCAGATCCCAGCCGGGCCTGCCATAGCACCTTGCCCGTATCCACATCAAACGCCTTGAAGTAACGATCCACATCGCCCACGAAGGCCAGGCCCCCCGCCGTAGTCAACACGGCGGTGAGAAACATGGCGCGTTGCTCGTGGTTCCACAGCTCCTTCATGCTGACCACGTCCCAGGCAGTCAGCCTGCCCAGCATGCCTTCGCTGCCCGGCATCTCGAATACCCGCGACTCGCCGCCGTAGCCGCCATAGCCCTCCACCATCTGCACTTCGCGCCCAACCATCTCCACACAGAGTTGATGCAGGGGAATGATCAGTGCATGGGTTTCCGGGTTGTACGCAGTAGCCTGCCAGTTATGCCCGCCGTAAATGCTGGGGCAGGCAGACACGGGATCGCCGATACCGGCATCTATGATGTCCTGGCGGTATTTCAAGCGCCCGGTTTCCTTGTTCAGCGGTTCAAAAATATTCTGGAAGCTGGTTTCCGTGAAATCCACGAACTCGCCAGATTCCCGGTCGAGCTTCCACAGGATTCCATCCTTGCCTATGGTGACCACCCATTGCTGGCCCGCATGATCCACCAGCACCCGCTCAAAGCCCACTTCCATGTCGAGGGTTTCGCCGGGGATGTGCTGGTAGTACCAGACGATCTTGCCGGTGTGCGGATTCAGCGCCAGGGTGGCATTGGTATAGAGCGCAGCATCCAGCGGAGACATGCCGCGGCTGGCCGCTACCCACGGCTTGGCCTGTGAAGTGCCGATGTAGAAGAGATCCAGCTTCGGGTCATAACTTCCCGGAATCCAGGTATCGCCACCGGCGCGCAGCGTGACCGGAACATCACCCCAGGTCGCATCGTTGGGATCTCCCGGCAGCGCAATGGTCGAGGTGCGCCATAGCTCCTCGCCGGTTTGCGGATCATGGCCGGTGATGAAACAGCCTTCCTGCTTGAATCGTTCACAGCCATTGATGCCACTGATGACGACGCCGCCGGCAATGAGCGGGCCGCTGGTATGGGTATAGCCCTTGGTGTAGTCGGCTTTCACCTTGCGCCACAATAATTTCCCGCTGCGGGCATCCAGGGCAATCAGTGCGGCGTCATAGGTCGCCATGAAAATCCGGTCCTGGTAGATCGCAATATTGCGCGTGGGACCTCCCAATGTTTCCGCTTCAGGCGGGAAGGGATAGGCATATTCCCAGATCAGGTCGCCGTTGGTTGCATCAATCGCCTGCACGATGTTACCGGGGTTTACCAGGTACATGACCCCGTCATGTACCAGCGGCGTGGTCTGGTTGCTGCCTTCGTGCATGGTCATTACCCAGGCCAGCTTGAGATCACGCACACTGTCGCGGTTGACCTGGTCCAGCGGGCTATAGCCCTGGCCGTCCTGCGTGCGGCGCCAATTGAGCCAGTCCTGTGGCGGCGGATTGCGCAACATCTCATCGCTGACGGGTTGATAGTCGGCAACAGTCTTGTTAACGAAGCCGGAAGCCTCTTTCGCAGCCTGCGCAATGGTGTCCGCGCCGGACCAGCTTTCAAAAGCGGCCTTGGCTTCCTCGGGGGTGGTGCCAGATTTTTCCGGGTCCCAAGCTGCACCCATGACGGCTGCGCCAACGACCAGCGAAGTGTCAGCTTGCAGGGCCGTTTCTCCCGCGGCAGCGCCATTCATTTTGAGCATATAGGCAACAAGATCTGCATAACTGGCTTCAGGCAGGGAACCCGGTGTGCTCGGTGGCATGGTGCGACTGGTGAATGTGATCAGGTCACTGACGGACTGGTTCTGCCACTTCGCCATGAAATTCGGACCGGCAAGTTCCGGACCGTGGCCCGACCCCTTGAGCGTCATGTGGTGACATTCGGCGCATTGGCGGTCAAAGATTTCTTTTCCGGCTGTTGCCTGGTCAGCGCTGAATGCGTCCGTGGAAGCGTGTGCCGCGGCAACCGCAATCAAACCGGACAACAATGGTAAAGACAAAGCCAGCACTCTGATCATTTTCCGTTTCCTTGGAACGCAGCGCGCACAGGTTCAGGCCATGTCGGCACGATGACGGCTCAAATCTCCGATCAAGTCAGCTGATATTTCCCGGCTGGCGAACATCCAGTCGCTGCCCTTTTTCACGAAGCGGTCGTAGTAGTGACCACCAAAAATTGCCTGCATGGGGAAATCCGGCGGCAAGGCCTGGAACACGATCATGTAACTCTCGGCTTTTGCTTCCGTGCCTGAGGCGGCAATATCGATTTGCACATTGCTCATGACATGCATGGTGTGCGGCTTGCCGTCATACAACGTGACGTTTTGCAACATTTTCAGCACAGCCTTCCTGCCAACCAGCGGGCCGGCAGGATCGCCGATGATGCCAAAGGAGCCGTTGTCGAACAACGCGGCGAACCCCTCGAGGTCTCCGCGATCGACGCGGTAACAGTATTCGTTCATCAATCGAAGTATTTCGGTTCGTGCATCGTTCGCGCGGGTGGCGCTTTTCGTCGAATCACTCATCAGGACATCCTCAGTGCGGCATCAAGCCGAATGGTTTCACCGTTGAGATAAATATTCTCAACGATGTGGTGGGCCAGTTGGGCAAATTCCGCGACATTACCCAGGCGGGCGGGAAATGGAATATCGCGTGCCAGGCCCTGCTTCACTTCCGGCGCCATGACGCCGAGCAGGGGTGTTTCAAACACACCGGGAGCTATGGTGACAATACGAATGCCGTAATAGGCGAGATCGCGCGCCACGGGCAGAGTCAGGCTGATCAGCCCACCCTTGCTGGCAGCATAGGCCACCTGGCCTTTCTGGCCATCGTAGGCGGCAACGGATGAGGTATTGATGATGACCCCACGTTCACCATCGTCCCCGGGATCGTTTGCAGCCATTTTCTCCGCTGCCTGGCTGAGTACGCTGAAGGTGCCGACGAGATTAATAGCGATCACCTCGCGAAACAACTTCATCGGAAAACGTCCGCCTTTGCCCAGCGTCTTGGTGGCGCCACCGCCACGACCCGCGCAGTTCACGCAGATATGGATGGCCCCGAATTCCTGCATCACCTGCTCGATTCCGGCGGCAATCGAGTCATCGTCCATGACATTAACAGTGCATGCCATGGAGCCCGCGCCGAGAGTCTGCGCAAGGGCTTTGCCTTGCTCTTCATTGAGATCGAAGATGGCAACCCTGGCCCCCTCCGCGAATAATCTTTCGACCGTCGCGCGGCCAAGTCCGGATGCGCCCCCGGTGACAATGGCTACCTTGTCCTTTAACTGCATTGGCTCTCCCTCCGGCAGCAGCTTGAAATTAACCCAATTTTGAACCCAGATTTTGAACCCATTTTTTGAACTATGTACAAAAACTATGATAGCTTATCCTTCAGGCCGTGACAGCCCCACCCATGGCCAATTTTTTTGGCTAAGTCAACATCGCAATGAATGAAGCCCCATGAATGAAGCCTTTATCTTTGATCACCTGAGAACACCGCGCGGCAAGGGCCGGCCCGATGGCGCATTGCACAGCGTATCGCCGGTGGATCTGCTGGCGCAGGTGTTGGTGCAGTTGCGTGAGCGCAATGCACTGGACACCGCGCTGGTCGAGGACGTGATTGCCGGATGTGGCTCGCCCATTGGCGAACAGGGCAGCGCCGTTGGTCGCTCCGCCTGCCTTGCCGCCGACTATGCCTGTACCGTCCCGGGCCAGCAAATTCACCGCTTCTGCTCGTCCGGCCTGGAAGCAGTCAACCTCGCCGCAGCCAAGGTATCCTCCGGACAGTGCGAGCTCGTCATTGCCTGTGGCGTGGAGAGCATGTCACGCATTCCCATTGGCTCTTCGGGGGGCGCATGGTCTTCTGATCCCTCGCTGGCCTACAAGATTTACTTCGTGCCGCAGGGTATTGCTGCGGACCTGATTGCCACCCTGCACGGTTTCACCCGCAATGACCTGGACGCCTACGCCGTTGCCAGCCAACAACGCGCCGGCGCTGCCTGGGACGCCGGGCATTTCGCCCGCTCGGTCATACCCGTGCTGGATTCGATCGGCATGACACTGCTGGATCGGGATGAGGCCATACGCCCGCGCACCACCATGGAATCACTGGCGGCCCTGCCTGCGGCCTTTACTGCCATCGGCGACATGGGATTTGATCAACAGGCCATTCTCAAGTACCCGGAAGTTGCACACATCCAGCACGACCACACTGCCGGCAATTCCAGCGGTATCGTGGACGGGGCCGGCGGCGCCCTGATCGGTTCCGCTGCAATGGGCGCGAGGCTGGGGCTCAAACCCCGTGCGCGCATTCGCGCCTGCGCCTCGGTGGGCACGGATCCCACGCTTATGCTGTCCGGGCCCACGCCCGCCGCACAACTGGCGCTGCAGAAAGCCGGCATGAAGCGAGGGGACATTGACCTGTTCGAGCTTAATGAAGCGTTTGCTTCCGTGGTACTGCTGTTCATGCAGGAAATGAACGTGCCGCTGGAGCAAATCAACGTCAATGGTGGCGCCATTGCCATGGGTCACCCGATTGGCGCTACCGGGGTCATGATCCTTGGCACCCTGCTCGACGAGATGGAGCGCCGGGGTCTTGGCACCGGCCTGGTCAACCTGTGCGTAGGGGCCGGCATGGGCACCGCAACCATCATCGAGAGAATGTAGTGCAAACCTTGGCTTACCGTCTTGCCGACAATGGCGTGGCGTTTATTACCATCGACGTCAAGGACCGGCCGGTCAACGTTTTGACGCCCGAACTGCACCGCGAGATCGGTGAGGTTGCGGCGCTGCTGGCGGCCGATGAAAACGCCCGGGGCGCGGTGATCCATTCGGGCAAATCTTCGTTTATGGCCGGTGGCGATCTCAATCGCATCGTGCGTTATTACGACATGAACCGCACTGCTGCAGAGGCCTATACCCAGTCACGCACCTTTACCGAATCCTTGCGCAAGCTGGAAACCTGCGGCAAGCCGGTCGCGGTGGCGATCAATGGCACGGCACTTGGCGGCGGTCTCGAGCTGGCACTGGCCTGCCATTTCCGCGTCGTGGCAGATGATGAAAAAATCCTGCTGGGCCTGCCCGAAGTAAGTCTTGGCCTGTTGCCTGGCGGGGGCGGAACCCAGCGCCTGCCCCGGCTGATCGGCCTCAAGCAGGCAGCTGCCCTGATACTTGGCAGCAAGCGCCTGGGCCCGGCTGAAGCCTTGCAGCTCGGCATCGTGCATAAAGTGGTGCCCGCAGCGGACCTGGTTGGCGTGGCTGAGCAGTGGGTGCTGCAGGGCGGCAATCCCCAGCAACCCTGGGACCGCAAGGGCTTCCAGGTGCCGGGAGGCTCCGGCCTGAATGACATGAATATTGGCCGCCTGTTCCAGCAGTTAACCGGCCGGGTCAGCGCGGATTACCGGCACAACTACCCGGCCCCGATCGCCGCGTTGCGCTGCCTGTTCAACGGCACCACCGTTTTGTCCATGGACCAGGCGCTGAAGATAGAGACCCGCGAATTTTCCGCCCTGACGCGCGACCCGGTGGCGCGCAACCTGATTCGCACCTTGTTCATCAACAAGGGCAAAACCAGCCGCGATCAACTTCTGTCCGACCCGGGCGCGCAGGTGTTGCAGCAACGCTGCGAGCACGCATACCTGCAACAGGGACAGGCTCTGCTGACAGAAGGTGTGAAACCTGCAGTGATCGAAAATGCGGCATTTGCGGTGGGCTTGCCGCACGGCCCCCTGGCAATGGCCCAGGCACGCTCTGCAAACGACGCTACCAGGCACGGTGCGGCGACCGGCGAAATCCCGGTCTTTGCGCAGCCGGCCTTTGCGCAATCGACATGTATGCAATCGACGTTTTTGGCCGTCAGGCAAAGACTGCTGTGTGCCCAGGCCCTCGCCGCGGCCGGGTGTTGGGAAGAGGGCCTGACCAATCCGGTGCAAGCCGATCTCGCCTCAACATTGACCTGGAGTTTTCCCGGTTACACCGGTGGCGTGCTTTCCTATTTAGACACCATGGGAATCAGTGCCTTTATCTCCCTGTGTGAGCAACTGAGTTCCAACACCAAAGCAGATTTGAATCCTTCTACCTGGTTGCGTACCAGAGCACAGAATGATGACCGGATTTACCCCTCCACGGCCTGAAATCCCGCGCGGATGGAAGGACTGGTAACCCCTTGCACAGACCCGGAGTTTTTCCATGAACACCAACTACCGTCTTATTTTCGTACTGCTGCTCGCCGCACTGCTGGTGTCATTGCTCAGCACGGCATGTTCCCGCACCGACAGCGAAGAAAACGCCGCAGCGGAGGCCAGCGCGACAAACACGGGCGATGCCACAGCCGCAGCGCCCGAAAATGCAGTGGCCGAAACTGTAGCGCAGCCCGGGCCGGGAGAGGCCCCCGCACCGGGTGAATCCTTGTACCTTGCCCATTGCTCGCAGTGCCACGACCAGGTTATGTACAAGGCACCGAGCCGGCTCTTTATCGGCATGCTGGGGCCGGTCAATATCCTCAATGCACTCAATGGTGGACTGATGTCCGAACAGGCCGCCAAGGTCGACGCCGATGGCCGCGTGGCCATTGCCGAATTCCTCAGCGGGCAAAAAGTGGGAGATCTCGCGGAACCACCGTCGCCACCCGCCTGTGATGCCGAACATGGATTTGATGTCACGCAGACGCCCGTTTCCACCGGCTGGGGCGTCGACCCGTCGAACACGCGCTTCCAGCCAGCGGAATCTGGTGGCCTGAGCATGGTGGATGTGCCGAAGCTGGAAGTGAAATGGGCCTTTGCCTATCCCAATTCCTTCAAGGCGAGGTCGCAGCCGGCCTACGGCGGCGGAGCCATCTACTTTGGCAGCCAGGATGGCACGGTGCGTGCGCTGGATGCGAAAACCGGCTGCCTGCGCTGGTCTTTCCGCGCTTCCGCTGAAGTGCGCACGGCCCTGGTTATTTCCCCTTGGTCGACAGGCGAGGGGTCTGCCGTTGATGCCGATCCCACTGTGTATTTCGGCGACCTGCTGGCGCGAGTTTATGCGCTCAGCGCAAAGACCGGCGAATTGCGTTGGAAAACCCGGGTTGACGATCATCGCGACGCAACCGTAACCGGCGCGCCTGCGCTGTCCGGCGACCAGCTGTTTGTACCCGTGTCCTCGTTGGAAGTGGTTGCTGCACTCAACCCCAAATACTCCTGCTGTACGTTCCGCGGCTCCGTGGTGGCGCTCAATGCCACTACCGGAGAGCAACTGTGGAAGTCTCATTCGATTCCGGCCGAGCCGGTCAACGCCGGCAACAACAGTGCGGGCACGGCCATACTCGCGCCTTCGGGAGCGCCCGTGTGGACTAGTCCCACGGTGGATCTCAAGCGCGGGCGGCTGTATGTGGGCTCCGGCGAGAACTACTCATCGCCTGCTGATGGAAACTCGGACGCATTGATGGCCTTCGACCTGGCCACCGGCCATCGGATCTGGGTCAGCCAGCAAACCAGCGGCGATGCGTGGAATACCGGCTGCCTGAGCGAATTCACCAAAGATCCCGCCAACTGTCCGCGGGAAAATGGACCAGACTACGATTTTGCGGCATCCCCGATACTCGTAGCCTTGCCGGATGGCAGGGATGTGCTGGTCGGCGGACAGAAATCCGGGGCCGTGATGGGCATCGATCCCGACACGGGTGCAACACTGTGGAAAAACCAGGTGGGCCGCGGTGGTGTACAAGGTGGTGTGCACTTCGGCATGGCGGCTGAAGGCACCCGCATCTACGTGCCCATCAACGACATGTTCTACCCCGAGGACGTGGCTCGCTACGGCGCGACAAACCCCGCCAAACCAGGGCTGTATGCAGTCGACGCCGCAACCGGCAACTTGCTGTGGTCCACCCCGGCGCCGGACGTATGCGGTGACCTCGCGGACTGTGACCCGGGCATCTCGCAAGCCATAGTTGCCATACCCGGCGCCGTCATTGCCGGCCACATGGATGGCCGCCTGCGTGGGTACTCAGCAGACGATGGAAGCATTCTGTGGGAACTGGATACACTCAAGGATTTCTCCAGTGTGTCGGGCGCAGCAGGCCGGGGCGGGTCGTTCAGTGGTGGCGGCGCCATCGTGGCCGACGGCATGATTTATGTGAATTCGGGCTACGGGCTGTACAACCACATGCCCGGCAATGTGTTACTGGCTATTGGACCGGCACAGTAGGGTCTTGCAGTTCAGGTTTGCAATTCGGGCGGGCTGGTCAACCTTTCCAGTCGTAAAACTGCAAGTCCATATCGCCCTCCACGCAGGCAAGAATGGGCGGAACCAGGCGCTGGTGGAAATCGGCTTGTTGGTGAAATTCAAAGG
>JANLTO010000099.1:0-10024 GCA_031362985.1 Lysobacterales bacterium | reverse complement strand
CGAATTCGGGGTAGATGGCGCCGTCGTGGGCAGAGAAGCGTGCGAACTCTTTGGCGGTCTTGTTTACATCGCCGCTGAAAATGATGTAGTCGTCTTTGCCCACCGGGCAGAACAGGTCAGTGGCCGGCAGCACGGTCAGTCCCAGTTCGCGCAGGCCCAGTTCCCGGATCACCTTGGGATGCAGCAGGCTCATCACGTATGAAAAAGTGGAGCTGCGAAAGCCGGGGGTGAATTCTTCGGTCACGGCAGCGCCGCCGATGACCTTGCGGCGTTCCAGCACCAGCACTTTTTTACCGGCCTTGGACAGGTAAGCACCACAGGTCAAGCCGTTATGCCCGCCACCGATGATTACGACGTCATAGTGGGAACTTGCCTGGGGCATAGAATTTTTCCTGGTAACGACCGAGGGAAGAAAACTCTAGCATGGCCCGTCGCCGTGGGATACAAGCTGCGCGCCTGTAAAAAAGTCACGGCCGGGGCTACACTCTGTGCGTGAAAACTCTCGCCTCCTCGCACTGACACGCTGAAACTGCATGGCGATGCGGAACGTCCACACTGAGTCGATGAGTAATGCCTTGGAGGATAACTGCGTGAGTGAATGGTGTTTCCCCAAGCGATTGGAGCACTTGGCTAGAGAGTCGATCCGGCTCATGTTCGTATTTTCAGGCTTTCTCGGTGCCACCCCCGCGTTGGCCAGTTTCAATGGCCCGCTGGATCTGGGCTTCGGGTTTACCTTCACAGCCGCCGCGCTATTGGCCCTTCCGGGTGGACTGCTTTGTGCTCTGGCAGAATTTCTTGGGACACGCCACCGCCCCCCGCTTTGGCTGGGGTTCGCTGCGCTGGCGCTTGCAGCTTGTTGCCTGTTGTTGGTATTGCGCATCATCGGTCCTGGCGGAGACAGCGGTGTATTCATTTTTCCGGTTCCGCCCCTCATGTCACTGGCGCTAGTATCCTTGCTGCCCGCCCCATCCCGGCGACTGATCGCCACATGGGTAGTTGCGCTGGCCGTCGCCGTGCTGCTCGTTATTATTTCACAGCACCTGGGCTCGTCAGCTTCGCAGGAAGAAAACCTGGGCGCACTCCTCGGGGGTGGTTTGAGTTCGATGTTGCCATGGCAAATTGCCTTCATCCTGCAACAGCGCGCGCGCGGCCGGGCCGGTCTGGTGCCACCGCTGGATTGATCTGGTCAGCCATGGTCGGCGCCGTGAGGTTCAAAATCAGCATTTAAGGAAACTCTGGTTTATTCAGAGCTTCCTTAAACATCTGGAGCCAGAATGGGCTAACTGAGGTTCTTGGGCACCTTAGTTAAGCCACATTTATTTGTCATTGACACAGTGCGTCAAAGTGATATTATTTTGATATCATTCTCGGAGGTGTCACCATGAAAGAAAATCAAATGCAGTCACGCAACGGAATTTCCCTGTTGCTGTTCTTCCTCGCAATCGGCCTCGTGGCCGCCTATGGCATCTACACGGGCGCCAAAGCAGAAAGTGTTGTTCTGGCCCTGAGTTCAGTAGCGGTAATGGTATTGGCGCTTTTTCTGTTACTCGGTTTGTACATGGTTGAGCCCAACCAGGCCGCCGTGCTCAGCCTGTTCGGCAAGTATGTAGGCACGGTAAAAGAGCAGGGACTGCGCTGGAATAACCCGTTTTACAGCAAGAAGAAAATTTCCCTGCGTACCCGCAATTTTGAATCCAGCAAACTCAAGGTTAACGATTTGGACGGTAGCCCGATCGAGATCGCATCGGTCGTGGTGTGGAACGTGGTGGACTCAGCCGAGGCAGTTTACAACGTAGACGATTACGAAAGCTTTGTGCATATCCAGTCGGAATCAGCGCTGCGGGCCATGGCCACATCCTACCCTTACGATCAACATGAAGACGGTGTTATTTCCCTGCGCAGCCATGCCAAGGAAATTTCCAAGCACCTGACTGAAGAAATCCAGGAGCGACTGACCCAGGCCGGGGTACGCGTCATGGACGCACGCATCAGTCACCTCGCGTATGCGCCAGAAATTGCACAGGCCATGCTGCAACGCCAGCAAGCCAGCGCCATCATTGCTGCGCGCACGCGCATTGTAGAAGGTGCGGTCAGCATGGTCGAAATGGCGCTCAGCGAATTGTCCAAGCGCAATGTGGTTGATCTGGATCCGGAACGCCGCGCTGCCATGGTCAGTAATTTATTGGTCGTGCTGTGCGGTGAGCGAGGGACTCAACCGATTGTCAACACGGGTTCGATTTACTGAGCATGGACGAAAAAAAGGCATTCCCGTTGCGCATGTCAACGGCAGTGCTTGATGCCGTACAGCAGTGGGCGAATGACGAGCTGCGTTCACTGAACGCACAAATCGAATACGTACTACGTGACGCCCTGCGCAGAGCCAACCGCTTGCCCGGGAAAAAGACGGACCCGGATGTTTCGAACTCACTGAAAAAGCCACTGAAAAAATCATGATCCCATGGCAACAGGCTGGATCATCACCTAACCCGTCCTGCCGACAAATCCCCTATACTGTGGTTTCCGTTTTCATTGCCACGATAATCCGGCCTATACACCGGCTTTTTGCCTGGGACGTTAGTTTGAATACAAGAATAGTTGGACTACTTGTGCCCCTTATTCTGTCCTGGGCCATTTCTGCGCCGGCGTTTGCTAAGGACAGCCAAAACGCTACACAGGGCACAGACGTTTCACCACCAGTGGCAGGCCAATCCTCTCCAACGGGGGATAACTCATTCGAGCCCAAAGAGGAAAATTCTTTTCTCTCCAGGGTAAAGTGGAAGGCGCGCTTTGGTGGGTCGGATTTTCATGTGTACGGCTCGAATACGTTTGGAGTCGGCATTGGAATAAAAGGCAATTACGCAACCGCGGATGGCACAAAACTCGAAGTGCTGCTGACCGTCACGGCCGACTTTGACCGATCGGAACTGGATTCGGATCACATACCGGTCTGGTCCAAGAGTTACTTCAAAGCCGAGAAGGAACTCCTGTCATTTAGCCCAGCGTTTAATCTTCTGGGTGCCGGTGATTTCGAGCACAAAATGAACACGGTGAGTTCGATAGAGCAGTCTGCCGATTTGATGACTGGGATCAAGCTGCTGTACGAAACTGACAGGGGTGAGCTTTTTGCCAAGTTCGGAGCGGGCGGCTATTACCTGGAAATCGATGATGATTTGCCGGGGGAGTACAGCGACTACCAGCGCGATGACCTGAGCAACGGAGAGCTTGCCTGGTTCCAGGAATACAAGGGCAGGCTGGATTTTGCGGAGAAGTTTTCCGTCAGTGCCAAATTCAAGAATTTCAGAAGCTTTGACAGCGTTTCATTGGAAACCAGGAAGGAGATTGAGCTGGCTTACCATTTTCGCCCGGATAAGCAGTTCGTCCTGAGAGCGGAAAAAACGGGGTACAACCTGGACGAGTTCGAACGAGCTGCCGGAGACAATGGGCTTCAAGCATTACCATTTGATCATGATATCTACTACCAGGCCTATATTGAATTCGGCTTTTAAGTCCGCTCACGAAATATCGCGTGCCTAAGCCAGAACCCGCCATAATCAACAGCAGCAATCCTGAAATTAAAAAACTCCAAATTAAAAAACGCCGGGCAGGGCAGGGTGTCTCGGTCATTCAGCTGATCCTTGCGGTTGCCGGATTGCTGCTGTTGACGGGCAACCTGACCTTCTTCAGGCAGGTCTTGCAGGTTTACCCATGGAATGGCGCCAATGGGGGGTTTCTGCTGTCCGTGGCAGTCGTGCTGGGCTGCGAAATTGTTCTCGTCATTTCCCTTCTGAGCGTAGTTGTCCCGACGCGCGTGACGGTTAGCGTGCTACTGGTAGTGACCGCCCTTACCGCTTATTTCTCGGATTCCTTCGGCACCATCATCGATACAGCGATGATCCTGAACGTGGTCCAGGCCACGCCCTCTGAAACTGCGGATCTGGTCAACGGGAAGTTACTGTTGCGCCTGTTGCTGACGGCCATTGTCCCCATAACGCTGGTCTGGTACCTGCCTCTGCGGCCGGTAACGTTCCTGCGCCGGCTGGGCAGCAAACTGGTCCTGGTACTGGGGTCGGTGGTGGTCGCAGTGCTGTGCGTGATGACCTTCAGTGGCCAGTACGCCAGCTTTGCACGCGAACATGACGCGTTCCGGTTTTATACGAACCCGGCATTTTCGCTCTATTCAGCCGTGAAGTACCTTAAGGGTTCAGGTGTGGTCAGCGAACCTGCGGAACTGGTTGAAGTGGCACCCGAGGCGGCCATTTCCCCCTCCGATCCAAACCGCGAACTGACCATCATGGTCATTGGCGAAACTGCGCGCGCTGATCGCTTTTCACTCAATGGCTACGCACGCACCACCAATCCGGAGCTGGCCCGGGAGCCCAGGGTTTTCAGTTACACCCGTATCTCCGCTTGCGGTACCTCTACTTCGGTTTCGGTGCCGTGTATGTTCTCTTTGAGTGGACGCAAACATTTTGATAGCGACGAGGCCAACAGAACGGAAAATGTGTTGGATATCCTGCAGCGGGCGGGCGTAAGTATTCTGTGGCGTGACAATAACACCGGTTCCAAGGGCGTGGCGGATCGCATCGAGTTTGAGGATTTTCGTACTCCGGAAGTGAATCCGGTCTGTGACGTGGAGTGCCGCGACGTGGGCATGCTGAGCGGCCTGCAGGAATTTATCGATGCCCAAAGCAAAGACGTGCTGATCGTCTTGCACCAGATGGGTAATCACGGGCCAGCATATTACAAGCGCTATCCGGCAGAATTCGAGCGTTTCATTCCGGCCTGCCATTCAGCCGAGCTTTCCGAGTGCACCGATGATGAAATCGGCAATGCCTATGACAACGCCATCTTGTACACAGACTATTTCCTGGCGCAGGTTATTGCCTTGTTAAAAGCCAACACGCCGAAATTTCAAACTGCAATGCTGTATATCAGCGATCACGGCGAATCGCTGGGTGAAAATGGCTTGTACCTGCATGGCATGCCCTACATGCTGGCGCCCCCGGAACAAACCAATGTGCCGCTTATCCTCTGGGTCGGCGATACCTCTGACATCGACGTGAACAGTGTCTTGATTCAGGAAAATCTGCAGAATTCGCAGGATGGGGTGTTCCAGTCACTGCTGACCATTTACGAAGTGGAAACGGATTTGACTGAAACTTCGCCGGGGCTTTTTGAAGGCAATGAAGATAACTGAACCTGGATATTTGGTCGGACGAGACAATAGGGACGCGAGATAAAGGCGACGGGGCAAATTAAGTTGGATTAATTCGCCCCGTTCCTTTTTTCTGTTTCTATGGAGCGGGAGTGAGGCAGTCGAATCCGCTGAAATCCCGTGCCGCAAGATCAAGAATTTCCAACCGGCACTCGTTTTCCTGCTCGAGCGTCAGGTTCTGCAAATCCGCGCTATCACCGGTGATTGAATTGTAGTGGAAACATGCGCCGGGGGTTACAGAGAGAAATTCGAGATCGGCATTGTCGGGACCACCTTGATAAAAAAGGAGGTCCGCTGGTGGATCAAGTGTGCAGGAAGACGGTGACAGTCCCGCTCCGATTTCGTTGGCGGTCAAGGTATTCCAGCAAGCACAATTCAAAGTAGGTTCTTCAACCTCCAGGCACGGCATGGGCGGATCGCTTTCCGTTCGCTTGCGGTTGTAATTATCCAGCACCCGTTCGCTATTCGCGCCGGCCTCGCAATATGCCACACATAGGCCGAACAATCCCTTGGTAACGCCACTGGCCTTGAGGCCGCCGCAAATACCCTCAGTGGTTGGTGTCGCACCGGCGTTCGCGTCTGCTGTGTGAAGTGGTATCGAGAAAACAAAGATAAAGCTCAAAATGAGTACGAAAAAACTGATCTTGCGCATGCTGCAACTCCCCTGTAATAGAACTAAAGTCCCTTGATGTATGGTACGGTAAGATTTAAAGCAGCATTCATGCCAAAAAATACCGACAACAGCGGAAAATTTTATAAGCCGTTGTTTAAAGGAAACTCTGATTGATTCAGAGTTTCCGCGGTAGAGGGATGTGCCGCTATTTTCGATGATGGTAAATCATTGAAAATGAAGCCAAACAAAAATTACATGTTTTGTTTGGCGTGCTCTGATCATTCATGGATGAATGATTCAGAGCCTCCTAAAAATAATAATTAGAATTACACACCTTCCCGAAGGGGCCAGTAATTTTTGCGTGCTGCCCGCTGCCGCAAGTGACAAATTTGGGTATTGTGCGGACAATTATCGACGGTCTGTACATGTGTCTGCGGGGGGTCTGGTAATTCCAGCAGTTGAAAAACGCAATGGGACCGGCTCAGGCCTCTTACTGAATCAGCACGCTCTCAGAGATGCGCTCATCCGTTTTGGAAATCAGCCGCAACTGTATGGGCGCTGCCACCATGCCCCTGCTATCGAAGTGCACAGCGGATTCGTCGGCCATCAGGAAAACATCGGCTGGAAACTGGAATTCTTGCGGCAGCGCATTGGAACCCAGTTCCGCATTTCGGTCCGGGAAGGAAAAAGAAATGGATTGTTGCCGGGCGTCAGGGTTTGTTTCCAGATGCATGATCACTGCAGTTTCCAGCACACGCGCTGTGCTGCGTGCGCCCTGGATGGAGAAATTCACTCCGTCGACCGCTGCCTGAAGCTCCGCTTTGTTGTTGGCAGTGCTGAACGAAGTCGATGCAAACGAGACGATAACCGCCAGCACGCCCAGGGCGATGAGAATTTCCACTACGCTGATGCCACGAGACTTGGTTTTTGCGGACTGAAACACGGTGATCGTTACCCCTTTTAATGTCAGCTTTTGAGCTCGCCGCCAAAACCGGGGCGACTGCCTGAGGATGGGCAGTCCATTGCGGGGGAATAAATACCGTTCCATGTACATTGACTGGCTGCAGCGCGCATACATTCCGCTAAGCCAGACCACCCCTTTTATCCTCTTCGCCTGCCCGGCTCCCCACGAACGCAAACAACCATCCCTGCAGTGCAAGCAAACTGGCGAAAGTATAACCGAACGGCGTGGCCCTCAACCCAACCCCGATATGCCGTTCATCGGGCCACACATACCGCTCAACTACGCATTACAATTCTATGTGGATTATCCGCAGTGCGGGTTTGGCCTCAGAACGGGTATCGCACTGTGTTTTCGATGGCTAGTTCCAGCACACCAGAATGGTGGTAGTGTCCGCGCTGTACTTCTGGCCGTCGCTGTTCATGTTCAGTGTGCTGCACGCAGTGCCGTCCTTGGCTTTGTCGTTGGCCTGATCGCCAGAGGCTACAGCCTTCAAGGTAAACTGCGTGGAGTTATGGACGGGAAGAGTAAATGTGTAGTTATTATGCTGCGGCGTAGGAATCCCCGTCACAGTTGAATTTCCATCGTCATCCTGCGGTGCATACTCTGAATGATTCGACCGCCAGATCTCCTGGTTGATCGACCAGTTCATCAGCAGCTGCTGGGCTTCACCACGGCGTGCTTTGCGCACATAGTTGACGTAAGAGGGGTAAGCCAGGGCCACGAGAATACCGATGACTATAAGTACAATCATCAGTTCCATAATGGTGAAGCCGCGCAATTTGTATCCAAACGTGCTTTTCATGTTCGCACCTGATTCATCCTGATCCAGAGGCCCCTGTGATCGATGTTACGGACCAGCGGCCTATTCATGACGATGAGTGGTTCGCATTGCTCTACTGTTTACCACGGGTCGCCCCCTATACTATGCGTCACAAACCAATCATATTCTCCTGAGGTTCATTATGCCAACACAGGCACCGACCAGGAGGGACCCGCGCAACACCGGAAAAGGAATTTCCACGTACCAAGGCTTCACGGTCATCGAGTTGATGATCTCCTTAGCCGTTCTCGCTATCATCACTTCGCTGGCCTTACCTTCATATCGCAGCATCATGGAAAAACGCCAGGTGACCAGCGGCGCGGAGCAGCTCGGGGCATTCCTCAGTTCGGCCCAGTTGGAATCTGTCAAGCGCAACCAGTTTGTCGCAGTCAATTACAAGGCAAGCGGCGGTGCCTGGTGTTTTGGGATGAGGCCTGGGGATAATGCGTCCGTCGACTGCAATTGCACTATCACCGACGCCACCAATGCTAACGCGTGCGCACTCGATGGAACCCTGAGGGTGTTTGGCTCAACGGTTCTGAATTATCCGGGCGCTTTGCAGTCCGTAACAATCAGCGGATCTGACACTACATTGGTGTTCGACCCGGTGCGTGGACTGACCCAGGGTGCGGAAACTGCGAAGTTGCAATTGCTTTCCGATGAAGGAAGCTACGCACTGGACGTCGAAGTAACTGTCACAGGCCGGGTGAAGATCTGCTCCAACAAGGATGCCAACAAAGACGTACCCGGCTACAAGGAGTGTTCAGCATGAATACTCTACGCAAGCGCTTAAAGCTTTCCTCAAGTCTTTCCTCAAGGCTTTCCTTAGGGCCTTCCTTAAGACCTTCGCTAGTGATGAGGAGCTGTGTTCGCCGCCAGACAGGGTTTACCCTAATGGAGACCATGGTTTCACTGTCGCTTAGCCTGGTGGTTACTTCAGCGATGGTAGTCCTGATGGCCAATTCGATGGGCGCGACTACGCGCGTCGTGCAGATGTCACAACTCACCGACCAATTGCGCAACACCATGAGCATGTTAACGCGGGATATCCGCCGCGCTAACTATTCCGCCAACGCCGCATACTGCTACGCTAACTCGGACTGTGGCGCGGATGGTTCAGCCAACCAGTTCGCTGATGTCACGTTCAATGGCTCGAGTTGCTTTACGTTTGGTCTGGACAGGAACTGGGATGGCAATGCGGCTGCAGACAATGCGGGAGGATTTCGCCGCGTTACTACCGGTGGAGTTGGCCGGATCGAAATGTGGGTAGGCAACAATGCGCCCGTCTGTACGGCAACCACCGATGCGAACTGGGTCGCGGTAACCGATCCGGATTTTGTCAATATTACGACGTTTGCCGCCAGTGATGCCGATTCGTTCAGCGGATCCTTCACCGGAGAGTCGGGAACCACTATCACGCAACGTACCCGACAGGTTTCTGTGCAAATTGAAGGTCGCCTGATCCGGGATAACACCATCACCCGGCGCATCGAGGATGTGGTCAAGTTGCGCAATGACATGATCACCAAGTCATGATCGTAATTACATTAGCGGGTGCCAGGCGAAACTCTGCGCTGACGGCTGTCCGGGGGAGCTGGGAAAATTCATGAACAAGTTTACGTTTGAAGCGATGTCGCTGCGCCATGGGCAAAAAGGCGCCATCACCATGATTACCGCCGTGCTCATTCTGGTTCTGCTCACCGAAATGATAATCTACGCGGTCCAAACCGGCGTATTCGAGCAGCGCAAATCCAGCAACGAATTGCGGCAGAAAATAGCCTTCAATATGGCCGATTCGGCCATCCAGGAGGCCAAACAATTCATGTTGATAAATTCCGCCCTGGTATCGTCCTCAATGGTGAACCTTCTGCCCGATGGCACCGATGGATGGCTGGCCAATTCCGGCGAGAAGCGCTGGGTGTCTTGTGCGGGCATCACCGATCAGACACATCCCTGTTTCGCTGAATCGAACGCAAATATGCGCGCCGGCAGCTATTATTATTCGTTCAATAACTCCAACACGCTGCCGCTGAATCCAAAAGCGCTGGCTGCAGGCGGTGGTGCCCCTACTGAGAAGGTGACCCTGTATGCCTTGCTGTGCATGCTGGACCTCGACCGCACCGACCCCGTCAAAGTTGTGCAAGGCTGTACCATCGATGCCGCCAAGCAGGATAACCGCTATTTCATGGTAACGCTGGCGGCGCGCGGCGAGGCCGACTGCCTGGCCGATGGCTCCAATTGCAAGGCTGAGGCGCTGATATCCGACAAAATTGGTAGCTTTGGCCCGGGTGGCGGAGACGGTGGCCCCGGTGTACCGCTGGCTGCGCGAACAGCAGTACCCTTGCTGGGGACTGTAGAGATTGTTCCCAACCCCAACGGAGGCGGCATTGGAGTGCCGATATCCACCTGGAT
>JANLTO010000097.1:0-30052 GCA_031362985.1 Lysobacterales bacterium | reverse complement strand
CCCTGGACGGAAACCACGTTACTTCTGGCCGCGCGACCTGAGCCATGCTGCCACTGCGCCGCTTCGGACTACTCTCGGTGATCGGCTCCATCACGCTGATGCCGCTGCTGGTATTGCCGGCGATGATCGGCACCCTGATCGACGAAACTTCGCTCACCGAAGCCCAGGCAGGCTGGTCCGCCTCGCTCAATTTTCTTGGCGGCGCCATCATCGCCGGGCTCATGGCCTTGCGTATGCACCACCTCGATTTGAGCAAGGTTGCAGCAATCGGGCTGCTGGTAGCAGCTATCGGTGACGGGCTCTCGGGTTTCAGCACCGGTAGTGCATCCCTGTTCCTGTTCATTCGTTTCTGCACGGGGGTGGGCGCGGGTGCCGCTTACACCGCGGTGCTCGCAGCGTTTGCCCGGCTGCCGGAGGTGGACCGGGGTTATGCCGTGTTTGTGACCCTGCAGTTCATCATCAGCGGCCTCGGGTTGTTTTTGCTGCCGGTTTTTTCCCAATACCTGGGCGCGAGCGGTATGTTCCTGACGATCGCCGCGCTGGATGTGGCTGGCCTGCTGCTGTGCTCGAACCTGCCCGGCAGGGCCCTGCCGGGCGACGGGGCCCAAGGAGGCCGAACGGAACTGCGCGTGCTGCTGGCGTGGGCAACCATTCTGGGAGCACTGGGGTTCCTGATTTTTGAAGCTGCCCTGGTCGCCCAATATACCTACATTGAACGCCTCGGAGTCTCCCTGACGTTTACCGATCACCAAGTAGGTTCTGCCCTGCTTATTGCCTCGCTGGCTGCCATACCCGGTGCCCTTTCCATCGTTTTGCTCGGTGGCCGGGTCGGACGCATGGGTGGCCTGAGTTTTGGGGCAGCGGTTGCCATTGGCGGTTTGCTCATCATGATTTCAACCGTGCAGTTTCTGCCCTATGTTCTGGGTGCCGCGATGATCAGTTTTGCCTGGGCGTTTTGCCTGCCCTATATCCAGGGCCTGATGGCTGCACTGGATCCCAATGGCAGCGCTGCTGCACTGGGTTCGGCTTCCTCCACCATCGGCGGGGCGATTGGCCCCGGACTGGCCGCGTTGGTAGTTGGGACCGGCGCATACCAGCACGTGATGATGTTCGCCATTGCCCTGGTGCTGCTGTCGCTGTGTAGCTTTTTTATCGCCAGCCGCCACGTAGTACAACCCTGAGTAGTACAACCCTGAGCAGCACAACCCTCACTGGAGCATGAACATCGTGTACACGCAAACATCCGAAAACCCGGCCGATTCTGGTTTCTACATGCCGGGTGAATTTACCCCACACACCTGTTGCTGGATGGCCTGGCCCAGTCGCGCCGGGGAATGGGGCGACGCTGCTGAAACCGCGCAGGAGTATGCGGTTGTCGCCAACGCCATTGCGCGGTTTGAACCGGTCATGATGGTGGTGCTTCCCGCGGGCGCGGCGGCGGCGCGTGCCTTGCTGGATGAAAACGTAACGATCATCGAAATGCCCATAGACGATTCCTGGGCACGGGACTCAGGGCCGAACTTCCTTATTAACGCGGACGGTGAAGTGGCCGGCAGCAAGTGGCAGTTCAACGCCTGGGGAAAAAAATACCATCCCTACGACCAGGACGCCCTGATGGGTTCACGCATCCTGCAGCACGCCGGGGTGAAGGAATTCACTTCCCGCATGGTGGCCGAGGGTGGAAGCATTTCGGTCGATGGCGAAGGCACCATCATCACCACCGAATCCTGCCTGCTTAACCCCAACCGCAATCCGACCTGGAGCCGCGCGGAAATCGAAGCTGAATTGTGCCGCACCCTGGGCGCGGAGAAAGTCATCTGGCTGCCGGGTGACGTGGAAGAAACGGAAACCGACGGCCATGTCGACGGAGTGGCGGCATTTATTGAACCCGGCCGGGTATTAATTGAGATCAACCCGGACAAGACGGATCCACATTACTATGTCGGCCAGGAAAACCTCGCCGCCCTGCGCGGGCAGACCGATGCGCGCGGCCGGAAACTCGAGATCGAGTTTATTCACGAAGGCCCTTATCACCCGGGCGTGTGGAATGAAGGCTGCAGTTCCTACATCAACTCCTACCTCGCCAACGGTGGCGTGGTCGTGCCCGCTTATGGTTACGATCGTGACCAGGCAGCAGTGGAGACCTACCAGCGCCTGTATCCGCAACGGGTGATAACGCAGGTGTACATCGGCCAAATCGCCCTGGGCGGCGGCGGAGTGCATTGCATTACCCAGCAGCAGCCTGCTGCGACTTGAGCGTTATGCCTCCGCGGCAACAGATCGGCTTGCGCAAAACTCACACCACGGCGCACAAGCCGGGTATAGAGCGGCGCAGATTATTGCTGCAGGCTGCCTATGAACTCTTGTGCGAACAGGACATTGAAGCCATCTCGTTTCTCGATATCGCCAAACGGGCTGGAGTGCCGGAAGGATCGGCCTACCATTTTTACGCCAATCGCTTTGACCTGTTCACGGCCCTGGCAGATGATCTGAGCCGCCTGTTTGTAGAGGCTCATCAACGTGCAGTTCCCGCTGCCCGCCGCCGCACCTGGCAGGACCTTGCCGGCTGGCTGGTGGATGTTGGCGCGCAGGTCTATGCGAAAAACCCGCCAGCCCGGCAGCTGCTGATCGGCGGCAAGACCCCACCCGAAGTGAAACAAGCGGATCGTATGAACGACCGGCAGGTCGGCGAGTTGATGTACGAGGTTTTTGCACGCTACTACGTTCTACCCAACACGCCGGAGCTGCATGCCGCCTTTTACTACTTCATCGAGATCACCGACCTGATTTTCACCATATCGGTGATCGAAAACGGCGAAATCACTCCGCGCATGCTGGCCGAGGCCAAGCGTGCCGGCAGTGGCTATCTGGGGACTTACCTGGGGGGTGTTAAGCTCGTGGGCTCCTGACTCTGCTTACGATACAGCAGCACGGCCAGCAACAGCATGAACGCCAGCAGACCCCGCAGGGCATAGTCCTGGCCCCAACTGGTATGGTCGGCGACTGCACCAAAAATCATGGAACCGGCGGATGCCCCGAGGTTCGCAATCGACATGTAAATGGCAAACTGGGTGGCCGATTCGGCGCGGGAACAGATACTCATGGCCAAAGCCAAAGCACACACCATGATCACCGGCAGGAGCACAATCCAGGCCGACATCATGAACAAAACGTAGCTGTTGTTGGTCCACAGGCCCTGCAGGCCAGCCAACAGGAAGGCGTGTACAGCCATCAGGAAAATCGTCAGTCCCAGCATGCGCTTGGCGCCAAACATATCGATCATGGGCCCGAGCCCCAGGGCCAACACCGCGCCAGCAAGGCCCATTACCGCATTCAGATCCCCCCATCGTTCCGGCGTGAAGTTGAACACGTTTATCGCAGCTATGGGCATAAGCGCTGCGCCGTAGCCGCTCACCAGGCCATCGAAGAACATGATGGCCATGATGACCAGGCTGGCCCGGGTCCAGAGTAGGTGATTGAGGTCGGAAAAAACCCTGCGGAAAGACGGAGGCAGCGCATTCTTGGGTGAAGCTCGGCCTTTGGACCAGGGAAACAGGCGCTCGCCTTGGCGCTCCCGCACCAGCGCCAGGAAGACAAACAGAGCGGCAGCGCCAGCGGCGCACAACTGGCCGGTGAACGCGACGCCGTAGGTGACCAGCAAGGATCCGGTGATGGCTGCCGTAACAGCCCAACCGGCCGATTTGCCGAAACTCATGAATGCGTTAAGACGGCCCTCTTCCTCCAGCGGCACGAGGTCTATGGACATGCCGTCAACCGCCACATCCTGCGTGGCCGTGAACACATTGACCATGAAACAAATGGTGGTTAACAGTCCGAATTGACTGAGCGGATCTTCAATGACTGCCAGCGCCAGGAAACTGCCCACCATGCCCAACTGCGCGCCAAGTACCCATGGCCTGCGCTTGCCCATAGGCAGGAATTCGAAATGGTCCATCACGGGGCCGACCAGTAGTTTGAAGGCCCAGGGCAAGGTGATGATGGCAAGAAAGGTAGCGATCTGCATCGCCGGTACACCCGAAAACGCCAGCCATGCAGGGAGTGCAATATGCATGAAGCCAGCCGGAATGCCCTGGGCAAAATACGCCACGGCGCCGGTGGTGTAGCGCATGGTCGGACTGTTGGACAAATACATGGCGGGTTGAGACATTCTTAAGCGCTATCCGAGGGCACGATTGAGCTCAAAGTGTACCCATTAATGCCGGCATTACAAAGGCTGTCGGCGGCAGTGACTTTGTTTCGCACGCAGAATTGGGCCAGAATGCATCTTCCCTCACGCAGATACCTCCATTACGCGGCAATCACCAAAGGACCCAGCGCATGAAACCATCGGCAACCGGTATATTCAGGAGCAGCCTGCTCGCAGTGCTGTTGACCCTCACATTCAGTGCGCTACACGCCAATGGCACGACCGTCATCAAAGCCAAAGCCTGGCTCGACGTGGCCGCCGGTGAATGGATTACCCCGGCCAACATTGTGATCGACAACGGATTGATCTCCGCGATTAACCCGGCTGAGCTGCCCGCTGGCGCCACCGTAATCGAACTGCCGGACCTGATGGTATTGCCCGGGCTGATCGACGTTCACACCCACCTGTCCTACGAAATTGTGCCGGGCTGGCAATATGAGCCCGTCACCTGGACCATCGGTGAATTCGCCCTGCGTTCCGGGCAAAACGCCGAGCGTACCCTCATGGCAGGCTTCACCACCGTGCGTGAACTGTACGCCCCCGGGTTCGTCGACGTGGCCACCATGAAAGCGATTGAGCGGGGCGATGCCATTGGCCCGCATATCATTCCCGCTGGCTACGCACTGAGCATCACGGGCGGCCATTGTGACACCACCGGCTTTGCCCCCGGAATCGTGGAAGGCGACTACCGCCGCGGCGTTGCCGATGGCGTGGACGAAGTGGTCAAGGCCGTCCGCTACCAAATCAAGCACGGCGCCAAGGCTATCAAGATCTGCGCCACTGCCGGGGTGCTGTCCTTCGAAGGGCCGGTCGGCGCACAGCAATATTCATTTGAAGAACTCAAGGCGGCGGCGGATGAAACC
Source organism: Lysobacterales bacterium (assembly GCA_031362985.1). GTDB lineage: Bacteria > Pseudomonadota > Gammaproteobacteria > Xanthomonadales > SZUA-36 > SHZL01. Next base: position 24,982 of record JANLTO010000097.1, on the reverse strand, counting down.
CACCGCCATGGCTTGAAGATCGCCGCCCATGCGCACGGCACCGAGGGCATCATTGCGGCCTCACAGGCAGGTATCGACTCCATTGAACACGACAGCATGATGACCGCAGAGGCAGCTGCCATCATCAAGAAAAATGGCACCTGGGTGGCGCCCAACCTGTACCTGAATGAAGCCATAGACCTGGACCAGCTGCCACCGGCGATTCGCGCCAAGATGGAGTTCCTCAAGCCATGGGTACTGGAGAGCTTTCAGCGCGACATGGATATGAACCTGAAAATCGCCAACGGCTCTGATGCCGGCGTGTATCCGCACGGCGAGAACGCCCGCGAACTCATAACCCGCGTGAGCCATGGCATGTCACCGCTGGCAGCCATCCGCAGCGCCACAATGGACTCGGCCGAAGCCCTGGGAACGCCAGATCGAGGCCAGGTAAAAGTGGGCCTCATGGCCGACCTGATTGCGGTGCCGGGTGACCCGCTGGAAAACATCAGCGTTTTGCTGGATGTGCCCTTTGTGATGAAACAGGGCGTAGTCTATAAGCAGGCTGAATAACCAGCGTAAAAGACGGGAGTGCCACATGAACACTTCGGGAAATACTGCAAGACTTGCCTTACTGCGGATGGCCCTGCTGATGGCCCTGCTGCCGACCTCGATGGTGCTGGGCGGGTGTAATGCGGTGTTGGTGGAACAACCCATCGGGGATGTGGTAGTCAAGCTCGATCCTGCCATCTGGCAGGGAACCTGGGTCAATGATGAAGAGGTGATACTGACCACGGTGCTGGATAGTGAAAAAGGCTTGCTACAGGCTGCCTGGGTTGAACGCGGGGCTGAGGGTGAGGGAGCACGCTTTGAGTCTGTAACCGGCACGGTGCGGCAAACCGGAGAGATGATTTTCCTCAGCATGGAAAAAGAGCCCGCCGAAGAATGGGGCGCAACAGCAACACCCGTTACTGAAGTAGCGGCGACAGATGCGCTGCTAATGGCCGCAGCGGCGACCCCGGCACCGGTTACAGATATTGCGGTTCCACCGGAATATACCTGGGCAAGAATCGAAAATAATGGCCAGCGCATCATCCTGTGGTTGCCGGATGTGGAGCAGTTCCAACAGGCAGTGCAGGATGGACGCCTGCCCGGTACCGTCAGGGAAGACGACGATGTCATGCTGGCTCCGCTTGCACCAGCCCAACTCGAGTTAATCAATTCCCCTGCAGGAAACTTGCTCAGCTGGTCCGAGCCCCAGGTTTTTGTCCGCATCGGCAATTGATTGACCAGTGCGAACGGCAACGCTGAAACCGTGCTGCCCCAACTCCACACCCTGGACATTTCCCGCCCTTATTGGGCTGACTATCGCGAGATCTTGCAGCATCTACAGCAGGCCGCGCCCGCCACGGATGAACTGCCCGGTCCACAAAATCTCCAGTCACTCTTACCCGCGCATGCGGTCAACCACCGTGGATTGCCCATCCGTTTCCGGCCCAGCGCCGTGCTACCCGGCGTTGCCTACGAACAACATATTTTTCAGACTGGCGAGGTGAGCACGCGGGCAAACCATTGGCATGACCTGTTCAATGCACTGGTCTGGTGCCGGTTTACCCGGCTCAAAGCTGCCCTGAACGCGGCGCATTGTGCGCAGATCGGGTTGCGTCATGCCGATGTTTGCCATGCCGATGTTTGCCATGGTGGTGTTCGCCATGATGATGTCCGTCAAGGAAGGGGCCGGGGGCCGCAACGCGATGCCCTGACCCTGTTCGATGAAAGCGGCGTGATGGTCGTGAGTACCAGCAAGAGCTTTCTAAACGCTCTTGCAGCACGAGAGTGGAGCGAGGTGTTTCTGCAGCAAACAGCACTGTGGAAAAAAGACGTATTGGTTTTCGTTTGCGGCCACGCCCTGCTGGAGAAATTCCTCGCGCCCTACAAAGCCTTGACCGCGCATGCTCTGCTGCTGCATATCGACGTTGAGCTGGCCCGGTTACCGCGCGAAGCGGTGTTGCAGCGGCTGGACAGCAGCCTGGCTCAGGCCCTGGGGGAAGGCAGGATACTTGGATCTACCGCGAGTTTGTCACCCCTGCCGCTGATGGGAATTCCCGGTTGGTGGCCAGAAGCACAACAGGACACCGGCTTCTATGTCGACCGGCAGGTTTTTCGTCCCCCGGGCGCAGGCATGCAGGCGGTGTCTGTGCTGGATTTTTCGACCTACCAGGCCAGGCCGTAATCCTCGCCCTGCTCGCTGGCACCACCCCAGAAACTGCCATTCACACGATCAAACCAGATCGCCGTAATGGGACTGTAGGTCCGGTCAACGGTTTCCACCGTATAACCCATCCTGGACAATTCACCACGCACCCATTCCGGCACCTTGTGAGTCAGCTCCAGTCGACCGGGCTGTGACTGGTGGTCACCAAACGAGCTTTGCATCTGGTAACTGGTGATGTTGTGGGCTTCCACCGCCTGTTGCACATTCATGTCGAACTCAACCATGTTGAGAAAAAACTGCAACAGGTTCTGGTCTTGCGTATCGCCGCCCTGCACGGAAAATGCCAGCAGCGGCTTGCCGTCCTTGAGCGCCAGGCTGGGCGTAAGCGTGACGCGGGGTTGCTGCCCGGGATGCACCACGTTGAAGGGATTTAGTGCCTCATCCAGCACGAAACTCTGCATGCGCTGGCTCAGGCCTATGCCGGTAGTTCCTGCGATAAATGCCGGTACCCAGCCGCCACTGGGCGTGACCGAAACCACCCATCCTTCTTCATCGGCGGCCTGGATCGAAGTGGTGCCGGCCAGGAACCCCTCATCGTGGCTTATTTGATTGGCTTGCCAGTCTGCTTTCTCTTCCTGGGTTTCGGTTGAGGGCGGAATCGGGGTCCATTTCTCCAGCAGTTCGGTGTATGGATTCTTACCGCCCTGAAAAGGATAGGGATCGCCGGGTTTGATGTCGGGGTTGTTGTGCTCGGTATTGATCTGGCTGCGACGCTGCCTGGCGTAGTCCTTGGACAGCAATCCATCGATAGGCTCAAGCGGTGGGACACGGGGATCACCATAGTAGAAATCGCGATCGGCAAATGCGAGGTTCATCACCTGGTACAAGGTGTGTATGTAGCGCGTGCTGTTATACCCCATGCTTTTGATATCGATGTCTTCGAGCAGGTTCAGGGCCTGCAGCATCACCGGGCCCTGCGTCCAGGTGGTGAGCTTGTAGACCTCAATGCCCTTGTAGCTGGTAGAGACGGGATCCTCGATATGCACCTGCCAGTTGGCCAGGTCCTCCCGGGTGATCAGCCCGCCGTATTCGCTGGAGCTGCGCACGATTTCCGCAGCAATGTCACCGCGATAGAAACGCTCATAGGCCGCCATGATGGCCTCTTTGCGGCTCTTGCCGGCAGCCAGCGCTGCAGCTTCGGCATCCACCAGTTTTTGCAGGGTTGCGAGTAATTCCGGTTGATGGAAAATCTCACCGGCAACGGGCGCTGCCCGCTGCGTGCTGTCGCTTTTATTGAAATGCGGCAGGAATACGTTTTGGGAATAAGACCATTGTTGCAACACATCACGGCGGGCTTCGATGTTATCCGCCTGCGATTGTTCGATGGGATAGCCCTCAGCCATTTGCATGGCGGGTGCCAATACGTCGGCGAGACTGAGTTTTCCGTACTCCGCCAGCATCACCATCAGGCCGCCCGGTGTTCCTGGGGTTACTGCTGCCAATGGCCCGAATTCGGGCGGATAGAGCATGCCGCGGCTGCGGAAAAACTCCGCCGTTGCACCGCTTGGCGCCACTCCCAGTGCATTGATACCTTTGACTTCACCGGTATGCGGGTTGTATATCAAGGCCTGGGTCTCGCCACCCCAGCCCAGGGTATCCCACATGGTGGAAGTGGCGGCCAGCATGGCGCAGGCCGCATCCACCGCATTTCCACCCCGGGTGAACGTCATTCCGCCGGCCGTCGCCGCCAGCGGCTTACCGGTTATGGCGACCCAATGCTTGCCATGCAACACCGGCTTGATCGTTTTTTGCGCAGTTGCGGTACCGGGCAGGCAGACCAGCACAATGCAGCAGGTTCCCAGAACAGCCCTGACGGAACGTAGTCGAAAACAGGTATGCCGCAGCAGCATGATGATTCCCCATTGTAGCGAGAACACAAGAATAGCAAATGCGCAGGTGTCCGGAGGTTTCCGTTAAACTAGCGATTTAAGCGGAGCAGAGCCTTGTCCAATCCACCACGGCCGCAGCAACACACCGTAACGCGTTTCGCCGGCACCGATCGCTATGTCGCCACCGAAGATTTGACCACCGCGGTCAACGCGTCGGTTACGCTCGGCCGGCCCATCCTCATCAAGGGCGAGCCCGGTACCGGTAAAACCCAGCTGGCCGAGGAAATCGCGCGCAGCCTGGAGCGTCCCTTGTTGCAGTGGCATATCAAGTCCACCACCAAGGCGCAGCAGGGGTTGTACGAGTACGATGCAGTGGCCAGGCTGCGTGGTTCGCAGCTGGGTGATGCGCGCGTGCATGACATCCAGAACTACATCATAAAGGGGCCGATGTGGGATGCCTTCGAGCAGGACCAGCAACCGGTGCTGCTGATTGATGAGATCGACAAGGCAGATATCGAGTTTCCCAACGACCTGCTGCGCGAACTCGACCGCATGGAGTTCTACGTGTACGAAACCCACCAGACCGTGGTGGCCCGCCATAGACCCATCATTGTGATTACCAGCAACAATGAGAAAGAATTGCCGGATGCGTTCCTGCGCCGCTGCTTTTTCCATTACATCCGTTTCCCGGATGCTGCAACGATGACCGAAATCGTGGCTGTGCATTACCCTGGCCTCAAGCAGGAACTGCTCAAGGCGGCATTGGAAACCTTTTACCGCTTGCGCGAAGTACCAGGCCTGAAGAAAAAGCCGTCCACTTCCGAGCTGCTGGACTGGCTGAAGTTGTTGCTGGCCGAGGATATTGCACCCGAGACTTTACGCAGCGATGACCGGCGCACCTTGTTGCCCCCGATGCATGGCGCCCTGCTCAAGAATGAGCAGGATATCCACCTGTTTGAACGCCTGATTTTCCTGCATCAACGCGAAGGTCGATAACACAGCGCCCCCAACATAGCGCCCCCTGAGTTTCCTGCACTATGCTTATCGAATTTTTCTATCAATTACGCAAGGGTGGCCTGAAGGTTTCACTGACCGAGTTTCTGACCCTGCTCGAAGCACTCAAGCAGGGCCTGGCGCAATTCAGCATTGACGAGTTCTACTATCTCGCCCGTGCCTGCCTGGTCAAGGATGAAGCGCTGTACGATCGATTTGACCGCGTGTTTGCGGCCCATTTCAAGGGCATCGAGCAGGTGTTTGGCCCGCCGGGCGCTGCCGTCCCCGACGAGTGGCTGCGCCAGCAGTTTGAGCGCATTTTCAGCGATGAAGAAAAAGCGTTGCTGAAGGCCATGAACTGGGACGAGTTGATGGAAACCCTGCGCAAGCGCCTGGAGGAGCAGAAAGAGGAACACCATGGCGGTAACAAATGGATCGGCACGGGTGGCACTTCGCCGTTTGGGCAGGGCGGGTATAACCCGGCCGGCGTGCGTATCGGCTCACAGGGTGGGCAACGTTCGGCCGTGAAGGTGTGGGACCAGCGTGAGTATCGCAACTTTGATGACAGCATCGAGCTCGGCACCCGCAACCTGAAAGTTGCGCTGCGCCGTTTGCGGCGTTTTGCCCGCCAGGGCGCAGCCGATGAGCTCGATCTTCCCGGCACCATCGACTCAACCGCCCGCAACGCAGGCTTCCTCGAAATCAAGATGGTCCCGGAGCGGCACAATGCCATCAAGGTTTTGCTGTTCCTGGATGTGGGCGGTTCCATGGATGACCACGTGCGCGCCTGCGAGGAGCTGTTCTCTGCCGCCAAGAGTGAGTTCAAGCACCTGGAACATTTTTATTTTCATAACTGTGTGTATGAGGGGGTGTGGAAAGACAATCGCCGCCGGCACACCGAAAAAACTCCCATCATGGACGTACTGCACAAGTACGCCGCCGATTACAAGCTGATCCTGGTGGGTGATGCCACCATGAGTCCGTACGAGATTACCTATGCCGGCGGCAGCGTTGAACACTTCAACGAGGAAACCGGTGCAACCTGGATGCAACGCTTGCTCGCTACTTACCCCAAGGCCATCTGGCTCAACCCTGAACCCGAACAGCGCTGGAACCACACCCCCTCCATTCGTATCCTGTCTGAACTGATGGAACAGCGCATGTTCCCTCTGACGCTGGGGGGTTTGGAGCGGGGGATGCGGGAGTTGTCCTGAAGCAGCGCCCGACCCAGACAGCCCGGTTCAGGGTGTGGCGCTATTGGTTATTTGAATGTCTACGAACGGGACATCCTTTGCGCTGAAAAGTGCGCGAGTATCCTGGTTGAGGAATGGGGGTGCATGATCGCCCACTAACAAAAGCCTGGTGTTATCCAGTTCGCCCCTCGCGATACTCTGCGCAATTTCGGCGAAAAGCTGTCGGTGTTGCAGGACCAGGTTGCAAAGCCCGGAGTTCTGTTCAAGAGCCGCAAACGCAGAGCAGTTCGCGGAACCTGCTGTGCCCGGATGTTCAACCGGCAAATGTGCTGACAGAGTAAGCCAATAGATGAACTTCTTTGCTGCGGGCTCTCTCGAACGCAGTTCGACTATCAGTCTCCAAACGTCTTTATCGCAGATACCATGAAAAGCGATCCCGCAGCGATTGGCTGCAACAATCTGTTCGTCAAGTTCGGGAGCAAACCAAACACTGTTGAACAACGCGGGGTACCACCTGTTTCGGCTGAATAGCGTCCCGATAAAGCCGTGAATTGCCCATGTTGTATATCCCAGCTTGCCCAGCAATTCCGGAAGGCAGTTTTCCGTTGGCAAGCTGGCTGCGTCAGGATGAACGACCAGCAATCGGATCCCGCATAGTTCGCGCAACTCGCCCGGAACGGTGGAACCTTCAAACTTCACCACGCCCCGCTTAAGCGAAGCACCCACCTGATGTTCCAGGGCCAGCAACGGCTCGAGCTGAAAGTTCTCAAGCTCAGGGTCATGAAATTCACCCAGGGACTCAACCACGATAAGAATCACGGTTTTGAACGGTGTGGTCGTGATGGATGCGGTATCCCGCAACACTTCGCTGGCGCTTTCCGTTAGTTGAAAGTCCGGGTTCTGAGAGTCTTGGTCAGCCGTTCTAAGTGCTATTCCAAGACTATAGAAGGAGGATGCTGCCACGTTGGCATTCAGAGTGTATGCATCACTGTCGGCAAGGGCGTTAGCAGAAAGCCTGATGTCGAGGAACGTTACCAAGACAGCAAAAACAATGCAGGTCAGTGCAACCGTTTTCGCACTTCGAGCCTTCCTCAGCGACAGGTATGTGAGGGTGGTGCAAATCACCACCAGGAGCAATACCTTGGCTACTTCAACGGCCAAAAAGGCCGGTTCCAGGCTGAACAGATCGCTTATGGAATCAAGAACACTCGCCAGACTGAAGTGGTAGGCAGGGGCTGCGGAAAAGACAATGTCAAGAACCAAAACCACTGCCATCCCCAATGCAGCAACAATGGCGCCGAAAAAAATCAGCGCTGCACATACCAGCATGTAATCGACGTTGAATATGGCCCGGTCAATAAACCAGAAATTGCCTACAAACCAAAATGTCAAACCGGGAATAGCCGCGACGGCCAGCAGGGTCCACAGAATATCCCTGGACACAGGTAGAATGCTCTTATTGTTCAATAGTAATCCCCGGCGCCCTACACTCCAAAGAACAGCATGTGGCCGCGCCGCTTCAAACACGTTAATCCCGCCGCCCTGGCAACACCGGTGATTCCCTGCGCGGAATTCCATTGGATGAGCCCGGGTAGCGAGGCCGGGTCGGCGCGGTAGAATTCAGCATGCTCCAGGAACAGCTCGTTATTGCCATGGGCGCGTCGCCAACCAAACAGGCGGTTCATGTCGGCGAAATCAAACACCACTTTCCCGCCGGGTCGAAGAATCCGGCTGAATTCCCTAAAGTAGAGATACATGTCATACAGGTTCAGATGGATGAACACCGATATCGCAACCACGGCGTTGACCGACTGATCGGCAATGGCAGACAGGTCACGATTGGCGACCTGTATGAAGCGTACATTATCGAAGCCCGCACATTCGTGCCGGGCATACTCCAGAAAGGCGGGGCTGATGTCGCAGGCAATAACTTCGCGGGCGCGCCGCGCAATGGCCGCTGTGCCGAACCCACAGCCCGAACCGATCTCGAGCACCGTGTCGCCGGACTCGATCCCGGCCAGTTGCAGAAATCCCTCTGCATAGCTTGACCGCTCTTCGCGAATTTCATCCAGCCGTTCTTCCGGATGCGGGCCGAAGCGGTAGCCGATCAGGCTGATCAGCATGTTGCGGAAATCCGAGCTTTGCAGGTCGACCCAGGCCTTGGTGGTCATGGTGAAGTGGTCATGGCGGAAGTGAATCCCTGGTTTTCTGCCGCATCACCACAACCACCAGAGCACCCAGTAACATCAATGCGGACATGGCAAAAAACGCCATCTCATTGGAGTCGGTGGCAGTGCGTATCCGGCCGATCAGGTCCGGCCCAAAAAAGCCGCCGAGATTGCCCACGGAATTGATCCAGGCGATGCCCGCTGCGGCAGCGGTGCCGGACAGAAAGGCCACGGGCAGGGACCAGAACACCGCCAGTGCGGACAGGAGTCCGGAAGTGATCATGGTCAGGAAAATCATGGAAGGGATGCGCGCATGTCCCGCCAGTGCCAGGCCGAGCAGGCCGGCGGAGGCGATCAGCATAGGAATGATGACGTGCCAGAAGCGCTCCCCGGTGCGGTCCGAATGGCTGCCATTGACGACCATAGCCACGGCCGCCACACCCCATGGCACCATGCTGAGCAGCCCGACTTCGAGAAAATTGTTGGGGTCGATGCCGAAGTCCTGGATGATGCTGGGCATCCAGAAATTTACCCCGTAGAAACCCACCATCATGCTTAGATAAACCGAGGACAAAGCCCATACCCGGCCATCACGAAAAACATCCGTGAAGCGATGACGCAGACCAAGGGTGGCCTTGGCCGCCTCATCTTCCGCCAGGTGGCGCAACACCAGGGCGCGCTCTTCAGTTGACAACCACCTGGCTTTGCCCGGATTGTCGTCCAGGAAAACCAATACCAGCAGGCCAATCAGCACGGATGGAATGCCTTCCAGCAGAAACAGCCATTGCCAGCCCTGCCAGCCATGCACCCCATCGAGGAACTGCATGATGCTTCCCGATAGTGGTCCGCCTATGACATTGGAGATGGCGACGGCCGTCATGAACAAGGCGACCATTCGCGCCCGCTGGGCGGAAGGAAACCAGTAGGTCAAATAGAGAATCACGCCCGGAAAAAACCCGGCTTCCGCGGCACCCAGCAGGAAACGCAGGGTGTAAAACCAGAACTCGGTCTCGACCAGCATCATGCAGCTGGAAATAATGCCCCAGGTAATCATGATGCGGGCGATCCAGAGTTTCGCGCCTACTCTTTCCAGTACGAGGTTGCTCGGCACCTCAAAAAGGAAATACCCAATGAAGAAGATGCCGGCACCGAAACCATATACCGCATCACTAAAGCCGAGTTGTCCGGCCATCTGCAATTTGGCGAAACCCACGTTGACGCGATCCAGGAACGCGACTACGTAGCACAGGAACAGGAAGGGAATAATGCGCCAGAAGACGCGGTTGTAGAGAGCGGTTTCGGCCCCCCCGGCCATTCAGCCGGCACGCACGAAGCGGTTATGGCGCATTTCCTGCCCGATACTGGTCTCGGGTCCGTGACCTGTTACCACCACCGCAGACTCATCCAGGGTATAGAGCCTTTGCTGGATGGAATTCTTCAGGGCCTGCGCATCACCCCCCGGAAAATCAGTGCGCCCGACCGAGCCAAGGAACAAGGTGTCGCCTGCCAACAGCAGCCCGGCGTCCTCGAAATAGAAACTGGCCGAGCCCTGGGTATGGCCCGGCGTATGTATGCTTAAACCGCCGCACTCGAGGCCTTGTTCATGTTCCAGCCAGTGGTCAGGATCGGGCTGTGGAATGTACGGCACGCCAAAAGACGTGCATTGCTCTTCCAGCGAATCCCATAGCAACCAGTCTGAGCGGTGCAGCCAAATGGGGGCACCCGTGAGGCGGCGGATGTCGCCCGCGGCGAGGATGTGGTCCAGATGAGCATGGGTGTGCAGGATACCGGCGATCTTGAGACCAAGCTCGGCAACGATAGCCATAATGCGCTGCGGGTTTCCGCCCGGATCAACCACGTAGCCCGTGCCGGTTTCGGCATCACCCAGCACCGTGCAATTGCATTGCAATGGCCCAACGGGAAAGGATTTGCGGATGAATTTCATCAGAATGTTATAACACGCCGGGGAGTGCCGTGCAGCGCACCCGGATGCGCGATTGAACATCGGCCACGACCACGCGACTCACTTGAAGGTTTCCACCACCAGGCGTGCTGCCAGGGCCAGCAGGATGACGCCAAATACACGTTCCAGCCATACTGACTTGGCCCGTAGTCTGTCCATCCAGCGCGGATTGGACAAAAGCCAGACAACCAGCAAGTACCAGGAGGTGTCGACTAACCAGGTTGTGCCGGCGTACCCCAGCCGGGCCGGCAGGGTGGTATCAGGGCCTATGACCTGGCTGAACACGGCAATAAACCACACTGCGATATTCGGGTTGAGAAAGGCAATCAGGAATCCATCCCGGCCTGCATGAGTGGTGGTAGGCACTGCGGATAATTGCTCGCCGGTGGCGGCTTTGGCCATCAGGCCCCGCACGCCCAGCCAGGCGAGATAGGCTGCACCACCCCATTGAAAGGCGGCGAACAGCCGTGGTGAGTTGGTGATGAGGTAGGCCAGACCTGCAATGCACAAGAGGGCATAAAAACCAATGCCCATGCCGTGCGCTAGAGCTGCAATGCAGCCATTCTTTCTGCCGCCGGTGAGGGTATGCCGCAATACCACGGCCAAGGAAGGTCCGGGCATCATGGCGCCCAGTAGCACGATGAAAACAACGGTCAGCCACGTGGCAAGGTTCATGAAATGGGCTTTACCGGCGGAGAATTCACGCCGGTAATTTCTTCCCCTGCTTTCTCACCAAACGAAACGGGAGAAAAAGAAACAGCAAGGGCTCAGCGCAGGAAGGAAAAGCGCGTCAGCTTGGATGCGCCTCTCTGGCCCCGGGTGTTCCGCCCCATGCGATCGCGCATGCGATTCAGGAGTTCCTGCTGTTTTCCCTTCAACCAGTCTTCGCGTGAAACATCTTTACCTCGCAGGCGTTCTTCTTTGCTGCGGTAAATACAGAACTCATCGTAGGCGTCAAGCTGGTGTTTCAACTCCCGCGCCACCAGTTCGATCATGATGGCATCGTCAATCAGGCCGATCACCGGCACATCGTCAGGGATCAGGTCTTCCGGGTTGTGGAAGTAAGCCAGCGCGCTGACCACGTCAGTACGCTCCTGCCCGTCAAGCGGCCATTCCGGGTCTTCCAGCATGGCAATCATGGTGGCGAGGCGCTCCAGGCGGTCGCGCACGAAAAGCGGCGCACGCAAATTGGCAGCGTCCCTCAGAACCTCGCTGGCAACCCGGATAATATCCTCTTCAGAAGCATTGCCTGCCTCGTCTTGAGCCCGGTTCATGACACCGCGAAAATACTCAATGTCCGTGTCGTCGAGCGAGAAACTGATTTCGATAGTCATGGCTAACTTCCTGTTTTGATTAAGCCCCTATGATAATTTATATTGGCCGCGGGATGTAGTCCTGTGCACAACAATCCCCGCTAAAGTTCATTCGCCGGTTTTTTCCCACGCGAACTCAAACCGATTCCTGCCAGGTACAAGATACACAGAATCAGGATTCCTCCAATCAAAGGCAGGATCTCATGCTTTACCAGCCTGATCATTTGCTCGGGGTTTCCCACCAGGTCGGCCCCCTGGTGGCTGGCAAATAGTCGCAGGCTGAATTCCGCCAAAATCCAGCACCAGGCAAAGGATCCGACAATGGTAACAAGGCTGAACACCCGAAAATCCATGCGAATCAAGCCGGCGGGGATCGAAATTACGTGACGCACCACCGGCAGCAGCCGGGCAAAGAACACGCCAGCCGCTTCGTAACGGTGGACTATGCGTTCTGCACGATCAATACCTGCCGCGCTCACGCGAACCCATTTGCCATAACGCTCTATGGCCAGGCGGCCTGCGCTCCGCGCGACCCAGTACGTAATCGAAGAGCCTATCCACGAACCCAGGGTTCCGGCGGCGACTACGCCCCAGAAATTCATTTGCCCCTGGCTGGCCCAATAGATGGCGGGTGGGATTACCACTTCACTGGGTACAGGGAAAATCGAACTTTCCAGCGCCATCAGGAAGACAACGCCGGCATAACCCCAGTCGCTAAGCAACTTGAACCAGAACGCAATCAGACTACTGAACATTCACCAGCGCCGTCCGTAGGGAGCGGCGCCTCATGAACAAAGGCAGAGTTTCGGAACAGATGCTTGCTTCGCCGTGGTGGGAATTAAGCGGCTTGACGTCTTTCGATAATATCCGCAGCCAGGAGGTTTTCGCTTTGCTCGTCCAGGATCTGCGTAATGGCTCCGGACATTGCTGCAAGCCCCGAATTGATGAACAGCAGGGGGATTGCAATTCCCAGACCCAGAACCGTGGCAATCATGGCCTGCCCGATACCGTGGGCCATCAGGCGTGGATCGCTGGAACCAGAAGCCACGATTGCATGGAAGGTGATGATCATGCCAATAACCGTACCGATCAAACCCAACAAGGGTCCGGCGGCAACCGCAAGGCGCAAGAACGCCTGGAAGCGTTCGATCTTCGGTATCTCCCGCAGGACAGCCTCGGACAAGCGCAATTCAGCAAGCTCCGAATTTTCAACTTTTTTGCCATCGCCACGAAATGCCAACATGACACGTCCCAGCGGATTTTTGGCATTCGGATTGGCAGGATCACGCAGTTGAGCGCGAACCGCCGAGCCGGTAACGAACAGGTAGCCGTACTGAAATATTGCCAGTATCACACCAAGGATACCCACAAACACAATCACGTAACCAACCACTTCACCATTTTGGATACGCTCAATGGGGTTGGGACGCTCTACATAGCGGGTCAACAAAGCTCCGCGCGCCGGGTCAACGATGGCTTCGCGATAGCCCGTGCCTTCACCTGGGGCCTGCAAATCCTCAGCGACATCGACCAGGTCGCCACTCAACTGCCGCTCCAGCATAGCCAGTGACTTCTTGCTGGGTATGTAGGCAAGGTAATTTCCGTCAGAGACCGCGGTAAATGGGCCAACGCGCACGACGTCCATCTCGACGCTGGAACCGTCTGGCTGCATGACCGGTGTCTTAAAACGCGCAACTTTACCGGTTTCAGTCATCTCGCGCTGCAGTTCAAACCACATGCGCTCAAGTTCAGCAATCGACGGCAGGCTCTTCACCGCCGCCATCTTCACCAGGAACTGCGTACGGTCATCCTGCCCTTCGGCAGCGGGATATTGCACTGTGAGCATCGACTGCTGCAAAACGTTTGCGGCGTCACCGGCAATTTGTCGCGTCACACCAAACAACTCGCCGAGATTGCCCTCGTGTTGCTTGAGCAACAGTCTCACTTCAGTGATGCGCACAACGTTGCTGTCATAGGCTTTGTTCAGGGCATTACCGCGGGCCTCTGCGGTATTACGCCGGGCCAGGGCATCTTTCGCCAACTGTTGCTGCTTTTTCAGCTCAGCATTGAAGACGCCCTCGCGCTGCTTCGCCAACCTGGACTCTGTTTCCTTCAATTTCTGCGCAGACTTGCCGAAATCCGCCACCGTAACTGCCGCAAACGAGCTGGAGGAAAGCAGCAGCGCGAAGACTGTGACCGCCGTGGCTTGCGTTATTGCACGTAGAGAAATCAAAGCTGCACCTCTTTAGGCGCTGGCACCGGCAGGATTACCAAATCCGGAGCGGTTTCCTTGGTAGCCACTTGCACTGCCTTTTCGATAGCCTTGGTAAAATCGTTATTTACCGCCCATGCCTTCTGCTCGGCATCCCAGTAACCGGCTTCCTCTCCATCGACAGTCCGGTACATCAGGGACACACGTCCGACTCTCAGGAAGTCAACTTCGCGGCCGTCGTCGAGTTTGCCCTTGTACGAAACCATGGTACGTCCGTATTCCAGTTCGATCTGGTAGGCCTCAAGCAAGCGCCGATACCTTTCGGGCATGGGTGAAGTCTCATCAGCCATCAAATCGCTTATTTTGCTCAGCCTGGCCTGGCGTGAATCGGGCCCTGCCTGGGTCGGATCGACAAAAGGCAGATCCGAGGAAATAAACGCCACCATGGCATCGTACATGCGCTGCACCAGGGGCCCCACTGCAGCAGCGGTAGCATCGATATCGATCAATTGCTGATCGATCAGGGCCAACTGCTCCTCCTGCGACTTCAATTGCTTTTGCAACTGCTCGTTATATCGCACCAAACCATCTGCATCGGCCAGGATTTTCGCATAGCGCTCTCCGCCTTCCTGAGCTGCAAAAACCAGGGGACCACTTGCCAACAACGCCAGGCCTACCGCCAGCACTGCCAGGGTGCGGAATCGCGTCCTATTTAACGATGCAAATGGCCACATGTTCTCAGTATCCATTCCGCATTCCAGATTCATCCCGCATTTCGTATCCATAATCATGCAACTAGCCCGCCTGCGCTTTAATAAGCTGCAGATACCCTTCAGCGGTCTTGCGATGCTTGCCGGATGCCTTTGCCTTCTGGAAAGCATTTGCCGCCTCAGAGGTTTTCTTCTCATTAAACAGGGCAATGCCTAACATCAACTGGGCATACGCCGTGTCCTTCAGACTACCTTTCTGAATTCCACGATTGAGCGCCTCTGCTGCGTCATGCCATTCGTTGCGCTGGACCTGCACCTCTCCCAGTCGCACGTAAAGGTCACCGTTGGATGACATTTGCGCTGCTTTGCCAAGAGGCCCAATTGCCTTCGCATATTCGCGCGCGGCAATCCAGCAATCGGACTGTTTCTGATAAAGCTTTGTATCGATTTTGACTGTCTTGTTGGCGATTGCTTCATCCAACACTGTTCCGCAGCGGTAGGGCACATTGTTGTATAGCAGCAGATCGACCAGTCGCAGAATTTCACCACTGTCCGCAATCAAGCCGTTGTCGTACGCCAGTTGCATCGTGGCCAGGGCCTTGGGATATTGTTCCATCTGGCCGTATACCGAGGACAACTGCACCCAATAGGACTTCTTGTCGGGATGCAGGTTAATGAGCCTCACCAGCAGTGGCACTGCTTCAGTCCAGTGCTCTTCCTGCAGGTGCAGGGCAAGTACCAGCTGGATCCAGCTTTCCTGGGGCTTTTCAGCCAGGTCCACCGCTTTCTGCGCGGGCGGCAGTGCCTTTTTGTACAGTTCCTGCTGATAGTAAGCAACAGCCAGCAGGTAGTACGCTGAGGAGTTAGGCTTGGTGGCTGTGCTTATCCACGCCTCCATCGCAGCGGCCCCTTCCCTCCATTTTTCCTGCGCCAGGTACAGCTGAGCGATCTGGTAGCTGGCCTGCGAAACTTCCTGCTCGTTCAGCCCGCCTGAATTGATGGCTGCCTGAAGGTGGGCTTGAGCGGAAGGATAGTCTTCCCGCGAGTCGGCAATCGTGGCGAGAATCTGCTCCACACGGCCGCGCTCGTAGGGACTCAACTTGTCCATGCTCAGCTTGGCGATAGCCGCGTCGGCGGCACCATACTGTTCCGCATTCAGGGCATCGATCGCTTCCGTGAGAATCTTGCCGGTGGCGGCGTCGATGGATGGGGCAGGAGCCTTTTCGTCTTTCTTATCTTCGGCTGCGTAAGTTATCGGCGCGATTACTGCCGTTGCTAGCATCAGCAGGCCAAGCATCAGGACGAAGCGCGTGTTCTTTATCAGCTGGAAACTCATTATGGATCCTCCAACTGGAAAGTGATCATGGTTTGAATTCCAACGCGTTCGACCGCTACGCCGTCAACCACTTTGGGATTGTAGCGCCAGCGCCCCACTGCCCGCACCGCAGCATCGTCAAACAGACCCTTCGGCTTGGCTTCAATAACTATGACGTCTTTTACCATGCCCGCAGCCGTAATTGTGAACTGCACAATCACGTAACCTTCAACACCGCGACTCAAGGCCCGGGGCGGATAATCCGGGTTGATACGCACCAGGGGAATGATGTCGCGATCGGAACCGGCCGACATGGTCATCTTGGACATGGCGCCGGATGCATCAACCGTCGGAGTTATCTGCGCTACATTGTTATTGATGTCCGAATTGGACAAATTCATTTGTGGAATTTCAGGAACCGGTGGCGGCTTGTCCTGCTCAGGTTTCTCGTCCTGCTTTTTCTGGACTTCGGAGTCCTGGCGCATGCGGGTGAATTCAATGCGCGTTGCTTTGCGCATCTCGCCAATGTCTATCGGCCTGCTGACCAGGTGCCACATAGTCCAGAACAGCGCCACTGAAAATACAACGCCAAAAAGCAGACCCAACGGGTAACGAAGACTCACGTCCGACTTCTCCTCGGTTCCACGCTAGCCACCCGCACCAGGGTCGGCGGCGATTGCAACTTCCTTAATTCCACCCAGGCGCACTTCGTCCATGACTTTGGCAACAATTCCGGCACGAGATGCCTTGTCGGCAATGATCACAACGGTGTCATCGGGTCGCTCAATATGCAGACGCTCAATCAGTGCTCGAAGTTCGCGTACTTCTACCGGGCGCCGGTCCATCCAGATTTCGCCATTTTCACGCACTGCAATCAACAAATTACCCGAATCGCGGTTTTCCGCAGTAATCGCTTCTGGCTTGAATACCGTGATCCCGGCTTCCTTGATAAAGGACGTCGTGATGATGAAAAAAATCAACAGGTTAATGGTGAAATCAAGCATCGGCGCCAGGTCGATGCCGTGGTCTTCGCTTTCTGGTGTATGGCGCGTATGCTGCATATGAATATTTCCTCGCCGACGCCTTCAGTTCGCCGGTGTCTTCAGTTAGATGTAGTGAACGTGATGTTGTAAATCCCGCCCAGGTGAACCTGGTCCACCACTTCGACTACGGTGCCGGTTGGCGCCTGCTCGTTAGCTAGCAGCAATACGCCGGTTTCGGGATTAATGGCGCTCATGCGTTCTACGTTTGCACGTACCGCACGCACATCCACAGCCCGGCCATCTATCCAGATCTCGCCATTACTGAGAACCTGAATCTGAATTCCCTTGGCATCGTCTTTATTCTTCTGCTCAAAACTGGTCGGGCGGTTTACGTTCAGCCCGAACTCCTTAACAAATACCGCAGTGATAATAAAGAAGATCAATAGGTTGATCACAAAGTCCAGCATCGGAGCCAAATCGATGCCGTGTGACGATTCGTGTGACTGTTCGTTGCGACGTCGCATGCCCATAGCAGTGTTTACAACTCAAACCTGTCGGCCAAAAGTTCTGTTTCGCGCAAGGTGCGCGCGCGGAAGTAATGCACTGGATACAATCCGGTAATACTCACTGCAAGGCCGGTCATTGTGCAAATCATGGCCTGTGACACACCGCTTGCCATACTGCGTGCATCGGCATTGCCGCGCAGCGCCATGGAATCGAACACCTCGAGCATGCCCGTCACGGTGCCGATCAGCCCAAGCAAAGGCGACATTGGAACCAGTACTTGCATCACTGGGAAACCGGCACTCATCGCCCGGTTCAGCCTGGAAATCATGGCTTGCCGGATTTGCCGCGCACACCAGGAAGTGTGTTCGGAACGGGCATCCCACGCTTTTTGCAGTTCCGCCGCCTGCTGCGGCAGCACACGCAAAAAGAACCAGTAGCGTTCAGCGATAATGGCCCACATCAACACCCCGGCGGCGAAAATGAGCCCGACAAACGGCCCACCGTCATCGACGAGTTCAAACACACCATTGACTAATGGAATGTTTTCAACCATGGCGCTGTTTCTCAATACTTTCAGCCAGCATACCTACAGCCTGCTCATCGAGAATCTGCGACACGCTTTTGGATAGTGAAGTGAGCACGGCATTGGCAAACAACAGCGGAATGGCAATACCCAGACCCAGTACAGTTGCAATCATGGCCTGGCCGATACCAGCAGCCATCAATTTGGGATCGCTTGAACCCGACTCGGTGATGCTTTGGAAAGTCATGATCATGCCCAGCACTGTACCGATCAGGCCCAGCAGCGGACCGGCAGCAACCGAAAGCCGCAGAAAGGACTGAAACCGCTCCAGCTTGGGGACTTCACGCAAAACGGCCTCGGAAATACGCAATTCAGCAATATCCGCGTCCTGTTCAATAAGATTCGGGTCGCCCTTGAAGGCCAGCAGAACGCGCCCGAGCGGGTTGTTTTTGCTTAGCTGGGTCAGGTTTTTCAGCTGACGGCCTACCGCCATGCGAGTCATCACCAGGAAGAACAGCTGACCAAAAAATGCCAACAGCGCGGCACCGCCAATCAGCAGAATGACGTAGCCGACTTCTTCGCCCAGCTCGACACGCTTGACCCAGGTCGGCCGCTCCACATAAAGCGACAACAACACACCGCGCGCCGAATCCACTACAGCTTCAACATAGCCGCTGGTGGCTGACTGCAGTTCATCGACGTAAGCCAGGAACTCCGCTGGCGGCTGGCGCGGGTAAACGTTCAGGGTCATCAGGCTGGGCAGATAATCGAGGAATTTGCCGTCTGAGGTCGCTGTAAACGGGCCAATTCGAATGACTTCCGCTGCGGCGGCCTGACCGCCCGGCTGCACCACATTGGCCTGGTATTTGGCGACCTGACCGCTTGCAGTCATTTCGCGCTGTAACTCAAACCAGACACGTTCCAGGTCAGCCGGCGTCGGTGTTGCTTGCGACGCAGAATAGCTGCGCAGGAATTGATCGCGGCTCATCTCGCCTTTTGCTGGCGGGAACTGCGTCGAAATCAGTGATTGCCGCAGCAGTGTGGCTGTGTCACCGGCGACCTGCCTCGACACGCCAAAAATTTCGCTCAACCCAAGACTCGCCGCCTTTTCGCGCAAGCCTTTCTTGGCATCATTGATCTTGATTTCATTGGCCGAAAATTGATCGGAGAGTGTTTTCGACGAGCCGCCTAATCCATCGCGCTTTGCCTGGGCGGCCGCCAGCATTTTTTGCTGCTGATCGGCAGATGCCGCATTGAATTCAGCAGCACGTTGCTCGAATGCCTTGATCTCATCGGCTCTGACAGCCTCTACTTCATCCAGCAGCGAATCCAGCGAGTCCTGGCCAAATGCAACAGGTGCCGCTACAGAAAGCGCAAACAGTGCTGCGCCCAAGAACAGATTACGAATATTGCTCACGACCGCACCTCCTGCGGAGCCGGCACTGGAATTTTCAACAAATCAGGTGCACCGTCTTTCTTGGCTACGCGACGGGCTTCCGCAACGGCATGGGCATAGTTGTTATCCACTACCCATTTCTTCTCCTGCGCGTTCCAGTAGCCGGTTTCTGAACCATCGAGTGTTTGATACATGAGTGAAACCCGGCCAAGCCGTACGAAGTCAACCGTGCGTTGACCACCGGCATCCTCAAGAATGCCCGCATAGGTTTCCAGGGTCCGACCGTATTCCAGTTCAATTTGGTAGGCTTCAATAATGCGGCGGTATTTTTCAGAAATTGCAACGTCCGCGCGTGGCATCAAATCCTGCAGTGACTGCACACGGTTGGTGCGCTCTGCAAGGAGGAACGGCACATCCAAAGCCACGAAGCGCTGCAGGGTATCAACCATCTGCTGCATCAACGGCTGTACTTCGCGGTTGGTGGTTTCGATTTCGACCAACTGCCTCTCAATCGACGCCATCTCCTTTTCCTGGTCCGCAACCTGACCGGAAAGCTGCTTGTTGTACTTCTCCATGCTTTCGGCTTCGGCAACCGCCTGCGCGTACTTGCTGGCAGCATCCTGCGTCTTGTCTCGAATCTCGTTGATTCGGTCCTGAGATGCAGCGGCTTCCTTGTCAACAGCAACCTGGGCGTTTACAGCATTGTCTACAGTTTGGGCATAAACCGGTGCAGCCAAAACCATTGGGACTGCGACGGTCAGCAATAGGCTGATTGTTTTCACTAGCCTGCATTTATTCGGGATCATGACTTAAAACGCCTCCTGGTCAACGAGATCCGCTACCTTGCGTCCGCACGAAAATGCGAGACGAGTTCTGCCGCAATGCGGCGGGGGCAGATGTTAACACCGCAAATATCAAAAAGTCGATTCATTCTTACCATCAGTTACAGGTACTCGCATTTGCACAGTTCTGATCAACGACGGAGATGTCGAAATCGGATCTTCAGTGCCCGCCAATGTTTGCAAAACCAGCAGAGCAACCGACAGCCTTCCCGGTGTTGTCTTTCTGTCGCTATTGCAACCACGCACGTCAGCC
Source organism: Lysobacterales bacterium (assembly GCA_031362985.1). Classification (GTDB taxonomy): domain Bacteria; phylum Pseudomonadota; class Gammaproteobacteria; order Xanthomonadales; family SZUA-36; genus SHZL01. The sequence goes on along the minus strand of JANLTO010000097.1, from coordinate 4,528 downwards.
GTGGATCCTGCGCTTGCCAAATTAAAGTAGCGGCAAACTGAAAACTACGACCTTGAGCCTACCTTATCACCACCTGCGGGAAGTCGCCACAATTCTGTCACAGAAATTACTCAATTCATCTGATTGCCGGTTTCCGGGTCGCTGTGCAGCCCTGGATACCTCACCTCGGCGAGCGCTGCAGCCCTCTTAAACACAACACTTCAACGCCTTTCCGTGCGCGCTGCCAGCAATAAACTGACGCTGGCATAAAGCACCACCACAACTACCAGGTACCGTATCGCATCCAGCGGCAACGACTTTACGATGAATGCCGCGATGAGCACTGCCGGAATACCGCCAAGCGCAAAAGCCAGCGTCGCCCCGGGGTTGTACGCACCCGCCTTGATAAAGCGCACGCTCGCCACCGGCATCAGGAATGCGCAGGAACCCATCATGATGGGAAAGGCTGCGATCGGGTTCATCCCGAGCAGGCTGACCAGGATCATGCAGGGGCCAAACAGTCCAATGCCCAGGGTCATCAAGGCGCCGAGAATGAAGTTGCCGATGATGCCGGCCCATAACAGGGGCCCGGTGAGCGCCAGTGCATCACCACCACCGGGAAACAGCTTGAGCTGCGTCATGAGCATCAGGCCGGCGGCAATCAATAGCGCAAAGCCCATGCCGATCTGGACTTTTCTCCTCGGCCAGGCGGCCACAACCCCTGCGCCCAGCCATGCCCCCGCTACGGCAGCGGCGATCATCGAAATCAGCGTGATGCTCTCAACCGGCACCAGGGTCGTGAAAATGACGGCTTCGGCAACGGATGCCGGGGTGTGCCCCACATTGAGTGTGCCCGGGATGTGTTCGTCTTTCACCAATCGCCAGTGCCGCACAATGGCGGTCGTGGTGGCGAAGGATCCAATGCCCAGGGTATCGAAGAAGTTGACGACAAAACCGGTCAGGGTGGTGGCCACTGTGGGCTTGATGTCGTCGCGCTGCTCCTGCTTTGCCCGCCTGATACCGGCTACTAGCGCCACAAGAAAGAACAGGCTAAATCCGGCAAGGGCCAGTAGCAGGAAGTCTTTGGCATTCCAGTCTTGGATGTGCATGATAAAGGCGGATGTTATAGTACCGACGGTGAAAAAGCGCAACCCGGTTTCAGTCCGGAAATTTTGGAATGAGCTGCGCCGCCGCCACGTGGTGCAGGTGGCAGCCTTTTACGGCGCCTTCGCCTGGATTGTCATCCAGGTGGGCTATGCCCTGCTTACTGCCTTCGAACTCGAGCACCTGGAGCGGTATCTCGTGGCCGCGCTGGTGTGTGGGTTTCCGGTGGCGCTGTTGTTGTCCTGGCTGTTTGATATCACGCCCGGAGGCATCGAACGTAGTGACGCAATTCCTTTACCACCTGAAGCACCAGCAGGTTCACTGGCTGTCCTGCCGTTTGTAAACCTCAGTGATGATGCCGAAAACGAGTATTTTTCCGATGGGCTGGCGGAAGAAATACGTAACCAGCTCGCGCGCGTGCCGGGCCTGCGGGTTGCAGCGCGCACCTCGTCGTTTTCGTTCAAGGGCCGCCATGAGGACGTCCGCGAAATCGGCCGGTTGCTGAATGTGGCCGTGGTATTGGAAGGCGGTGTGCGCAAGCAGGCGGATGCGGTACGCATCAACCTGCAACTGGTCAGCGCCGCCGATGGCTTCCAGATCTGGTCCGAGCAATTTGAACGCAAACTCGAGGACATCTTCCGGCTGCAGGACGACATTGCAGCGGCGGTGATCCAGCGGGTCAGTCCGTTGTCAGGGGCTGCTGCGCTGGCCTTGCCTGCAGCCACGACGCAGCAATTCGATGCCTATAACCTCTACCTTCGTGGCCGGCATCATTTTCACAAACGCACCGAGGCCGCCCTACAACGCGCCGTTGGGTATTTCAAGCAAGCCATTGAATGCGACGCCAACTACGCACTGGCCTACTCCGGCCTGGGGGATGCCATCATGCTGCTCAGCTCCCGCTACTATGGAAACATGCCGGTCGCAGAAGCTGTGAGCAAGGCATTACCCGCCGCGCAGCGCGCGCTCGAACTCGCACCGGATCAGGCGGAAGCACATGCCACGCTTGGCCTGATCCGCGAAAGCCAGGGTGACCTCGCAGGAGCTGGGCAATCCCTGCTCCGGGCGCTGGAACTGAACCCGGCGTACACCATGGGCCTGGTGTGGTATGGCCTGGTCCTTGTGGGACAGGGAAATTTCCGCGAAGCCGGACAGCGCAATCGCGAGGCCCTGCAGCGCGATCCCCTGTCACCCATCATTAATGTCAACGTGGGGTTTGACGCGCTGCGTTACGGTGATGTCGCACAGGCGAAAACGAGCTTTGCCGCGGCCATAGACATCGATCCATATTTCCCTGTTTCACACTATGGCCTGGCCCGCGCCCATGCCCAGGCAAAAGAATTTGATCCCGCACTGCACGCCATCGACGCTGCCATAGCACTGGCTCCGGAGGGTGCCTATTACCATGCCCGCAAAGGACTGCTGTTATTGCAGGCCGGCCAGATCGAAGCGGCAGGCAGGTCGGTGGAAGAGGCTTGCTGCAAGGCCCCGGACAACCCGTTCGATGCCGACCTGATCATTGCAAACTCCATGGTCGGCGCTGATCGTGATTACCTCGGCAAAGTGGCCAGGGGTGAAACCACGCGCACCTACACTGCTGAACAGCGCGGGCAGGCTTTTATTGCATTGGATGATTTAGCGGCTGCGCGGGAGCAGTACGAGCAGGCCGCGCTGGACGGGGGCAGGGAATTGATCGAACTGATCACCGATGACTGGATCTGGCGGCTCCCCCACGTGATCAATCGGGCTCATTTGCGGCTGCTGGCCGATGACGCACGCGGCCGGGATGAACTCGAAGGGCTGGTGGCCGGTTACGAGCACATGATTCAACAGGAAATCGTCAACCCCGTCGCCAGTTACTGGGCGGCCTGTGCTCATTCTCTCCTTGGGCATGCGCAGCAGGCCAGGGCTTTACTGGATGAAGCCCGGCACATCGGCTGGCACCACCCGTGGTGGGAACGGCAGGACTGGAATATCCGGGCACTGTCCGTGTGAATTCAACGCGGACTGGCGGGAAGGTGACTCAAGCAGTATCTTTCGTACCACCGGACCCCGAGTTTAGATTTCGACCATGGATCAGCCACTCCTGCCACGAAAAGATATTTTTGCGCTAAGCGCCAGCACGGTCGCACTGCTGCTGGTGCTGTATTTGCACCTTCTGCCTTCGCTGATTGCCGGTCTGCTGGTGTTTTCACTGGTCAATATGCTCACTCCATTGTTTCGGACTCGCATGCTGTGGGGCGAGGGTCCAAGGCTGCTGGCGGTTTCTCTTATCGCCGGAGCGGTGATAGCGCTGATTGCCTTGTTGGGCGTGTTGGCCAGTTCCATGCTGCGCGAGAGCAACGAAAGCATTCCGGCCCTTATCAACAGCATGGCAGAGATTATCGAGCACTCGCGCGAGCAGATGCCGGTGTGGATCTCCGATTACATGCCGGCCGATGCCGAAGAATTGCGCCGCGCGCTGGTCGAGTGGCTGCGCGCCAATGCTTCCATGTTCCAGGTGGCCGGTACCGACCTGAGTCGCGTACTGGCACACATCCTGATCGGCATGGTAGTTGGCGGATTACTGTCGCTGGAAACTGCGGCTTCCCGGAGCCCGGGTGGCCCGCTGTCCGATGCCATTGGCCGGCGCGCGCTGCGCCTTAACAATGCTTTTCGCCGCGTGGTGTTCGCGCAGGTGCGGATCTCGGCGATCAACACGGCCCTCACGGCCCTTTACCTGGCCGTTTTGCTGCCTCTGTTTGGCATTCACTTGCCCTTCACCAAGACTCTCATCGTTCTCACCTTCGTCATTGGTTTGCTGCCCATCCTCGGCAACCTCACCTCAAACACGGTGATCTTCATTGTCAGCCTCAGCGATTCGCTGACCGTCGCCATGGGTTCGCTGGCCTATCTCATCATTATCCACAAGCTTGAGTACTTCCTGAACGCGCGCATCATCGGCAGCCAGATCCAGGCCAAGGCCTGGGAAATATTGCTGGCGCTGCTGGTTCTCGAAGCTGCATTTGGCATTCCGGGCCTTATTGCAGCCCCCATTTACTATGCTTACCTGAAAGATGAGTTGCGCGAAACCGGGCTGCTATCGCCGGCTAAAGGATGATTTGCCTTGCATACAAACTGCCGCTGGTAGCAGCGATTATGTCAGCAGCTGACGCAAATACATTGTTGGCGTGATCCTGCAATCTTTTGTGCATCCCGTTGGACTTATTCCCTCTGCAACAAGCCCTCCACCGCAATCGAATAATCCATCCGCTCGCCGAGCCAGGAAGGAACGGGTGTTTTTGGATTGATGTTCAGGCCCAATTGACGGTTTCTTGATTTTAGTTCGGTGACGTTTCCGCAGAAATTTGGTGCAGGGCACGGTGGTATGAGTTTGCCACCGGGAAGAGTGAAGTTGATCTCGCAGAATGGCCCGGCCTGCACACCAAATCCCTCTTCATGCACC
>JANLTO010000050.1:0-4131 GCA_031362985.1 Lysobacterales bacterium | reverse complement strand
GCGATCACCGAGTTCGTCGGCGATCTTGCCTGCGCGATCGAAGGAAATCAGCGCGGCATCGTATTCGCCGAGGTCCCAACGCAGCAGGCCGAGCACGTTCAGCACCTTGGCTTCGAGTTCAGCGTCCTGGGCCGCAACAGCAAGCTCGAGCGCCTGATTCAGCACCCGCTGCGCCGCATCGTATTCGCCCAGCCGCCAGTGGATTTCGCCGACAAAACGCACCGCGGTGGCTGCGGCCCGGGCCTCGCCCGAGGTCTGGTACACCTCGGCCATGCGCTTGAATTCGGCCTGCGCGGCCTCTGGCCCTTCCTGCCGATAGACTTGTTCGGCGGCCTGGAGCTCGGCGGGAAGGCCGGGTTTGGTTGCAGCGTCATCGGCCGACACATCAGTGATGCCCAGCAGCAGAGCAAGGACAACGCCTACTGCGAGCGCCGACACTGGCTGCAAACCGGTGGCTGAGGCGCGGGCAGGTGGGGCTATCGGCCGGCTCACATTACGGATCGCTGCGCACGCCGAACACAACGTGTTCGGAACTGAGGAACTGCTCGTCGTCGAGGTAGGCGTCGACGCGCACATAGTATTCGCCGCCTGCCTTCAGGTGCAGCTTATCGGGAATCAGCCAACGGGTGGTTTTTACCCGCTCACGCAGCAGCACCTCGCCATCCGGGTCCAGCAGGCGCACGTCGTAAAACAGCGAACCGGGGACCTCGGTCCAGCGAAACACCTGCTCGGCGGGAACAATCAGGCTGCCGGCTGTGGGCGCCAGCACGCGGGGATTGATGGCGCTGGTTTGGGCAAAGCGGGTAGTTTGGAATTCCTCTGGTTCTGGACTGGCCGGGTTACCGGCCCTGAAATTCATCCACACGATGCCGGTGGCAAGAACCACTGTCGCCGCAAGAGCTGCAAGGGCTGGGAACCTGCCCGTCAGCAACAAACGGCGAACCCGCCGAATTCCTGGCTGCTGTTCCCCTGCTTCCTTGACACCCAGGGCTTCGGCCTGTTGCAGTAACTCCGGGTGAATATTGGTCACGCCCTCGTCTTCCCGACTGCGGCAAATCTGCGCGAGCTGGTGCAGGCAGAATGCGCAGTCGGCCAGGTGCGCCTCGCGGGCGCCGTGTTCTCTCCTGCTTGAACTTCCATCGAGAAATGCCGCAAGCGCTTCAGGCGCAAGGCAGTGGGCGCCGCGCTGCGGCTCCGGGTCAGTACTGGATCTGAAAGCGTCCCTCAGCCCATCGATGATGGCGTGCTTATCCATAGCAGTCGATTCCCCAACCATTCATTTCCGGTGTCCGATGATTCGCCCATACAGGATCACCCGAATGTTGCCCTCGATAAGCCATAACGGACACCGGAGCGATTTTTGCAAAATGCATGGCATTGCCTCAGTCGGCCAACAGCCGAGCCAGCTGTTCAAGCGCCTTGTCGATCTGATAACGAGCCTTGTGCAGGTCGCCCAGCCCGGCGATATGGGCTACCTCCCGCAAGGGCAGGTCCTGTTCAAAGCGCAAGCGCAGCAACAGACGATCGCTCACCGGTAGTTGTGCCAATGCGGCCTGCAGCCTGGCATGGCGTTCATCGGCGACGGCATTGTCCTCGGCGCTCAGCGGCCAGCCGGTTTGTTGTTCCACGCGCAGTTGCGTGTCGGGATCCTCAAAGGAAAGAAATCGCTGGTGCCGGACCTTCAGGCGCCAGTGCTGGCGGGAATCCAGGCTGTGGTTGAGATCGGCGATCACGGCCGCGAGGGCGAGCTCGTTGAGCTCAGGGAATTGGGGCCGCAAGGTTTCGAGGCATTCCGCCAAACTCATGTGCTGCTTGAATCGGCAGCTGAACACCCGTTGTTCCAGCTCGCCCATGGTCTCAACCACCCGAGGCGGCCGCACCCGACCGGTTTGGCTGCGCAGGAAGTCGATGCACAAGTTGGCGACCACGGCACGCAGCCAGGTGTCAAAGCGCGCGCCCTCTTTGGGTTTCCAGGATTGCAAGCGGCGGAAGCCGTTATCGGTCAGCCGCTCGCACACGAACAGGAAGGCGTCATTGACGGATTGCGCGTCCCGTTCGTATTGCCGCACGACACTGAGCAGCACCCCGGCATAGCGTTGCAGGAAAACTTTCCAAGCCGCGCCAGCGCCGGGTGAAGCCAACTGCTTCAGCCAGCGAAGGTCGGATAAATGGTCGGGCGTCGTATCCATATAGCCCGTGCAACGCTCCCCCACCCAGATAAAAACCTGCTGCGCGGCCGGGCAATTGCAGCTGTACGCCGCGTGTTTAGCCTGCCCGTTTTTTGGTAGAAGCGTCCCTGCAGGTATGTCTGACAGGAACAGGCCTTACTCCACTATAGCAAATCGACAGGGATTTTCCTTAAAGGGAAAAGGGGTCAGAGCCCTTTTATTTGAGTTAAAGGAACTCTGACCCCTTTTCACTTAAAAGGGCTCTGACCCCTTTTCCCCAGCGCGAGGTGAGCGATAAAGCCTGAGCGCGATTCGCCCGCTGCCCTGGCAGCAGCGTCGATCCGGCGTAGCACACGTGATGGGAGGGTGATATTCACGCGCTCGGCCTTGTCGGAAAGCCGGGCAAGATCGACTGCAACCACCGCCCAGACCCAATTTTTGAATTCCCGTTTTTTCTGATGTTCGGCCAGCGGACGAGGCGCAGGCACCGCGTCGCCGTCGTCGATCACGGTTTCCAGCCACAGTTCGATGGCCTCGCGGGCATTATCCACCGCCTCGTCCAATGTATCGCCGGCGGAAAAGCAACCCGGCAGATCGGGCACGACAACGCCCCAGGCGTGCGCTTCGTCGCCCGGCTCGATGGCTATCAGATACTTCATCTTCCTGCTCCTTTCATTTCACCCCTGCCACTTTCATCAGCTTGTTAATCAGGCCAGCGCCCAAATCCTTCCTTGGGTGCGGAATACTAAGATGCCCGCCGCGCTGCGGATGCGTGTAGATGTGATGCGAACCCTTCACCCCACGGAGCACCCAGCCCGCCCTTTCTAGCTTCCGAATCAGTTCGGCGCTGTTCATGATGTGTATTATACACACCATGAATTGGGATACGCATTGAATCCAAGAATTTTATCCGGGCAGCATGAGTTAGCCTTTTTCTGTTTCGACCCCTCTTTACGCAAAAAACGAACCGGTGTCCGTTACAGGTTAAGGTGAACCCTCGTTCCGGGAAGAAATTGCCAAATTTGCTTCAGAGGAGTGCGGTCATGAAGTCCAGGTATTTATCCTTACCAGTCCTGTCTATTCTCTTGTTGTGTTTACCGCTAACCAATCTTGCGGCCAAGCCGCTAACCACAGCGGAAAGACTGGCGCTATTGGAAACAAAGGTCGCCACGTTACAGGCCTCGCTCGCGGAAAGCGTTCCGTTCAGCGGTGCCTTCTTCGTGAGGAACAATGCAGATGACCCACACACTGCCGGTGTAATGGCCTTTCACTCTGACCGAACTGTAACCAACACTAACGCGGGCATGTTTTGCGTTGTCGCGCCCAATTGTGGTGGCTTAAAGGCACCGGATCAGGGCACATGGCAGAAAGTGAGTGATAACGAGATATTGGTCACCTTGATTCAATTTGAAACCAGCGATCTCGTAGGGGGCGACTTCACCGATAACGGAACAATCTATAAATTTACGTGGATCCAAACCTTTGACGACCTGCAAGGCGGGGTTTTTCAGCACTTCGCCGTAACTGACTTTACCGCAAGTATTTACTCCTACGATCAGAATCCCATCACCGATGTTCCGCTAGCTGTAATTGACATATCAGATTCTCCCTTCGGCGGGCTGCGGGTTAACGTGGAGTGACCGACATCCTTTCAGACTGCAACCAATCCATTTCGCAAATAACTGACCGGTGTCCGTTACTCATCAACGTGAAAGATCGTCCAGGGAAAAACATTCCACGCCTGCCTCAGGGGAGTTCCATCATGAAATCCAGATATCTGTTCCTGTTCAGCTTCTTGCTTTACTCACCATTCGCGGCCCTCTCGGCTGCCCCGACCCCGAAACCGCCGAGCCTGGATACAAGGGTTGCGCAGTTGGAGGCAAAAGTTGCCGCATTGGAAGCGTTGCTTGCGGATGTCTCTCGGGTTATTGATCCAAACACCGCGCAGGACACCCTGCTGTTT
>JANLTO010000140.1:0-32962 GCA_031362985.1 Lysobacterales bacterium | reverse complement strand
GCGTACATTACCAAGTAGCTATCCAAGACGTATTCTCGCAATCCATCCGGGTCAGCAATCAACGCGGATAACTTTGTCCCTAACGCCTCAAGAGCGATGTTCGCCTCGACTGAGGATGCCGTCCTGCTCAAGAACGTTCGGCCCATGCCTGGGAACCGTTCAAGATTCGGAATCATGGTGTCCAGCAGTTCATCCAGCAAGGCATCGTAGGCGTGGGGGATTTCGGTCTCAGCCAGAAAGCGTTCGATGTCGGCGAGATTGCGCTCAAAATTTGCAGTGAGCCTGACGACAATTTTCTTTGGCACAGGCAATTCCCTTTTTGAAGATCAGATGTTGCGCCTGCGCTTGATCGACTTTATTGCACTACGGGCATCCTTCAATCGACCGGAGGCAACGTCGTCGAGGCCCTTGGATGTCTCCTCGATTACCAACAAATGAATTCGTTCACGCTCCAGCCGGTGGTAGTAGTCCAGGCGATTGGCGTCGATCAGGGCAATATAGCTTTCGCCGTTTTTGGTAATGATCTTCTCGGCCCCTGCATTGACCTCCTCGGCCAGATCGGAAAAGTTGGCGCGGGCTTGCGAGAGGGATATGACATCGCTTGCAGAAATTCCCATAACGACCTCCTTTGCTGCACGAAACGTACAGTATTTTGTACAGTATAACGCCGCAATGCACCAATGGGGACATTTTAACTGGGGAGAAACGGGGATATTTCAACTTTGGGTTGATGCTAACAAAGAGGGGCTTTACGAATGCGACCTACGCGTACTAAAGTAGTTTGCGAATGCGCTTGGCTAGATCGGCTTTCTCAAGCACCCCCAGATGGGTCCAGCGTACGACGCCGTCCCGATCAATCAGCACGCTGTAGGGCAAGGACCCTGACAGGTTGCCATAACTCTGGGCCATGGCCATGACATCGGCAGTTCCCACCAGGATGGGGTAGTCGACCCCGAGCCCGGTGGCAAAGTCACGTGCCTGTTGCACATCATCCATGGCGACACCGACCACCTGGAAACCAGAGCCCGCATACGCCCGATGCAGATCCACCAGCATGGGCATTTCTTCGCGGCACGGCGCACACCACGTGGCCCAAAAGTTGACCAGGGTAACACTGCCGTCGAAAGAACTGGCCGAAACCTGTTCCCCGGTACCGCTGCCCAGCATGAAATCCGGCCTGAGGCTGCCGACCACGCTTGCGCCGGACGTTCCGCTGGATGTTCCCTGGGATGTTCCCTGGGATGTTTCTTGCGCAGCGCTGAGCGCTTCCCCTTCCCAGGGTTGAACATAGACATAACGGTAGGCAAACGCGCCGGCAAAACTCGCCAGCATGGCAATCGAAAAGATCAGAATGACCCGCTGGGCCCTCATCATTGCGCCGCCAGCACCCCTTCGAGGTGTTTGGAGAATTCCTCCGGAGGGAAATAGCCCACCAGGCGCCAGGCTTTCATCTCCTCACCCGAGCGATTGAAAAACAGGATGGCCGGCGGGCCAATGATGCCGAATTTGCGCATCAGCGCCTGGTCGGTGCTGTCGTTGGGCGTGACATCCGCCTGCAGCGGTTGCAGGCGAGCCAGCAGGGCCTGCACTGGCGGCGTGTGAAAGGTGTTGCGCTCCATGCGCAGGCACTCAACGCACCAGTCGGCATAAAAATCCAGCATGGCACCCTGGCCTTGCGCGTTGGCTGCGCTGACTGCTTGCTCCAGGTCATCCAGTGATTTGATGCGGCGGAAGGGCACTTCTTCCGCTGCAGTCGACCCGTCAGCTTCCGCCCTGAGCCCGTCTAATGGACGCAACCAGTAGTTACCTCTGGCCGCGGCCCCGACCAGTTCCAGCGCTCCCAGCAACAGCAGCACCACCCCCAGTGTCTTCCACAGCCGTTGCCAACCCGATGCGCCATCTGCTATGCGTTCCAAAGCACCGAGGTATACGCCACAACCGATGGCCAGCACACCCCACAGCAGCATGATGACGCCCCCCGGCAGAATGCGCTCCAGCATCCAGATCGCAAGGGCCAGCAAACCTACGCCGAACACTGCCTTGACGGCATTCATCCAGCCACCCGCCCGCGGCGCCAGTTTACCGGCAGAAACAGCAAACAGGATAAGCGGCAGACCCATGCCCAGGGACATGGCGAACAGTGCGGAACCTCCCAACACGGCATCGCCCGAGGCCCCAATCACGATCAAGGCCGCCATCAGCGGCGGTGCGACGCAGGGGCCAACAATCAACGCGGACAGGAAGCCCATGACCGCCACACCCCACCACTGGCCACCCTGTTGTTGGTTACTGGCCAGCGCCAACCGGGTTTGCAGCGAAGCCGGTAATTGCAATTCGAACAGGCCAAACATACTCAAGGCCAGCAGGATAAAGATCAGCACGAAGCCACTGAGAATCCATGGGTTCTGGAACACGGCCTGCAGGTTCTGTCCGAACAGTCCTGCCAGTACGCCCGCTAGCGTGTAGGTCACGGCCATGGCCAGCACGTAAACCAGCGAAAGCCAGAATGCTCGCACGGTTGTCAGGCGCTCCCCCTGCCCCATGATGATGCCGGACAGTATGGGTACCATGGGAAAAACACAGGGGGTGAAGGCCAACAGGATGCCGGCGATGAAGAAAGCGAAAATGGCCTTGGTGGTATTTTCTGTGAGCAGGCGGGCGAGGCGATCCTGTTCGCTGACCGGCGGCGTTGCCGCGTCGGGCCCGATGCTGGCCGGGGCCTGGCCCGCGACCGCTGGTTCACCCATAGGGCTTGAAGCTGCGGGCATCTCAAAACTGACTGTGCGTGTCTGCGGTGGATAGCAGATGTCACCATCCCGGCAGCCCTGGAAGCTGGCTTCGAGGGAAATGGCGGTTACCGGGCCGGCTGGCCGGCTTACGCGCACCGGAATCTCCACCTGGCCATAAATCACGGGGACCGGGCCGAACTCGGGGTCATCCTTGATGGTGCCTTCCGGCAGGCTGACCTCGCGCACCGCAAAACCGCTGGCATCTGCCACGCGGAAACTGAATTTGTCGCGGTAGAGGTAGTATCCGGGCTGGGCGGTGATTCGCACCAGTACGGTTTCGGCACTCAGGCCGATAGCCTCGTAAACAAAGGCGCTGTTGGCATCCAGTGCTGGCGCCTCTGCTCCGGGCCCGCCTGCCAGTGTGGCCAATGGATTGTCGCCGGGAGCCAGGTTGCCCGGGTTGATCCTGCCCGGCGCCGGCTCATCAACTGCCTGCTGCATCTCCTTTGTAGCTGCAGCATCATGGTCGGAGGGGACATCAACAACCGCGTTGTTGGGATCCGCGGGCAAGCCAATCAACAGCACCTGGTTGGTGGGCGGGTAGCACAACACACCTTCAAGGCAGCCCTGGGATCGAACGGTCAGCCTGAAGCCGGCGAGTCCGGGAGTAACCGACAGCAGCGGCAGCGTCACGGTCAAATTGCCGTGGTACTTCTCCACTTCTTCCCCCAGCAAGTCATCAAAACTGGTCTCGCCGCGTGGCATAAGGGGCTCACCGAGCACCACGCCGGGCGTTTGCACGCTGAACTGGAGGAACTTGTTGTTATACAGGTAGTAACCGGGAGCTATGTCCCATTTGACCTCGACGCTGGCGCGGTCGGGTGCAGCCGCCGAGATGAGAAATACATCCTCGAAACTACGCACGTCCTCGGGTTCGATAGCCTGCGCAATGGAACAGGAAAAGAGGCTCAAATACACCGCCCATGCGGCCAACCCGGTTCTTTTAATGTATGTGCCAGAGTCCATGTTCCAGATGCGCCATCGTGTTCAGCCGCCATGTGTGGCGAGACAGGGTGAGTTTACCGTGTACGGGGTAGACAGGCATCAGGCATTGGCGTTCATCTGGTTCCGGACAAAAAAAGCGCCGGTTTCCCGGCGCTTTGGTCAAACGGTGTCAGCTTTCTTCAATCAGAGCAACGGCACAATCAGCAGGGCCACGATGTTGATGATCTTGATCAACGGGTTAATCGCCGGGCCGGCGGTGTCTTTGTAAGGGTCGCCTACCGTATCACCGGTAACCGCAGCCGCATGGGTGGCGGTGCCTTTGCCACCGAAATGTCCGTCTTCAATGTATTTCTTGGCGTTGTCCCAGGCTCCCCCACCGGTGGTCATGGAAATGGCCACAAACAGACCGGTAACAATGGTGCCCACCAACAGACCGCCTAGCGCCTCGGGACCGAGCACCACACCCACCACGATAGGAATCAGCAAAGGCAGCAGCGAAGGAATGATCATCTCCTTGATGGCGGACTTGGTCAGCAAGTCAACCGCCCGTGAATAATCCGGCTTGGTCGTACCCTCCATGATGCCGCTGATTTCGCGGAACTGGCGGCGCACTTCGGTTACCACGGCGCCGGCAGCGCGGCCCACGGCTTCCATCGCCATTGCACCGAACAGGTAAGGCACCATGCCGCCAATGAACAGTCCAATGATCACGCGGTGGTCAGACAGGTCAAAAGCCAGCACACCGAAGCCTTCCTTCTCCAGAACGTGCGTGTAGTCGGCAAACAAAACCAGCGCAGCCAGACCGGCAGAACCAATGGCATAACCCTTGGTAACAGCTTTGGTGGTATTGCCCACGGCATCGAGCGCATCCGTGGTCTTGCGCACGTCGTCCGGCAAATTGGACATTTCAGCAATGCCACCGGCGTTGTCCGTGATCGGGCCGAAAGCATCCAGCGCCACGATCATGCCGGTCATAGACAACATCGAGGTAGCGGCAATGGCGATTCCGTACAGGCCAGCCAATTCAAACGCCCCCCAGATAGACGCACACACTGCCAGCACGGGCAGCGCAGTGGCCTTCATGGATACGCCAAGACCGGCAATGATATTGGTCCCATGGCCGGTGGTTGAAGCCTCGGCTATTTTCTTCACCGGGCTGTAGTCGGTGCCGGTGTAATACTCGGTAATGACCACCATGGCAGCGGTCAGGGCGAGGCCAATCAGGGCCGCGAAATACAGGTTCATGGAGTCTTCACCCATGACCATCGTGGTTACCGGGTAGAACGCAATCGCCGCAAGAACGCCGGAAACGATGACGCCTTTATACAAGGCCCCCATGATCTTTCCGCCCGTCTTGATGCTTACAAAAAACGAGCCGATGACCGAGGCAACTATAGAAACAGCGCCAAGCACCACCGGGTAGATCACCGCATTGGCGCCGACGGTTTCAATCATCAGGCTGCCCAGCAACATGGTGGCAACCAGGGTAACGGCATAGGTTTCAAACAGGTCAGCTGCCATGCCGGCACAATCGCCGACGTTGTCGCCAACGTTATCTGCAATAACAGCCGGGTTGCGCGGATCGTCCTCGGGAATTCCCGCTTCCACTTTACCCACGAGGTCGGCGCCCACGTCCGCACCCTTGGTGAAAATACCGCCGCCCAGCCGCGCAAATATGGAAATGAGCGAACCGCCGAAGGCCAGGCCTACCAGCGCATGCAGGGCGTCTTCCTGTGAGCTACCGAGTTTTTGCAGCAGGGCGAAGTATCCCGCCACCCCGAGCAAACCCAGGCCAACCACCAGCAAACCAGTAATGGCGCCGCCACGAAACGCGATGTTCAGGGCCGGGCTGATACCGGAGCGTGCCGCTTCAGCCGTGCGCACATTGGCTCGGACCGAAACAAACATGCCGATGTAACCCGCCATACCGGAGAAAATCGCACCCACCGCAAAGCCCAGCGCAGTCGCCCAGCCAAGAAAGACACCCATGGCCACAAAAAGCACTGCGCCCACTACACCGATGGTTGAATACTGCCGGTTCATGTAAGCGCCGGCGCCTTCCTGGATCGCAGCCGCAATCGCCTGCATCTTTTCGTTGCCTGCCGGTTGGCTCAATACCCATTTGGCCATGAACAGGCCATAGATAACAGCCAGCAAGGCCGCACCCAGAGCCAGCGTGATCGCCATATCGTAAGTCATCAGAAACTCCCTCAAGAAATCCGTAAATAAATTCAAGTGCTGCTATCAGCACCCGTCCGCGCCGGGGCCAATACGGCACAGTGCCGAAAAATCGCGCCATGTTATCAAAAAAAACCGCGTGGCGCTGATGGTGCTGGCAATGGCCTGGATTGCCCTTGCCTACACCTTGAAGTCTGGCAGCGCCTTTTTCACCAGCTTTTTCTTCAGCCGGACATAGCGCGGCAGTCCGCGTTTGTCGTACGGCGGATAGGACTCACCGCGAATAAGCGGCTCCAGGTACTTGCGTGCGGCAGCCGTGATGCCGAAACCATCCTTGCTGATAAAGTTCCTGGGCATCAGCTTCTCGCGATTGGCCACGCGGCTGAGTTGTGCCTCCTCAATTTTCCAGCGGTACGGATCGGCCGATACCCGCTTGATCACCGGCATGACCCCGTTTTTGCCCTGCAGCGCCAACTTCACGGCGGCCTGGCCAACGGCATAGGCCTGCTCAACGTCTGTAGCAGAAGCAATGTGGCGGGCGGAACGCTGCAGGTAGTCGGAAACCGCCCAGTGGTACTTGTAGCCCAACGCCGACCTGACCAGTTCCGCTACCACCGGAGCCGCTCCCCCCAACTGGGCGTGGCCAAAGGCGTCGCGGGATCCGGCCTCGGCCAGGAAACGACCGTCCGGGTGGCGCACCCCTTCCGATACAACAATGGAACAGTAACCATGTCGCTCCACGGAGCTCTTGACCTTGGCCAGGAACGCAGCCTGGTCAAAAACCACTTCGGGAAACAGAATGATGTGGGGCGGATCTCCTTCCTGGCGCTGGGCCAGTCCCCCGGCGGCAGCAATCCAGCCTGCATGCCGCCCCATCACTTCCATGATAAAGACCTTGGTGGAGCTTGACGCCATGGACTCAACGTCGAGGCTGGCTTCCATGATGGAAACCGCCACGTACTTGGCCACCGAACCAAACCCGGGGCAGGTGTCCGTCACCGGCAAATCATTGTCGATGGTCTTGGGCACTCCGATACATTGCACCGGAAAACCCAGTTTCCGGCTTATCTGGGAAACCTTATAAGCCGTATCCGCCGAATCGCCGCCGCCATTGTAGAAAAAATAGCCGATGTTGTGAGCCCGCAATACCTCGACCAGGCGGGCGTACTCCCGCCCGCTTTCCTCGATGCTCTTGAGTTTGTAACGGCAGGAGCCAAAAGCTCCGCCGGGTGTGTGTCGCAGCGCTGCGATATCGCTTTTGCTTTCCTGGCTGGTGTCTATGAGTTCTTCACGCAGCACGCCTATGATTCCATCCTTGCCCGCCAACACGTTGCCGATCCGGTCGCGGTGTTTACGTGCTGTTTCGATGACGCCACATGCGGTGGCATTGATCACCGGGGTTACTCCTCCGGATTGGGCATACAGTATATTTTTCAGCATGAATATCGACTCATTTGGGCCTTGGAGAGCTGCATTGACTTGGTCAAGGCTAGCGGTTAGCGTTAACGCCATATTCTAGTAGACGAGATACGTATTATGCGAATCGTGTTGCTCGGCGCCCCGGGCTCCGGCAAAGGCACGCAGGCCGCCCTGTTGACCAAACAACTCGGTTTGCCACACATTTCCACCGGCGTGCTGCTGCGCGCAGCGGTGTCGGAAGGTACCGAACTGGGCAAGAAAGCCAAGGCAGTCATGGACCGTGGCGACCTGGTTTCCGACGACATCATGCTCGGCCTGATTGAGGAGCGCCTCGGCCAGGGCGATGTGAAAGGCGGTTTTGTACTGGATGGCTATCCCCGCAACATTGCCCAAGCTGAAGCTCTCGATACCCTGCTTGAGCGCCTCGGCCAACCGGTGGAAGAAGCCTTGCAAATCGATGTGAACGAAGAGCAGGTGATTGCCCGGATTTCCGGTCGCGCCACCGCGGAAGGCCGCAAGGACGACAACGAACGGGTGGTCCGCAAACGCATGACGGTGTATGCGGAGCAGACGGCGCCCGTTATTGCTTACTATGCCAGGCAAGGGATTTTGACCCGGGTCCTGGGCGAAGGCAGCATTGAGGAAGTATCCCAACGTATCAGCAGCGTGTTGCACAGTCGCTCCTAGCGACTGGCCGGAGTTGACGTGACTGCCTCCCCCATGGCCGGCAACCTGAGCCGTTTTTTCCTGCAGTTGTTCGACCTTATGCGCTTGCGCGGCGGACCGCAGGACCTGCCTGCCGGTTGGGGCGTGGCTTTTGCCCTGGCACTGCTCTACATGCTTGAGGGCCTGGTAGCGGACTACATGCTGAGCGAAGCCGATTCCGCACCACGCAGCCTGGTGGCTGTTTCGATACAGTTTGTTGCCGTCGTTGCCCTGCTCGGCTTGCGCGGAATGAACGTGCGCTTGCCCCAAACCATCACCGCGCTGTCCGGCACAGGCCTGATATTCGGAGCACTATCCATTTTGCTCGTTCTGCAGGCTCAGCCGGGCGAGGCCCAGCCATTGCTGGCGCTGGCATGGGTGGGCGCGTTTATCTGGAGCCTCGTTGTCGATGCGCACATTTACCGCCGCGCCTTGTCCATGAACATGAGCCTTGGCATGCTGGTTGCAGTATTGATCTTTGCACTGAATTTTGTTGTGGTTGAATCGCTGCTTAATACCTGAGCAGAAACAAAGGCTAATTTCCATGCACATTCACATTCTGGGCGTTGGTGGCACGTTTATGGGTGGCGTGGCGCTACTCGCTAAACGAGCCGGCCACCGGGTCTCCGGTTCCGATCAGCACACCTATCCACCCATGAGCACCCAACTGGAAGCTGAGGGGATCGAGGTATTTGACGGTTATGCAGCCGAACATCTGGACCCACAACCCGATCTGGTTGTAATCGGCAATGCGTTGAGCCGGGGTAACCCGGCCATCGAATATGTTCTGAACAAGGGTATGAACTACACCTCGGGTCCGCGCTGGCTGGGCGAAAACTACCTGCGTGGCAAGTTCGTCATTGCGGTCGCCGGCACCCACGGAAAAACCACCACATCGTCCATGGTGGCATGGATACTGGAGCAGGCCGGTTTGCAGCCGGGCTTCCTTATTGGTGGTGTACCCAATGACTTTGGCACCTCAGCCAGGGACGGCGCGCAATTTTTCGTAGTGGAGGCCGACGAGTACGACACCGCATTTTTCGACAAGCGCGCCAAGTTTGTTCACTACCGTCCACAAATAGCGATTCTCAACAACCTGGAATACGATCACGCCGATATTTACCCGGACGTAGCTTCCATCCAAACGCAGTTCCACCACCTCATCCGCACTATTCCGGGCAAGGGCACCATCATCAGCAACGGCCTGGATGACAACCTTGAATCCGTTCTGGAACAGGGCTGCTGGAGCAACTTGCAGCGCTTTGCGCTGGGTAGCGACACAGCGGAATGGGGTGTGCAACTGGTCAAACCCGGGGGTTCCGAACTGAACCTGTACCACGCTGGCGCAGTGTTGGGAAAGCTAAGTTGGGCGATGCAGGGACGGCACAACGCCATGAACGCCTGCGCTGCCATCGCAGCTTGCGCTGCCGCGGGAGTCGACCCAAAACGGGCTGTGGCCGCCCTGGCCACATTTCGCGGTGTCAAGCGCCGCATGGAGTTGGTGGCGCACATCAACGATATTCGCGTCTATGACGATTTTGCTCACCATCCCACTGCCATCCGGCTGACCCTGGAGGGACTACGTCGCAATATCGGCAATGCCCGCTTGCTGGTGGCGCTCGAGCCGCGCAGCAACACAATGCGTGCAGGCGTTCATATTGATGAGCTGGGGCCAGCCCTGGTAGCGGCGGACCGCGTGTGGCTCAAGGCCGGCGAAGGCATCAATTGGGATCCGCAGGAGGCGCTGGCGCCGCTGGAAGGGCGGGGGCGCGTCGTCACCCGCAGTGAAGACCTGTTGCACCAGATGAAAGATGCGGTGCGCAGCGGCGATCACGTCGTATTCATGAGTAATGGCGGCTTCGACGCTGCTCCGCAGCGCTTTTGCAAAATGCTCGAGGGCGATGAGCACAGTTGAATGTCCGCTGTTCCCCCTGCGCACCGTGCTCTTTCCCGGCGGCCTTTTGCCTTTGCGCATTTTTGAGCAACGCTACCTGTCCATGGTGCGCGAATGCGCCCGCAATGACAGTGAATTTGGGGTGTGCCTGATCGTCGAGGGAGAAGGAGCCATTGCACCCGTGCGCATCGCCCCGATGGGTACGCTGGCGCGAATCATTGACTGGAATTTGCTCAAGGATGGCTTACTGGGGGTGTCAACCATCGGCACCAGCCGTTTTCGAGTCAAGCATTCATACAAACAGGAAGACAGCCTGTGGTTGGGCAAGGTGGTCCTGCTGCAGGAGCCTGAGCCATGTCCCCTGCCCCCACATTATTTTGTGTTAAGCCAGGTGCTCAGCCGCTTTCTGGACAAACTCGGCCCTGGTTATCCTGCTCACACCCCGGAGCAACTCGATGATGCGGTTTGGGTAGGCTACCGGCTGGCAGAATTTCTGCCCTTGTCCGATATCGAAAAACAAAACCTGCTGGAACTTTCGGACCCTATTGAGCGCTTGCAAGACCTGCTTGAAATACTGCCGCGCTTCCAGCCGGAATGACGCCTGGACCTTGCCTCATGGGGCGGGGCGAGGTTCCCGCAACAGCAACAAATCATCGCCGACTGCTTTTTCTTCCAGCTCACCAAGTTCTTCGCGCAAGGGTTGCATGGCGCCGAGGTCAAACGGGGCTGATCGCCAGAAGCTGAACAGGCTCAGGCGTTGTACCAACTGTTCCTCTGAAACCTGCGCGAGGTAAAGCACCTGCTGACCCGGCTCCAGTTGTACGCCGGAATCCCACATGCGGATAGTGATCAACTGCCCGGTTCGGGGGTGGTTTCGTCGCATCAGCAGCGTTTCAGGCCGGCCCCGGAACGCGCGCCCCAGCAAGGGCAAAGACGCTTCGTTGGGCTCCGGGTTGAGGGCTTTCAAGACCCAGCGCCAATCGCTTTCAGGTACACGCTCCCAACCGGAGCGGGACAATATTTCTGCGATTCGGTCTGGCTCCACCGCCATCTGGGCATTGAATCGGCGGCTGGCCACGGAAGACATGCTGGTGCGCTCCTCCGGCAAATCCTGCCAACCGGAATCCCACCACGTGTCCATGGACATGCGCTCCTGCGTGGCCACGGTACGAACCGCAGTCACTTCCTGCGCGAGGTTTTCATGCACCTGCCAACTGAATAGAAAAGCAACGGAACCATAGAAAATCACGCTGGCTATGGCCCCGGAAAAAGGTTGCAGCGCGCGTTGCCGATAGGCAATGCCGACGATCAGAGTCCATGCCAGGCCCAACAAGACGCCCATCAAGGCTCCGCTCAACCATTCAAGGCCCAGGTACAAGCGCGCCAACACCAACACCGTCAGGGTCAGGGCTGCGGCCAGGTAAGGCCACTGCCGGTGTTTGCGTTGCACTTCGCGGGCAATCATCACCGCGAAAAACATGAACACGACTGTGGCCAGGCTCATGGCGGAACTGGGGCTGATCACGGCGTGTGCGGGCAGTTCGATGACTTGTGGCGTAGCGCGCAAACCCCAGGCCAGCAACACCTGGATTGACCAGCCACCGACGATGGCGATCAGCCAGTGGATGGCAGCCTTCGCCTGCCGTGCGCCAAAAAGCCAGAACAAGACCGCAGCGCTGGAAAGCAGTGCGACCTGCCATTGGGATAACTGTACGATCGCCACCATCACCGGATCGGCAAGGTGATTGCGCAAGGACAGCGCCAGGGTTTGCACCGATTGATCCAGGGCATGCGGCTGGGTGGAAAATGGCGACAGGAACAACAGCATCACCAGGCCCCAGAAAATCACCACCAGTAGTATGCCCAGGGAGGTAACGGACAGGACCTCAGGCTGGGACGGGTCAAGCAGTGGTCCGCTGATGCGGCCCAGCAGCGGATGACGATGGGCCCAGCGTATGGCGTGAAGCAGCCATCTCGCGGAGCGGCTCGCCAGGGGCTCATACAGCAAGCGGATCAGCCACCAGGTCAGGGCGAGCGTAACCAGCAGGATCACCAGCACCCAGGTCAGACGCCCGGTGTATTCGGAGGTAGCGTCCAGAGACACGCCAAACAGCATGCCAGGCAGCAGGAAGGCAGGCGACCACGCAATGCAGGCAAATGCGTCCGTCAGCAAAAAGCGTGATGGCTGCATATTCATGCTGCCCGCAATAGCAGGAATAATCGGGCGCAAAGGGCCAATGAAGCGGCCGGCAACCACGCTCTTGGCGCCGTGATCACGAAAAAACTTCAGGCCTCGATCCATCATTCCCGGGTAACGGGAAAAGGGCCATATGTCGCGCAGGCTTTCGTGAAAACGCCGGCCCAGGGCATAGCTAAACGAATCACCCAGAAACGCCCCGGTGGATGCGGCAATCCACACCGGCACCAATTCCAGCACGCCGAGACCTATCAGCGCCCCCACACCAAACAGGATCACGATGCCAGGCAGGAGAATTCCAACCACGGCCAGGGCTTCCAGAAACGAAACCGCGAACACGAAAACAATGCCCCAACGCGGGTTGGAACTGATCCAACCGAGCATGTCGTTTGTCCAGCTTGCTGATTCCACGTTGGCTGCGTCCGGAGAAGGTATAAAAACGATGAAGGCGGTTATGATAGTGGAATGCCGCCATCACGGCGATAGACTAAGGTCGGCGGCTTTACATTGCCTCCCCGGGCCGATTCGATTACCCGGCGGTAATCGCTGCCGAGGCGATACAAGAGCAACAATAAATTACGGAGAATGCAGCATGAGCGCGCAAGACCCAGCCCCTTCCAACAAGACCCTACAGGGCAGGACCGTTTTCATCACCGGCGCATCGCGCGGCATTGGTAAAGCCATTGCCCTGCGCGCCGCTCAGGCCGGCGCCAATATCGTGGTTGCAGCCAAAACCGACCGTCGCCATCCGCAGCTGGAAGGCACCATCCATGAAACGGTGGCAGAAATAGAAGCCACAGGCGGGCGCGGGCTAGCCATCAAGATGGATGTGCGCGATGACGAGTCGGTCGACCGTGCAGTTGCCCAGGCCGTGGATCACTTCGGTGGACTGGACATCCTGGTCAATAACGCCAGTGCCATCATGCTGCAAGGCACCCAGGCATTACCCATGAAGCGCTTTGACCTGATGTTTGATGTCAATGTGCGCGGCACGTATACCACCACCCGTGCCTGCATACCGTATCTACTCAAATCCGCCAACCCGCACGTGCTCAACCTTTCTCCGCCGTTGAATCTGAATCCTTCCTGGTTCAAGGACCATGTCGCTTACACCATGTCCAAGTACGGCATGAGCATGTGCGTGCTGGGCATGGCTGAGGAGTTTCGCCAGCAAGGTGTCGCCTGCAACGCCTTGTGGCCACGCACGGTCATTGCCACGGCTGCGATCAGCTTGTTGCAGGGATCGGTGGTGGCGGAAAATTGCCGCACCCCGGCCATCATGGCTGATGCCGCCTTTGAGATCCTCATCCGCGACAGCCGCCAGTGCACCGGCAATTTCTTCCTGGATGAAAACGTCCTGCGGGCCAATGGCATGAAAAACTTCGACCACTACCAGGTTAAAGCCGGTCAGCCCCTGATGAAGGATTTGTTTCTGGACTGATCCTGCCCGTGTCTCGCTCCGCTGCTGCCGCAGCAGACCACTCAACAATGGTCATCTGTTGATTTGCACCGAATATTGATCCAAACCGTGGAGTGAACCCCTAAAACTCGAAATCGCTTGAGGTAGATGCAGTAACTTGCGGCTCCGGGGTTTTTGGGGTCCGTGCAAAATGGCTTGACGATGAGCTGCCAGACTCAAGTGCTTGCTCTGGCCCTGGCGAAAGGAAAACGGGCCGGATTAATTTCTGGAATCAAAATTCTGCCCTGCCGCTTTGATTCAGGACATCACGTTGCCTTTGAACGTACGAGGCGGATTTGCAAGTCGCTCCCGACAGCGCTTGCGTAGCGTTTAAGTATTGCAAGTGACGGCGCATGTTTGCCGGCTGACTCCAAGCCAAGGACCCCCACGCCACAAATCGCCGGTAATGGCATGCACCTGTGGCAGAATAGCCCTGCCGCCCAACTCTGGCATAACAAGGAAAACCGGCCGAGGACAAATGAGCTTTTTCCAGGAACTCAAGCGCCGCAACGTGTTTCGCATGGGCATCGCCTATGTCGTCGTCGCCTGGGTGGCGCTGCAGGCCATCGACTTTGCACTGGAAGTGATCGATGCGCCAGGGTGGATACTGCAGGTTTTCGTGCTGACCGCAGCCATCGGCTTGCCCATCGTGCTGCTTTTTGCCTGGGTGTTCGAAATCACGCCAGACGGCATCAAGCGCGAATCCGAGATCGATCGAACCCAATCCATCACCCCGCAAACCGGCCGCAAGATTGACCGCGTGATCATCGGCGCGCTGGCACTGGCCGTGGTTCTATTGCTGGTCGATCGTTTTGTGTCCAGCCCTGCAAAACACCCGGCTTCACCGGCCATTGTGGATCCATCCACAGTGCCTGCGGTGGCCCAATCGGCCACAGCTGAAGTCGCGCCTGAAAGCCTGCCTGCCCAGGGCTCCATCGCCGTGCTGCCCTTCACTGCCATGAGTAACGGTGCAGATGATGAGTATTTTGCCGATGGCTTGACCGAAGAAATCCTCAACTCGCTGGCGCAGCTGCCCGAATTGCTGGTCACTGCACGAACCTCGGCCTTTGCCTTCAAGGGCAAGGACCTGCCCATCCAGGAGGTCGCCAGCCAGCTGGGCGTGCGCAACGTGGTAGAAGGCTCGGTGCGGCGCAGTGGCGACCGGCTGCGGGTAACTGCACAGCTGATTCGCGCATCGGATGGATTTCACCTGTGGTCGGAAAACTACGACAGTACGGCCATAGACACCATTGCCGTTCAGGAGGACATCGCCGAGAAAATTGCCCGGGCCATGAACGTAGTGCTGGATGATGACAAACGCGAGGCCATGAAGCGTGCCGGCTTGCGCGACGTGGAAGCGTTTATTGCCCTGCAAAAAGGCATTGAATTGTATGAAGCGGCCCATGGCGCCGAGGACCAGATAGCAAAACTGACCGAAGCCAACCGCTATTTCGAGGTGGTCCAGCAGCGGGTCCCTGGCTACTCGGCGGCTTACCTGCTTCATTCTGACAGGTACATTCATTTGCTGATGAATGATGCCAGCGGGCAAAGGAAGGAGGATGTTTCAGAAGAAGAATACGCCACGGCGATGCAGCACGCTGAGCGGGATACGACATTTGCTGTGGAAAAAGCCGCAAATGTAGATGCCCGCGACAATGCTGAGCTCGACCTGGCCTACATGACCTCCAACTGGCAGGGTATGGCTTCGCGTGTCGACCGGTTTATATCCCAGGACAGTTGTGAACAAATCACCTGGTTGCCCAATATCGCGCTCCTGACCGGATATGCAGATCGCCTGATTGAACGTGATGAGCAATACCTGGAGTGTGATCCGCTGGCTGCGTCTTCCTGGCGAAACCTGGTGCGCAGCATGTTATGGGCCGGCAATGCGGCGGGCGCGCTGGAAGTGGCTCTTGAGGCTCAGAAAAAGGCGCCAGGCTCGTGGCTCGATTTGCAGATGCTTTATGCCTACGTGGCTTTGGGCGATTTTGAAGGCGCCGAGCGGTTTGCAGCAGAATCCATAGTCAATGATTTTAGTAAACAGCTAAGCCGCATTTTGATTGCAGCGGCGCGGGGCGACCGGGAAGCCAGCCAGCGTTTGTTCGCGGAGTACCGGGCAGAACCGTCCACCGGCCCGGGCCATTATTGGAACATCATTTTTGGCGCCTGGGTGGGTGAAGTAGAGTTGGTTAATGAATCTGCAGCCAGTGTGGATCAACATCCGTTTGGGTCGCCCGCATTGTCCACCATAGCCCTGTGGTGCAATTGTGGCGCGCCGTGGGATATGGCCGTGACGCCGAAGTTCGCCGCCGACATCGCGGAGTCCGGAATGAGTTGGCCGCCACCTTCAGTCATTAGATTTCCGCTGAAAGACCAGGTGGCCGAAGTGCGCGTCACCACAGGCGGCAAATAATCCTCGCTGAGGTACTCATCGTCCTGCTGGCGGATTGTATCTATGCGGCGCGCCGCGCGTGCCATCTCGCTAAATTTATAGCAGCCGCAAACGATGGGTTTCCTCAAGATGGAGGAAATACAGAAGGGTTGTCAGGAACAACCCTTGCCCTGCAGTTGCGCTGCCGCAGCAGCAGCAGCCAGCTCCACTATTGCCATGGTTTCCAGCAGGTCCACCCCGCGCCGGACCAGGGTGTTGGCGACGTCCAGAGTCGTCACTTCATAGGCAACCCAGCGCCACGGACCCGGCCACAGCGGAGCGGGCAGCGGTGGAAACTTGCGGTAGTTACAGAACAGGTAGTCGGGGGCAAGCTCGGTCGCCGTCTCGCAGCTTTCTTCCGACCAATGCTCAATGGCCCAGCCAATTTCGCATCCGTTCCGGCGCCGCGCTTCAGCCACGGCCTGGTCTGAAAATGAAATCACCACGCACGCACCCAAAACGGGCGCCAGGGCCTCCAGCACCCGGTCCAGCATATACCCGATGCCGAAACGAACGAGGCTCTCTGGTTTGATTTCGACAAACGCGGTAACCCCCGGCCAGGTCGCGAGATCCGCCACCACGTCCTGCAGCAGGGGAATGCGCACCCCGCTGAATGCCGGGCCAAAGCGCGCAGTTTCATTGACTTCAATACGCGAGAGTTGTGCGGCGCTTAACTCAAAAACCGAGCCTGGTCGCCCGGCCGTGCGCTCCAGCGTAACGTCATGCAGCAGTACCGGCACGCCATCGGCGCTCAACTGCACATCAAACTCCAGGAACCGGGCTCCCGCGCGAACGGCGGCCGCGAGGCTTTCACGGGTGTTTTCCGGGTAGCGGGCGGCATAGCCGCGGTGCGCCACCAGCTCAATCGTCACGCGTGGCCATTGCGGTAAACGCCTCGCGCGCGGCGCTGATGGTGGACTCGATGTGTTCCATCGTGTGCGCCGCCGACATGAAGCCGGCCTCGTAGGCCGAGGGCGCCAGGTAAACCCCACGTTCCAGCATCAGGTGGAAGAAGCGCCGGAATGCAGCGACATCACATTGACCGGCCTGGGCAAAGTTAATCACCCGTTTTTCGCGGGTAAAAAATAGCCCAAACATGCTCCCGACCTGGGTGACCAGCAGCGGAATGCCGGAACTTTGCGCCGCGTCCTCCATGCCCGTGAGCAAGGTCCGGGTCCTGTTCTCCAGCTGCTCGTAGAAGCCCTCCTCTGTTACCAGCGCGAGGTTGGCCAGTCCTGCAGCCATGGCCACCGGGTTGCCGGACAGCGTGCCTGCCTGGTACACCGGACCGCTGGGTGCCACCATTTCCATATACTGGCGCTTGCCGCCAAAAGCGCCCACCGGCATGCCACCTCCAATGACCTTGCCAAAGGTGGACAGATCGGGCACCACGCCGTACAAACTCTGGGCGCCACCCAGGGCTACGCGAAAACCGGTCATGACTTCATCAAAAATCAGCAGGCAGCCGTGTGCGTCACATAGCGTCCGCAAGCCTGTGAGATAGCCCGGCAGCGGCGGAATGCAATTCATGTTGCCGGCCACCGGTTCCACGATAATGGCTGCAACCTCCTTGCCATGCGCCTGCAGCAAGCCCCGCACTGCATCCAGGTCGTTGTAGGGCGCGGTCAGGGTCAGGTCTGCCAGTGCGGCGGGAACCCCCGGTGAATTCGGCACACCCAGCGTCAAAGCGCCGCTGCCGGCCTTGACCAGGAAGCTGTCGGCATGGCCGTGGTAGCAGCCTTCGAACTTGATAATGGCATCGCGGCCGGTGGCGGCGCGCGCGACACGGATGGCGCTCATGGTGGCCTCAGTACCGGAATTGACCATGCGCACCTGGTCCATGGCGGGCACCAGTTCACATAAACGTTCTGCCATGTCGACTTCGGCCGGGCAGGGTGCGCCAAAACTCAGTCCCCGGCTGGCTGCGGCTTGCACCGCGGCCACAACGGCCGGATGTGCGTGACCGGCAATCATGGGACCCCAGGAACCTACGTAATCGATGTAACTGCGGCCGGTAAGGTCATACAGGCAGGCCCCGGCGGCCCGATCAAAAAACACGGGCTCGCCGCCGACACCATTGAATGCCCGTACCGGCGAATTAACGCCGCCCGGGATACGCACACGTGCGCGCTGAAGCAGTTCCGTGTTGGTGGTCATGCTGTGTCCTCTGCAACTAATAGGTTAAAACTGCGGGTAAATTGAATGCGGCGACCTGTCGTGCGGTTTCTTCCACAATTCTCCGAATTGCTGCGCCGCGCAACGTGCATCCACTGCGTCGAATACGGCGCTGATCACTGCCAGGTAGCTGGCTCCCGCTGCTACCAGGGAGGCGCCATTTTCAATGCTGATTCCACCGATAGCAACCAGCGGCAAGCCGAACGTGCGGGCGGCCAAAAGAGTTTCCACCGGGCAATGCACGGCTTGCGGCTTGCTGCCTGAAGAAAACATACTGCCAAAAGCCAGGTAGCTTGCGCCTGCCGTAGCCGCTGCCTGTGCGAGGTCGAGCCGGTTGTAACACGAAACGCCTATGATGCTGTCCGGCCCCAGTTCGGCCAGTGCCTGCGCGATGTCGGCATCACCCTGGCCAAGGTGCACCCCGGCAGCCCCCGTCTTTGCGGCAAGATCGATGTCATCATTGATGATCAGCGGCACCTGGTAGCCCTGGCACAAGCTATTCAACTTACCGGCCATTTCCAGCCGCCAGCCTGCATCCCCGGATTTATCACGAAACTGCAGCAGGCTGGCGCCCCCCGAGAGGACTGCCTCGGTCTCAGCCAGCAGTAGCCCGTCTTGCCGGTAGCGCGGCGGCGTGATGGCGTAGAGCCCGTAAGGGCGGCAGGTTTTCATGAGGGGCATTTTAGTGGACTGTAACAGAGAAATCGAAAGCAGCTCGCTTGATCTGGCGGCGCCTGGCTTGGTCTTCACTCGGCCGATAGCTATGGCTATCAACCTCGCTCCAAACCAGCGCCAGCCACCGCCATCCCTTCGCGATCCCTCTTCCGCTTTCTCTGTTACAGGCCACCAGGATTATTTGCGCCGGTTTTTGGACCGTATTTCCCGCACCGTATTTCATGTTGTGCTGCTGCGTGGCAAACTACGCCGGATTTTTTCCCAGCCCCTGGCTGCAGCCCTGCATGAATGCTGGCCAAGCCAACAAGACCCAATTTAACCAAACATCAAGGACACAACGCGTGAACGACACGAAATACAAGACCTACATGTGCATCATTTGTGGCTGGATTTATGACGAAGAAAATGGCGCACCCGCTGAGGGCCTTGCTCCCGGCACGCGTTGGGAAGACATACCTGATTTTTGGGTCTGCCCGGATTGCGGCGCAGGCAAAGACGATTTCGACCTGATCGAGCTGTAGCATAAACCGGTTGGCAAACGCCTGCGGGCATCCGAAAATTTGACTACTATAGCGGTATCGCACGATGTCGTAATCGCAGCAGGAGATTGAGCATGGCCGGAACCACAGGAATTCGTCGCTCCACATCCAACGCTATGCTCGGTGGAGTCTGTGCGGGTTTTGCCGAACACTTCGGCTGGTCAGTTACCGGAACTCGCGTGGCCTACGTCCTGCTATCCGTGTTGTCGGCAGCCTTTCCCGGCATCGTTGTCTACCTGGTGCTGTGGTTGGTCCTGCCGCGCGACTGAGGGCCAGCAGCGCGACCGTCGCTGTCACTGCGGTAAACCACTAGTCGAGAAACAGCTGCAATTCGTCGCCCGGCTTGACCCCAAGGTCAGCAGCCTTGCCGGCATTGAGCTCCAGGACATACTTGCTTGGCCCTTTGCTCGGAAAGCTCCGGCATTGCGTGACCCGGCAAGGTGGGGTGTCTTGCGACACACTGACCAGCTTGAGGTTTTCGTCAAAATAGAAAATGTCCAGCGGAATGCGGGTGTTTTTCATCCAGAACGAGCGGGTTGCAGAACCGGGAAAAATAAACAGCATCCCGTGATCATCGGCCATGTGGTCACGAAACATCAATCCCAGGGCCTGTTCTTTGGGTGAGGTTGCCAGCTCGACACTGAAACGCTCACCTTTGAGCTCCACCATGGGCTCTGCCGGGCTGCACGAGGTACAAAAGCACAGGGCAACAACACACAAAATTTGGCGCATTTGGGCCATCCCTCAGCAGTTCCTGACGTGAATCAGTGAGTAGCATGAATGCTAACCCGCCCACCGTCATGCGTCACGCAGCAAACGCAGACTTGAACTGGAGTTTGCTCTGTTTCAAACTGCTGGAGCTTGCCTGGATTTACACCCGTCAGGAAGTAACAGACCACCAAGGAGAGATGCAATGCAAACGTTTGTAGTTATGCGCCGCGGGGCATGGGAAGACGCCTCAGACCTCGAGGATGCCGCCGCTGAATCTACGCGCGTGGCCGATGAGGAAATGCCCGGACAAGTGAGGTGGATTCGGTCCTACGTCCTGGAAGAGGAAGACGGCACTCTCGGCACCGTGTGTATTTACCAGGCCGAAGATGCCGACGCCCTCATGGAGCATGCGCAACGCGCCTCCCTGCCAGCCGACGAGATACTGCCGGTTGCCAACACGGTAATCGTACGCGACGATCCTTGAGCGAAACCGGCTTGAGCAGGTGGCGGATCAGGGTCCATGCCTGGTCCTGGCACGAATTCACCCATTGCCGGCAGCAATTGCCCCCAGCATTTGCCGGCCATTTGGAGAGTTAGCACCCCAGAAGGGGGTTTTTTACACGAATCGGTTATGTGTCTGGCCCTTGAAAGGCCGTTGAGGCAACCCCAACTGCAGGGACAGGCTGTGTCTATAGAGCTTAAATCAGGCACAGGCAAGTAAATAACCATCCGGACTACTCCGGATCTATCAATCAACCGGTATGAAATATTTTAGGAGATTCTGAAATGAAACTTCGTCCTTTGCATGATCGAGTAATTGTAAAGCGCATGGAGGAAGAAAAGGTGTCTGCAGGCGGCATCGTGATTCCTGATAACGCAGCCGAAAAGCCTATCCGTGGCGAGGTTCTGGCCGTTGGTAAAGGCAAAATCCTGGACAATGGCGAGCAACGCGGCCTGGATGTAAAGAAAGGCGACAAGGTGTTGTTTGGCAAGTACTCCGGCACCGAGGTCAAGGTGGATGGCGAGGAACTGCTCGTTATGCGCGAAGACGACATCATGGCGGTTATCGAAGGCAAGTAAGTTCTTGCCACACAAACGATTTTCCATTTTCTTGACACAAAATTCGCAATTGAGGAATAAAACATGAGTGCAAAAGACGTACGATTTGGTGAAGATGCCCGCAGCCAGATGCTGCGCGGCGTTAACATCCTGGCCAATGCGGTCAAGGTGACACTGGGTCCCAAGGGTCGCAACGTGGTGCTGGACAAGAGCTTTGGCTCGCCCACCGTGACCAAGGACGGCGTTTCGGTAGCCAAGGAAATCGAACTGGAAAACAAGTTCGAGAACATGGGCGCCCAGATGGTCAAGGAAGTCGCTTCCAAGACCTCCGATGTAGCCGGCGACGGCACCACCACAGCCACCGTGCTGGCCCAGCGCATACTGAAAGAAGGCCTGAAGGCCGTTGCCGCCGGCATGAACCCGATGGACCTGAAGCGCGGTATCGACAAAGCCGTGGCTGAAGTGGTTGAGTCCCTGAAAGCCCAGTCCACCCCCTGCACGGACAACAGCGCCATCGCCCAGGTGGGCACCATCTCCGCCAACTCCGACGAGGAAATCGGCAAGATCATTGCCGAAGCCATGGAAAAAGTCGGTAAAGAAGGCGTTATTACCGTTGAAGACGGCTCCGGCCTCGCCAACGAACTGGACGTGGTTGAAGGCATGCAGTTCGACCGCGGTTACCTGTCGCCGTACTTCATCAACGACCAGCAGACCATGAGCGTCGAACTGGAAAACCCATACGTATTGTTGCACGACAAGAAAATCAGCAATGTGCGTGACATGCTGCCAGTGCTGGAAGGCGTAGCCAAGTCAGGCCGTTCCTTGTTGATCGTCGCAGAAGACGTGGAAGGTGAAGCACTGGCCACCTTGGTGGTCAACACCATTCGTGGCATCGTCAAGGTTGCTGCCGTGAAGGCTCCGGGCTTTGGCGATCGTCGCAAAGCCATGCTGGAAGACATCGCTGTTCTCACCGGCGGCACGGTCATTTCCGAAGAAGTCGGCCTGAGCCTGGAAAAAGCCACGCTAGACAGCCTGGGCTCTGCCAAGAAGATCACCATCACCAAGGAAAACAGCACCATTATCGATGGCGCTGGCGATTCCAAGATGATCGAGGGCCGCGTGAACCAGATTCGCGCCCAGATCGAAGAGTCCAGCTCGGACTATGACCGTGAAAAACTGCAGGAGCGCGTAGCCAAGCTGGCTGGCGGTGTTGCGGTGATCAAGGTTGGCGCTGCTACCGAAGTGGAAATGAAAGAGAAGAAAGCCCGCGTTGAAGATGCCCTGCACGCAACCCGCGCCGCTGTTGAAGAAGGCGTGGTACCGGGTGGTGGCGTGGCCCTGGTACGTGCCTTGGGCAAGATCGAAAAGCTCAAGGGCGCCAACGAAGACCAGAACGTCGGTATTGCCATTATCCGTCGCGCCATCACCGAACCCCTGCGCCAGATCGTTATCAATGCCGGCGAAGAAGGTTCCGTGGTGTTGAACAAAGTGGCCGAGGGCAAAGGTAACTTTGGTTACAACGCTGCTACCGGTGAATACACCGACATGATCAAGGCCGGCATCCTCGATCCAACCAAGGTGGTGCGTAGCGCGCTGCAACACGCCGCTTCAATCGCCGGCCTGATGATCACTACCGAAGCCATGGTGGCCGAACTTCCGAAGGAAGAAGCGGGCCACGGCCATGGTGGCGGTGGTGATATGGGTGGAATGGGCGGGATGGGCGGCATGATGTAATCTGGCTGGCCCTTTTTCGAACGGGGTCAGAGTACATTTTCGGGGAAGGCATTTCAGCTTCCGGTTGATGAGAATTGAAAATGTACTCTGACCCCTGCGGGTTCGGAACAAAATATCTCAGCCAGGACACCGGTTGAAGAAGAGCAAAACTCCACTAAAGTGGGGTTTTTTTTGCAGGTGCTGCTATGCCGTGAGCCGGTTTCTGGCGGGCAAACCAGTAGCCGTTAGCCTGTAGAAAGGGATTTCAATTCACCGGACCTTGCGGAATTGCTGCCGCGATCTCCGCGTTTCGTGGTTTTAAGGAATTGAAAATGAAAATAAATTTACCAAAGCCCAGCACACGCCAGAACCTGGGTCTGAGCCCGATCGAGGTGTTGGTTTTGCTTGCCGGCTACTGTTCTATCTCCCAGGCCGGCGGGAAGTCGTTCAGGTCCCAGATCATCTGGATCGCGGTCTGGCCCAGCGCCGGCACGGGATAGACCATGATGAGCCGTGACACCCGGTCGTCACGTTCCTCCGCGACCAGGAAGGACCACTGCTCCATCGGAGCGTAGGAAGGCGGCTGCGCTGCCGTGAGCAACATTTTTTCGTACCGCTCCTGCGTCTTGTCTGATGCCTCCTGTGCTTCCCTGGTCAGGGTCTCGATCCGTTCAACCAACCGGGGGTCCTGCGTTCGCATGTACTCTTCCATCAACTTCTGCATTTCTTCCATTTGGGAGTTATCTTGCGGCTGGAACATCTGCATCAAGATTTTCTGGGAACGTGCGCTCCAGGCCTCGTAATTGAGCGCTTCCACGCCAAGCGCCTGCCTGAGCTTGCCGGTGACCACCTCGGGCGTGTCCGTGGTGATCCAACCCACCGAGCGATCCGAGTCGGCCGGAGTGAACCATTCTGCCCCGGGGTACTCCGGGAATCCCATGTCCCAGTAATGATCCGGGAATGGGGGCAACTCCGCATACGGATCGTCGGTGTATGGGAGCACGCCATGCCCACCCCATTGGCTTCCGATGCCTGCCACGGAAGGGTCGGGGACGCGGGAGAGCAACCGCGCCGCGACCTCCTGCACTTTCAGCCAGGGGCTGTCCAAAAGCAGCGGCAAGACCTTCTCCGCGATCCCGGGCGTGTCGGGAAACTGCCCCAGAACGCGCATGGCGGCGATGAGAATTTCCGGTTCGTCGGCCAGGGCCAGGGCTTTCAGGGCCTCCGCTGTGCCGCGCTGATCGCGCGCACGTTCGATTTCTTCGAGAGCCAGAGTGACATAGGCAACCACCAGGCTGCGCAGCAATACGCATTGTTCAGATGGTTCCTCTGCCGCGGGGCACTCCTGCCGGAAGGCCTCGGCGACCGCAATGCCCTCCCCGGGGTTGCGCTCCACGTAGGGCGGCCTGTCCCCGGCATCGGGTGTTGATGCGTCTTCCACCGCATCTGCCGCTGTGGATTCGTCTGCGTGTTCAGAAGCCCCGGCGGCGGTCGATCCGGCCTCCGGTTCTGATTCATCGTCCGAGCAGGAGAGCAGACTCAGTGCTATGCAAAGCGCGAGTGCGCCTGAAAAAACGTAAGCAGGTAGTTTCATTTTCAGCCCCTCTTGGCCGGCTTGGTTTTTTTCTTTTTCGACTTTGTCGGTTTTGACTTCTTGGGCGGTGGTTTGGGCAGTGCCTTATCGATCAATGCGTCGATGCCCTTGTCCGCCACTTGCTGGGCCAGTTTGGAATCCAGTGTAAAGCTGCACAACGCGACGTACTGCAAAAGCGCGCCTTCCAGGGAAGTAATCTTGGCAGTAGTCCTTCTCTGTTCCTGCTTTAGCCAGGTGCCGAGATCGTCCATGCTTGCTTTGGTCAACTGATCGCAGAAATATGCATCCTGCTCGGCTTCGGCGTATTCAGCATCCACAAGCTCCGCGCAAGCTTCGCTGTCCTGTTTTGCCTGGTCCTTGCTGATCGGCTGGAATGACGTACCCGGGGCTGGAAGAGCTGCGCCGATGGCGCAGCTATCGCCAATGTCTCTGGCTGCAAGATCGGGAGGGAGGGAGTACCTGTATGGACAATCGGTATATTTTTCGTGCTCCTTGCGGAGTTCTTCCTTCCTCTTGTCTTTGTATACCTGATAGCTAGCGTAACTCGAGTCTTCGTCACCGGCCATAGCAACTGCCATTGCGTGTTTTGATGGCTGGTTTGCATTCCGCCATGCTCGCGCCCGCACAAGCTCCTGGTAGATTTCACACGGCGGGGGAATGCAGCAAGTCGACGTTTTGACTCTCGTCTTGCATCCCTCGACCGGGTCACAAGGGCAGCTCTCGTTTGGAACACAGTCCGCAGACGCGGCAACCGCTTTCGGAGCCGGGCCAACGGTCAGCAAGCTGCCGAGCAGAATCAAACCCAGGCAAAACAACGTTTGCCGAGGTAACTTAAGTTGTAACAAACGGCTCATTGCAAGTACTCCTTGGGCCTGTAGGATCTTGTCATGGCGGCAACCTGGGAGTTGAAAGGATCGATGGCCCCGGCCACTGTCATTACTTCCAGCGCTTCCTGCTTTCTCCCCGCGCGATTCAACAGGTTGGCGTATTGCATATGCGGTCGCGCGCTGGTGCTCGATTTTGCCGCAGCGTCCTGCCACAGCGCGAGTTCGGATTGGAACAACGTTGCCCGCTGTGCGGTTGCGACGCTTAGCGAAACCAGCAACGCCAGTATGCAGACACCCGTGGCCAGGCCGAAGCCTGCTGTAACCATTCCGCTTGGGGGAGCCAGTCGGCCGCCCGGCACGCCGCTTCTGCCTGCCCTGGCACGAAGCCGGTCAAGCGCAGTTGCCAGAAAGGGCGCGGCCATCAGCAGCAGCCCTGCCAGGGCCAGGCTGAGCGGGCGATTGGTCAGGGCATCGAGTTTGGGGATGAACGACTGGGTAGGGAGCAGCGCCGCCAGCCACAGCGCCAGGCCAACCGCCGCAATCCGCGAACGGCGCAGAAGCAAAATCATGCCCGCGGTGGCGGCAAGGTAGAGGCCAAGACCCAGCAGGAACAGCGGATCACTCCCTTTGGCGGGCAGCGGAATCCCGTAGTCGATAGAAAGCTGCGCCGGACGCGACAGCAGTTCAAGACCAGCCGGCACGGCCCCGACTTGACTGAAGACGCTCAGCCAGAACGGCCGGCCCAGGAATGAGAACTCGGCCAGTTGGAGATAACGGGGCGTGATCACTATCCAGCAGGTGACCAGTGCAGCCCCACCCAGGATGGGCGCCAATTGGCGCAGTGCATCCCTCATCGATACGCCCGGGCGGCTCGCGGCAATCACGGCCAGTGGCAGCAAGCCAGCCAGGGCCGTTTCCCGCGACAGGCAGGCCAGCACGAACAGGATGGCCGAAGGCCAGGTTCGCGAACGTTCCAGTGCCAGGAGCGCCGCCAGCAGGAACACGGCAGACAACAGGGCTGTGCGCCCGCTGAGCAATAACACGCTGTCGGCCTGTACCGGGTGGAGGAACCACGCCGCCGCGAGAATGACGGCGCCGACAGGCGCTGCGCGGGGTTCCAGGCGGGCGGCCAGCAGGCCCAGCATCCCCGCAGCAAGTACGAATAAAGCGAGAGAAAAAATCCGTCGTGACGCGGGTTGCATGGAAAGCCCTGCTTCGGCCTCTGCCGCGTACGTCAGCTTGGTCATGGGCCGCAGGGTTTGCGGCAGGTGAGTTAGCCAGGCTTCCATCGACTGGCTGGCCGGATCGCCGAGTGGAGTCACGACGTCATCAAAGAGGTAGGGTCCGTCAAGGCCGGATGACCAGGCTGTCAGCCCGGTCGCGAGTACGATTACGGCACCGAGCACCAGGAGCGAACGACTCAGTCCGGTTGACGGCAGGTAATCGATGCCATCTGAAGACACGCAATTGCCTCCGGGAGGATAGGCGCTTGATATTACGCCGATGCGCCCGCACTGAGAAGAGTTGCTTCCGGGCGCTCGATTTGCTTCCATGCCGGGTACGAATTCTCAGCCAGGACACCGGTTGAGTATGAAAAGCCCCACTTCGGTGGGGCTTTTTTTTGCAGGTACTGTTATGCTGTCACGCGCTTACTGGCGGGCAAACCAGTCGAACGGGGTCAGAGTACATTTTCAATTCTCGTCAACCGGAAGCTGCGGCGCCGGCGCAGTACAGAAAAGGATTTCAATTCACCTGACCCCGCGGAATTGTTGCCACGATTTCCGCGTCGCGTGGTTTTAAGGAATTGAAAATGAAAGTAATTTCAACTAATCCCAGCAAAGGCCTGAGCCTGATTGAGGCGCTGGTCCTGCTCGCCGTCGTGGCTGTGCTGCTCGCTTTTGCCAACCCCATGTTTCGCGACAACTCCGCCCGGGCAGCGGTAAAAGAAGCCACAGTTCAGGTGGCGCTGGCCTTGCACAACGCAAAAAACTCCGCCCGCTCCACTAACTCCGATGTCACCGTAGTGATCACCACGAACCCGTCGGGCAATACCGTTTCGTTTAAGTTTCCCAACGACAGGTCAACAGGAACTCTGCCGGTAGTTACCTTGCCAGGCGGTATTTCTGTGAGCAGCGATAGCCCGGCTTTTACGTTCAATGC
The DNA here is from genome assembly GCA_031362985.1 of Lysobacterales bacterium. Taxonomy (GTDB): domain Bacteria; phylum Pseudomonadota; class Gammaproteobacteria; order Xanthomonadales; family SZUA-36; genus SHZL01. The sequence goes on along the minus strand of JANLTO010000140.1, from coordinate 5,492 downwards.
ACAAGGCGCGGTGAACACCACGGGCTCCATCACGCTGGCATCGGCCGCCAATACCAACTTCTATGCAACCATCAAGCTCAACACCCTGTCCAGCCGGGTGAAGACCTCTTACGGATTACAGGGGGTTCAGAGTACATGAGGGTATCGGGTTCGTGATGAAGGGTGGAGTTGTTTACAAGCCGTGACAGTTGTTGCTGCGGGCAGCGGCCGGGGACTTTCTTCCAGGACACGCCGTGAATACATCCCTGTAGGCTCATCAGCGACTTCCTGTCGCTGAAGGACCTGGAAGAAAGTCCCCGTCCGCTGCTTGTACCGGGTCGCTCGCCACAACTAGTCGATCGGGTAGCGCTGCAGTACCGGTCCCAATGCTTCTTTGAGTGGCCCCAGGTGGGCCTCGAAATTCCGCCACTGTTCCAGTCCCTCCTGGTAAATAGGCTGGCGCACCTGTTCGGCGCTCGGTGTACGGATTGCCCGCTCGGTTTCATAGAAACGCAGGCACTGCTCCTCGAACGGCAGCCCGCAGTGCTCCAGCAGGCGGCGAATCTGGTTTTCAGTATCGGCCACCATGTCTTCGTATTCCACACGCAGCACCCGCCCCGGTAAAACGCTGTCCCAGTGGTCCATCAGGATGAGGTAGTCGCGGTAGTAGCGCCCCATGCCCTCGAGGTCATAGGTAAACGTCTGGCCACGGGCAAACAGTTGCTTGAAATTGGAAAAGCAGCAGGCCATGGGATGGCGCCGGGCATCGATGATTTTCGCTTTCGGCAGGATCAGGTGGATCAGGCCGATGTGCTGGAAGTTGTTGGGCATCTTGTCGATGAAATACGGCTTGTCGCCACGCTGGATGCGCGTGGTCTGCAGGTAACTCTCACCCAGTTCGCGCAATGTGTCGGCGGAAAGATCCCGCAGCACTTCGGGATAGTAAGACGCCGGATTCTGCCTCGACTTCTGCCCGAGCTTGCGTGAAATAGCAAGGATATCAGTCAGTTCGGCCGTGCCCTCTACCTGCGAATGACTGGCTAGGATCTGCTCCAGCAGGGTGGAGCCGGAGCGCGGCAGGCCGACGATGAAAATCGGGTCGGGTGCAGGGCAGCCCTGGCCGGTTCGGGCCGCGAAGAACGCGGCATCCAGGACCTTGATCTGGCGGGCAGTATCGAACACGTTTACGCGTGGGCTGTGCCGGTGCTTGATGCTGCGGATCGCATTGCCCCGCTTGTAGAACCGGAAGGATTCGTCATATTCCGCGCGATCTTCCAGGGCTTTCCCCAGGGCAAACGCAATATGGGCCTGGTCATCCGCGTCGCCGCCCTCGCTGGTGACCTGTGAACGCATCAACGCAATGTCTGCTTCGCTGAAGCGGAAGGTCTTGAGGTTGGCCAGACTCCAGTAGGCCTCGCCAATCGTTGGGCTCAAAGCTATGCATCTGCGGTATGCGGCAATGGACTCCTCCAGGCGCCCGACGGATTTGAGCGTATGCCCGTAATTCATCTGCGCCCCCGCCTGGTTGGGGTAGTTTTTCAGTATCTTCTCGTAGATGGCCAGTGCTTCCTCATGATCCCCGCGCCGCACCAGCACGGCCCCCTTCAGAATCAGGAAGCCGGGGTTGTTGGGCTCGCGCGCCAGCAGTGTGCTTACTTGCGCGTGCGCTTCCTCCAGTTTCTGCAACCGCAACAGCACCAGGGCATAGTTGTGCCGCGCGAGGTGAAAATCGGGCGCCAGTTGCAGGCAGCGCTCAAGTAAATGCCGGGCGTCTTTAAGCTGATCCAGTTTCAGGGCAACATCCGCGAGGATGCGCATGGCCGACACGTCGGCCGGATGCTGCATGAGGAAATCCTTGGTCAGGCGTTCTGCCTGGCCCAGCTTGCCCTCGTGCAAAAAATCTATGGCTTCCACCAGTTCGGGGTGGCGCACCGAAAGGGCAAAGTGCCGCTCATAGGCTGCGCGCGAGCCCGCTTCGTCACCACCGACCGCCAGCTGGTCGCCGAGCGCTCGCCAGGCAGCCGCGTGTTTCGGGTCCAGGCGCACGGATTTTCGGAGAGCGGCGATGGCCTTGTCACCCTGCCCGACTGCGCCCAGCGATTGCCCGTACTCAAAAAGAAAACTGGGGGAGTCACAATTGCGGGCAGCCAATGGCTCCAGCACCGCGAGGCTTTTCCTGGGCTTGCCTTGCCGGCGCAAAGCGGCGGCGAGAATGCGCATGGCGGGTTCGTTGCCGGAATACACCTTGAGAATTTCTGTCGCCTGTTGTTCGGCCAGGCGCGGATCCTGATGCAGCAGCACAGTGGCATGCTTGAGCGCGGTGCGGATATCAGCGCTGGGCGGTTCCTGGTGTGTGTTCACGGTGCACGTAGCCGGGTCAGGGAATTCATTAGGTATTAGGCCACAAATTTGGGGTCAGAGTAAAAACTGGCAACGGGATACCGTTCGCGCGCAGAAGTGGGGGAGTTTTTACTCTGACCCCAAATAGTTCTCTAATTTTGCACCAAATTTTGCTGAGCACAAACTCAGTCTGTCCGCGAAAAGAGGCAAGTCATCCACCCACGCGTATGTTCCGGTGGCATTATTCACAGTACTTGTGTCACACTGGAACGAATTATTAACACTATCCTGGTTCCATGCCGCAAGCCAACGATCGATTTCGTACCCATTCGAGGGAAGTACTGTGAAACAATTCATCCGCAAGCCCCTATCCAGCGCCATTTCACTTGCCATAGCCGGCAGTGCCCTGGCGGCCATGGTTATCCCTTCTGCCTACGCCGACGAAGGTACGCTTGAAGAAGTGACCGTTACGGCAACAAAACGTACGGCAAACCTTCAGGACATACCGATTTCCATCCAGGTGCTGGGCGCCAAGGAATTGGAGCAACTTCAGATCAAGGGCTTCGAAGATTACATCAAATGGCTGCCCACCGTGTCCTACCAGTCCAACGGCCCCGGCTATGGCATCGTCTACATGCGCGGTATTTCCAGTGGCGGCGATGGCAATCACTCCGGCTCCCAGCCCAGCGTTGGCTTTTACCTCGATGAACAACCGATTACCACCATCAACCAGGTTCTCAACGTGCATGTCTACGACGTCGCCCGTATCGAGACCCTGGCCGGTCCACAGGGTACCTTGTTCGGCGCAGGCAGCCAGGCTGGCACCATCCGCATCATCACCAACAAGCCGGAGATTGGCGTTAACGAGGGCGGATACGATTTCTATGCCAACACCACTGCGCACGGCGATCCGGGCTACGGCATTGAAGGCTTCATCAATATTCCCATCAACGACCGCATGGCCATCCGCCTCGTGGGCTGGCACGATTATCAGGGTGGTTACATCGATAACGTTCACAAGTCATACGAGTACGACATCAGCCACATAGTCAGAGACAATGACTACCTGGTGGAAGACAACTTCAATACCAGCGAAACCACCGGTGCGCGGGCCCTGCTGAAAATTGACCTGACTGACACCTGGACCCTGACACCCGGCATCCAGTACCAAAAGGGCAAGACCAACGGTGTGTGGTACGACAATCCCAAGTTCGTGGGCGAATACGAAGTAGCACGCTTCAACCCGGACAAGGCGAAGGAAGACTGGTACCAGGCCACCCTGACCCTGGACGGTGAAATCGGCAACATAAATGTGGTTTATGCCGGGGCCTATATGGACCGCAACGTCGACAGTACCTACGACTACTCGGGTTATTCGGAATACCTCGAGTACGCTTATTCAAGCTATGGCTACGAATGCTTTTATTACCAGGTCGATGGCAGCTGTGCCGACCCTACGCAATACGTGGTGGGTGACGAACATTTCACCCGGTTCAGCAATGAATTGCGCTTCCAGTCCTCACAGGATCAGCGCCTGCGCTGGATCGCGGGTCTGTTCTACCAAAGACAGGAACACCGTTACGACCTGCAGTGGACCGTGGATGAATTGAACCCCGCAAGTTCCGTGGTCGAGGGCGGCGGCGTGGTGTGGAATACCAACCAGGACCGCGTAGACAAAGACGGCGCCATATTCGGCGAGGCTTACTTCGATGTGACCGACAACTGGACGCTGATCGGTGGTGTGCGCGTGTTCAACTGGGATAATTCGCTGTATGGCTTCAACGGTTTTCTGAAGCATTGCACCGGCTACTATGACGAGAACGGTGATTTCGTGCAGTTGCCTGCGAGCCAAGGCGGCGTACCGCAATATCCCTGCTATGACACCGGCATCCTGGACGACGTATCCAAAGGTCATGATACCGCGTGGAAAGGTAGCACCGAATACCATATCGACGGGGATAAAATGGTCTATGCAACCTACTCCCAGGGCTTCCGCGCCGGTGGCGTAAACCGCGCGCGGGTTGAGGGAATTCCGAAGTACCAACCGGACTTTGTGTATAACTACGAATTGGGCTGGAAAACCATGTGGGCGGACGGGCAGTTGCGCTTCAACGGTGCCGTATACATTGAGGACTGGGAGGACTTCCAGTACGGTTTCCTGGATTTCGAAGCCTACGGCCCCCTGACCATCATCCAGAACGTGGGTAACGCACGTACCAAGGGTATTGAGTGGCAAATGGATTGGGCTCCTACGGAAGATTTCAGCCTGAGCTTCCAGGGTTCCTACAACGATGCCAAGCTGGTGACCGACTTCTGGCGCATCAAGTCAGAGGAAGCAGAGGGCTTGCCACCAACCTCCCCGAAGGGAACGGAAATGCCCTATGTGCCACCCCTGCAGTTGACCACTATAGGCCGCTACAACTTCACCATGGGTGAATTAGCCTCTTTTGCACAGGTCGCAGTCTCGTACCGGGCTTCAGCCTGGACCTCGCTGGATCACGAAATTCGCGAGGATCCCGATATTGGCGGGAAAATGCCTTCCTACACTGTGTTGAATCTGTCGGCCGGCTTTGAACGGGACAACTGGTCTCTCACGGTCTACATGAACAACGCCACCGACAAGCGCGGACTGACGGACATCCTGAACCCCGGGTATTACAGCCCCAGTGGCTTTGACTACAATCAGGTCATCATCCAGCCGCGCAATATCGGCATTCGCTGGACCCAGCGCTTCGAAGGCGGATTTGAAGAAGCCTCATCACCACCTCCAGCACCACCACCGCCACCAGCGGCCGCGCCTCCTGAGAATCCAGACCTGGATGGAGACGGTGTGCCTAACGCGCGTGACAAGTGCCCCAATACCCGTCCCGGTGCAGTCGTAGATCTTGACGGTTGTGAAGTGGAAGCGGTTATTTCCCTGGAAGGCGTGCACTTTGAGTTCGACAAAGCCACCCTGACCCCGGAAGCCATGGCCATTCTTGACAAGGCCGCTGGCCTGCTCGAGAAACAGGAGAAGGTCGTGGTGGAAGTGGCCGGTCACACCGACAGCGTGGGCTCGGAAGAGTACAACCAGAAGCTGTCTGAGCGCCGCGCCATTGCAGTGAAGGACTATCTGGAAAGCAAAGGCATCACTGCCACGCGCCTGACCGCTCGCGGCTACGGTGAAGCACAAC
>JANLTO010000122.1:0-35163 GCA_031362985.1 Lysobacterales bacterium | reverse complement strand
TGAATCCACCACGGGAAAATCAACAGACTGCGTTTGGCCTACGAGGATAATTTTGCCGGAAGCATTGACCGCCACGCCACTCGTTGCCTGCACAAATTTATCAGTGCTGCCGCCCAGGTAGGTCGAAAAAGCCAGCGCACCTGCGGGGGTAAACTTCGACAGTGCCAGTTTCCCGTCACCCGTAAGTGAGCCCTGCCCGGCCAGGGCATTGAGCAAAGGGTAGTCGGTGGAGTGGGTCCACGCTGAGACATAGATGTTGTTACTTGCATCTATGGTCAAGGACGGAAACCCGCTTTCTGCCTGGCTGCCGCCGAAAAAGGTAGAAAAAACGATGCCCGGGCTTACCGGATTCAGCTTGGTGATAAACAGGTCTGTCGCACCCGACTCCAAACTCCCATTCCTGAACTGGGCCGTGTTCTGTGGCACACCCAGGTTGGTCTGTGTCGCGTTCAGGGTGGGATAGCTCAACGAATTCACCACACCGATAACGACGATATTTCCGGCGCTGTCCACTTCAATGTCAGCCGGAAACAGCGCCAGGGAAAAGCCATCCGGGGCAACGCCCAGCCCGGCTGGCAAGGAGTAAGGGGTCGTTGGGCCGAAATAAGTGGAAAAAACCAGGGTCGATGTATCCGGATCAATTTGAGAAACGGTCATCACCCGGGCAAATGGCATTTTCGATATCGCCGTCTGGAGCGAGTTAACGAGCGGAAAATCGGTCATCGATGTCAGGCCCAGGACATAAAGGTCTCCATTGCTGCCAATGGACACTCCTCGCAACATTTCTGCCGCCCCGCCGTTCTTGGTCGAACCACCGAGGCAACTGGCAAGCTGCAGGCTTCCATCGGTGTTGAACAGGGCAACGAATCCGTCGCTGTTTTCAAATTTTGGACCAGCCGTTTCCAGGACACAGCTTTGACCCGCAATGGCGTTGGTTTCGGGGAAGCCGCTGTTCTTACCAACCACGCCCGTTACCGCAACTTTACCCCCGGCAGAAACATCCAGACCCCGCAAAAGATAATTGGGACTGGTGGTGTCGGCAATCTGCAGGTAGGTGCCGAAGACCAGTGCAGCACCGGTGCTGTTCAGCTTCGCTACATACGCATTATTTTGCGTAGCTGAGTAGCTCTGTACATTGTTGACCAAAGGCAGGCCGGCAACCGTTGGCGTGTTTATACCGAAAGCCACTTCACCCCCGGCCGATACCGCCGCGGAATTGATGCCAACAAACAAATTTTGCGCAGGAGAGCCATTGAAATACGTGGCGAACAGGACGGTCTTGCCATCCGGGCTGAATTTTGTGACCAGCACGCTGGTATACAGCTTGGTCATGTGGTGCCGTTCTACCCTGCCTGAACCACTCGCATCCGTGCAGCCCCCGCATTGGAACGCTGCGATGGATTCGTTGCGGGGTGAGATATTGGTGGGCTTGAGCGTACCGAACGTACCGAGGCCGTTGCTCATGCTCTCGCTGATCACATAGATATTGCCGGATGAGTCCAGATCTATTGCAGCCGGTTGATCAATGGCAGCGCCGCCGTAATAGCGCGAGTACTCAAGCACCGGATCGATCACCAGGGGTTTGGCCTTATCCCAGGCCGCTACCTGCAGCCTGACAATGTCGCCTTCGACGCTATATGAGGATGGGATGTTGATGTGTTGCCCATTGTCAGCAAGCTGCCAGGAAACGGGCGCCCGCTGCACGATCTGCTGCCCACCGAGGTCTATGACCAGATCATTTTGTTCATTGACGCTGACGCCCTGTGCGCCTTCAAAGCTGAACTTGATGGAGTCCGGATCGCCGCCGGGATGCACCACGAAATCGTATTCCAGCCGACCGTCGCGGCCGTAGTACTCGACGTCAATGTCCGGCAGTACACCGCTGTACCTGACCCTGCCAAAGTTGGGTATGCCGGTTTTCCAGTCTGAAGGGTCACCGGTGAGGTAATTGGTCAGCGCCTGCTGTCGCTCCAGCGGAATGGCCGCGGAGTCTGCACGCGCGCCCAGGATTTTGAGTTGGATGCTGGCAATACTGTCAATTTCGACCTTAGGCCTCACACCCGCATCCAGCATGGGGTCGCTGGCCGCGGTTGCGGAACTGAAGCGATACAGCTCAATTACTGGCTGCTGTCCCAGCACGATGGAATAACCCTGGCCTCGGGCAACATAATCCACGGAGTCGTTGAACTGCCCATTGTTTTGTTCGAAAAGCAGGTTTTGCTCAAACAGCAGGGGTAATTGCGGAGAAATCAGAGTGTCCGGAATGAGTTGGCTGGCCGCCAAATTGGCGGGCCCGATGACACCAGTGAATAGTATTAGTTGAAAAAATTTGGAAAACGAAGCGCAAACTGCATCGACTCGAACACGACCCATTGACTTTTCCTGAAGAAAACTGGAGTTTTATTTGGCTTACGGGAACCAAATGTACACTATTTCAGGAGATTAGCGAAATCCTGATTTTCAATGGTTAGTCCAATAAACAGGACTTAATTCACCGCTTTAGCTGCATCGGCAGGAGCGTTTGGCAGCTTGCTCAAGCCCAGCTTGTCGAGGAAAGGCTGCCATCGATCGTCCTCTTTCAGCGTGGCAAGAAAAGGATCATCCAGCAGCTCGCTCAGACCACTGTCACGTGCGGTGTAGGCACGCTCCAGCCACTCGAAGGCCTGGTCTTTTTCACCCCGCCAGGCGTAAATCTCTGCGGCCTGGAAAGGCCCGTCCGTGTGTACTTTGATAAAGTTGGCGAGGGCCTGGTCCGCTTCCGCCTGCTGCCCGAGCGAATACAAAGCCAGTGGCACGGCATAATTCTTCCAGTACGGATCGCTGTCCTGGCGGATCATGTCGAGCGCTTCCTGCGGCCGGCCCTGCAACAACAGTACCTGGCCCAGCCGCATGTGCGCCCCGGGATATTCGGGATTGAGCTGCAGCAAGTGCTCGTAGCGTTTGGTCGCCTCATCCAAACGCCCGGCGTGCAGTAAAACCAGGCCCAGATTGGCATGCCCGGCCTGCCGCAATGGATCCAGGGAAATGGCCCGCAGGTCGAGGTCTACTGCTTCATCCAGTCGCCCCAGGGTGAAGGCCAGCACTCCTGCGGCAGACAGGGCGGTTACGTTACCCGGCGCCAGGCGAATGGCGGTTTGGTAGGATTCATCAGCCCCATGCCAATCCCAGTCGTAGACCATGCGAATCCATCCAAGGCTGGTGTGTGCCTCCGGCAGGTTCTCATCCAGGGCCAGCGCCCGGCGCACGGCTTCCCGCGCCTGGATCATGCCCTCATCAAGGTCAATGACACCCCAGCTCGCCTGCTGCGCCAGGGTGATGGAAAGACCCGCCCAGGCTTCGGCGTATCCTGGGTCGATTTCCAATGCCTGCCGGTACGCCTCAACCGACTTGTCCCAGCTTTCCTTTTCCCGCCGGTCGTTAAAATAGCGCCCTTGCAGGAACAAAGCGTAGGCATCCGGGTTCACCACCCGGCTGCGCGGCTTTTCGCCGAGGATCTTGAGTTTCAGGGACTCCACCACGGCTGCAGCGATTTCATCCTGCACGGCGAATATGTCGCTGAGTGTGCGGTCATAGGTTTCCGACAACAAATGATACCCGTCCTTGCCGCGGATCAGCTGGGCAGTGATACGCACCTGGTCACCGGATTTCCGTACGCTGCCTTCGAGCACGTAGGACACGTTGAGCCGTTCAGCCACCACCGGTATTTCGATCTTCTCGCCTTTGAATGAAAAGGACGAGGTGCGGGCAGCGACTCTTAGCTCCGGAATTCGTGCCAGCAGGTTCAACAATTCTTCCGACAGCCCGTCGGAAAAATATTCCTGCTCCGGATCCGAACTCATGTTGACAAAGGGCAGCACGGCCAGGGAGTGGCCCGTTACTTCTTGTCCCTGCTTTTCCACACGCTCAACGGCAGACTTGATGGCGGTCTCAACCATCACTGCATCCCTGCGTGGATCCATCACAAACTTGTCGAAAGCGAAGTAGCCCAGCCCGGTGAGCAGCAGGATGATGATCGCAAGATCGAGCTTTCGTCGACCCGCCCTGACCACCGCGACACTGCGGTGGACATCCTTTTCCCTCTTCCAGCCATCCGGGGTGAGTTCAAAAAACCAGGCAAGAATCAGGAAGGGTAAAAATCCAATAGCGGCCGTCACAATGACCGCGGTAACGGCTGACTTCGGCAGACCGATGTACTGAAAGGTCGTTTCAGAAATCTGGATCAGCAGCCAGGACGTCACCAGGTAGGCGACTGCCACCCTGGGGATGTTTCTGTCTCGGAGATCCTGCATGAAATTCATTGGCGGTATCCACTGGCCAAAAAGCCAAACCAATCCAATACGAAGACTTTTGCTGAGAGCCTCTTCACTTTGAGCCTCGATTCAAGCACAGTTTGCTTATTCGCCGCAAACAGAGCAGCTTTTATGCACGCTTTTGCACCACTGTTGGTAGCTGCCAGCGCCGCCGTCATCCTCGCGCTCGGCATCCTTCACCTTCTGTACACCTTTCGCGGTCCGAAGTTGCTCCCTCGAGACGCGGATTTGCAGGCGCGCATGTCCGAAGTGTCGCCCATCATCACGCGCGAAACCACGATGTGGAAGTGCTGGGTTGGATTCAATGCCAGTCACAGCCTTGGTGCCTTCCTGTTCGGCGCGGTCTTCGGCTATCTGGCTCTCTGGCACGGGGCACTGTTTTTCGAATCGGACTTCCTGCAGTGGCTTGGTCTGCTGACGCTGGTCGCATACGTCTTTCTCGGCAAGCGCTACTGGTTCAGCATTCCTTTTCGCGGCATCGTGCTCGCCACCATACTTTATGTCCTTGCGCTTGCGGCCAATTGGGCCTGAAGCGAGTCTGCCGCCAGCGCGCCAACTTCTGACAAAACGTCCCACTGTTTTCCTCTAGCTCGTCACGTATTCCACGAGCACTCTGGTTTGGATCCAAACTGGATATGTCATAACAGAATATTTTGACTATTACAAAACAGAATATTAGACTGAGCAAAGCCGCGATGAAGTATCTGTCCCGGCTTCCTCCTCCGGTTGCGCGCCGGCTGCTGCTGGCGATCAAGAATGTTGCGAGCGGTTCGGTAAGAGGAACGGAGGTAAAGAAACTCAAGGGCCGGAACGAGTTGCGACTGCGGGTTGGCGACCATCGGGTCATCTTCGAGTGGCGAGTGGAAGGCACGATATTGCTGGTGTTGAAAATCGGACCACGCGGAGACGTGTACAAATGAGTGTCCAGCTGATCGAAAAAGACGGCAAGCCGCTGTACGCGGTGATTCCTTTTGAAGACTACGAGTCATTATTGCTGGCTGCACGCACGGCGGGGGGAGATCAGGATCTTGCTGCCATCCGGGCGTCGATCGACGCCGGCGGGGAAACCTACCCAATGGAGTTCGTCGAAAAGTTGATCGAAACGGATTCGAAGCTCCGGGAATGGCGCAAATACCGCGGCATGACGCAGGTTCAGTTGGCAGAAAAAGCTGCCATCAGCCAAGGTGCGATAGCGACCATTGAACGGGGTAAACGAACACCCAACATGGATACCGCACGGCGCCTGGCATTGACGCTGCAGTGCGATATTGACGATCTCTTTGGTCACTGGAAATAGATTCTTCCATACCCTGTATGATGGGCCCCATGGTCACTGAAGACCCTACCGGCGGGCCCCTGCCTGCCCTGCCCCTGCCTGATTTGCGCTACCGCTACCAAACACTTGATTTGGGCGGCATTGATATCCACGTTCGCACTCTGTGGGACCAGCAACAGTTCTCAGATACCGCAGGGGCTGCTGCCCGGCTGGGAATTTCTTCCGAGACCTGGCCGCTGTTCGGGCTGATCTGGGAGTCCGGGGAAGTGCTGGCGCGGCTGATGGTGACGGTTGAAATTGCCGGCAAGCGCATCCTGGAAGTCGGTTGTGGCATCGGGCTGGCCAGCCTGGTGTTGAACCAGCGCATGGCCGATATCACCGCGACGGACATCCATCCTGAAGCCGGGCGCTTCATCCGGGAAAATACCCGCATCAACCAGAATCGCCCCATTCCCTTCGTGCGCACCGGTTGGTCTGATGCAGTCAGTGAGCTTGGCCTCTTCGACCTCATCATCGGCAGTGACCTACTGTACGAACGCGCCCATGTAATCCCGCTGGCTGGCTTTATCCATCAGCATGCCGGTGAGCATTGTGACGTGCTGCTGGTTGATCCGGGCCGGGGTCACCATGCGCCCTTCAGCAAGAAAATGGTGAGCCTGGGCTACTCACACAGCCAGGAACGGCCGGTATACTCTGGCAGCGTGCAATCGATGCCGCGCGGCCAGGTGCTGCATTACCACCGCAGTCCCATTGGTTACAATTGACGGCTGAACGATCAGACTGCCAAACTGGCAGATTGCCACATTGCCAGACTAGCCAATTGCAAGACCAGATAACCAACCATGGGCCCGGGCACGGGCTTTTCGAGGATAACCATGACTGAAGCATTTATTTACGATCACGTCCGCTCACCACGCGGGCGCGGCAAAACCAACGGTTCATTGCACGCTATTACGCCGATGAACCTGTGCAGCCAGGTGCTGGCTGGCCTGCGCGACCGCAATTCACTGGATACCCGTCTTCTGGACGACGTGATTTTCGGCTGTGTAACCCCGGTTGGAGAACAAGGTGCGAATGTCGCGCGGGTTGCGGCATTGAATGCCGACTACGCCCAAACCGTGCCAGGCAAACAACTTAACCGCTTCTGTGCCTCGGGTCTGGAGGCAGTTAATACGGCGGCGGCGCAAGTCATGTCGGGCCAGTCCGATGCCGCCATTGGCGGCGGCGTGGAGTGCATGTCGCGCGTGCCCATGGGGACAGACGGAGGCGCTGTAGCCACCGACCCGCAAACCGCCTACAAGGTGTACTTCGTGCCGCAAGGCATAGGCGCCGACCTGATTGCAACCAAGTACGGGTTCTCGCGCACGGATCTGGATGCCTATGCGCTGGAAAGTCAGGTACGTGCCGCCCATGCGTGGAACACCGGTTACTTCGGAAAATCCATATTGCCCATCAGGAATCACATCGGCGAGATCGTGCTGGATCACGATGAGCACATGCGCCCCGACTCCAGCATGGAAAGCCTCGCCAGCCTCAGGCCGGCGTTCACCATTCCCGGCGACCAGGGAGGGTTTGATGCCGTGGCATTGCAGCGTTATCCCGAGGTCGAGTTCATTGACCACCGCCACACCGCAGCCAATTCCAGCGGCATCGTCGATGGCGCCGCCGCGGTGCTGGTGGCCAATGCCCGGACCGGCAAAAAAATGGGCCTGAAGCCGCGTGCACGCATCCGTGCGTTTGCCTCCATCGGCAGCGAGCCCACCATCATGTTGACCGGCCCCGCGCCAGCTACCGAAAAAGTACTGAAGCGGGCGCGCATGAGCACCTCCGACATCGACCTGTTCGAGCTCAACGAAGCGTTTGCTGCGGTGGTGCTGCGCTACATGCAGCAACTGCATATTCCCCACGACAAGATCAACGTGAATGGCGGCGCCATAGCCATGGGTCACCCGCTGGGTGCAACCGGCGCAATGATTCTCGGCACCGTGCTGGATGAGCTCGAACGGCGCAACCTGGGCACGGCTCTCGTTACCCTGTGCATCGGCGCAGGCATGGGCACCGCCACCATTATCGAACGCGTCTGAACGCGTTTCATACCGCACAAGACCAAAGAGACATAGAGCAAATGACCAATACGCCCATGATCGGCACTCCCAATACCAGCACAATCAAGTACTCCGTTGACAGCGATGGCGTGGCCATCCTGGCCATAGACCTGCCCGGCAAATCCATGAATGTTCTTACCCCGGAACTGATGGATGACCTCGAAACCCTGGTCAAGCACGCCGCCGCCGACCCGGCAGTGAAAGGCGCCGTCATTACGTCCGCCAAGAAGGCATTCATTGCTGGCGCTGATATCAAGGACATGGTCACCGCCTATGATCGCGGCGTAACCGTGCAGGAGGCATTTGCATTCAGCAACCAACTCAATCGCCGCTTCCGCGCCATGGAAACCTGCGGCAAACCCATTGCCGTTGCCATGAACGGCCTCGCACTGGGCGGTGGTCTGGAAGTCTGTCTTGCCTGCCACTACCGCGTAATGACAGACGACCCGCGCGCCGTGGTCGGTTTCCCTGAAGTGAACATCGGCCTCCTGCCCGGCGCCGGTGGCACGCAGCGACTGCCGCGGCTCATTGGGGTCGCCGAAGCCTTGCCCCTGATCCTGCAGGCGAAAAACGTGAATTCGCAGAAAGCACTGGAGCTCGGCATCGTGCATGAACTGGCCCCGGCAGACCAGGTGCTGGAACGGGCCAGGAAATGGGTGCTCGAAAAAGGTGATCCGGTTCAGCCCTGGGACAAGAAGGACTTCAAGTTGCCGGGTGGCGCTGGCGTCATGACGCCCCGGAACGCCCAGAACTACACGATCAGCACCTCACTGGTCGCTGGCAAGACCCAGCACAACTACCCGGCCCCGATTGCTGCCCTCTCGGCCATTTACGAAGGCTGCATCACCCCGATCGACGCCGGCCTGAACATTGAATCGCAATACTTTGCCACGCTACTGGCGGGGCCGGTAGCACGCAACATGATGCGTACCCTGTTCGTCAACAAGGGAGCGGCCGACAAGCTCAGCCGGCGGCCCGAGGGCATTGAAAAATCGCAGGTGAAGAAGCTCGGCATACTGGGTGCCGGCATGATGGGCGCAGGTATTGCCTATGTTTCCGCCAAGGCCGGCATGCAGGTTGTGCTACTCGATTCCGACCTGGAAAAAGCCGAACACGGCAAGGCCTATTCAACGAACTTGCTGGACAAGGACATTGCGCGCGGGTATTCCACCGAAGCAAAAAAACAGGCGCTGCTCAGCCTGATCACGGCAACGGCCGATTATGCTGCGCTTGCCGGTTGTGATCTGGTCATTGAAGCGGTATTTGAGAACGTCGACATCAAGGCCGACGTTACGCGCAAGACCGAAGCCGTTGTGGCTGCGACCACCATCTTTGCCAGCAATACCTCAACCCTGCCCATCACCGGCCTGGCCACGGCTTCGAAGCGCCCCAAAAGCTTCATCGGCCTGCATTTCTTCTCGCCGGTCGACAAGATGCCGCTGGTGGAAGTCATCGTCGGCAAGAAAACCTCGAACGAAGCCATTGCCCGCAGCCTGGATTACGTCCAGCAGATCGGCAAGACCCCGATCGTAGTGAACGACAGCCGCGGCTTTTTCACCAGCCGGGTATTTGGCACCTACACCAGTGAAGGCATTCGCATGCTGGCCGAGGGCATCAACCCGGCGCTGATCGAGAATGCCGCGAAAATGGCAGGCTTGCCTGTTGGGCCTCTTGCAGTGACTGATGAAGTGACCATTGAACTGGCCTGGAAGATCGGCAAGGCAACGGCCGAAGCCCTGGGAAAGGCATACCCCTCCGACCCGGCAGAGCAGGTCATTGCAACCATGGTGCAACTCGGGCGCAAGGGCAAACGCTATGGCGCGGGCTTTTACGACTACCCGGCCGACGAGAAGAAGCAGCTCTGGTCCGGGCTGGCGCAGCACTTCCCGCTGAGCGAACAGCAACCGGATGTCGCCGCAGTCAAGGAACGGCTGTTGTATATCGAGGCACTGGAGTCGGCGCGCTGTTTCGAGGAGAAAGTGGTGACCCATCCCGCCGATGCCGACGTCGGCTCCATCTTTGGTCTTGGCTTCCCGGCCTGGACCGGGGGCACCCTGTCCTTTATCGACACCATCGGTATTGGCCAGTTTGTCAAAGATTGTGACCGCCTGGCCAAGGCACATGGTGAGCGTTTCAAGGTTTCCCGCTGGTTGCGTGCACGGGCCAAAAACAACCAGCCTTTCTATTCCTGACCGATTTGCTGAAACAGGTTTAAACCTATGCAACGCCTGATATTTGAAGAAGAACACAACATGTTCCGCGATTCGGTGCGCCGCTTCATGCAGGCCGAAATCGAGCCGCATGTCGAGGCCTGGCGTGAGGCGGGCATCTGCGCCAAGTCAGCCTTTCTCAAGGCCGGAAAACAAGGTTTGCTGTGCATGTGGGCCGAAGAAAAATACGGCGGACTGGGCATCACAGATTTCCGATTTGAGCAGGTGGTCATCGAAGAGACCATACGTCACGGCGACATCGGGCTGTTCCTGAGTCTGCACAGCCGCCTGGTCGGCCCCTACATTGGCATGCTGGGCAGCGAAGCACTTAAGCAACGTTTGCTGCCAAAAATAATCAGCGGCGAGACCATACTTGGCGTGGCCATGTCCGAACCGTCCGCCGGCAGCGATATTGCAGGTATCAAGAGCCGTGCCAACCGCGATGGCGACGACTGGATCATCAATGGTTCCAAGACCTATATTTCCAACGGCATCAATGGCGGAGCCTTCGTGGTCGCAGCCCGTTCCGTGCCGGGCAAGCCCCATGGCCTGGGCCTGTTCGTGGTCGAGGAAGGCATGCCGGGATTCAGCCGTGGCCGTAACCTGAGCAAGATGGGGCTGAAAACCCAGGACACGGCAGAACTGTTTTTTGAGAACGTGCGCATACCGGCGGAAAACGTGCTCGGCGATCCCGAGCGGGGTTTTTACCAGCTCATGCATTTCCTCGCCGAGGAGCGGCTGATCAGCGCCTGCCAGGCCATCACGCATGCGCAGGTGGCATTTGATATCACACTGGACTACATCCTTGAGCGCAAGGCCTTTGGGCGGCCGATAGGCGCTTTCCAGAATAGCCGCTTCAAGATGGCCGAGATGCGCACTGCGCTGGATGTCACCCAGACCTTCATGGATCAATGCGTACTGTTGCACAACGCCGGCCAACTCACGGCGGAGCTTGCCGCCGAGGCGAAATTCCACGCCACCGAGGTTGAATCAAAAGTGATGGATGAATGCGTGCAATTGCACGGCGGCGCCGGTTACATGAGCGAGTACCGGATTTCACACATGTTCACCGATGCCCGCGTGTCGCGCATTTACGCCGGCAGCACCGAAATCATGAAAGAAATTATTGCACGCAGCATCGGCCTGGATGAACGTAAGTTGATGGGCGGAAACTGATTGGTAGCTGATGGCTGCAAGTTGATCTTTTAGGGGAGGACTGCACTTTGGGCCCGTTAAGTGGATTTCGTATTATTGAAATTACGGGACTGGGACCAGGGCCGTTCTGCGGCATGATGCTGGCTGACATGGGCGCCGAGGTCATACGCGTGGACCGCAGTAGTGCCCGGCCGGATTCACCCGCCCCTACGGACCCGCTTTCGCGCAGCCGTAAATCCATTGCACTCGACCTGAAAAATCCACGCGGGGTAGAGGTTCTGTTGCGCCTCGCTGACCAGGCTGATGCACTGTTTGAGGGCTTTCGGCCCGGTGTCGCTGAACGCCTGGGCTTCGGCCCGGAAGTGTGCCTGCAGCGCAATGCCAGACTGGTCTATGGGCGCATCACCGGCTGGGGGCAGGACGGACCACTGGCCCGTGTGGCCGGCCATGACATCAATTACATTGCCCTTTCCGGTGCACTGCACGCCATCGGACTTGCCGGTGGCAAACCGGTGCCGCCACTGAACCTGGTGGGAGACTTTGGTGGCGGCGGCATGCTGCTGGCGTTCGGCATGGTGTGCGCGCTGCTGCAAGCACAGCGCACCGGTGTTGGCCAGATGGTGGATGCTGCCATGGTCGATGGGGCGCTGGCGCAAATGGCAATGTCCTTTGGCATTATGGCGATGGGTTTGTTTTCCGGCCAGCCCGGTGGCCATGCGCTGGCTGGTGCAGCCCCGTTCTACGACACCTACGAAACCGCTGACGGCCGCTTCGTGGCCATAGGCTCACTGGAACCCCAATTCTTCCGCTTGTTATTGGACAAAACCGGCATTCCCCATGCCGGGTTCGCCGACGCTGGCTTCCACTCCCTGTATTCGGCCATGAATACCGACACCTGGCCGGAACTACGGCGTCAACTGGCCGCAGCATTTCGTCAAAAAACCCGTGACGAGTGGTGTGCCATCATGGAAGGAAGCGATGTGTGTTTCGCGCCCGTGTTGACCTTGGCCGAAGTTCATGAACACGCTCACCATCAGGCACGCAAGGCCGTGATCGAAATTGCGGGTGTCATGCAGAACGCACCGGCGCCGCGTTTCAGCGTTACACAACCCGGCCGGCCCACCCCGCCGCCCCATCACGGCCAGGACAGTGACAGCGTGCTGTCGACATTGGGATTTTCCGGCACAGATATCCTGGAACTGCGCAAAGACGGCATTATTATCTGAACAGACTATTTGTCGAAATGAAGCCAACGAGCAGTGCTTTTGCCAATTAGCATTCCGGGTTAATGACACTTTTCATAAGCTCGATCTCGCTGTTTCGCAGCCCCATTTCTTTGGCTTTTTTGTCCCATCCGCGCACTGCATAGCGCACTTCAAGTTCGACCTTATTCGCAGCTTTCGGTGCAAGACGATAAAACTCCGCCGTTGCCATTAGCAGGCTCGAGTCGGGTGAGGCATTGTTACCGTCAATCGTCAGTACGTGTTCGCCCCTATCCGGGTTTGGATTGACGTCAAAAGCCGGTGTGAGCACCCAGCCGTTGCCTTCACGAAGGAACCCGTGGTTGCGTAGATGATCATCGCGATTCCCAATGATGATGTTGAAAAGAGCACGGCGGAATAGTTGGGTGAGTTGTAGATTGATGTGTGTGCTTGACCCCTCGCTCTCGATCGCTCCGACAATGTCCAGATAACTGGAGCCCTCGCTTTCATTCCTTGCCAATCGAGTCATCGCAGAGACATACAGGCGACGGGATGTTGGCGTTCGGTCAAATCGCTGCACGGCAAAGGTGTGTCCGCGCGAAGAAAGTCTTAGCGCACGCGCTGGGGGCATATCGATACCCGCATCCACTGATAGCTGATACGTCAGGTACTCCCATAGACCCACGTCCCGTCGATCCTCACTGGACGGAAACTTGGCCAGCCACAGGCTGCCATCGGTATCACGGAAGCTGGCTTTGGGACGGGCGCCACCCAGCGATGCCCCGGGTGCGATAAGCTGCTTGAGCCACTTGTCAATTTCCTCGTCTTGGCCAAGCTCCAACATCCTTGCGGCTTCCTCCAGTGCCCTTAGCTCGGTTATGGGTGGTGCGCTCAGACTGCGTGAGTCCACATATTTTTTATCCCCGGCATCAAACAGACGAAGTGCACCCATACGAGATTCATCGTTGACTCCAACCAGGTAATCCCAACTGCGCAACGTTCGTATTTTCCGTTTTTCCTCGCGTGCCTCAATGGCTTCGCGACGATCCATCAGCATCTTGCCCCATCGGTCAGGAGAGCAATCCAAAAAAATGCCCGCAAGCTGATCTGCGCCGGTTTGCGCGTAATGTGCACCTGCAGCGAGGACCAACTCATGATCCAGGGCAAATGAGGCAATTGGACCCGCATCGTCCAGCCAACCCTGGCTGTAGTAGAACCTCACAGTTTCACCGGTTTTGCTTTGATCGTGGTTCAGCTGGCCGACCAGGGTCATCGCTCCCAATGAACGGTCGTCGAGTCTGATTTCAACCTGGTTCATGGCTTTTTCTTTTCAGGCGATGTGGCGCTTACAGGTGACGGCGGTTGGCCAAGATGTAGTTTGGCAGGTAACGCCGTTTTGATGGGTGCCTTCGCCCTTGCACGTTTCAACTCATTATCCTGCAGGCTACGGCCGAGGGTGTCTTGGGCAGCGAGAAGATCAATGTCCGCGGCCAGGCCCAGCACAGTCAGCACCCGGAGCATGGTAGCCATGCTCGTGGAAGGGTCACCGTCTTCAAGTTTTCCGATGGTGGGCACGCTAACACCCACCCTCTCTGCGAGCATCGGTTGACTCAACTTACGGCGAAGTCGCGCTGCACGGAGGCGTTTGCCTAATGCGGCGACTTGGCGACGAGACTGGGGATGGGTGGGTGGAGTGCGTTTTGACATGCAAATTAAATTACAGTTATCTGCCGTTAAATGCAAGTTAATTTGCATTTAACGATATATTTTCAGCGAGCCGCGCCAGGCTCGCTAGGCAAATTTCAGCGCACCGCCATCATGCACGACCGCGCCATCAACCATGGTTGCCAACACCTGAGTCGCCGGCAGGTCCTGCACATCGCAGGTAAAGGGGTCGCGGTCGACAATGGTGATATCGGCGTGATTACCGGTGGCGATGGTACCAATCCCCTGCCAATTGAGGACGCGCGCCGCATCGCGGGTCCACATGAGAATTGCCTGGGCACGGGTCACTGCCTGGCAGACATCCAGGTTGCGGTAGCCACTGCCGCTGAACTCACAGGTTTCGGCCAGCGCGATCTGTTCGAAGACATTGCGCGGACCCCAGTCGGTGCCGCAGCCGACCGTTACGCCGTGGTCGAGCCAGCGCTTGAGCGGGACGATGTCCGGCTTGACGTGCGGGCCGATGCGGTCGACGTACATATCGCCCTTGCCCCAATGAAATCCCTTCGACGTGGTGACGCGCATGTCGAGCGCAGCATAGCCGCGCGCATCCGCATCGTTAACAAAAATCGCGTGCTGCACAATCCAGCCGCGCTTGCGGATTTCGGCAGCGGAGTGCTTGGCCGCGGAATGAAGAAAATTGTCATGGTCCTTACCGGTAGCGGCAAGAATATTCATGCACACACCCTGGTCCATGCAGTAATCGACGGCCATTTCCTCCACCCACTTTGGCAGGAACTCGTAGCCATGGATGAGTTCACCGTATGGACTCTTGAACGGCTCATGCCAGTTCAGGAATCCCGGCCAGCACGGGCCGCTGCGGGCGACGGTGATGCCATCGTGGCGCAACCAGGGATCGTTCAGGTCGGCCAGCGACGCGGTCAACGCCAGCCGTGCGCGCAGGTCCGCCTCGGTCGGCATGCAGTGCGGATCAAAGGCTTGCGGTGCGGCTTCAAGGGTCGTCTTCACGCGGCAGGTCAGCGCCTGCCCGGCGCGCAGCACGCGGTACGCGTCGACGTGGCTCGGCTCCATGATGTGCGATTCGTAAATCGTCGTCACGCCGAGGCGATTCATCTCGCTCATGCCCAAACGACCGGCCACCGGCCAGATCGCATCGGGCGCGGTCGGCAACTTGCCCCAGATCTGCAGCCAGAACGGGTCATGGGTGTAATAGTTGGTCACCGATCCATACAGGATGCCGGTCAGTTCGTTGCGCGCGTCGCGCTCGATGAACACGTCGCAGACCCGGCGCGGCGTGACCCATGACAACCCGAGTCGCTGCAAGGCCAGCGTGTTGAACGCGACGACATTCGGGATACGTGGCGCCCACGCCTGGATCATGATGGGATGCTCGCGGCTCGCGCAGTCCAGAACGTGGCGGTCTGGCAACCGCCGTTCCTCAAGATTGCGGTAGGAACGCCGCGTGAAGTAATGTGCCTCGCCGACCGGCGTGCACATGATCCACTCGCCTTTGGGCGTTTGTGCCGCGCGCGCGGAGATCCGCGCGATGATATCGTCATGGTTGCGCGCATCAGCCAGATTCACGCACGCGGCGCCGAGCGCGGCGAAGTGCATCGCATGCGGATGGGTATCGACCAGGCCCGGCAGCACGGTCGCGCCTTGCACATCGACGCGGATTGGATCAGGGCCGGCAGCCGCAACCATGTCGTCGCGCTCACCCAGCGCCACGATCCGGCCGGCTTCGAGGACCAGCGCCTGCTGCGCCGCGGTGGCGCCATCGCAGGTTTGAACCTGACCACCGAAGATGAGCGTCCGTCGAGTGGGCGTTGGGGCGGGTGTTGGCGTGGGCATGGTGCTTTCCTCCATTGTTCTACACTGTGTTCTACATTCTCGGTGGACATCCCGGTGACGAACGCTAACACCGCGGCTGCACATGGACCCTCCGGCTGACCGTTACACCGGCAGGGTCGGGTGACATGATTATGCATCATCCGCTAGTAGTCATCATCCGCTAGAATTGGCGTATTACCCCGCGAGCACCGAGAGGAACACACGTATGCAGATCCGCAGAATAGAGCCCGGTACCAACTTATCCAAGGCCGTGATAGCCGGTGATTTCATTTTTCTTGCAGGACAGGTAGCACCCGATACCTCCAAGCCGGTCGAGGACCAGACCCGCCAGGTGCTGGCGGAAATTGACCGCCTGCTGGGTGCCCTGGGTTCGGATCGTTCACACATGCTCAGCGTAACCATCTATCTTGCGGACATAGCTGATTTTGCAGCGATGAATACTGAATGGAGCCGCTGGATTCCAGCCGATGCAAAACCCGCACGCGCTACGGTTGAGGCCAAACTGGCATCACCACACTATCGTGTGGAAATGCAGGTCACGGCAGTCACAGCCACATAGGCTGCGTGCCCCGGCAAGCCCACCACCAGACCCATCAGATGCCAGGAAAGCCGACCATCAGCGATGTCGTTGACGAAAATCCAGCGACTGAAGCTTTCGTCTTGCAACTCGAGAGCGAGGTTCTCCGCGCCGGCAAGTGGCGTCCCCCGTCATCACTCACCAGCTGGACCTGGAGGCGCGGGGAAAACTGGGTTTTCGTTGGCGATAACGGCTCGGGAAAAACCCGCTTTATGGATCTGCTTGAAGCGCATGCCGGAAAGAGCGTCCGCAGCGTTTCCTTTGAAGGCCTGGAACGGATCATGGCCGAGGAAATCAGGCAGGATGATTCGAACTTCATCGGACGGGTTGATACCGGCACGACCCTGTACCGCTTCCTGGGCCTGCAGTCGCCACATGAACCTCTGCTCGCTCTAGCGGCGGACGATGCAGTTTTCGGCTTGCTGGACCAGGGCATTCGCACCCTGTCAACCGGTGAAATGCGCCGCGCACTGATCTACCGCGCCATGTTAGCCAGCCCAGCGGTGTTGCTCCTGGACGAACCATTTGACGGCCTGGATGTTGCGGCAGCTGCTGCCATGCGCGAGCTCATTAGTGGCCTGATTCGCTCCGGACAGGCATTGTTGATGATGTTAAACCGCAGAAGTGAGATATTGCCGGAGCACAGTCATGTGGGCGTGTTCCGCGCTAACACGCTGGTTTTTGCCGGCAGCCGGGAAGAATGGCTGCAGTATGAAGGACAAATACTCGGGGTCAGAGTAAAAACTCATCGATCGGGGTCAGGGCTTATGGATTTCCCCGGGAGTTTTTACTCTGACCCCGACTACTCTGACCGCAAATATTCCGGCCCGGACAGCGTAGCGTCGATTCCCGGACCACCTCCGGACCACGTGCGCGTGCCAGGCAACTCGCCCCTGGTGATGATGAACAACGTCACGGTTCGCTACGGGGAGAAAGTCATCCTCAATGGCCTTTGCTGGCAGGTGAACCAAGGCGAGCACTGGAAAATCACCGGTCCCAACGGGGTCGGCAAGACTACCTTGCTGAACCTGGTCAGCGGCGACCACCCGCAAGCTTACTGCAATGAGATCAGCCTGTTCGGGCGCAGAAGAGGAACCGGGGAAAGTGTTTGGGACATCAAGCAGAAAGTGGGCATTATTTCCCCGGATCTGCACCTGGGCTACCGGGTTTCCGTCAGTGCGCGGCTGTGTATTCTTTCCGGCCTGTTTGATTCCATCGGCGTGTACGACCCGGTTTCGGCGATGCAGCGGGAACTGGCCGATGAATGGCTGAATTACCTCGGGATGCAAGACCGCGCAGACCGTCCGTTAAAGCAGTTTTCCTACGGCGAGCAGCGGATGTTGCTGATTGCCCGGGGCCTGATCAAGCACCCTCCGTTGCTGATCCTCGATGAACCTTGCCAGGGCCTTGATGATCACAACCGTCGCAAAGTACTCAGGCTGCTGGGTGGATTCGCTGCAGGATCAGAATCCACCCTGCTCTACGTGACCCACCGGCTTGAAGACGAGGTCGAAGGAATCCAGCGGCATCTGGAACTGTCGCCGGCCAGCCGGTCATGACAATCGGTGACAATCGGGGTCAGAGTAAAAACTCCTCGGCCTGGATCAGGCTTCAGAGGGTCACTCGTGGAGTTTTTACTCTGACCCCAATTTGACCCCTGAGGAACTACTCGAACCCATCCATGAAAATTACATTGGGCGGCGGTGGTTCGAGTAAACACAGGCTGGAGCAACCGTCCCCATTGGCGGCATTGCCGTCGTCGCACTCTTCCAGGCCTTCGATGATGCTGTTCTGGCAGGTGGACCCCGGAATCGTGCCGTTGACGCGGGCATTGTTGCGCGGACTCGGACTTCCGGTCACAAAATCGGTTGCGCAGTTGTCGGTGTCATCAAGGGCTTCCAGCGCTGTATCGCTGCCGGGTGGGGCCGGCGCAATGTCAAGCCGTCGTATGGCGGCTTTGCCGAACTGCAGTCCAGTGGACGCATTGAACGGGGTACCGACACCGGTCGCGCTACCGCTGTAGTTGCCCCAGGCTACGCAATCTTCCGGCAGGGCATCGAAACACACCTTGCCGCCGGCCGGCGGAATCACTGCGGTCATGCTCAGATCGGCGGAAAGACCAAAAAACGCGACAGCCTCGGGCGTCGCGATCAGGATCTTGTCCTGATTAATGCCGTTGGCCACGCCGGCAGCGAAAGTAAAAGTCTGGATGGTCAGGCCGGTGGGCCCAAACACAGTGATGTGGTGCCCACTGACAAATTTCTGGCCGTCCGTGTACATCTGGATGTTCACGTACTGCGCATTTGGCGCGGCTGCCGCGCCGGGGAAGACCTCCACTACCTTCATTTGGTGGAACGATGCATTTGCCGAGCCCGCCAGCAAACCCAAACCGATAGCAGCATAGCGCGCAATTCTTGGGATAGACACGGCTGCTCCTGGACTTGGTCAGAGCACATCATAGCGCCGTTCACAGTACACGCCTAATAAGGAAGAGTGGTGTGTTTTGCGCCCTGCTGACCTTGGCCGAAGTACACATTCACGCACACAACCAGGCGCGGCAGACGGTCATCAGCATCGATGGAGACCAACCCATAATCAGCCCGTCAGATGCCAATGCGCAGCACCAGCGTTTCCACCACCATGACGACAAATAACACAGGCATCAACCAGCGGCAGGTGATATCTATTGTGCGCGCCCTGGCGAGTTGATCATGGCCAACCAGGTAGGAGGTATAGACCACTTCCAGCAAGCTGAGGAAAATCAGGATGGTGGAACCCAGCACAAAGTAATCCAGGCTGGTCAGGAAGGCGAGTTTGGGCACCATGTCGCCGATGGCAAAACGGTAGGCGATCAAGGTAAGCATTGCCGTTATCGCCACGCTGACCTGGGTGGATGCAAGGCCGGGATCGATCCAGAACACCAACCAGGACATGGCCACGATCAGGATCAAAGGGAAAATGACCTTGAGGGTAAAGAAACTGTAATCACGTTCCACATCCAGTGAAAATTCCACGCCCGGAATGGGTGGTGATTTGTGGCTGATGGGCAGTTCCACCGCGGAAAAATCCCAATCGGTGACGGTCCAGTCCGGGATAGTCAGGTGATCCGCAACGTCCGAGTGCGGGGAAATTATGAAGCGGGCACGGATACTGCCGAACTCCGTGCCAATCAAGATGATTTTCAGTTTTTGTGAATCAAACGGGAACTCGTTCAGGACCAGCGGCTGCGACAGGCTCCCCCACACCCGCTGGCGATAAATGACTTCTCCGTCCGGGCGGATTTCCGCTGATTCCGAAAATGTCCTGACCAGACTTTGCTCATTGAGTATTTGTATTCGCGGATGCCATATGTCTTCCAGCTCGCGACTGGTGGAATCGGGCCCGGGATGCGCCAGGCTGGGATCGAGCCAGCGCAGCTCCATGTAGAAATTCACCACGAAACTTTCGGCCACGCTGTCAACTGCATCAATATCAAAAACCAAAACACTCACTTCGACATCGCGCGTTGATTGCGGTGGGTGCGGTGCCTGCAGCGGGTCTTGCGGCTGCCCTGGATTTTGCACCTGCACTGGTGCCTGCACCTGCCCCGGATTTTGCAACTGCCCGGGATTTTGCAGCTGCAATGGCTGCTGAGCCTGAATGCCCTGCAGGCCGTAGACGTAAAGCAGTACGCACGCGACCGCTCCCTTGAGTAAACCTGGGTTACCCGGAAGGATTTTGGTTTTCATTTCCGCACCGTTTGGAGTTATTCATTGCCCGCACCTATTCGGCGGAAGTCTGTTGCCCTATCATTTCACAAATGTCGTCATATAAAAACGCCGATCAGCAGGTCATAGGATTTGTGCTTGAACGCCTGCAAGCCGGAAGTACCGTTTGGCTTTGCACTGTACTATCAACTTTTGGTTCTTCGCCGCGTCCACGGGGCTCCTTGTTTGCCTTTGACGAGCAAGCATCCCAAGCCGGGTCTTTGTCGGGTGGCTGCGTCGAGGAGGATTTGCTTGCAAAAACCCTCCAGGCTTTTGCACATGGCGCAAACTGCGCGCAAGCAGGCCAATGCCGCATCGAAATTTTTGGTGCTGCCGCTGAGGAAGCAGCGCGCTTGCGCCTGCCCTGTGGCGGCCAGTTGAAAATAGCCGTGGAGTGCGTCTCCGGGGATGTTGGAAAATCCTCGGAACAGGCTGTGGCGACAATGCTGGACCAGTTCCGCAAACTCTCGCTGTCGCTGGATGCGCGCAAGCCGGTTTTTCGCGAGGTTGTGATCGATCCCTACCAAACGCAGCTGCTCAATAGTGCGAAGCTCACTGAGCAGCAGCATAAACAAATGCAGGCAGATTGCGTGATTGACGAGCCGGGACGATTCCGTCATTTCCTGGGGCCGAGCTATACCCTGTTTCTCATCGGCATCAGCGAAGTGTCCAAAGCAGTGGCGCGGATGGCCACACAGCTGGACTATGAAATCATCGTGTGTGATCCCCGTGCGGAGTTGATTGCAGAATGGGCCATCGAGGGGGTAACGCTGATCCAGGGCATGCCGGATGATGTCATCAAGGCGCAACCGTCGCTTGACCACACCGCCATACTGGCCTTGACCCACGACCCGAGAATTGACGACATGGGCCTGATGGAAGCGCTCACGACCGACGCTTTTTACATTGGTGCAATGGGGTCGGAGCAGACCTCTGTCAATCGCCGCAAACGCATGCTCCAACTGGATGTGACCGAGGAGCAACTCGGAGCCCTGCATGCACCTGTTGGCCTGCATATCGGCAGTAAAACACCGGCTGAAATCGCACTGTCCATTCTGGCCGAAATTACGCGCAAACGGAGTTTGCGTGCCCGCCAATTGGGGTCAGAGTAAAAACTCCGCGAGCGAGCCCATAGATCCTGAACGTGACCAAGGAGTTTTTACTCTGACCCCAATTGTTACTCCCTTACTGGCCATTGTCCTCGCTGCGGGGACCAGTCAGCGCTTTGGTTCAGACAAGCGCTTCGCCAGCACCCCCGCGGGCACTTCCCTGATTCAAACCACACTTGCCGTCCTGGCAGGGCAGGTGGACGCCGTCTATGTAGCCGTCAGGACCGACGACGTGATTAACGATCGCTGGCCGCAAGGCAGCTCCGCCACCCCAATTCACTATGTGCGGGCACCACGGTCTCAAGGCGGGATGGGTTGTTCATTGGCCGATGCGGTTCGGCAGCTGCCTGCGGCTTGTGACGTGATGGTGGCACTGGCCGATATGCCGTTCATACGCAGCCAAACCATTGCCAGCCTGGTGCAGCACTTCCGGCGCAGCAGCAAGACTGCCCCCATCGTGTTTCCGCAGTTGGCTGAGTCGAAGTCGCGCGGGCATCCGGTGATCTTCCATCAGGTCTATCGTGCACAACTTGAAGCGCTGCAAGGAGACCAGGGGGCAAGCAGCATTATTCTGCGGCACAGTGATGCGCTTGACCCGCTTGATGTACAGGACCACGGGGTACTGCTCGATATCGACCGGCCTACCGACCTGCCGGGCCAGGAATAGGGTTAGGACCTTGGTCCGGGTTTGACCAAGGTTTTGCCAGAGCGTGGCTAGGGCTTGGCTGCCGCCTGCTCCACGGCTTGCCACACGCGCATCAGGTTACCGCCAAGGATAGCTTCGAGCTGTTGCGGGGTGTATTCGCGCCGCAGTAATTCTTCGATCAGCGCCGGGTAAAAGGAGACGTCCTTGATTCCGACCGGCAGACTGTCGCCCACGCCTTCAAAATCCGAACCGATGCCGACGTGGTCTGTGCCTGCCAGTTCAACCACGTGATCAAAATGGTCGGCCAGGTCTGAGATGCTGGCATACGGAAACGGATTAGCCACCCGGTAGGTCTTTTCCCACTCCCTGGCCACCTCGCTGTCCGCGACATTGCCGGTTTCCGCCAGCCACGCTTTCTGCGCCTCTTGCATCTTATCGCTCCATTCCCTCGCCGTTTTCGTCAGGAAACTCGAGGCGAAGTTGATCTGAATGACGCCACCATTGGCGGCCAGCGCCTTGATCATTTCATCACTCATATTGCGCTCAAAGCCGGGGGTGAAAAACCGCGCCGACGAATGCGAGGCGATCACCGGTACCTTGGTAATTTCCAACACCTGGAAGAAGGCTTCATCCGACACGTGGGAAATATCCACCATGATGCCGACCCGGTTCATTTCTGCCACTACTTCACGACCAAACGGGCTCAGGCCATGCCAGGGGCGGTTTGGGTCATAGGAAGAGTCCGAGATGTGGTTGCTCAAGGAATGCGCCAGCGTGATGTAGCGAATGCCGCGATTGTAGAAAAATTGCACATTTTCCAGCTTGCGATCGAGCGGCGAGCCGTTTTCCATGCCCAGCGCCAGCCCGATCAGGCCCTTTTGCCTGGCTTTTTCCGCGTCGGTGGTATTGTGGACCAGCATGAACTTGTCCGGCGCCCGCCCGACCAGGGCTTCCGAACTGTCAATGAGTTCGTTGGCCAACTGAAAACTGCCGCCCGCGGCCTCCAGTTCAGCGGGCGTGTAGATCGACATAAACAGGACATCCAGGCCGCCCCGTTTTGCCCGTTCGTAATCGAAATCACCGTCCGGGGTTGCGACCGTCACATCCACCCAGCCCTCGTGCAGGCGGTAGGGCACGTCAATATGCGTGTCAATGATCAGCGATTTTTGTGCAAGCAGACGCGCACTGGCCGCCAAGTCGGTATTAACTTCCTGTGCGGCCACCTGCTGCACAGGTGCCAGGAGCAGCAAACCAAGAACCAAAGAACGAACGCGCATATGTTTACTCCGCATAGGTAATGCAGTAAGAGTTAAAACCAGAATCAGGCTTGGGCCCAGGATGCATTCTGGCCATCGGCTTGAATATGGTAATCCAGCATGGTGTCACCATCGAAAATCCAACGGCTCTGGAATCGCTCACCACGCAACACCATGGGTAACCACAGGCGATCATCTTCCCACATTTTCTCGTAGGGAATCTCGTCAAGAGCAACCCAAAGCGGCTTGGCCTCGCGGGTTTCAACGGGTTCACCGGCATAATCCCGGGTGCGATACACCCAGACATGTATGGAATAACCGTCAACGAACTGGAAGCGGTGCTCACCGCAAAATTCCAGGTTGGATACGGTAATGCCCAATTCTTCCTGGCATTCCCGCACGGCGCAGTGTTCTGCCGTTTCACCCGGATCGACCTTACCGCCAGGGCCATTTACTTTCCCCTTGCCGAGACCGGTCTTCTTGTCGATCAACAGGATTTCGCCATCGCCTACCACGAACACCAGCGTGGCGAGATCCCTGGCTTTCCAGCTCGCCCAATCAATATCCGCCAGTTGCTTCACGCAGGCTCCAGTTGTTTCAAGGAAATCATGCAATCGTGGCTTTGCAAAACTTCAGCTTCCCAACCTGCAATATGCCTGCAAATCCCACCGGCAACGTGAGCGTACGGTCACTGACCTTGACCCCGTCTATGCGCACCCCGCCCTGTGCAATCTGGCGGAATGCCTCGGAATTGCTGGAGGTAAGCCCGCACTGGCTTAGGGCGTTGGCAATACCGATTCCCTTGCCGCCGGAATCCAGTGTCCGGGTTTCCATGTCCTGCGGCATTGCTCCGCCCTGGAAGCGCGCCACGAACTCCTCGCGTGCCGCATTTGCAGCGCTGCGGTCGTGGAAGCGCCCGACGATTTCCTCGCACAGCAGGAACTTGATGTCGCGCGGATTGCGCCCGTCGGCCGCTTCGTGCTTAAGGGCGGTAATTTCTTCGTTACTGCGAAAGCTGAGCAGCTCAAAGTAACGCCACATCAGCTCATCCGAGATGGACATCAGTTTGCCAAACATCTCCCCCGGGGCCTCGGTGATGCCCACATAGTTACCCAGGGACTTGGACATCTTCTGCACTCCATCCAGGCCTTCCAGCAAAGGCAGCGTAATGATGACCTGTGGCGCCTGGCCATGATGCTGCTGCAGGTGACGCCCAACGTGCAGATTGAATTTCTGGTCGGTACCGCCCATTTCCACATCGCATTTCAAAGCCACTGAATCGTAGCCTTGCGACAGCGGATAAAGAAACTCGTGAATAGCTATGGGTTGCTGGTCGCGGAAGCGCTTCTCAAAATCATCACGCTCCAGCATGCGCGCCACCGTGTACTGGGCCGCAAGCTTGATCATGCCATCGGCTCCGAGTTCCCTGAACCATTCCGAATTGAACCGCACCTCGGTTTTTTCCCGGTCCAGCACCTTGTAGACCTGCTGGGCGTAGGTTTCCGCGTTCTTCTGTATCTCCTCCGTGGTCAGGGGTTTGCGCGTGATGTTCTTGCCGGTCGGATCACCGATCATGCCGGTGAAATCGCCAATCAGGAAAATGACGGTATGCCCGAGGTCCTGAAACTGGCGCATCTTGTTGATGATTACGGTGTGGCCCAGGTGGAGATCGGGTGCGGTCGGGTCGAAGCCAACTTTCACTCGCAGCGGACGCTTGAGCTTGAGTCGCTCCTCCAGTTCCTCCAGCTTGGTAATCTCATCTGTGCCCCGGGTTAACAACCCCAAGGCTTGATTAATGTCATTCATTGGATATTCTCTGCGCAGATCCAAAGCATTTTATGGGTTTGTCAGTCCCGGCTCCAGTTGAATATTTACCGGATCAGGGTAGTTGGCACATTTGCAGGAAAAGTTTGACCGCAAGCAAGGGTGCCGATAAGGTATGCGGGCCTTGCCGCCAGCCCGGCACGGCCCAATTCAACACTCACTACGCCTGGGAACAACAAAAACCGTGAACATGGAAGACAAACAGGCGCCTAAGCCGCAGCACTGGATAACTCGTCAAAAACTGGCGCTGTTTGTCGCGACACTGACGATGTTCGGTTTGGTCTCGGCTATTTTCATGTCCCCTGACGATGCACCGGATCCTTCCTACTCACAGCTGATCGAACTTGATCTACCGCAGCAACCCATTACGTCCGTCGGTCCTGCCAGTATGCAGCATGATGCGCAGGACTGGGAGCAAGTGGCAGTCCAATCCGGGCAGACTTTGGATGCGATATTCCGCCAGCAAGGTTTCAGTATCGCCTTGCTGCAGAACATCCTGGACGTGAGTGACGACACCAAGCAACTCACCCGCATCAGGCCCGGCGACGTGTTTGAATTTCGTCGCGACCAGGACGGTGAAATGTCCGAAATGCGTTATCCCATCGATGAGGAACATTACCTGCTGGTCCGGCGGGAAGGCGGTGGCCTGTCTGCCGAGATGCAGCAACGCGAAATCACCCGTGAAATCGCACAAGTCGAGGGCGTCATCAACTCCTCCTTGTTCCTGGCTGCCCGTGATGCAGGTCTCAACGACCAGATGATCCTGGATCTGGCCAACATTTTCGGCTGGGACATCGATTTCGTGCTGGACATACGCGACGGTGACCAGTTCATGCTGGTTTACGAAAAAGTCTTCCGCGACGGTGAGTTCTTGCGTGACGGAAAAATACTCGCCGCTACGTTCATCAACCAGGGCGCGCGCTTCCAGGCCCTCTGGTATGACAACGGAAAGATTGCCGACTATTACGCACCGGACGGCCGCAACATGCGCAAGGAATTCCTGCGCGCGCCACTGAATTTTTCCTATATCACTTCCGCGTTCAACCCCAAACGCATGCACCCGATACTTAAGCGCATCCGTCCACACAACGGCATTGACTACTACGCGCCCCCGGGAACCCCCGTTTATGCGGCTGGTGACGGCACCGTGATTCGCTCTGCTTACTCGGCTGCGAACGGCAACCACGTGTTTATCCAGCATTCCAACAGCATCGTGACCAAGTACCTGCATTTTTCCAAGCGCGCAGTGAAGCAAGGCCAGAAAGTGAAACAAGGCCAGACCATCGGCTACGTTGGTTCGACGGGCCTGGCAACCGGCCCGCATCTGCACTACGAGTTCGTGCTGGACGGCGTCCATCGGGACCCACGCACCGTGCCTCTGCCCAAGGTAGAGCCACTGGGGCCTGAACTGCTGGCAGATTTCCAGCTCAGATCTGCCCCCATGCTGACCCAGCTCAGCAGGCTGGAGTCGGCATCCTTGTATGCGCAACGGCAGTGAAGACAGATTTTTTGTCGGCATGTTATCCGGCACCAGCCGGGACGGTGTCGACACCGTGTTGGTGCATTTCGACGGCGATCAGCCTGAGATTATCGCTTCTAACTGTGTAGCCTATCCTGTGCAACTGCAGGACCTGCTGCGCAAAATGATAGAGCGCCGCATCCGGCCTCCCGAGGATGAAATGGCCGTGGCTACTGAAGACCTGGCCGAAGTGTTTGCCTTGTCGGTCTGGGCTCTGCTCGACCAGGCCGGCGTCAAGGCCAAGGATGTGGTGGCCATTGGCTCCCATGGCCAGACTGCGTGGCACCGGCCTGCCGGCAAAAACCCGGAATCCATCCAGCTCGGCAAACCCCAACTCATTGCCAACCTCACGGGAATTCCGACCGTAGGCAATTTCCGCCAGGCCGATATCGCCGCCGGAGGCCAGGGAGCGCCCTTGGCTCCTTTGCTGCACGCAGCCTTGCTTATGCCCGCAGCGGGCGTGCGCGCTGTACTCAACATCGGTGGTATCTGCAATATTTCAGTGCTTGCTGCCAATGGAACGATCAGTGGCTACGACACCGGTCCGGGGAATTGCCTGCTGGATGCCTGGTCCAGGAAACATACAGGAAATGACTTTGACGATTGCGGGCTGTGGGCCGCCGGCGGTGAGATCAACCCTGCCTTGCTGGAACACTTGCTGGCTGATCCGTATTTCGACTTGCCGCCACCCAAAAGCACCGGTGTGGAATACTTCAACACTGGTTGGCTGTACAAACACCAGGACGACCGCAGCTCCGGCGACGGGATCGCGGGAACCGGGGTGAACGCCGGCCAGACTGTTCCTGTTAGCGCCAGGGATATCCAGGCCACCCTCAGCGAACTGACTGCGCGCTCCGTGACAACAGCGGTCAAACACAGCCGGGCCAGCGAACTACTGGTGTGCGGCGGCGGTGTGCATAACCTGGATTTGCTCACGCGTTTGCAGCGTTTGCTGCCAGATATCCCCGTGGCCAGCACAGGCGACCGGGGCATAGACCCGGACCTGGTGGAAGGCCTGCTGTTTGCCTGGCTGGCGCGAGAACGCATTGCCAACCGGCGCCAAAACACAGGTCTCATTACCGGGGCGCGCGAACCCGTGCTGCTGGGTGAAATATTCGATCCTGAATGAACCAGAACGAAGTTCGGATAAGCGTGTTAGATTCCCGGAACCCAACCCGATGAGACGTCCCATGCCACCAGTACACCGCGTTACCCTCATGGCCTTGCTGCTTGTCGCACCCGCCCTTCACGCACAGCCCGAGCAGGCGGCTCCCATCGAAAATGAAGCGCTGACCTGGCTGCAGGACTATCTCCGCGTCGACACAGTAAATCCGCCAGGTAACGAGTCACGCGCCGTGGATTTTCTGGGTGCGATCCTGACAGCTGAAGGCATCTCCTGGCAATCTGCCGAGAGCGCGCCCGGGCGCGGCAATCTATGGGCGCGGCTCAAGGGTGGTGACAAGCCGGCACTCATCTTGCTACAGCATACTGACGTGGTGCCGGCCGACCCGAAATACTGGACTACCGACCCATTGTCCGGAGAAATTCGCGATGGATACCTGTGGGGGCGCGGAGCGCTGGACATGAAAGGAACCGGCATTTCGCAACTCGCTGCTTTCGTCAATCTGCACCGCTCTGGTCTGCTGCTCAACCGTGATGTGGTGCTGGTAGCTACCGCCGACGAGGAAGCCGGGGGCCACTATGGCGCCGGTTGGCTGCTGCAGGAACATCCGGAAATATTCGCCGGCGCTGGCATCCTGATCAATGAAGGCGATGGCGGGATCGAACGTGACGGCATAGTCGCATTCAATATCGAGGTCACACAAAAAGTTCCGGTGTGGCTGCACCTCAAGGCGGTGGACACACCCGGGCACGGTTCGATGCCCAATCCGAAGAGCTCCGTGACACGTATTGTCGAGGCACTAAACCGCTTGCGTGAACATAAATTCCCGGCACGCATCCTGCCGGAAGTTGACGCCATGTTTACTGCAATGGCGACCGATGCCAATGAGGAGTGGGCAGCAGCCTATCAGGACATGGCCGATGCCATTTTGCAGCCCGGATTTCTCGACAGGCTGCAGGCAGCCTCCCCTGCGCTGCATGCACTGACACGTGATACCTGCACCATCACGCGTATGGAAGGATCCAACAAGATCAACGTCGTGCCACCCGAAGCGTGGGCAGAAATCGATTGCCGCATGCTACCCGACCGCCCGGCCGAGGCTTTGGTGCAGGACGTGCGGGACTTGCTGGACGGCACCGGGGTTGAAGTCGAAGTCATCATGGCTTTCACGCCCGCGGTCTCGCTGACTGACACCGAGCTATACCGGGCGATCCAAACCGTAATCGCCGAACAATACGCAGGCGCTACCCTTACCCCGTCGGTTAGTACCGGCTTTACCGACAGTCACTTTACCCGCGATGCCGGTATCGCCAGCTACGGTTTCGATCCGATAATCGTCCCCGAGAGCGAAGGACTGCGCATCCACGGCAATGACGAGCGCGTCAGCGTCGAAGCGTTCCAACAGGGCGTGCGCGATATGCAGGCGATCATCGACACGGTGGTTTACGACTGAATTCCGGACCATAACCAGGAGAGTATTGGCATGATGCTTCGCTCGATATCACCGCCACGCCATGACACCCGGACGAACATCGCGGATCTTGATATCATTGCCGAATGAACCTGCTCCTCAACATCATCTGGCTGGTCCTTGGCGGCTTTGTGGTCGTGCTCGCGTATTTCTTCGGCGGCATCCTGTTGTGCATTACCATCATTGGAATTCCGTTTGGTTTCCAGTGTTTCAAGCTGGCAGGATTGGCCGTTGCGCCCTTTGGTAGTGAAGTGCGGGAAAACGATCCGCCCAGCGGCGCTTTGGCGGTGATAATGAACATCTTATGGATACTCGTGCCCGGCCTGGGGCTGGGGCTGGCTGTATTTCACCTGGTTATGGCCATGGCTTTTGCTATCACCATCATCGGCCTGCCGCTGGCCGCGCAGCATCTCAAGATGACCCGCCTGGCCTTGTTGCCGTTTGGCACAGAGGTCAGAGGCTAATACCGAGCTTCCTGAATTTACTCAGAACTTCACTTCACTTTCACAACATCGTTTCGGGAAAATCAATAATACTCAGGCCGCCGGTCTCCACGACTGCAGCGTAGGTTTGCGCCCTGGGCATGATCTGCTCGAGATAAAAACGCGCAGTGTACATGTAACTTTCCGCTCCTTTCTCCCCCCTTTCCACTGCAGCGACGGCGTGGCGCGTCAGTAGCCAGCCTCCCATAACAGTGCCCGTCAGCATCAGGTAGTTAAACGCGATGGCGCTTACGGTATTGGGATTATCGGCAGCATGCTCAAGCACCCACGTAGTGGTTCTGTCCAGCGCATCCGCACCGGCGAGCAGGCGCCTGGCTTCCAGTGCATTTCCCTTGGGCAATCCGGCTGACAATTCCCGTATTTCCCGGATGACACCACGCAGGGCGGCATCACCCTGCTTGAGCAGTTTGCGCCCCACCAAATCCTGGGCCTGGATGCCCGTCGTGCCTTCGTAGATGGTCAGGATACGAGCGTCGCGCATATGCTGGGCGACGCCGGTTTCTTCCACATAACCCATGCCGCCAAAGACCTGCACCGAGAGAGACGCCGCTTCCTGGGCGATTTCCGTACACCAACCTTTGGCCACAGGTGTCAGGAGGTCGGCATAGAGCCGGTACTTCTTGCGTGTTTCTTCATCGTCCCCGTGCGCCTGGACGTCCAGCCCCGCCGCAGTTTCCAGCACGATGGCCCGCGCAGCCAGGGTGAGTGCGCGCAAGGTCAGAACCATGCGGCGCACATCGCCATGCTCAATAATCCGGACCTCGCCGCGCCCGGGAATCTGCCCCTGCACCCGTTCCCGTGCGTAATCCACTGAGTCCTGGTAGGCCCGCTGCGCAATTCCCACGCCCTGCAGACCGACCCCCAGCCGCATCTGGTTCATCATGGTGAACATGCAGGACAGGCCCGCACCTTCAGTCCCCACGAGGTAGCCGATGGCACCATCGTGGTCACCGTAGCTCATCACACAGGTTGGGCTGCAGTGAATGCCCAGCTTGTGCTCAATCGACAGCACCTGCATATCATTGCGCTGTTCGGGTTGGCCTGACCCAACCTCAAGAAACTTGGGCACCAGGAACAAAGACAGTCCGCGTGAACCCGGTGCTGCCCCCGGCGTGCGCGCCAAAACCAGGTGGATCACGTTTTCCGCCATGTCGTGATCACCCCAGGTGATATAGATCTTGCGGCCACGCACCAGGTAGTGGTCACCCGCCGGCACCGCCATCGTGGTAACCCGCCCAAGATCGGACCCGGCCGAAGGCTCGGTCAAATCCATCGATGAGGTGAAACGCCCACTGATCAGGGGTTCAAGGTAGCGCTGCTGTAATTGCTTACTGGCATGTGACTGCAACGCGTGGATGCCGCCCTGGGTGAGCTTGGTGCACAGGGTGAACGCCATGTTTGCCGCGCTGAACATCTCGTACACCGCTGCCACCACCACCTCGGGAAAGCCCTGGCCGCCGAATTGCGGATTGCCGCCGAGCGCAGGCCAACCGTTGTCGACGAATTGACCGTAGGCTGCGCTGAACTCCTTTGGCACCGTAACCTGGCCGGCGCTGCAGTGCGCTCCCTGGCGATCACCCAGCTGATTGATGGGCGCCAGCACCTTCTGGGCAAATTTTGCCGCTTCATCGAGTACCGCATCTGCCAGGTCATCGGTGATTTCGGCGAAGGCTTGCAGCCCAAAAACACCGTGCCTACGGGCAACGTGGTTCAGCTGCGAACGAATGGTATCCAGCGGTGCAATGTACTCTGCCATGATCTGATCTGAATTAGCCTTTGAGCCTTCAGAGTGTACCGGCTTTTCGCGGGGTCAGAGAACCATTTGCGCACCCAGCAAACGAGATGGCCGCTCTGCAGGCTGGCTAGCTGTTACACCCACGTTTCCGCCGACGTAACCCATTACACCCCGGATTCGCAATAGTGCACGGGAGCAGGCTCTTCAGGGTGCGGCGGCGCCATCGGCCAAGTGCCTGTTGCGGCGTAGGAAAAATGCTTGACTCGTCAAATAGCGAGGCAGAATCTACCGTGCAACACCCCGAAAACGTGGCCCAATTGTAGTTGGGTTCCAAAAAACGACTGACTGTTACTATTGCTTTACAGTACTAACGCACCCCGTTAGTATATGTCATGACGATTAAGTCTTTCGCCTGCGCTGATACTGAGAGTTTGTTCCGTGGCAAACGGGTCCGACGCTTCGTCAACATCGAAGCAGTTGCAATGCGCAAGCTGGCAATACTGAACCGCGCTGCCAGACTTGACGACCTCCGCGTACCGCCGGGCAACAGGCTGGAAACCCTGAAGGGCGATCGAGCTGGACAGTGTAGTGTTCGCGTGAATGACAAATTTCGCGTGTGCTTTCGGTGGACAAAAGACGGGCCCGAAGGCGTTGAGATCGTGGATTGCCACTAACCGAGGATTATCATGCGCAAAATTCCTTATCCACACCCTGGCGAGATTCTTCTGGAAGAGTTTCTGAAGCCCATGGGCATCACGCAGTACCGTCTGGCAAAGGAAATCGGGGTGCCACAGCGCCGCATTGGGGAGATCGTAGCCGGCACTCGCGGAGTTACACCCGATACGGGACTAAGGCTGTCCCGCTTCTTTGTTATGTCCGATGGTTTCTGGACTGGTTTACAAATGGACCACGACGCGGCTCAGACCAAGGATGTACTTGTCAAAACCTTGGCCAAGATCAGGCCCTGGACAGATCATAATGTCTCGGCGCAACAACAGGTTTCAACGGACGCCGCTGCCCCCGCTTCACTCCGTCAAGGCCGCCGCTGAACCTGGGCGTCAGGCTTCACAACAAGGTCCTCTCGTGCTTCATCCCAGTCAGTTTCAAGTCAACGAAGCCTGGATCGTGTTCACATTGAACGACGAACCGATCCACACCGAATCAGACGGTGACTTCAACTACCTCGCGCTCATGGACGCAGCCAGTTGCTTCATCCTGGGCTCGGAACCTGTGCCGACGAGTGCCGCCGAACCATCCAAGATGGAAGCCAAGCGTCTCCTGAAGCAGGGAAAGTCGCACAAAAACCAGTTACCGAAGACACTTTTCATCCCTGCGGGCCAGGAAGCACGGGAGCTGGCTTCCGAGGCACAACGCCAAGGCATCACTGTTGTTCGGGTTCCGGATGATCAACTCTTGGCCTTCATAGGAGAAGCGTGCGAGGGTTTCAGAGAACGGTTCGGAGCCGCAGGCACCCGGTGAAGCCTAACCCCTGCTCATTGCAACCGTTAACCACAGTTGACATGGTTATTTGCGTTAACTATAGTTAACATATGATAGAAGTCCGGCAAACGGCACTATTCGCAAAATGGTTCGACAGCCTGAAGGATCGAAGAGCCAGGGCCCGCATTCAAGCCCGTATCGATAGGCTCGAAATGGGCAATTTTGGCGATGTTGCACCTGTTGGAGAGAGCATTAGTGAATTGCGAATTTTCTACGGCCCTGGGTACAGGGTTTACTTCATCCAGCAGGATTCCGTACTCGTTATTCTTCTGTGTGGTGGCGATAAAAGTTCTCAGCAAGGTGATATCGCAAGGGCTAAGGAAATTGCCAGGCAATTAGAGGTGTGAGATATGGCTATTAAAACTACCCGCTGGGACTCGGCAGAACATCTGAAAACTGACGAAGATATTCGATTGTACCTTCAGGAATGCATCGAGGAAGCGGGTGATGATCCTGCATTCATTGTTCATGCGTTGGGTGTTATCGCTCGCGCAAAGAATATGAGCCAACTTGCCCGCGACACAGGCTTAACCCGAGAAGGGATATACAAAGCATTTTCTCCGGAGGGAAATCCGACATTTGCTACCGTTGCGAAAGTTGCCAAGGCTCTGGGTTTGCAACTTACAGTTCAAGCGGCTCACTGATGTGCCTTCTAACTATCAATTCCACGCGACCGGCGTGAATACGGGCGTTGAGGCGGAAGGGGTCAGAGAACCATTTCCCAAGACGACGCGGCTGCGCGGGCTATCCCGGGATACCGCGATCACGTCCTGAAGGGAGAAACGCCAGGCTGGCGCGATTCAGTTGGTCTACGTCGAGGAGGTCAACAAACATGATTACCAGGAAGACAAAGCGGAAGACTGGGCGAGAAGCGTCGAAATACCTTGAAGCCCTGATGGGAGGACCGCTGACTCTCGGAGCGGCGCTGTCGGGTCTGCGTGAAGCAGACGAGCAAAAGCTTGCACAGTTTGCAAAGCTTCTTGGCGTGTCCAGGTCGCATCTTTGTGACATTGCAGAACCGGCAGAACCGGGGTCAGAGAACCATTTTCAGGGGCGACGTTTGTTTTGCTCTTGGCATTTCCGGGAAATGGTTCTCTGACCCCGGTTCCAGACCCTGGTTCCACTACCCCGGTTCCACTACCCCGGTTCCACTGACCCCGGTTCGGGGCACAATCCTACACGCAGCGCGTCCACCCTGTGACATCCTTCTCGTGAAGCACAGGAGGGTGACATGGCACGAAGGGCGCGGCTCGATTTACCCGGCATACCTCAACACGTCATTCAGCGCGGCGTCAACCGAAGCGCATGCTTTTTTGCTGACGTCGATTACCGGACATATCTGCAATTTCTGGACCTGGCGCGACAAAAAGCCAACTGCAGCATTCACGCCTATGTGTTGATGACCAATCACGTTCACCTGCTGGTTACAGGAAATCACGCAGGGAGCGGTTCCATCATGATGCAGTCGTTGGGCAGGCAATACGTCCGTTATGTCAATGACCAGTACCAGCGCACCGGTTCGCTCTGGGAAGGCCGTTACCGTTCTACCCTGATCGACAGTGAACGCTACCTCCTGGCTTGCTACCGCTACATAGAGCTCAATCCGGTGAGATCAGGCCTCGTGGGTTCACCAGGAGACTATCCCTGGTCCAGTTTTGGCCACCACGTGAATGTCCGCACGGACCCGCTGATCGAAGATCACGAGGTATTCCTTGCTGTTGGCAGAAGTGCCCAAGATCGTGCTGACAGATATCAGGACTTGTGCCAGAACAGCCTCGATGTCACCGCCATAGAAGAAATCAGACGCAAGACCAACCGGGGGTATGTTCTCGGTTCAGCAAGATTTGCCAGGCAGATTGAAGCGACGCTGCAGCGGCGGGTGACGGAAGGCAAACCAGGCCGACCACCGAACGGCTGACAGCAGGGGTCAGAGAACCATTTCCCGGGACGACGCGGTTGCTCTAGTTCAAGGCACACCAGAGAAATGGTTCTCTGACCCCGGTTTGCCCTTGTTCAAGGCCTACCAGGGAAATGGTTCTCTGACCCCGGTTTGCCCCAGGGCGCCACTTTCAGCAGCATCAACATCCCCGGTACAGCCACTGCGGTGCACAGCAGGAAGAAGTGGGTATAGCCCATGGCTTCGACCAAAAAGCCGGTGCTGGCATTGGCAAAAGTGCGGGGGATGGCGATGAAACTGGAAAGCAATGCAAATTGCGTAGCGGTGAATGCGCGACTGGTCTCGCGGGACATGTAGGCCAAAAGCGCCACGGTACCCAGCCCGACACCCAGGTATTCAGCGCTGATCACCACGAACAAGCCGATTAACGTATGGCCTGCTGTGCTCAGCCACGCAAGGCCGAGA
>JANLTO010000044.1:0-14642 GCA_031362985.1 Lysobacterales bacterium | reverse complement strand
GCCGAAACCCTGTTCATTATTTCGTCGAAGACCTTTACTACGCTGGAAACCATGACCAATGCGCACGCTGCGCGCGACTGGGCCTTGGCCGCATTGGGTGGCGATATCGCTGCAGTGGCCCGGCACTTTGTCGCCGTGTCGACCAATGCTGCCGCGGTGTCGCAATTCGGTATCGCCACCGACAATATGTTTGGTTTCTGGGACTGGGTGGGTGGGCGCTATTCCATGGATTCAGCCATAGGTTTGTCCACCATGCTGGCCATCGGCCCCGACCATTTTCATGCGATGCTCGCAGGCTTCCACGAAATGGATGAACATTTCCGCAGCGCCCCCTTCGAGCGCAACGTGCCGGTGCTGATGGCTTTGCTGACGCTGCTCTATGTCAATTTTTTCGGCGCACAGACCGTGGCCGTGCTGCCCTATGAGCAGTACCTCAAGCGCTTTCCGGCCTATTTGCAACAGCTGACCATGGAAAGCAACGGCAAGCACGTGACGCTGGCCGGCGTTGAGGTTGACTATGACACTAGCCCGATTTATTGGGGGGAGCCTGGCACCAATGGCCAACACTCCTTCTACCAGCTGATCCACCAGGGCACGCGGCTGATTCCCTGCGATTTAATCGGCTTTGCCCGGTCGCTGAACCCCTTGGGGCCGCACCACGACATACTGGTGGCCAATGTATTTGCCCAGGCTGAGGCGCTGGCTTTTGGCAAGACCGCCGCTGAGGTGCGTGCCGAGGGCACGGCGGAAGGGCTGGTGCCGCACCGTGTGTTCGTGGGTAATCGTCCATCAAATACATTGCTGCTGGAGGCGCTGACACCGGCTGCCCTGGGCAAGCTGGTGGCGCTGTATGAGCACAGTACCTTCACCCAGGGCGCCATCTGGAACATTGGCTCCTTCGACCAGTGGGGTGTGGAACTCGGCAAGGCCCTGGCCCAACGCATCATCCCCGAGTTGCAGGACGCGGCTGAACCGGCACTGGCACACGACAGCTCGACCAATGCACTGATTCGG
The DNA here is from genome assembly GCA_031362985.1 of Lysobacterales bacterium. Classification (GTDB taxonomy): domain Bacteria; phylum Pseudomonadota; class Gammaproteobacteria; order Xanthomonadales; family SZUA-36; genus SHZL01. The sequence goes on along the minus strand of JANLTO010000044.1, from coordinate 13,628 downwards.
CGTTATCGCGGCGACAGGGTCAACAAATGCAAGCCGGAATGAGCGGCCTCAGCCGCATGGGGGCACTGCCAGCATGAGCCAGACTGCTCCCGCCCGCGCTGACGCGCTGGTTTTCTTCGGCGCCACCGGCGACCTCGCCTACAAGAAGATCTTCCCGTCCCTGCAGGCCATGATCAAGCGCGGCAATCTCGACGTGCCGGTGATCGGCGTCGCCAAGGCAGGCTGGAATCTCGATCAGTTCCGCGCCCGGGCGCAGGACAGCCTCGAGCAGCATGGCGGTCTCGACCCGGCGGCGTTTCAGAAGCTTCTGTCGCTGCTGCGCTACGTGGATGGTGACTATGCCGACGCTGCGACCTTCACCGCGTTGCGGCATGAACTCGGCAGCGCACAGCACCCGGCACACTACCTCGCGATCCCGCCGGTGCTGTTCCCAACGGTGGTCGAGCAACTCGCGCTTTCAGGCTGCACCACTGGCGCGCGCGTCATCGTTGAAAAGCCCTTCGGCCGCGACCTGCCGTCGGCGCTGGCGCTCAACCGCACCCTGCTGCAGACGTTTGACGAGACGCGCATCTTCCGCATCGACCATTACCTTGGCAAGGCGCCGGTACACAACATGCTGCACTTCCGCTTTGCCAACGCGTTTCTGGAACCGTTCTGGAACCGCCACCACGTGAAAAGCGTACAGATCACCATGGCCGAAAACTTCGGCGTGCAGGGGCGCGGTGCCTTCTACGACGCCATCGGCACAACACGCGACGTGGTGCAAAACCACCTGTTCCAATTGCTCACCAACCTTGCGATGGAGCCACCGGTGCGCACCGACAGCGAGGCCATCCGCGAGGAGAAGGTCAAGGTATTGAAGGCCATGCGTACGGTCGGCCCCGCTGACATTGTGCGTGGCCAGTTTGAAGGTTACCAGGCCGAGCCTGGGGTCGCTGCCGGTTCGCGCACGGAAACCTTCGTGGCGCTGCGCCTGCACGTCGACTCCTGGCGCTGGCAGGATGTGCCGTTCTATGTACGCGCCGGCAAGAACCTGCCCGTGACCTGTACCGAGGTGCTGGTACGGCTCAAGCGTTCGCCTTCGGTGTACACCACGCACGACAGCTTGCCCAACCACGTGCGCATGCGCATCAGCCCCGATGTGCAGATCGCGCTGGGCATGAACGTGCTGTCGCCACTGGACGAGAGCCTCACGCTGGGTGCAGAAATGATGGCCAGTCGTCGTCCGGCCGCGGCCGAGATGGATGCCTACGAGCGGGTTCTGGGCGATGCCATGCACGGCGATGCAACGCTGTTTGCGCGCGAGGACTATGTCGAGGAAGCGTGGCGGGTTGTCGATCCAGCGCTCGCGGCCAACACAACGGTTCACGCCTACGCACCCGGTACTTGGGGCCCGGCAGAGGCACAGGCCATTGCGCCCCCTGGCGGCTGGCACGATCCCGCGGTGGAGTGAGTGAACACGCAGAGTGAAATCCCGACAGGCGCCACGGCCGAAGATCTGCGCCTTGCTGCGGCGCGCGAACACCGCGAGCACTGGCGCCGCTGGGGGCCCTACCTGAGCGAGCGTCAATGGGGCACCGTGCGCGAGGACTACAGTGCCGATGGCACAGCCTGGGAAGCCTTGAGCTATGACCAGGCGCGCTCGCGTGCCTACCGCTGGGGTGAGGATGGCATAGCCGGTATCAGCGACGAGCATCAGCGGCTGTGCTTCGCACTGACGCTGTGGAACGGCGCCGATGCAACACTGAAGGAGCGCTTGTTCGGCCTGACCGGCCACCAGGGCAATCACGGAGAGGACGTGAAGGAGTACTACTTCTACCTCGACAACCTGCCCAGCCACGCCTACATGAAGTACCTGTACAAGTATCCCCAGCAGGCATTCCCGTATGCCCAACTGCTAGCGGAGAACCGCCGCCGCGACCGCACCGAGCCAGAGTTTGAGCTGCTCGACACCGGCATTTTCGACGACGACCGCTATTTCGATGTATTCATTGAATACGCCAAAGCCGATACCGACGACCTGCTGGTGCGCATCAGCGCCGTCAATCGCGGCCCCGAGACCGCTACCTTGCATCTGTTGCCCACGCTGTGGTTCCGCAACGACTGGTCATGGAAGCCCGGCAAGGCGCGGCCCTGCATCAGCAAAGACTCGTCGCAACCACAGCTGCTGAAGGCGGTACACGGAGATCACCCGCCGTTCTGGCTTTATCACGAGCCCGCCGCGGCACTGCTGTTCACCGAAAACGAAAGCAATGCTGCCCGGCTATGGGGTTTGCCGGTCCAGGGCCACTTCAAGGATGCCTTTGACGATGCCGTGGTGCATGGGCGCAGCGAGGCCGTGAACCCGGCGCAGGAAGGCAGCAAGGTTGCGCCGCACTACCGTGCCGAGGTCGGGCCCGGCCAGACCTGGGTGGTCAGGCTGCGCCTGGCCAACCGCGGCGACATTAAAGATGCACTCGGTGCTGAATCTTTTGACGCAATATTTGAGCAGCGCCAGCAGGAGGCCGATGCGTTCTACCGGCGCGTCACGCCTTTCGACATGCCCGACGACCTGCGCCGCGTGCAGCGCCAGGCCTTTGCCGGATTGCTGTGGAGCAAGCAGTGGTATCACTTCTCGGTGCACCGTTGGCTCAAGGGCGACCACGCCGGCCCGCCCCCACCGCGTGAGCGCCGCCAGGGTCGCAACCACCAATGGCTGCACCTGGACGCGTCGGACGTGCTGTCCATGCCCGACAAATGGGAGTACCCGTGGTTCGCCGCCTGGGACATGGCATTCCACTGTGTGGCTTTCGCGCTGATTGATCCTGACTTTGCCAAGGATCAGTTGATCCTGCTCACGCGCGAATGGTACATGCACCCGAACGGTCAGATCCCGGCCTACGAATGGGCTTTCGGCGACGTCAACCCGCCGGTGCACGCCTGGGCCGCCATCCGCATTTGCCAGATCGAGCAGAAGATGACCGGGCGCCTGGACCGCTTGTTCCTGGAGCGTATCTTCCAGAAACTGCTGATCAACTTCACCTGGTGGGTCAACCGCAAGGACGCGGGCGGCAATAACCTGTTTGAGGGCGGCTTTCTCGGGCTGGACAACATCGGCGCCTTCGACCGCACCGCGGGACTGCCCGGCGGTGGCCACCTGGAGCAGGCTGACGGCACCAGCTGGATGGCAATGTACTGCCTGAACATGCTCGGCATTGCGCTCGAGCTGTCGAAGGAAAACCCGGCCTATGAAGACGTGGCGACCAAGTTTTTTGAACACTTCGTCTACATCGGCGAGGCGATCAACCGTGTTGGCGGCAGGGCCGAGGGCCTGTGGCATGAGCAGCTGGGCTTCTACTTTGATGTGCTCAAACTCCCGGATGGCGGGCGCCGCAGCATCGAGGCCTACTCGATCGCGGGGCTGGTGCCGCTGTTCGCCATCTCAGTGGGCGACCCGCAGGACTTTCGTGGCTTCAAGGATTTTGCCTCGCGCCTGCGCTGGTTCTCCGAACACCACCCCGAGCTGCTGGGCAATCTCGCCGACCTGACGCACCATGGTGTCGGGCGGCGCATGCGTCTCGCACTGGTCGACTCGCACCGGCTGGCGCGGCTGCTGCAGCCCATGCTAGACCCGCAACGCCTGCTTGGGCCCGGCGGCGTGCGCTCGGTTTCCAGGGAACACGGCGCTGCGCCATTTGAGCTCAACATCGATGGCGCGCACTTCGCGCTCGATTACCAGCCGGGCGAATCGAACAGTGCAATGTTTGGCGGCAATTCGAACTGGCGCGGGCCGGTGTGGTTTCCGCTTAACTTCCTGCTGATTGAAGCGCTGCAGAAGCACCACTACTTCCTCGGTGACGACTTCACCGTGCCCGATCCGGCGAATCCTGGCCAGCAGCTTACCCTGTGGCAGATTACGAGCGACATGGCGCAGCGGCTGATTGGCTTGTTCACGCGCGATGAGTCGGGCCGGCGCCCGGTGCACGGCCGTCTCGAGAAATTCCAGAACGATCCGCACTGGCGCGACTTGATCCTGTTTTACGAGTATTTCCACGGCGACACCGGCGCGGGCCTGGGCGCCAGTCACCAGACGGGCTGGAGCGCGCTGGTCGCCAAATTGATCCAGCAACATGCCGAGTACACCCTGCAGGGGCGGATGCACAATGTTGAATTCCCCTTTGCCGCTAGCGGTTCGCCGCCGCCACACCAGGCTTCATAGCACGACCTGTATCTAATTTCTTGCGTACAACTAGGGAGAAACTGAGATGAGCGAATTCAAACACGAACCAGGCCCGATCCATTGCAAGGGCGCGGTATTCGATGACTTTCGGTTGACCGATCACCTGCCGCCGTCGGCAGCGCCCACGACGATCGAGCGCGATCGCTTGTATATGGCGGCGCGACCGGGCTTCAATCGAAAGCTCCTGCCGCTTCGGATTGAACCGGAGACCGGCACAGTGTACAGCGGCGGACGCTACCTGCTTGATACCTATGAACAGGCCGTCGCGTTTTACAATTGGGTCGGGAATGAGTTCGAGATCGATGGAGTATTGATCCTCAACCGCCCTGATTTCGCCGACGTCAGTGCACGTGTCTGGCACATACTGGGCGCGCACGATTTCAAACCACTACGTTCGGCACAACATGTGTATCGCACCGAAATCTGGAAATTGACGAGTGCAGAAACCGGCGATCGGCTCGCCGAGCTCTGGACTAGCCTTCGCGATCAGGCTGCGGAAGCCGGGCGATCCGCGCTCTGGTTCCTGTATAACGATGAGAAGGCCGAGGTAAGCCTGGTCACCATCGCGGAGCGCCCCGCGCCCTACGCTGCCCCGACCCCGGATTTCGGGGCGTTGCGCACGCTGGAGTCGGCGCGATCGCAAGGGGCCGAGTGGGAACGAGAAGGCTGGGCTCGCAAAACGTTCGACCGCACACACTGGGTGTTCACGATCTGGTTTCCGAACACGGGCCGGCCCAATTCCGAGCCGGCGCTGTGGCCAAATTCGCCGCCGCTGCCAGCACCGGGTGACGTCGCAGCGCGATCGGCAGCGTAGATCCAAACCAGCATTTGGATCCCGGCAGGGCTATCTTTCCAAAATTGGAAATCGTTGCTGCGCTGGCGTTGCCGCTCGCGCCGACGTGCCCGACCAAGTATTCCAAGCAAAAAAGGGGCCGGATACAATTTACTACCCTGGTTTCAGAAAAATGACATAGCACTCGACAATGACTTGGGCGAAGGTCAAAACTGTCCACACGGAATATGGTTATGTCCCGCCCCGTACGTCTGAATATCAGCGGCATTCCGCAGCACATAACGCAGCGCCGGAACAACCATCGAACTGTTACGCGACCCGTGAGACGGCATCGCGGAGTTGCGAATTGATGTCGGGGCCGGATGCCGCGTCTATTACGCGCAAGTTGGCAATCAGGTGATATTACTCACCAGTGGCGGCGACAAGAAATCGCAGAGCAGGGATATTGACCGGGCAGTTGGATTTTTGAAAGATTGGGAGAAGCGAAATGGCTGAGGCACACCGGACTCACGAGGAAGCAACGGCTGAAATGTTCCGCCACGATCCAGATCTTGCGGCTGAATATCTGAACTCCGTATTGGTCGATGGTGACGAAACCGATCTAATGCTGGCGCTACGCAGTCTCAGCAGGGCGTTTGGCGGCGTTCAGGAGATAGCGCGTCAGGCAGAGGTGAATGCACATACGCTCTATCGCACACTGTCCGAGAAGGGGAATCCTGAATTGAAAACGCTTTCTGCAATTCTCAAGGCTATGGGAATGCGGCTGGCCGTCCAGCCGATTCATCAGTTGCGTGCTTAACCCACTCTGAAAAAAGGGGTAAAAAAAGGGGCCGGATACAATTTACTACCCTGGTTTCAGAAAAATGACATAGCACTCGACGTGGAATTTCCTGCCGCCAAAGACCGCTCGGCACCGCCTCGTTCACAGTCATAGCGGGACTTCGACTGGATTTTGCTGAATGTGCTGGTCGCATCGCAGAATTATCCGACCCGGGTAAGGCGCAGGTTTTATTTTGTCTCCAGCTTCAGCACACCCTGCCAATCTGAATCGGGCCGCATTTTGCTTAGTCTTAGCGCATCATCGTGGTAATACGCGCTGAGCACGTCGTTCGGCCGCAGTGCCTGGGCCTGGGAAAAAGTTGCAGCAGCTTCGATGAACTTGCGCTCACAGTAGGCGCGAAATGCATGCGTGAAGGTGATGACAAATTCGCGCGTCGCATCATCGGCGTGGTTGCCATCGGCCAGCAGTTCGAATACCTCCACTGCCTGCGTCTTGCCTTTAACCTGCAGGCGGGCTGCCGGTCGCAGCACCATACGCCCGACCACCTGCGCTGCCGTTAGCGGCCCCAGCAGAATGGATGTGCCGGTTTCCTTGTTGGCGCCTTCGAGTCGGGACGCGAGGTTCACCGCATCGCCCAGCACCGTGAAGTTTCTCTTGCGCGTGGAACCCACGTTGCCCACGATCACATCCCCGGTATTGATCCCGGTGCGCATGCCCAGGCGCATGCCGAATTGCGCCTCTATCTCATCGTTCAGTTGCTCGAGTGCGATGCGGCACGCCAGGGCAGCCTGGCAGGCCTTGAGCGCATGATTCTCCATTTCCTCCGGGCTGCCAAATACTGCCATGACTGCATCGCCGATGTACTTATCAAGGTAGCCGCCGTGGTCCAGGATGCGTTCGGTCTGGCCCTCGAGGAAGCGATTGATCAGCCCCACCAGTTGCGTGGGTGTCAGACGCTCGCTGATGGTGGTGAATCCCGCAATATCGGAGAATAAAATCGTGGCTTCACGCATTTCGCCGCCGAGTGCAATGGCGTTGGGGTCAGCCAGCAGGCGGCGCACCACTGCCGGGGAGACATAGGCGCCGAACCATCCCTGGATTTCCTGCTTGCGCGCCCGTTCCACCCGGAAACTCTCTACTGTCACCGCGGTGAATCCAATCACTGCTGCCGCCATGGGCAGGCCGGGCGCAAACCAGAAGCCGGTGAAGAACAGGCCGGCGCTAGCGGCCAGTAGCAGCACCGCGATCACCGCGGCCGTGACCGCAGGGCGCGCCAGGCCCACGACCGTGCGGCCGGACAGCTGCAACAGCACAATGACTGCCAGTGCTGCCGCCCAGCTGAGCCACTGCGGCAAGGCTGCCAGGAAGTCACCTGCCTGCAGGCTCGCGTAGGCGTTCCAGTGCAGCACCACACCCGGCTCGGGGGCGCCCAGCGGCGTAGCGATGGCATCAAACGTGGCAGCGGCATTGGCGCCGACGAACACCGTCTTGCCGTGTACCCGGTCAAATATTGCACCTTCCGGAGCGGGCGCTGCGTTAATCGCGGACGCCAACTCCAAAGGGGCAAGTCCGGGGCTGGCCTGTGTTGCCTGCTGCAGGATCTCCCAACCGGCTACCACGAACGGGGCAGCCGGAAGCATCGTCAGTTCGCGTGCGCGTAATTGCTCAAGGTTCCCACGCCAACGCAACAACACGGGTGCGTCGCCGATTTTCGGTGGAACTACGCCCGGTTCAAGCACGGCTGCCGCAAGCGATCCGCTGGCAGCATACGTTCTGATCACGCCGTCCGCATCAGGCTTCGAGTTGACGAAACCCCACTTGGGCTGCCCGGCAAACAGCTCCGCATGCGCCTGACGGAACTCCTCCGGCCATACGACGGACAGTTGATCCGGAACGGCTGCAAGGACGACTCCGTTCAGGCCCGCGGCCACCGCGCCCAGCAAGGCATCCTGTTCCGCCGCCGCAGAGTTTTCGAAGAACACGAGATCGACCGCAATGCCTTTGGCGCCGGATGCCTGCAAACCAGCCAGCAGTGCCGCAAACGCGGTGCGCGGCCACGGCCAGCGCATGGCAAAAGGTGCTTGGCCGAGGGCCTCCAGCGATTGCTCATCGATCAACACCAGCGCGGTGCCGTCCGGAATGGGTGCGCGGCTAGCGCCAAATGCCTGCAGGCTGTCGAACCACCAGCGGTCGGTGCGTTCAAGAACACCACTGAATGCCAGCAACAGCATGAGCACAACGGCAGCGAGTGACGATTTGGTTCCGTGGAAGCTGTTGCTGGCTGGATGCATCAGGTTGTGTTTTCGCTAAGCTGTATCCGTGCATTCTGACAGTTCATGCCGCCCGGTTCTATTTTCCAATGGCAATCGCCCCTACACCGCCGGTACTATCAACATCGCTGCAACGGAGGTGAGATTGATATCAACGGCAGGAAATGTAATGGCATCTTTGCTGAGTGCAGGCTTTGATCCCACGCCCCGCTGGACCCGTTTGGATTATTTCCTCGTGGGCGCACTGGTCATTGTCGGCCTTGCCTTGAGGATTCCCGGCCTCAACCAGGGGTTATGGATCGATGAGTTGGCAACTCTGTTTTGGCAGGTCCGCGCTCCTGCTGCCCAAATCATCCATAACACCGGCGCAATAAACAATCACGTTCTCTATTCGCTTCTTGCACACTATGCCGTGAATTGGCTGGGAGAATCTGCCTGGGTGATACGCCTGCCCGCGGTGGCGTTTGCGGTGGCTGCGATACCCGCCCTTTACTACCTTGGGCGGCAGGTCGCAGGGCGCGAGGAAGCGTTTCTTGCCGCCCTGTTCATGACCCTCAACTACCAATTTATCTGGTATTCGCAAAATGCGCGGGGATACACCGGCTTGCTGTTCGGGGCGGTGCTTGCCAGCATTTTGTTTATGCGCTTGCTTGCTACCGCCAGTCCACCCGCCCGGCTGATTGTTGGCTATGCCGTGGTAGCGGCGATTTCTGTCTGGATCCAGTTGACAGCAGTTTTTGTGATCCTCGCCCATGGCATCTGCTGGTTCACGCTGGTCTGCAATCCAGACCGCAAGGGGCGCCTGGCCACCGCTGCGCCAGCAGTCTTTGCCCTGTTTTTGGCGGGACTATTCGCGCTGGCCCTGTATGCCCCGATGTTTGGGGGCAAACCCAATCAATTTGCGCTTGGCTTGACTGGTACCACTGAATCTGTAACGGCAGCCGAAGTTGACATAGGCCCCATGGATCTTGCCGAAATGACCTGGGTGTTTAAGGAATATGCGCAAGGCTTACAGCGGTCAGTCCCTGGCGGATGGCCGGCAGTGGTGATCGTCGTCTGTGTGCTGCTTGCGGGCATCGGGTCCTATTTCAGGCAAAGCAAAACCATTGCCAGCTTGTTGCTCTTGCCGGCGGTGTTGACCTATGTGCTGATTTATTGGCAAGTGCACTATTTTTTCCCCAGATACCTGTTTGCCTCCTCAGGATTTCTGTTGCTGTTCGCTGTGCGTGGAGGTTTCGTTACTGCAGGCTGGTGTTTGCCCTTTCTTTCGCGGCGCCGGGTACTGCTCATTGGCAGTCTCATAGCCCTGGCAGGCGCGGCCCTGGCCCCGGCGGCGTGGCAACCCAAACAGGATTACGTTGCTGCGGCTCAATTCATCGAAAAACATCGCACTCCTGGCGATGCGGTAGTTTGCATTGCCCAGGTATATTTTGCCCTGAAGACCATGCTGGGAATTGACTGCGAACCGGTGACTTCTGTCGCAGAATTGAGTCAGATCGAGGCACTGCATGAGCGGACGTGGTTGATCTACACCTTGCCCAGATGGTTAAAGACCTTTGCCCCGGAGGTCTTACAGCGAATTCGGCAGGCTACAGACTATGTGAAAATCAGGGATTTTAAAGGAACCCTGAATGGTGGCGACATCATCGTGCTGCTGAAACAACCAGTGCCACCCGGCGTTTCTCCCGTCCCGGATACTGACCCGTGACGGGCTCCGCCTGTTCCACTGCCCGGCGTGGCTAATAACTGCCCATGAAGTCTTTCTTGCCGATTTCCACGCCATTGTGGCGCAGCACGTTATAGGCGGTAGTGACGTGGAAGAAAAACTGCGGCAGGCCATAGGCCAGTAAATACGCCCGGCCACTGAGCTTCTTTTCCTTTGGGGTTCCGGGGCGCAAGACAATTTCCAGCGACTCGCTACCGGCAAACTGGGCTTCGGTCATGCCGTCGAGCACAGCCACGGTCCGGGCAATGCGTGCTTTAAGTCCGGTAACGGTTTGCTCGCTGTCGTCATAGGCCGGCACTTCGACCGAAGCCAAACGGGCAGTGACGCTGTTGGCGAAATCACAGGCGATCTGCACCTGGCGCACCAGCGGAAACATGTCGAGTGCAAGACGCGTCTGCAACAACACAGCGGGGTCTACTTTTTTAACTTCGATGTGCGCTTCCGCTTTGGCCAATACATCGCCAAGGGCCAACAGCATTTGTCGGAAAACTGGAACACTGGCTTGATACAGGGAGATGGACATGGGTTTCCTTTAGGTTGATGGTATGCAAAGCTTCGGTTGGTAATGGCACTCTACACTAAACCGGGATTCCGCTAATTCTCCGGACGCGATGCGTGGCCCACTAAGCGCGCTTTGAATGCTACCGGGCAGAATATCCGCTTGCACGGTGTCTCGCATCAACCGCTGTGTGATGGTCGTTCAGCCCGGCACCGGCATTCCCACCGGCACACCGATCGGGCTTGCGTGTAGTCTCTTGCGGGAGGAATTACAATGAGTTCCATGAGTGAAAGTAAAGATCTTGGTCTCGAAGTGCCCATCAAGCGCCGGGACTTCGTCGGAGGAGTTGCGGCAGCGCTGGGATTGTTGAGCGCCGGGCGGGCAGGTGCTGGTCCAAGTCCAGCGGACGAAGGTGCAGTGGGCAAAAGTCCAGCGGGCATTTCTCTCTCAACCAGCACCGCTCCGACAGACGCTGCGCATTATCCACCGCTGCGCAGCGGTCTGCGCGGCCAGTATCCGGGCTCGTTCGAAGCAGCCCATCAAGTGCGTGATAACGCTTTCGCGGGCAATCTGGAAGCCGCAGATACCAGCGAGCACTACGACCTCGTCGTGGTCGGCGCCGGCATCTCGGGTCTGTCCGCCGCGCATTTCTTCCGCAAGGCCCTGGGCACAGACCGCAAAATTCTGATTCTCGACAATCACGATGACTTCGGCGGCCACGCCAAGCGCAACGAATTCCGCGTCGCCGGCCGGACCTATCTATCGTTCGGCGGCACCATGAGCATCGAGACGCCATTCCCGTACAGCTTTACCGCCAACGCGCTGCTGGCCGACCTGGGCGTGGACCCAAAGAGTTTTGCGCGCTACGAGCGTCCGGAGGTATTCAAGGGTCTGGGTGCAGGGGTTTTCTTCAACGCAGAGGATTTCAGGGCCGATCGCCTGGTGGCGGGTCACGAACAGAAGCCCTGGGACGAGTTCTTCACGCAGGCGCCACTCGACGCGGCTGTTCGCGATGATCTCATCCGCATCCATGCTCAGCCCATCGATTATCTGCCGGACCTCGACCCTGCGGAAAAGGCCTTGCGGCTCAAGCACATCAGCTACGCCACTTTTCTCACCCAGTATGCGCGGCTGCGTGAGGACAGCCTGGCGTATTTTCGCGGCCAGGGTTTCCGTAACAACATGCGCGTGGATACCTGCCCCGCGTTCGTCGCCTGGCGACTGGGAGCGGCGGGATTTTCCGGCATGAGCATCAGCGCCGAACCGCTGGTGCACGCTGACTATTTCCATTTCCCTGATGGCAACGCCAGCATTGCACGACTGCTGGTGAATCGCCTGGTGCCCCAGAGTTTCGACGCCGTGCACGACCAGAAGTCCATCGTGCTCGCACCCCTGGACTACGCTGCGCTGGATCTGCCGGAATCGCCGGTGCGGATTCGCGTGAACGCCACCGCTGTACGAGTGGAACACATTGGCGTTCCGGACCGTGCCACTGAGCGCGCCGTGCGCGTGGTGTACGTTGAAGAGGGTCAGCTGCGGCAGGTGACCGCAGCGAACGTAGTGCTGGCCTGCTTTAACAATATAGTGCCCTTCCTCGTGCCGACTCTGCCCGAAGCACAGTGTCAGGCGCTGCGCTACGCCTCGAAAGTGCCCATGATGTACAGCAGCGTGTTGCTGCGGAACTGGCGACCCTGGAAGGAACTGGGCGTGCGCGAGATCCAGGCGCCCAATGGCTATTACAGCTTCGTCCAGCTCGATACCGCCCTGCAAATCGGCGGCTACGAGAGCGTGGGCACACCGGATGAGCCGATCATCGTGCAGATGTTCAAGAACTGGAACAAGCCGGGATTGCCGAGGAAGGAGCAGAATCGCGCCGGCCGCGCCGATATGTTGGCGACATCCTTCGAAACTCTGGAACTCGAGACTCGCAGTCAATTAAACCGCATGCTCGGCGCCGGCGGGTTCGACGCCAAGCGCGACATTCTCGCGCTCACCATCAATCGCTGGCCACACGGTTATGCCTATACCTACGATACGCTCGGCGACCCCGACATGGCGGATGCCGAGCGGCCGCACGTGCTGGGGCGGCAACCATTCGGACGAATCACCATTGCCAATGCCGACGCGGGCGCCGCCGCCTTCACCAACGTGGCGATTGATCAGGCCGAACGGGCCGTGCAGGAATGTCTGGCGAGCCGCGGGATGATTTGAGCATCCGGTGGATTCCCGTATTATCCATGCGTGAAGCAAAAATGAGCGAGGCTGTGATGAACGAGAAGCCATGCCGGAAAGTCACCCGCACCATGAGGCAAGAGAGCCAGTCAGGAGGTTGCAATGTTTGAGAAAAGGCGAGAATCTTTGGTGCCAACGCATGTGTTCGCGGGGCGCCTGGTCAATTTCATGTTGTTTTCATTGCTCGTGATGTCATTTGCATTGTGTTTGGGCGTGCTGGGCTATCATTACTTTGCCAAACTGGATTGGATTGATGCTGTGCTCAATGCATCCATGATATTAAGTGGTATGGGACCGGTTGATCCGCTGCCCGATGATGCAGCCAAGCTTTTCGCGTCCATGTATGCACTGTTCAGCGGCGTTGTGTTTATCAGTACAGCCGGCATCATATTGGCGCCATTGTTTCATCGCATTCTGCATAAATTTCACCTCGAAGGCGAGAGCGATGAACACTAGCCGTATCGCATTCCAACAACGGCCTGGGAATCTCTAAATAATTCAGAGTTTCCCTAAATTTGAGAGAGGAAGGAAAACCCATGAACCGATCAACCCTACGAGTCATTTCTTTATTCTTCGTGGCAGGACTCTTGTCGAGCACTGCTGCGTTCGCGAATCAAGCGGACATGGCAGCCATCGAAGCCAAAGTTGCGCAACAGCATGATGAGGGCGTGAAGCGCTTGCAGGAGTGGATCAGGCTGCCATCGATTGCGGCGGAGAACCTGAACTTTCCGCAGGGCGCCGACCACATGGCCAAACTCTTGAAGGACGCCGGTTTCCAGCAGGCCATTGTGGTTGAAACGGAAGGCAAGCCCGGCGTGTTCGCTACACTGGATTCAGGTGCACCGAAAACCGTTGGCCTGTATTTCATGTACGACGTAAAACAATTCGACCCCACAGAATGGTCCTCACCGCCGCTTGACGCGGCAATTGTGGACAAACCCGGCCTCGGTAAGGCCGTCATGGGGCGGGGTGCAGTGAACCAGAAAGGGCCGCAAGCAGCCTTCCTGGCAGCGCTGCATGCGATCCACGCGTCGGGTAATAAATTACCGGTAAACCTCGTGCTGGTTGCAGAAGGCGAAGAAGAAATCGGCTCGCCGCACATAGGCCA
>JANLTO010000021.1:0-15646 GCA_031362985.1 Lysobacterales bacterium | reverse complement strand
GCGTGGTAGTCGCTGCCGATCACCGAGTTGTTGGCGTTGCCGTATTGGTCGAGCTGGGCGGCTCCAACACAGAACTTCTGGATCCAGCGTCCGTTCAGCACGAAATTCCAGAAGTCGGTGTACTGATCCAGGTACATGATGGAATCGCGCCACAGCGGCGCTTCCAGCGTGGAGGCGGGGATGCGCCGGGGCCTGGGTTCCAGTCCCCCGGAACTGGCCAGCCACACCAGTTCCGGCGCGTGGGTCATGCGCGCCAGCATGAACGCCGCTACCGGTATGAACGAGGCCATGCCATTGGTGGTTTGTTCGCCATCGTGGAACTGATCCGCCAACACCGTGATCATGAGCTCATCAATGGCGTAATCCTCCGCCGGAGGACTGTTTTTCCAGTCGTGCATCAGTCTTCCTCCCAGCGTGAAATCCGGCTGATGGCGTCAGCGCCACCGACGGCCTCGAGGTACTGCTGCTGACTGGCGGGTGCACGCACGTAGCGGTCAATGAACGCTGCGGCCTTTTCCGCGTCGCGGGAAACCGCTATCCATTCTTCGTGAAACCGGCTGTCGTAGCCATAATTGGGGAAAAATGAAGTCGGATGCGCGCCATAAGGCACTTCAACCACCGCATCCACCATGAAGCCGGGAAGTATGGTGCGCTCGGGGTGGCGGCGCAGCACCTCGGTATCCACGATTTCTTCTGCGGTCACGAGCACGCGTTTGGCGGCCTTGGGCATGATGGCGATATCCGGCCACATCACGGTCGGCTCGTACTGGATGTTGCCGTAGCAGTCGGCGCGGTGGGCATGGATCAGTGCGACATCCGGCACCAGCGCACGGCAGGCCAGCACCGGAAATCCGCCAAACGGATCGTCCAGCATTTTCAGGCTTTCCGGGTTGTGGGAAATCAGGTCGGTGCCGATGGCGCCGCGCGTGATCAGGAAGGGCAGGTTCCTTGCACCGGCGCCGAGGCGGGCATTGAGCAGGGTTTCAGACAGTTCCTCCACCCGGATGCGTCCCTGCTCCACGGCCTGGCGGTATTGCTGGCACAGGCCGAATTGCTCCATCGTGACCGCAGCACCAATGAGCCTGTCGATAACCCCTGTTGCGGCCAGCCAGTCGACCGCCATTCCGCCCACCAGCACGACCAGGCCGAGTTTGCGCTTGTCCTGCCGGATCAACTCCCGCACCAGGGCCATAGGGGCCGCCTGCGTGGCCATGTTCTGCAATGCGACCACGTCGCCGTCATTAACGAGTGCTGCTGCTTGTGCCAGTGTGGTGAGCTTCTCTTGCATCGTCAGACCATGAAGGAGCCGTTCTGTGGCAGCAAGGCCCCGCCATCCACTACGATGGTTTGCCCGGTGACGTAGGCCGCTTCGTCACTGGCGAGGTACAGCATGGCATGCGCGATTTCAGCGGGTTCACCCCAGCGCTTCAAGGGCACATAGTCCGCCATGCGCTGGCGCCGGCGTTCCGACAGGGCCTGCTCAACGCCACTGGTTAACACCAGGCCGGGTTCCACGCCATTGACGGTAATTTTGTACGGGGCCAGCTCAAACGCCGCTGCCCGGATGAGGCCATTCAGTCCTGCCTTGGATGCTGCGTAATGTGCGCACCCCGGCACAGCGGTGTGGTTGCCCTGCACCGACGAGGTGAACAGGATACGTCCGCTGCCGGTGGCTTTCATGGCTGGCAGGCAGGCCTTCAGCAGGCGGAACCCACCGGTGAGGTTCACGTTGATGACACTCTGCCAGGAGTCATCATCCATGTCCTCCAGCAGCTGGTAGGGAAAGATACCGGCGTTGTGGACCAGGATGTTGATCTGCTGGAACTGCTGCAGCGCGCTGCTGACCAGGGCCGCGATGCTATCGGCAGAGGCTATGTCAGCCGGTATGGCATGGGCAATACCGCCTGCCTGCGCAATCTCATCAGCCACGCGCAGGAGCTTGTCTTCCGAACGTGCACTGAGGGCCACGCGGGCGCCTTCAGCGGCAAACAGTCGGGCGATGGCCTCGCCAATGCCTTGCCCGGCGCCGGTAATGAGCGCCACCTTGCCGTCGAGGCGTCCGGGGCGGGAACGCTCAACCGCGCTTGTGCTCACCGGGATCCACTCATGTTTCTATTCATGTTTCCACTCTGCGTTTGATGCCAAGAAACATTTTCGCATAGGACTTCTGCAGAAGCGTCACGATTTGGTCAGCTTCAATTCCCGCCTGCGGCATTTCCAGCGTGCTGCTCCAGGTGAGGCTGCATATGTTTCGCGGCAGGACGTCAAGCTTTCCCCTGGCACGGTAGGAAAGCAAGCCCCAAGGCAGTGTGCCGACCAGGGAAAGCTCCAGCACCCCATTAACCTCGTCTGCGTGGTCCAGTCGCTCGGATAGGGTAACGCCTTTGCCGGTCACGAGATGGCGAATGGCGCCTGGCCCCCGCTCCGGGCATTGGCTATCCATGCGCAGTTCCCGGATATAGCCATCGGGCATCCAGTCAATGATGGCGGCCCAGTCGATGAGGACATGCCAAACTGCCGAAGCCGGGGCATTGAACTCCCCGGCGTGGGTGAGTGATTCGACGTAAGTCAAACCCGGGTTAACTCAAACTCCGGGGGCGCTCATTACCGCACCGGGAACCGGGTTGAAATAGTGGATCACCACGTTGCGTTTGGCGATTTTCCATACACCATCCCGGCGCTCAAAATCATCGGTATACGTTGCGCTGATCATTTGCACGACATTGTCCATGGTCGCGCCCATGCAATCGACATTGCAGATGCCATGGGCGTGATCCGGGTCGTTGAAGCTTAGTCTCAAGTTCGATGTCAGGTGATGGGTTTCGCGCCACACCGGGTAGAGGATTTCGTATACGGCCTTGCGGATGCGATCATGGCCGTTGAATGTGCCGAAAGGCGGCCCGATTTCCCATACGGCATCGCTGTGCCAGATCGAGATGAAGCGGTCCCAGTCCCTGGTGTCGAACCCGATGCAGTAGTCGCTTACGAGGTCGTGTAAAGCAGCCCGGCTTTCCAGTTCGTCAATGCGGCTTTGCAAGCCAATAAGCAGTTTGTGGACATCATCGTTGCTGGCATTGTTGTTGGCGCTGTTGTCGGCCATGGCGTTCTACTCCGCTTCAACTAATTATTCGGGGCGCCCTGTGCTATCCAGGAGCGGATGAGTTCCAACTGCCCGGCGTCGAGTTGTCCCGCCTGGAACGGCATCTGCGCACCACTCCCGCCAGCGCTGAGCTGAGCCCCGGTAAGCTTCAGGTATAAGTAACTCTTATCCGGCTCACCAGGCTCGACCAGGTTGAGCGCACTCTCCGTGGACTTGACGTTGACGATTGCGCTCCAAAGATTGGTATAGAGGTCCAGTCCGCCTTGTGCTGCTCCGGCAATGTGGCACATGACGCAGCGCTGGGTCAGGATCGGTGCCACATCCTGGGAAAGGGTGGCCATGGCAAGGCTGGTTGGAGCGGAGTCGGCCAGAAGCGGGCCGGGTAAGACAACGCTGGCCAAAACCAGGCCGACCAAAGCCATTCCGCGTGAAGGGGCGGCCCGCAACAGGTCAGGCAATATCGAATTCCGTTTCATGCGGGCAGGGCTGCGGTGATCAGGCACTGTCCACCGCTTCAAGGTGGGCCGCATTGGCCGCTATAAAGCCAAAGGTTGTGGCCATGCCCAGGGTATGGCCGGCGCCGTAATAGGCTCGTGAGGACGGGCTGGCGATACAATTACCCGCTCCATACAGCCCTGGAATTGGCTCGCCCGCTGTATCCAGCACGCGCGCGCTGGCATCGATGGCCGGGCCGCCACAGGTATCGAGTGCACCGGCCGCAAGCATGATGGCGTAGTACGGACCCTCATCGCGGAAAGGATACATCGTCACCGTGGGTCCTTTGTTGGGCGGCCACTTCGTGTCGGTGCGCATGGGCGAAAACACCAGGTGCCATTCATTGTCGTAGCCGTACTTGCCGCGATGAAATTCTTCATCATTGCCCGACAGTGCGTAGCCATTGAAGCGCGTGATGGTCTGCTGCAGGTTGGCGACGAATTCGGGCGACAGGGAAAAGCCGCCGGTATGAGCTGAAATTTCTGCCAGCCGGGTTTGTATGCGGTCGCCCAGTTCAGCAAGTGTGTTGCCGGTGAGCACGTGGCCGCCGCCAGTCGGTGTTGCCGGAAGCGGGTAGTCCCCGGCAAAGGCTTCTGCGCTGCGCTGGTCATAGACCATGAACATCAGCAGGTTGGGAAACTCCGACTGGGTGGCGTCGAAATAACCGTGCACCGTCGTGCGGTCGTTGTAATTGCGGTTCTCGTCCACGGCGCGCACGCCATAGCGGTTGACCTGCAGCATCGAATCTCCGGGAGGATAGAACACGCCAGCCGCGAGCGTCCTGGCCTGCAAAGCCTCTTCCAGCACGATCTGCGAACGCCAGGCGGTGGACAGGTCGCCCATGCGCGCGCCTGCCGCTCCGGCAATGTTGATGAAATCTCCGGTAGACCACGGCATGGCGCAAGCACCCATGAGGCTTTGCTTCTGGTAGGCATCGACAAATTCAGTATTGTGGGCGTAACCGCCGGTGGCAAATATCACGGCCTTGCGGGCGTGAAATCTCACAGTTTTCCCGGCAGCATCACATTCCACGCCGATCGCACGACCCTGGGGGTTCATTACAATGCGTGTCGCGCGGTGGGCCGTAAGTACCGGCACGCCCCGGCGTTGCAGGCCGGCGTGAAGTTGCGTCATCAGGTCTACGCCCAGGCCCATGGTTCCATCGCTTTTCAGCGGGCCCAGTGCCCGCCCGGTTGGAACTTTGTTTTCCGGCACCTGGTCGAGGTAATCCGTGGCGGGACGGTCCAGCGCGAACATGCGCCATTCCCCCACCTGCAGATCACCGTTGTTGCGCAGGCTGTCTATGGTTTTCGATGCATTGTCGTAAAACGCCGACAGTAACTCGTACTCGGCAGCAGAAATTCCCAGCGTGGCATCAGCCCCGTTGTACTGTTGCGGATAGGAAAAGCGCGCCATGTAGCGCAGGCAGTCGTCCTTGCGGTCGTCTATGCCCTTGGCTTTCAATGTGAAATTGTCCGGAATCCACAGCACACCGGCGGATTTGGCTGCGGTGCCACCCGTGATGGGAGCTTTTTCGATGACCAGCACGCTATCGCCATTCTGGTTGGCGGTAATGGCGGCACTCGCTGCAGCAGCGCCGCTGCCAATGACCAGGATGTCCGCTTCACGGTCCCATTGCAGCGCTTCTTCAGCGCTGGCTGAGTCCAGAGTGAGGACTCCCAGAGCAACCGTGGCGGCGCCGGCACCGAGCAGTGCATCACGGCGCGTTATTCCGCTTTTTGGTACGCTTTTGGCCTCGCTGTTCGGCTCGTGCTCTTGTCTGTGTTTGGCTGCCTGGGGCTTGTCACTCATAGGACTGAACTCCTGAGATTATCGTTGTAGCTTGATCCCGGACTTTTCCCGGTCCCAGCAGTCCGCAGTAATGCCTTCATCCTTGAGCTTGAATTTTTCCACCCGCTCGCTGGGCGTCTTGGGCAAGCTGCTTCTGATGGCGATGTAGCGGGGTATGGAAAAGTACGCCATGCGCGGTTCGCACCAGCGGATCAGCTCTTCTTCGGTCACTTTATGACCGGGCTTAAGCACCACCACCGCCTTGACTTCTTCTTCACCGAGTTCCGACGGAACACCCACCACGCAGGATTCCAGAACGGAGTCATGCGCGCTGATCACGGCCTCGACTTCAAAGGATGAAATGTTCTCGCCGCGGCGGCGTATCGCCTGTTTCTTGCGGTCGGCGAAAAAGAAATAGCCATCCTCGTCCATTCGGCCCATATCGCCCGTGTGAATCCAGCCGTTGGAGAACAGGTTCAGCGTGTCTTCGGGCTTCTTGTAATAACCCGTCGTGCCAACAAACATCTTGTTGGAGCGGGCGATGAACTCACCCACCTCGTTGGGTGGGCACTGGTTGTCGTCATCGTCAACGATGCGCACGTCCCAGCCCGTAATGGTCTTGCCACAGGCCCCGGCGCGCGGTTCGTCGTACGGGCTGACCAGGCAGCAGTAGCATTCGGTCATGCCATACACTTCGAGGATCTTGGTGTTGAAGCGTTTCTGGAATTCATGCCATTCGTCTTGTGGTGCAGCGGCGCCTACCATCAAGCGGACCGGGTTGTCGGCATCATCTGCATGGGCATCCTGCTTCAGCAGTATGGGAATGATGCCACCGATATAGTTGGCCTCCGTGCAGTTCCAGCGGCGGCAGTCATCCCACAACTGGCTGGCCGAGAACCGCTCCACCACGACTGCCTTGGCATCGGCCAGGATCGCCGGCCCCACGGTAATACCCTGCGCATTGCCATGGAAAAAGGGCAGGCCGGTGTAGAGGACATCGTCGTTGGTATAGCGCGAGTACTTCACCGATTCCGCCCAGATGTCATACCAGTAGTGGTGGCTGAACATCACGCCCTTGGAAACGCCGGTAGTGCCGGAGGTATACAGGATGGTTGCGAGATCGCTGTAGTGCACGACGACCTTCGGGGCCTCGGCAGAATGATCCATTAACTGCACAAACGTCAGGTAGTCAAATCCCGCCCAGCCGGGCGTGGCGACCCCGCTCTTGTCATTGTCCATGAACACGATGTGCCGAATGGCCTTCAGATCACCGGCAATGCCGTCGAGCCTGTCCAGGTATTGCAGGTCGGCCACCAAAGCAACGCAATCGGACTGCACCATCTGGTAGGCCAGTCCATTGCCTTTGAGCGCTACGTTGATCGGCACTTCGACAGCGCCGATTTTGTTCAGGGCAAACCAGGTATAGAGAAACTCAGGGCAGTTGGGCAGCATGATGGCAACCTTGTCGCCATGCTGCACACCCAGCGCAAGGAAACCGTTGGCCGTGCGGTTAATGCGCTCGTTCAGCTCACCAAACGTGATGGGATAATCCCTGAACTGAAACACGACATGGTCGGGGTATTGCCGCGCCTTGTCTTCGATGATGCGCGGCAGCACGCGGTCATGCTGGGAATATTCCTGCATTTTCCACGACGCCCACTTCTTCGCGTGCCGCTCGAATTTATTGTCCCACTGACCCATCTGTTTTCCTCCTGCTGTTTGGTTTGCTCTATTCCCTGGCGCTAGCTGCTTGCTGTTTGTTGTTTGCCGCTAAGGGATCACAAATACTTCTTGCCCATGAACTTGTTGAATCCTTTAGATTAAATTCAGGGGCCGCAGGCAAAGCTGCAAAAACTGATCCCCGCATTAACGCGAGGATCAGGTGTATCACGACTTCAACCAGCCCGCAGTTTCTGCCGGGCCGCACCAGCAAGGCCTAGCCAGCAGCACCGGTCCTGGTGCTGATTACTCGCTCGAGCCAAACCGGTAGCCGACTTCAACTCCATAAATCCGCGGTGTCCTGGGTGTTGCATTTGAGTGTCCCCGAGGGAGTTAGCTTGCTTCTGACGTAGGAATCAGCACCCGATTTTCCAGCCCTGTTACCCGCCGGGCCAGACGGTCAAAATCATTTCTTTCTTAACAGAACTTGAACTTTGTTCAATACTTCCACAGAATGTATCCGACTGTCAAGCAAGCGGCCGGAAGGAACTGATTTCGCACCTGCGAGTATATTGTTGGAAGCTTTTGTGCTCGCCAATTAAAGATAAAACGAGGAACGTATGTCGGACATCGAAGTAGAAAGAAGAGGTGAAGTGGCCTGGATCCGCCTGAACCGCCCGGACCGCATGAACGCGTACGATGCGGAGATGGCCCGGGCACTGATCGACGCTGTGCAGGACGCCTCGGACGCAGGCGTGATCGTACTGACCGGGTCGGGCAAGGCATTTTGTGCCGGCGGTTACCTGGCCAATTTGAGTAAACCGGACCCGGAAGCCCTGCGCCGCATGTTTTACGGGTCATTGAATGTTTATGAAGCGATCCGCACCAGCCCGCGGCCCGTCATTGCTGCGGTCAACGGCGCGGCGGCAGGTGGCGGCAACGAGCTGGTAGTAGCCTGTGACCTTGCCATTGCGGCCGAAAATGCCACGTTTGGGCAAACCGGTGTAAAAGTTGGCAGCGCGCCGGTACTGGGCGGAACGAACTTCCTGTCCCACAGCGTGGGAGAAAAACGCGCCAAGGAAATTGCCTTCATGTGCCGCCGCTACAAGGCGAACGACGCCCTGGCAATGGGATTGATCAATGCAGTGGTTCCCGCGGACCAGCTCGAAGCGGAAGTCACGCGCTGGGCGGAGGAGTTGTTATACATGAGTCCGCGTTATCTCGAAATTGCCAAAATCAGCTCTAACGTGTGGTGGAACCAGTGCCGCGATAACTACCTCAGTGGCCTCGGCATGCTGGTGCAGGCCATAGGCTCCGCTGACATGATTGAAGGTGCTTCTGCTTTCATGGAGAAACGGCGGCCGCAGTTCCAGGGCCGGGCAAAGAAATAGCAGGGGTTTGATTTCAATGAAACAGCAAAAAAACACCGCCCCGGCCGATGCTCCCGAACAGGCAAACCCTGGACAGGCTGGTCCCGAACAGGCAAGCCCCGGGCAGGCACCTTTCTCCCTGGGCGCGAATTACCTCGAGATACAGCAGGAGGCGAGGCAATTTGCCCGGTCGATAGAACCCATTGCCGCTGTAGCCGACGAGATGAGCGAGGTTCATCCCGGTGTACTCAGTGCCCTGCGCAACAGTGCACTGACGCGACTGATGGTGCCGGCAGAATTCGGCGGGCAGTTTGCCCGGCTTGACCCCCTGGCCATTTGCGTGGTGCGGGAGGCCCTGATGGCCACCTCTTCGCATGCTGACTCACTCTTTGCTCTACAGGGAATTGGCAGTTACGCCATTACCAGCGCGGGGACGCAGGCACAACGAGCGCAGTGGTTGCCCCGCATTGCCAGCACCGAAGTGCTCGCCGCGCTGGCGCTGACCGAGCCGGAAGCCGGTTCGGATCTCAAGTCCATTAAGACCGAAGTGACCCTGGTTGAGGGGGGGTTGCGGCTGAATGGCACAAAATCATTTATTTCCAACGCGGGCTTTGCCGCGTATTACCTGGTTTTTGCCTGTGAGGATGCAGGATTTACCATGTTACTGGTGCCGGCGGATACCAAAGGAGTGACCGTTACGCCGTCGCCCGAACTGATCGCGCCGCACGTACTGGGCGAGGTTCAATTCGATAACGTGTTCCTGCCGGATTCAGCCCGCCTGGGCCTGCCAGGCACCGGCCTGTCCCTGGTGTTGGCAACACTGGGCGTGTTCCGCGTTTCGGTAGCCGGCGCTGCGGTCGGCCTGGCCCAGGCGGCACTTGAAGAAGCGGTGCGCCACACCCGCACCCGGGTACAGTTTGGCCGGCCGCTGGCGCGACTCGGGCCGGTTGCTCAAATGCTGGCGGATAGCTGGACGGAAATCGAAATGGCGCGTTTGCTGACTTATCGCGCAGCGTACATGGCGATCGATGATCCGGCCGCCTCGCTGCATCATTCGTCCATGGCTAAGCTGGCGGCCAGCGAGATGGCATCGCGCGTCGTTGACCGCTGTGTACAGGTGATGGGCCGGTGGGGGTTGATGCGGGGGTCAAAAATCGAAAAACTGTATCGGCAGGCAAGGCCCATGCGCATCTATGAAGGTGCTTCAGAGGTCTTGCGGCTGGGCATTGCCCGGCAGTTGACCGAGGAAATCGTGTGATCGACTTCGCACTTGAAGGCAAGGTTGCCATAGTCACGGGTGCCAGTCGCGGGCTGGGGCGGGCGGCCGCCGTAGCGCTGGCGGAGCAGGGCGCGAGCGTCCTGGCCGTGGCGCGGTCGACCGAAGAACTTGAGCAACTTGCGGCGGATCACCCCGGTCTCGTGGCCATCCAGACCTGCGACATGCAGGACCGGGTGGCCGTTGCTGCCTTGCCGCAGATTGCTATTGATCGTTTTGGGCGGCTTGACGTGGTCGTCAACAACGCAGGCATTGCTCCCGCCGGTGCGTTTCTTGACCAGGATGACAGTGAATGGGACCGGGTGCTGGCTGTGAACATCACGGCACCCGCAATCTTGGCGCGCGCCGCCGGAAAGTACATGGTTGCGCAGGGCTCGGGCAAAATCATCAATATCGCCTCGACCTCCGGGATTTTGGGCAAGGCGGGACTGGTTTCGTATTCGTCGTCCAAGGGAGCTTTGCTGCAGTTTACCAAGGCGCTGGCGGCTGAATGGGCCAGCAAGGGCGTACAGGTCAACGCCATTGCACCCGGCGCGTTCGTGACCGATGCACAAAAGGCAGTGCTGGAGTCGGCCGAAATGCTTGAGCGTCGCCTGAAAAAAATTCCCGCGCGGCGCATGGGGGAAATTCACGAAATTGGCCCGCTGATTTGTTACCTGTCATCAAGCAGCGCCAATTTCGTTACCGGCAGTGTTTTCGTGATTGATGGAGGCGAGTCCTGTAAGCTTTGAATGCACCGTTTGGTGAGTTGACCAAGACTCAACAGGGTTTCGATACAACAATGACAACCAACCTGAAAGAGGAAGAAACCAACGCCGGCTCGGGCACGCGCGGGGATAACCGGCGGGAATTGATCCTGGAAGCTTTTCACGACTGCATCATCCGCAACGGCTACTCCAGCACCACGCTCCGGGATGTTGCGCGCAAGGCGGGAATGACAGCCAGCCATCTGCTTTATTACTTTTCCGGCAAGGACGCCATCCTCGCTCATTATTTCAACGTTGTGTCGCAACGAATCATCGAGCGTATCAACAGCTTCCGCAAGGCCAGGCCGATGCAACAGGTGGACTACCTTGCGGACCTGTTTTTTGCCGGCAAGGGCATCACCAATTCAGAGACCGGATTCATGCTGGAGTGTTTTGGCGTGGCCGTGCATGACCGCCAGTTGCATGCCGAAAAGTCTGCGCTGGATCTGTTTTGCAAGAATTACCTGGAAGAGTTGTTCAAGCAGGCAGGGTGCAAACAGGCGGAAGCCAGCGACCATGCTGAAGTTGCGTATGCCCTGCTGATTGGCCTGCGCACGGCCGCATACTTTGACGGGCGGCTGGATTTGTTACAGGCCCGCAGGCTGTTCCATGCCAGTGTGCTGGAAATGGCCGATTTCAAATAAGCCCACATCATTTGACCTGACAGGAAAAGCCATGGATCCCATAGACATCATTGCCATTCACGAAGTGCTTGCCAAGGCCGTTTCCGGCCTGGACCAGCGCAATGTTGCGCTGATGGAGCCGTGCTTCACCGCCGATGCCCGCTTTGAGCTGGAGATCAAGGGCGCAGGGGAAATTCCTCCGTTTGTTGGCCGCGAGGCCATCATGAAGCTGATGACCGACTCGATGAATTCACACTCCGAAGATCGCCGCCACGTGATCTCCAATATCTACTTTGAATCGGCTGAGGAAGGTTCTGCAAGGGTCGTGTCCAACCTGGTGGCATTCCAGTCCGAGCACGGCAAGATCAATGTCATGACCAGCGGCGTGTATCGGGACCTGGTGAAGAAAGTCGACGGTAAATGGCAAATAGCGGTGCGGCACCTCGCGCTTGATGTTCCGTTTTGAGCAGCCTGCTAAATCCTGAATTGTTGGCAAATATTGGTAAGTCTTCCCCACCAAGGACAGAACTCGTCACGCGCCGGGACATTCGCAAGTATGCTGTGGCCACACGCCAACGCGGGCAGAAGTACCTCGCCGGTGATGAAGCCCCGCCCATGTTCCATATTTCCCTGTTCTGGGACGTCGTTGAACTGGACAAGCTCACGCCGGACGGGGTCTGGATTGACTCCCTGGTGCCGGAATTTCCGCTCAAGCGTGCCATGGCCGGTGGCGTCAAGCTCACGTATCACCAGCGTATCTATCCCGGTGATGTGCTGGTAGCGAAGCGCACCCTGACGGACATTTATGAGAAGCAGGGATCGCAGGGCCCTTTGATTTTTTATGAAATTACTACAGAGATTGCCAACGGCGACGGCGTGCCTGTTGTTACTGAAATAACCACCCGGATCATGCGGTAGTCTTTATGGCGCGCATCGAGCACATTCATCCGGGTGATGCCCTGCCGCAACGCGAGTTCAAAGTGGATAACGTGGAGTTGTTCATGTACAACGCCGTGCTGTGGAATGCACACCGTATTCATTTTGACTATCCCTATGCAACCGAAGTGGAAGGCTACCCTGGCCTCGTGATCGCCGGCCCGCAAATGGGCGACTGGCTGAGCCAGTGCGTGACCGACTGGCTGGGCGAGGATGGCGAACTGGAATCGCTTGAATACCGTAACCGCAGGGCTGCCTATATCGGCGATGCCCTGTATTCCGGCGGCTCGGTGACTGCAGTGGATGCTGGGCAAGGCCGGGTCAGGCTCAAGTTGTTCATCAGGAACCAGAAGGGCGAGGAGATCCTGCCCGCTGACGCCACCGTGCGCTTTCCACGGCGCAGCATGTAGAGCGGAGTGGATGTGGATAACCTGCGTGGCAGAGTAGCAATTGTCGGGGCAGCCGATACCGAAGTCGGTAAGGTACCCGGACTAAGTTCTACCGAGCTGTGCATCGAGGCTGCGCTGCGCGCGCTGGACGATGCCGGCATGAGCAAGAATGAGGTGGACGGCCTCGTTACCTGCAATTCCATGGCCGAACCGCACATGTACCAGGCGGAAGTGCTGGCCGAATACCTGCAGATTTTTCCGCGCTACTGCGTCAGCGCCAGTGCCGGCGGGGGCACGACCTATTCCAGTTTGCTGCATGCGGCGAACGCCATTGCAGCAGGGGTGTGCGACACGGTGCTGATCTGTCTCGCCGACAGCCTGCGCACCGGGCTGAGCCGTGACCAGGCCATGCAAATGCAGTCGTCTACCGGGCACCGCGAATTCGAAATTCCTTACGGGCCAACCGTTCCGGCCTACTACGCGCTGATCGCCCGCGCCCACATGGATGCTTATGGCACAACACCCGAGCAGTTTGCAGCAGTCGCCGTGCATGCACGCCGGCATGCGGCGCGCAATCCCGCTGCACAAATGCGCGACCTGATCAGCATCGATGATGTGCTCAATTCACGCATGATTGCCGACCCGCTGCACCTGCTGGACTGCTCTTTGGTATCCGATGGTGGTGCGGCAGTCATACTCACATCGGCCGGTCGGGCCAAAGATTTGCGCCATCGCCCGGTGTATCTGTTGGGCGCCGGAGAAGGTCACAGCCATGAACACATCAGCCAGGCACGCGACCTGACTGCTTCAGCCGCTGCCGATTCCGGCAGCCGGGCATTCCGCATGGCCGGGTTGGGCCCGGCGGATATTGACGTCGCGGGAATTTATGATTGCTTTACCCCGGTGGTGCTGATCGAACTGGAAGATCTTGGCTTTTGCGCCAAGGGCGAGGCAGGTGCCTTCGTGGCAGCAGGTGAGACCGCACTGGAAGGCTCGCTGCCCATGAATACCCATGGCGGGCTGTTGTCACACAGCCATCCCGGGCACCCGGGCGCCATGTTTGCCCTGACTGAAGCCGTGACGCAATTACGTCACGCTGCGGGCGAGCGGCAGGTGCAAGGGGCAGAGGTCGCTTTGGTACATGCCCAGGGCGGGATCATGTCCAGCCACTCCACCTTGATACTGGGCAGGGAAGCGGACTGATGACAGCGAACACGGAAAAATTCCTGCCCCATCCAACCCCGGTCAGCCGGGTGTACTGGGATGCCTGCCGCAAACACCAGTTGCTCATCCAGCATTGTGGCAGCTGTGGCCACTACCAGTTTTATCCGCGCAGTTTTTGCACCGGGTGCATGGCGCGCGAACCTGCGTGGGAGCAGGCCAGCGGATTCGGCACCGTGGCGACCTGGACCGTGGTGCGGCGGCCGGTTTCGGAAGCCTACGAGGCCGATACTCCGTACGTCATTGCCCTGATCAAGCTGGATGAAGGACCGGTGATGATGAGCCAGGTGGTGATGAGCAATGTGACGGGTTGCGACGTGGACAAGGTGCACAGCGGCCTGCGTGTCGAGGTAACTTTCCAGGACTGGTCGGAGCAAGTCACTGTACCCGTGTTCAAGCCTTGTTCAAGCCGCCCCGGTCGGCGTCCTGAGCATGGCTGATCGCCGTGCATGGCTGGAATTAACCCGGGAGCAAGTGCTTGAGCCCGACCTGCCGATCTGTGACCCCCATCATCATCTGTGGGATTACCTCGACAACCGCTATCTGATTGATGAATTCCGCCAAGATTTAGCCGGGGACTTAGGGGGGGATTTAGTCGGTGACCTGGACGGAGAATCAGGTGGGGATTTTGGGCGCGGCCACAAGGTAGTCAGCAGCGTGTTCGTGGAGTGCCTGCAGTTCTACCGCACGGAGGGTCCGCCTGAACTCAGGCCGGTAGGAGAAACCGAGTTCGTTGACAGCATTGCCGGCATGTTCCCGACTGCGGCAGGGCCGGTCAATGTAGCGGCCGGCATCGTCGGTTTTGCGGACCTGTCACTGGGTGCTGCAGTGCAGCCTGTGCTCGAAGCCCACAGGGCGGCGAGCAAACGCTTTCGCGGCGTGCGCCATGCCAGTGCCTGGGATGCGAGCGAGCAGGTGCACAACGCCCATACGAAGCCGGCATGGAACCTGTTGCAGACCGCGGACTTCCGCCGGGGACTGGCCTGCGTGCAAGGCCTGGGCCTGAGCTTTGACGCCTGGCTGTTCCACCCGCAAATTCCGCAGCTCACCGAACTGGCACAAGCCTTCCCGCAGCTGCCCATGGCTCTTAACCACATGGCCGGGCCGTTGGGCATAGGCCCCTATGCCGGGCAGCGCGAAGAAGTGTTCAATGCGTGGCGCAGGGACATGACGGAACTGGCCCGCTGCGAAAACGTCTGCGTAAAGCTCGGTGGCCGGACCCTGACGTCGGCAGGGTTTGGCTGGCACAAGAGAGCGGCGCCGCCCGGTTCAGCTGAATTGGCCGCGGCCATGGCGCCTTATTTCCGCGCCTGCATAGAACTGTTCGGCGCCGGCCGCTGCATGTTCGAGAGCGATTTTCCGGTGGACAAGGCGTCGTGTTCCTACACGGTATTGTGGAATGCGTTCAAACGGACTAGCACAAACTATTCTGCAGCGGAGCGCAGCGCCTTGTTTCACGACACTGCTGCAAGCTTTTACCGGTTGGCTGAACATCGGGAGCAATCACCTTAAGCGGGAAATAAACTCCACGCAGACCTGCGCCAGCAGCATCCGGTCCGGCAAGGTCTGCATCACCGTCTGTGCGACCTCAATAGTGATGCCGGATGAATTCAATTCGACCTGCAGCTCCGCGTCCAGCGCATCCACGATAAAACCGTCGAGAAAATCAGCGTAATGCCGCAGTACCGAAGTGGCCGAAACCGCCAGCGAGAGTTCATGCATCATCTTGGCGGTAGGCCCTTTGATGGAGGCGCCAGCAACAATGGGTGACACCGCAATGACGGGCGCCTTGCATCTTGCCAACCGCTCGCGCATACCTGGTAGTGAAAGCAAGGGATCAATGCTGACGAAGGGGTTGGAAGGGCAGAGGATGACGCCGGCCAGGTCCGGCTGGTCCAGCCAGTGGAGTATTTCCGGGTTGATGCTCGCGCTGCCTGAACCAGAGAATGCAAAGCCTGTAACCACCGGGGCACACTTGTTGCGTACGAAATAGTGCTGGAAAGCCAGCGGCCCGCCGGCCGTGAGCACCTGGGTGCTTAC